>CAMDFN010000005.1 GCA_945897565.1 Chryseobacterium gleum
CAGCCTAAGCCTACAGCTTATACCGCAACAGTTACCGCTGCTTACGAAGCAGAAAATCAAAAATTACTGGCGCAATACGAAGCCGACAAAGCACAAGCTGAAGCCGACTACCAGCGCGACATGGCAGATCTGCCTAACAAACAAAAAGCTGCCGACGACAAATTCGAGCGCGAGACCAAAGCCTGGAACGAAAAATCTACCGCTTCCAAAATCATCGAAAAACAAGTGCTCAACGAAAACAACAAGCCTGTCAAAGACTACGTTGCCCAGCCTTATCGCCGCACCATCACAATGCCCGTCATGAAAACCGCTTATGACTACAACGCATTGGCATCTACCTACCTCTTTATCGACGGCTTGCAAAAAGGCGCTGCCAATGCCCTTAACTACACCGTTACTTTGCAAGGGTTTGAAGCTACACCAGCTAAAATTGTTACTGAAGTAAAGGATGAAGTATCTCGCAAAGACGGCGTAAGCACCACTACTAAAGTGACTTACTACCACATCGAGTTTACGTATCGCCACCCAATGAGTTTCCGCGTTACCAACGCCATTAACCAAGAAATTTACGCCGCTGCCCCTGCCGAATTCACCGAATTCAAGTTATACAAAGGCGCAGCTACCAAAACACAGCCTTCAATGGATGTGAGCGCGGTTGTCAAATCAATGGAAGACAAATGTTTGCAAGAAAACCTCAAAGTAATGAACCACATGGTCAATGACCGCATTGGTTTTGAGCGCACCGAAGAAACCTTCGAACTCAATTTCGTGAAATCTAAAAATGAGTCACACAACGACTTGCTAGACGCTTTTAATGCGGCCAATCTAGGCTTCAAGATGCTCGGCACCAACGAAGCACAAGGCGCTATGAAACTCAATGAAGCCATTGGTATCTGGAACAAAGCCCTCGAAGAGTCTGACATCGAAAACAAAAAAGCACGCATAGACAAAGACGTCACTGTTGCTATTTACTTCAACCTACTCGAGGCCTACTTCGCTTTGCGCAACACCACCGCAGCAGACGAAATCCTCAAAACAATGGGCCGCATGGACATCTCCAACCGCGACAAAAAACAACGCGAAGCATACGAGCAAGCGTATATCGACCTTAAATTGCGCATGGCTGCCAACGGATTGTAAGAAATACCAAATCCAAGCAACTCTTTATGGTCCCTTCGGACTTTGACACCACCAAATGCCGTTTTACCGACGGCATTTTTGGTATGCGGTTATTTACATTCCAAACCCTTACAAATTCGCAATCCATGAGAATCATTACACTTTTCGGTATTTTTTTTCTGAATACGCTCCTCTTTGGACAAGACACGCTGCGCGCTCTTTTCATCGGCAATAGTTACATGGGCGTCAATAACCTGCCTTCAATGGTAAGCGACTTGAGCGCCTCTCTAGGCGACAACCTCATCTTTGACAGCAATACGCCAGGTGGCCAAACCTTTCAAAACCATGCTTTAAACCCGATCAACTATCAAAAAATGGCGGCGCAAGAATGGGATTACATCATTTTGCAGGGCCAAAGCCAAGAACCGAGCTTTCCGTTCGACCAAGTCAATTCTCAATCGCTCCCCTACGCCGTGCAACTTGCTGATAGCGCCAAAGCGATACAACCTTGTAGTCAGGTCAACTTTTTCATGACCTGGGGCCGACAAAACGGCGATCCGCAGTGGGATTCCATCAATACCTTCGACAAAATGAATACCCGCTTGCGCGATGCGTACCTGCGCATTGCAGACTCAGCCAATGCAGCGGTTTCTCCAGTTGGCGTTGCTTGGAAATATGTCCGAGACAACCATCCGAACATCAATTTATACCAACAAGATGGCTCTCATCCAAGTGTAGAAGGGTCTTATTTAGCAGCGTGTGTATTTTACACATCTATGTTTCATAAAAGCAGTGTTGGCAGCCCTTACAATCCAGGTATAGATCACGCCGATGCATTGCTCATTCAACAAATTGCAAGTGCTATTGTCTTGGATAGTCTTTCAACTTGGAAACTCATACATAAAGACAGTACACTGCAGGCCAACGCGAGTTATTCAAGCATTCCTGGCGCAAGTTTATTGAGTTTTTCAGCCACAGCAAATGAGGCCGCTAATTTCACCTGGTATTTTCCAGATGGAACCATAGAAACCGGACCAATAATAGGTTTTGAATACAACTTATCGAGCTATCAAGTCATGCTTGTCGCTGAAGGACTTTGCGACACAGATACAGTTCTGGTAAACGTCAACAGCTCCAATGCGGGGCTTTCTGCCCTCGGCAATTTTCAATGGAAATGGATCAACCCTTTACAAATTGAAATTTACAGTTTATCTCTAGTTGAAATTCAAGCGATAGACCTACTGGGTAAAGTACTTTCGAATGATAGAGAAGCAATTCAAAATGGAATCCGAATTACCTTTGCGGCGAACACTTCTTTTTTAAGGGTAGTTACCCCAAACGAATCAATAATTATAAGGATTCCTTACCTTCTCAATTGAGCATTTTAGAACGCGAGAAATAATTGGCTTCAGTGATCACAATCGGATTGGGGTTGTACCACTTGACGAAATAACCGAAGTTGGTTTCATTGCTTTTGCGCCATTTTTCAAATTGGTCGTTTGGAGCTTGGGCAAAAATCCAATAGTTGTAAGCATCCCAGAAGTTCATGTCGTCGATACCTTGCCAAAATGAATAGAGCACCATGCCTTTAGCTTTGTCTTGCTCTGTCAAGATTTGTAGCATTTGTTTTCTGATTGCCGTAAGAGAAGCTACATTGATACTTGGCTTTTTGGTTTCAATACCATAAGCCGCGGCTGCTAGCCCTAAAGTGACTTCGAAGTCTATCGTAAAGGGGCTGGCGTCTTTAGCAAAGCTAATTTGCCATTGTCCTTTCTCGTAAACAAGCGCTTTTTGATAGGTTTGGTAAAGCAAGGCGCTGATTTCGCGGGTGCGTTGCGTATTGCGCTCTAAATTCATGAAGATTTCTCCGTAAATGATACCCCAAATTTCGTTTTCAGAATTGCAAAAAATACGCGCCAAGCGGTAATAGTTTGAAGGGAACTCAGGCGACATCTGGATGCCTTTTTCATAATACGGAATAGCCTTCTCGGTTTCTCCTTTGATCAAGAAGATATTGCCAGACTCTACATACAAGCGGCCACTATTCGGAAAACGCTCTAGGCCTTGGGCATAAGTAGCCAAAGCGTCTTCTGAGTTACCCATGATATCTTGGCTGTTGCCAATCATTTGCCACAATTGATCAGTGGCTTCTGCATGAGCGGTTTGGGTTTGCATAAGTTGCACCGCCTTGGCGTAATCTTTTTGCATGTAGTAGCTATAAGCATACTCATACCAAGCGTCGTAATTGGTGGAGTCTTTCTGCAAAACGCCCTCTAAAATAACACGGCTCTGCGAAAAGTTGCCGGCGTCCATTTCTTTGATGGCTTCGTTGATCTCTTTGCTTGCAGGGTTTTCTTGGGCGAAGATGACAGAAAAAGAAAATGTGAAGAGGAGCGTAAGGATCAATTTCATTGGAAAGGGGTAATTTGAAAGTGGGTTAATTTTACTTTTTTAGTGGAAGAAGTGCGCCAAAATACGCGTCTGGCACCACAAAGATGAGCGATTTTTGCCAAAAAACTGCGTACTGGGTAAATTTTTCCGAGGCGATAGCCTAAAGACACCGTACAAATTCCTTCTTTGGTTTCCACCACTAAATATTGATGGGAATAGCTTGGCAAAGACGCCAAAACCGCTTGGCTGTACAATTGTGCGCTGAGAATGGGCCAAGTTTGAGGGCATTTCATGCTTCGTTTAAGTTTCCTTTTGACGCGTTTCCAGTTGGCGTGGTAGAAATTTTTCGATTTTCGATCTTTTAAATGAAATTCATTGTTTGCATAAAAGATAGCGCAAAGATCACTATACATAGGGCCTTGATAGGCAAAGCGTTGGTCGCCATCGATGGCCGCGTCAGTTGGCTCTCCTTCTTCATCGTACCAGCGAAACGCATACTTGAAATAAGCCTCGCATACATGTGGTTGGTATATGATTTGGTAAGCCCTTCCTGAAGACGGCGGTTCGTTGATGACAAAAAGCTGCTTGTAACTTTCCCCAGGGCGCAGGCTCCAAAACTGCATGTATTTGCTGTCTGCGGCAGCGGAATCGGGCAGCACTAAGCTGTAGGTGGTGTCGAGTGTCCACTTCATGGTCTCGGCGCGCTCATAGGCAATTACTTCAAACAAACCCATGCCCAATTGCGGATGGCCTGGAATTAAAATGCTGTTATACAAGGAAGAAGCGTTTTTGATCTCTAACTCCAAAACGGTATACTGATCTGAGCGCGTAGGAACCTGCTTGAGTGAAAAGCGCAACTCAGTGGGCAGCATGTCGGCACGCAACACAGCCACCCAAAAAAAGAGCAATAAAAGCATCAGTCGTTCCACATGTAAAATTTAGGCGTCCAAATTTGTTCGGTGTTCAATTCTTCTTTGGTATACCGATGATTAAATATTTCAATTTCCATATCTGGATAGATGATGAGCGTGAGGGAACTCGTTGCATAAGCACTTAAATCCATCCAAATAATGGGGCCCTTACGGCGCAAATGAACACGCAAAGTACGGTTGAAATCGCGCAGGCCGTTATATTCAGTCTGAGGAAGGGGTTCAAATTGTTCGGGAATGAACTGATACGCCAACTCAATCAGGGTTTCTATTTCTCTCTTTGAGAATTGGAGTGAGTCTAGTCTTTGTGTTTTGATCAGCCGCTCCAGGCCCTGTTTGGTTTCGATCGATAAACTTGGCAATGCTTTTCTCTTATGAACGGATGAATAGCTTGAATTGCGAATGCCCATCTCGTAGAAGCTTTCAAAAATTAAAGACCCGTTAGCATCGTATTCTCGGCACCAGCCATCTCTCAAGCCTGAGGTATACCTGTAGTCGAGCAATAGCATGCCCGTAGAATCTAATTCTTGATACGGCCCGTGCAAGCTATCCGAAATGGTATGTAAAGCGCGCATTTTAATGCCGTTGCTGGCGTAAAATTCTTTGTAGCATTCTTTGTTTTTGTATTCTACCCTGCTTTTGAGCTTGCCATTTGGGTAATAGGAGTCCATCAATTGCTTGAAAAAGCCGTCAGCGCGCGTCTCGACAATAAATACACTTTCCGGAACTAATTTGGGATACCAACGGCGCAGTTCTTTGTAGGTGTCCAAGCCCTTTTCTTTCGAGATATCCAAACGTTGTATTTCACCATTTTCATAAAATTGAATCATGGTGGTGTCTTGCCCCTGTCGATTGTCTCGGCGCCAATGGAGCTGCCCGTTGTTGTGCCAATAGGTTTCTACGCCTTTGTTGCGGTCTAGCAATTGGATGCTGACATCATGGGTTTGGACCCCAGCAGCTGTCCATTCTTTAAGATAACCATTAGCACCTACATCCAACACCTGCTCTAGCGTAAGTTGACCATTTTGGGCCCATTCTTTTTTGTTGGGCTCAAACGGATGCGCTGTTTCTAGGTCATACAAATACCAATACGCTTGTTGGCCGTTGGCGTGCCAGCCCTTCCACTCGCCCACCGGCACATCATTTTCGTAATGGCGCTCTGACTCTAGTTTGCCGTCGGGATAATAACTCTTGAAAACGCCGTACAAGCTTCCGTCTTTATGGGTTCCTTTTGATTTGAGCTTGCCGTTTTGGTAGTAGGTATACACAGGACCGTTCAACGACCGGTGCTCATATTGCCCATTTTTGATAAATTGATGGTATTTGAGTTCCATGAGCTCACCGGTGTCATCATACGTTTTTTCTGCACCAAAGGGAACCATCAAATAGGTATAGCCGTCTTCGTCAACCGTATGTTCGGGGTGCTGGCTTTTGTCGGACTCATTGAGCTCGCGGTAGCGCACCCAACCATAGGAGTGTTCAAATCGTTTTTGCCCTTTGAGGCCAAATTCAATTGTTTTTACACAACGGCGCCCTGTCGCATCCAAGTAATAAATGTTGTGCGTTTGTAGGGGGCCATTTTCGTAATATACTTTTTGGTCAATGAGCAGCGAATCGCCGTCCCAGAGGGAGAACTTACTGCGCACACGCGAATTGCCTTCAAAGGTATTGAGAGTTTCTTCCACCAAGCGGCCTTTAACGAAAACGCGGCGCTCATAAATTTTACCCAAATGTATAATTTGACAAACACCATCGCGCGGCGTTTGAAGGTCGTCTTCGTAAAAAGTAGAAAAAAGATAATGCCCACCTTTTTTATTGGTGGGCTTGAATTCACAGTTGTCTTGCGCCTGCAGTACAAACGTCAAAAAGTTGAAAAAAAAGAAAAGTAGCCTCGTTAATTTCATTTCCCGAAAAGATAACGCCTAAAGTTCGGAATTCTTAACATGATACGGAAGATGCTTTCCAGAATGCTTTCATTGGATGTTGAGTTGTTTGGTGAGCACTTGTTGGTCGTTGAAAATGAGTTGTACGGTGTAGTTGCCTGGCTGCAAACCAAGGGTTTTTAAATCTATAGTTTTCTTGGTGTTTTTGATTTTTTCGTAATAGACCTCGTGCACTAACTTCCCGTTGGCATCTGTGATGAAACACTCCACATTTGCTTTTTGAGCAAGTTCAAAATCAAGAAAAACTATTTCTTTTGCTGGATTCGGATATAAATTCACATTTGAAACAAGCTGAGGAGCCTGCACCTCTATGGCACCCACATTGGTTCTTTTCAACCACACCTGATAAATGACCGCATTGGCATCGGTTACGCCCGTATTGTTGTTGGTAAATGGGTTCAGCGTTGGGCTTTTGATGCCGCCTACTACATGCCCAATGAAGATGGAATCACCACTCAACGCTGCGAGGTCAATGATGTCCGAGATGTACTGTGGCACTTGTTCCAAAAGAATAAACTCCGCACCTGCGCCGAGTAATGCGGGCATTTCTGTCCCTAACACATATTCTTGATAAGTGCCATCGGGGCCCTGTGCACAGCGGCTTATGGTGCGCACAAATGGAACATTTTGATCATTAATCAGCGTTCCATTTTGGTAATAATACTGACTGATTCCGCCTAGAAAAAGATGGTGCATGGTTTGGGTTGCGCTATCATACAAGCTGAATTTACTCGAATGGTAATTGCTCAAGTACTGACTAAAGCCATTGACAGCGGTGTGGCCGCTACTTTTGATTTCCACAGGATACAAAAAAGGCAAGTCGGCATTGATTTGAAACACGCCAGATGAAATGAGATAGCCTACTTCGCCATTCGGATACACATGCGGCAGCAAGTTGTAGTCGCGGCGATGCAAATTGACTTGATCTGTCACCAATTGGTAATTGAGTACTGCTAAGCCTTGCCCCGGCGCACTCAATTCAAATTTTTTAAGGCCGTCCACATACGCTTGCACAAACGTTGGGTTGTTCATGGGGTTGTAGCGCCCGTCAAAACGATGCCCACCCACTAAGTAATATTGACTACCTATTTTCCCGATGTTTCCACCTGTAACCGCAAAGCGCTCATCTTGTATTTGTTCAAAGAAAGTGCTTAACGCTTGATTGTTGATGACCGCGTTGATTGCACCATCTAGATCAATGCGCGTCAGATTCGGAAAGGTAATGTGGTCATTGGCCGAATTGCTAAAGGCGTAACCGCCTGCTAAAATCAAGGAATTGCCGTCTTGGTAAAAGTTCATGTTGGTGCTTTGCAATTGCTCCTGCAAGGAAACAGATAACTCGCTCAAAGGACGGCTCCAAGATTGTTGGGTAGCGATGTCTAATACTTGCAATATTTGGTTGTTCTGACTTGCCGGAAATGCATTAAAGGGCTGGCGGGCGTGAATGCCGTCTGGCCTACCGCCGATCAATAAGACCTTGCCATCGCGTTGCCCATAAGCAAAAGAATGCAGGCCATTAAAGCCGGAAATGGAGTCTACCTTGAGTACAATTTCAAAAGGAAAATTGCCGGTTTGAGCAAAAGTTTGAGAGAAAAACAAGAAAGAAAGGAAGGTAAAAAAAAATGTATTCATGTCATTAAAATATTATTAATCAAATATTTAAATTAAATTACCTCATGTTTTAGTTTAATGAGCTTGTGCGCCTGGAAAAAGCAACTCTTTAATGATAATATAGATTCCCATTACCAACACAAACCAACCAAAACCTTTCTTTAATGGTGCACCATCTATTTTTTTAGAGAGTTGGTTACCGAAGAAAATACCAACGATTGCAAGTGCCGTTACCAATGACAATAAGGTCCAATTCATTTGATCAAAGTTTTCCATGACATCCCCGGTAAAGCCAATTAAAGATTTGGCGCCAATGATCAATAAACTCGTGCCTACGGCTTGTTTCATTGGTAATTTACTGAGCAGCACCAAAGCTGGAATGATCAAGAATCCGCCACCTGCGCCTACCAATCCAGTTAAAACACCAACCACACTTCCCTCTAGTAAAATCATTGGGTAATTGAACACACGCGGTTCATTTGATTCTTGCGCCTCTTTTTTATGGTCTCGGATCATAGAAACCGAAGCAGCCACCATTAGTACTGCAAAAAGCAACATCAGGGCCAACGCTTTAGTCACCGATATACCTGCGAATTCAAAAAGAATGGATGGAATTGCAGGAACCAGCACCTTTCTGGTTAGAAAAACGGCAATGATGGAGGGGATGCCAAAAACAACTGCTGTTTTGAGGTCAATGAGCCCCGACTTGTATTTTGGAAAAGCACCCACCAAACTACTCAAACCTACAATAAATAGTGAATAGGCTATGGCGAGAATAGGGTCTACATTGAAAAGATAAACGAGTACAGGAACCGTTAAAATGGATCCTCCACCTCCTATAAGCCCGAGTGAAATACCAATTAAAACGCTAGCAAGAAGACCAAATATGGAGAGTAGATCGAAGGTCATTTGTAAAGAAACTTAAAGCTTCAGCACTTTGCTCTGACATATAAAATTAGTTCTTGGCACTGCTGTTTTAGAAATGGCACCAAAACCGCCTTCTACTTCAGTAAAGTTGCGGTAGCCACGCGCTTGCAAAATAGAGGCCGCAATCATACTGCGGTAACCGCCAGCGCAATGCAAAAAGAAGTGTTCGTCTGGCTGAATATCTTTGGTCCAGTCGTTGATGTAAGCTAGTGGTTTGCTGTAAGCATCTTCAATGTGCTCTGCTTCATACTCACTTTCTTTGCGCACGTCAATAACCATAGATTCGCCTGCTTTAAATTGTGCAGCAAATTCTTCGGCTGCAATGCGCGTTACTTGATCCTCTTCTTTTCCGGCTTCTTGCCATGCGGCAAAACCACCTTCTAAATAACCAAGCACCTTATCAAAACCAACACGACTCAAACGCGTAATAACTTCTTCTTCCATACCGGCTTCTGTAATGAGGACTATTTCTTGCTTGACATCGCCAATAAGTGCTCCTACCCAAGGGGCAAAATCGCCTTTGATACCGATATTGACGGACTTCGGGATAAAACCTTTGTAAAAATCGCCTGGCGAACGCGTATCTAAAATCAAGGCACTGGTTGCTTCAACAAGTGTTTCAAATGCTTCTGGGCTCAATGGCGACAAAGCTCTTGCTTTTACCACTTCAAAACTGTCATAACCTTTTTTGTTCATGGCCACATTTTGACCAAAATAAGCAGGCGGGGGCAATAAACCATCAGTAACGGCTGCAATGAATGCTTCCTTATTGGGCTGATTCAAGGCATAATTCATTTTCTTTTGGTTACCGAGCGTGTCAACCGTTTCTTTCATCATGTTTTTGCCACAAGCGGAGCCTGCGCCATGTGCTGGATAAACAGTAATGTCATCCGCTAAAGGCATGATTTTGGTCATCAATGATTCATAGAGCATACCTGCCAATTGTTCTTGGGTCATATGGGCAGCTTTTTGTGCGAGGTCTGGGCGGCCGACATCACCTAAAAAGAGGGTGTCTCCTGAAAAGATGGCTTCGTCTTTACCTGCTTCGTTGATCAACAAAAAAGTAGTGCTCTCCATGGTGTGGCCTGGGGTGTGCAATACTTTAATTTTGATGTCTCCAATTTCAAATACTTGCCCATCTTGCGCAGTTATAGCCTCGAATTCAGGCTGTGCCGTTGGACCATAGACAATTGGGGCGCCCGTTTGCTTGCTCAAATCGAGGTGACCTGAAACAAAATCGGCATGAAAATGCGTTTCAAAAATATATTGAAGCGTTACGCCGTCAGCTGTAATGCGGTCTAAGTAAGGCTGTACTTCCCTTAATGGGTCAATTATAAAAGCTTCGTTGTTACTCACTACATAGTAAGCACCTTGAGCCAAACAACCTGTATAAATCTGTTCTACTTTCATCTGCTGCAATTTGATACAAAAATACGCCATTGTTTGCTTGTAAAATGTGACTTAAGTCACAAAAAAAAGCCACTTGCGTGGCTTTATATATTTTAAAAGGTAAGATGCTAATCTTTGCCCAACATTTCTTCTTTGAGGCTCTCTTGAACGGGTGGCGTTCCAAACCAAATGCCGAAGAGTGCTTTTTTGAAATCTAAACCGGGGATAGTGCCTTTGACAGCGCCATTTTTAGTAACACGAACGCCTTTACCAGGAATGTAGTCGAGGTAGATTTTGTCGCCTTCTTCGATAGACTCACTGAAAAAACCAACGAATTTTTTGATTTCTTCTTTGCTCGCGCTGCCATGTTTTGAAGTTGCAAAACCTGCATTGACAGACTCGATGAAACGCTCGCGCGTAACGCTGCTTGAAACAATTTTGATGTGAATGGCCATTTCGGTGTCGTCGTAGATGACTTTTTTGGCGTCTTCTGTCTTCTTCGGTACGTATAGACCTGCAACGTAGAGGTCCATGAAGTACTTTTCACGTAAACCTGCACCGTTAATGACTAGGTTTTCACCGTCTAGTTTCAATTCTGTATTGAAACTGACACCGTGGAATTTTTTAGTTTGTGCAAAAGTTATAGACGTTAGACACAATACTAGGGCTAGCAAGTAAGTTTTCCTTTTCATGGTTAATTATTAAATTAATTTTTGATGAAAATAACAATTATTTATGAATTAATCCTCCCAAAAGTCTGGATTTGAATTTTCGTCCAATAATTTTTGCCAGTTGTAATTGGGGTCATCTACGTCAAACAATATGGCTTTGTATTCGCCTTCAGAGATTTCATAGCGCAAGACATCTTCTCCGGTGTAGGCTTCTATGGCGTCCAGAAGCGGAAGTTCATCTTTGCTACAAAAGGAAAGTGCTTGCCCAAGTGCATTGCCCCTACCCGTTCGACCGCAACGGTGCACGTAGTTTTCAGGGTTGTCTGGCAAATCATAATTGATGACGTATTCCATGTTGGGAATATCGATGCCTCGCGCCGAAACATCGGTGGTGATGAGCACTTGGTTTTTAACTTCGCGAAAACGTTCCAAGAGCGCAAATCTTTCATTTTGAGGTACGCCTCCATGCAAGGCCTCGGCATGCACACCCGCGCGTTCGAGTGCTTTCACTACGCGTTCTACACGCACTTTGGTGCGTGCAAAAACAAGAAAGCGCGCCTCGGGGTATTCACCGATCATGTTTTCCAAGAAAAACCGTTTGTCGTCCATTTCAATGAAAGCAACGGCGTGCTGAACATTCTTAGAAACCGGGTTTTGAGGAGACAACTGAATGCGGATGGCCGAGCGCACGACGTCATAAGCCAAAGACT
This sequence comes from Chryseobacterium gleum, assembly GCA_945897565.1. Lineage (GTDB taxonomy): Bacteria > Bacteroidota > Bacteroidia > Flavobacteriales_D > Crocinitomicaceae > UBA952. The sequence continues at coordinate 11,691 of CAMDFN010000005.1, forward strand.
TGATTTTTTTATCGATGGTGGCGGTAAAAAACAAGGTTTGGTGCTTGGCAGGTATCTTTTTGATAATGTCTTGGATGTCTTTGTTGAAGCCGAGGTCGAGCATGAGGTCGGCTTCGTCTAGCACAAGTGTGTGCACACCAGATACATCTAAGTGGCCCTGGGAAATGAGGTCAAACATACGGCCTGGGGTAGCGATGAGCACCTCAGCGCCTACCTGCAGTTGCTTGATTTGCGCCTCTTGCTCTACACCGCCATACAAACCAATGACTTTTACTTTGGTTTGGGCGCCTATTTGCTCAAATACACCCGTAATTTGTTGGGCAAGTTCACGGGTTGGCACCAAAACAATACAGCGGATTTGAATGGAGTTGGTGGCGTTTTTTTTATACTTCAGTAATTTGTTAAGCACGGGAATGACAAACGCGGCGGTCTTGCCGGTTCCGGTCTGGGCCACGGCCATGACATCTTCGCCATCCAAGATATGTTTTATGGCACGGTATTGGATGTCGGTCGGGCGTCTGAAACCGAGCACTTCTAGTTGGTCCTTAATTTTTTGATCAATATGGTAGTCTTCGAATTTCATTGCTACAAAGATACGACTTATAATAAAGCGCTTACTTTTGCGCTAGAAAACCCGCTTCAATACCTCTCTAAAATCAAACCATATGAAAATTACTTTATGCTTCACGTTTATCCTCCTCGGATCTACACTTTTTGCCAACGAACCGCTCACGGTCAAAGGGCCACTCACCGGTGTAACGGTTTACATGCAAGGGGCGCAGCTCCAACACAAAGCCAACTACACTATTAAAGCAGGCGTCAGCGAAGTCATCGTAGAAGGTATCTCGCCGCAAATTTCACCAAGCACAATCCAGGTAAAAGCCACGGGCGCTGTAGTAATCCTCGATTCTAAATACGAATTTTACTACCCGCAACCATCCGTTAGCGTTGGTTCAGGCGAATTGCCCCCTAAAATCCGTGCCTCAATTAAAGCACTCGAAGACTCAATCATTTTGGTGAATTTTGAACTCCGCGATATCAGTGACGAAATTGAAGTGCTGGTGGCTGCCCGCAAAATCATCATCTCAAACGGCGCCGTTAAAGGCCAAGGAAAAGTCAATGACAGTATTCAGTTATTGAAAGCAACTGTCGATTATTACACCACTAAGGTTTCCGAACTCAACAAAAAAATCAGTGCACTAGACCGTCAAAAAGTGAAAAAAAATGATGTTTTCGCAGCCCTCGATACCAGACTCAACGATCTGCGCAATTACGCCGAACAAAACAACCCCACACCAGAGATCAAAGGGATTCCGCGCATCATCATCACCTTTATGGCCAAAGAAGCGGCAACAGGCAAAATAGAGCTCTCCTACTTGGCCTCCAATGCCGGCTGGACGCCACTTTACGATATCCGCAGCGAAGCAGCTTCTGGTAAAATTAGCCTTACTTACAAAGCGCAGGTGCGCCAGCAAACAGGTTTGGACTGGGACGACATCAAGCTGAGCATCTCGACCAACAACCCTTATGCCAACAAAACCAAGCCCGAACTCAGCCCGTGGTATATCGACTACCAAGAATTTAGAAGAAAATTAGAAGAAAAAGCCAAACTCCGCTCTGATCAATATGAAAATGATGACGCTCCTTCAGTGAACACCTCCGCCATGAACATGGGTTTTATGTATTCTTCACAAAGCAATGGTTTACTCGAGGTGGATGCACTGAACGCCAATCAATTCACCACAATTGTACAACAACTCATTGCGGCCGAATTCAAAATAGACCTCAACTACAGCATTGCCTCAGACAATCAAGTGCGCATGGTATTGGTGAAGCAAACAGAACTCAACACGAGCTTCCGCTACTATGCCGTTCCGAAACTCGACCCGGGTGTTTATCTTGTGGCGCAAATGACCAAACTAGACGAACTCCAATTGGTTCCGGCCAAAGCCAATATCTTCTTTGACGGCAGCTACATAGGAGAAACATATCTCGACCCCACCACAATGGATGACACACTCAATTTATCCTTAGGAAAAGACCCGAACATTGTCGTGAAACGCACCTTGCTCAAAGACCAAAGCAAAGAGCGCATCATTCAAGACAAAAAGGAACGCAATTTTGCCTATAACATTGAAGTGCGCAACCTCAAGTCTTCAGAGATAGACCTCATTATTCAAGACCAAGTACCACTCACCACCAACCCTGAAATCACGATAGAAAAATCCAATTTAGGTAAGGGTTCGCTCGATGAAAAAACAGGGCTCATTGAATGGAAACTGAAGCTTAAGGCCAAGGAGAACCTCAACTTTGACTACGACTTCAAAGTGCGCCACCCTAAAGATAAGATCGTACAGATCTAAGCTCTTCGACTCAAAAAGCAAGATGGTTTTCATGAGAATCAATTTTTTGTCAAAGAAAACGAAAAAATTGGAAGCTTACAAAAACACAGACCCACGCTTTTTTCTAACTTCGTAGGCATGAATTATGTCATTGTCGATGTTGAAACTACAGGTGGCCACACCAAAGACTCCAAAATAACAGAGTTGGCCATGTATAAACACGACGGCAAACAAGTCATTGACCACTTCCAGAGCCTCGTAGATCCCGAACAAGCCATTCCAGAATTTATTGTTCGTCTCACCGGCATCACAGACAAAATGGTGGCTGGTGCTCCTAAATTTTACGAACTCGCCAAGCAAATCATCGCGTTTTGTGAAGGCTGTACTTTTGTAGCGCACAATGTTGCTTTTGACTACGGCATGTTTAAGAGTGAATTCAAGCGCTTGGGTTATGAATTTAGAATGCCGCAACTTTGCACCGTTAGGGCTGCGCGCATTGTATTGCCTGGTTATGCATCTTACAGTTTAGGCAAAATCTGTGCAGACCTCGACATACCCAATGCTGCCCGCCACCGTGCCGACGGCGATGCAAAGGCGACTGCCCAACTCTTCACCATTTTAATTGAAACTGACAAAAACCAGCTTCAAACGTTTATCCAAGATGTACTCAATCCTAAATCAGTCCATCCGAACCTCAGTTTAGAGAGCATCGAAGAGCTACCCAATAAAACGGGTATCTACAAACTTTACAACGAGTTCAATCAGCTCATTTACGTCGGCAAGAGCATTCATATCAAAAAGCGCATCGAACAACACCTGCGCAACCACAAAACTGCCAAAGGGCTCAAAATGATCCAAGATATTTGCAGGGTTGAATACGAACTCACAGGCTCAGAGCTCATTGCTATGTTACTTGAATCGAACCTCATCAAAGAACACAAACCCATTTACAATCGAAAACTTCGCAAAAGCTTGTTTCCTTTTGGCCTCTACGACCAACAAGATTTCGACGGTTACATCAGGCTCAAAATTGAAAGTACTGCCAAAAAAGACGAAGAACCGCTGCTTCAATTCACCTCCAAAAAGGAAGCGCAATCGTACCTAGAATACATCGCAAGCAACCTTGAATTGTGTCAAAAACTTTGCTATCTATACCCTACGCAAAGTGCTTGTTTTCATTATACCATTCAGCAATGCAAAGGCGCTTGTGTTCAAGAAGAAGACCCTGTGGCCTACAACAATCGGGTTCAGCAATACATTGACCAACTGCAGTTCAATGGAGACACTTTCTTTCTGGTAGATAAAGGCCGTAACAAAGGAGAAAAAAGCTTGGTTTGGATAGAAAATGGCATTTACAGAGGTTTTGGTTATGCCCCGTTTCATTTTCATGGCAAAGAACCACTGTACTGGGCGCGCTACATCAACGTTGAAAAAGAAAACCGCGACAGCAAAACAATTGTTCATCAGTTCATGCGCAAACCCACTGGGCAAAAACGCATCGACCTCAATTCAAGCGTTCAATGACCACTACCCCCAAAGGAAAACTCACTTTTCTGGGTTCGGGTACCTCTCAAGGTGTACCGGTCATTGCCTGTTCTTGCCCAACGTGTCAGTCTACAGATCCCAAAGACCAACGTTTGCGCGCAAGTGTGCTGCTTGAATTCCCTGAGCTCACCATCGCTATAGATGCAGGCCCCGATTTCAGACAACAAATGCTGCGTGCAAAAGTCAAGCACCTCGACGCCATTCTGCTGACCCACGAGCACAAAGACCACATCGCAGGTCTCGACGACATCCGCGCATTCAATTACCACCTGCAAGCCGATTTCCCCATTTACTGTACACCAAAGGTAGAAATAGCGCTCAAACGCGAATTTCACTATGCTTTTGAAGCCGAACCATATCCGGGGGTGCCCCGTTTTGAAATCCGCCACCTGGAAGTTGAGCGCTTTCAGGTGGGTAGCTATACCATTGATGCTATTGAAGTTTGGCACCACCAAATGCAAGTATTGGGTTTTCGTTTTGGCAAGTTAGCCTACATCACAGATGCCAAAACAATTACTGCGCTTGAGAAATCTAAACTTCAAGACTTAGACATCTTGATCATCAATGCCCTGCACAAATATCCGCATCCTTCGCACTTCAATTTAGCTGAAGCGCTGGCGTTCATCGCCGAAATCAAGCCCAAGCAAAGCTACCTCACACACATCTCGCATCTCTTTGGCTTACATGCGCAAATCAACGAAACGCTGCCCACCAATGTGCAGTTAGCCTATGACGGCCTGGTGCTCAATTTCAATTATTCAGCTTAATTTTACGGCATGTCTAAACACGACTTAATTGATATCGAGGCACTCATCAAAAGCAAAAACCCACGTTTGCTCAAGTGGCTACCGCGCTTTGTCATTTCATTCTTGAAACGCAAACTTCACCAAGAAGAAATCAATTCGTTTTTGACAGCCTACGGTCATCTCCAAGACCACGCATTTTGCGAGGCCATCATCGACTATTTTGAAATTGATATTGAAATTCATGGCCTAGAAAATATCCCTGAGACCGGCGGGGCTATTCTCGCCTTGAACCACCCGCTTGGTGGCATGGACGGTGTTGCGCTCATTCATGCGCTCAGAAACAAGCGTCCTGATGTCGCATTGATAGTCAATGACATACTGCTCAATATCAAGCAACTCTCTCATTTATTTGTGGGTATCAATAAATTTGGGCGCAACGACGGTGAGGTGCGGCAAAATATCCGCAGCGCCTTTGAAAAAGAACAAGCCGTGATTATTTTCCCTGCGGGAATGGTGACGCGCATTCATTACGGTCAAATTATTGAAGCCGAATGGAAAAAAACGTTTGTCAGCTACGCCCGCCAGCTGCAGCGTCCGATTGTCCCCATTTATATCGATGGGCGCTTGTCCAATGCATTTTACCGCGTCAATCGCTGGCGCAAACGCATTGGCATCAAAGCGAATATCGAGATGTTCTTGCTTGTAGACGAAATGTATAAGCAAAAAAAAGGCAAGATCACTTTTGTGATCGGCGCAGCCCTCAACCCACAACAACTTCCAACAGACCTCAACGACTACGCCGCCGCCAATTGGATAAAAAATCATGTGTATAGCCTAAAACCAACCGATGAAAACAATCATTGACCCTATTGACCGCGATTTATTGCGCCAAGAATTAAACAGCGAACGTTTTTTGCGCACCACGCGCAAAGGCGGCAACGAAATATACCGCGTCAATGCCGAAAATTCACCGGCTGTTTTGCAAGAAATCGGGCGCTTGCGCGAACTCACCTTTAGAGCTTCAGGTGGTGGCACAGGCGAAGAAATTGACCTAGACGCGCACGATTTTGGCCCCTATGCCTATGACCAACTCATTGTTTGGTCCGTAGAAGACCAAGAAATCATCGGCGGCTACCGCTACAAAATCTGTGCAGAGGCCAAAAATGAAAACGGCGCTTTTGAGCTGTCTACGACCCACTATTTTGAATTCAGTGACTTATTCAAAAACAACTTTTTACCCTACACCATTGAGCTAGGCAGAAGCTGGGTACAGCCCAATTTTCAGCCAAATGTCAATCCTAAAAAAGGTTTGTTTGCACTCGATAACATCTGGGATGGTCTAGGTGCCCTCATCCGCTTTTATCCTCAAATCAAGTATTTCTTTGGAAAGGTAACCATGTACCCTGATTACGACCGCGAAAGCAGAGATTTCTTGCTACAGTTTTTACACCACTTTTTCCAAGATCCAGACCACCTCATTGAAGCCTTTCATCCTTTAGATTTCCGTTCCAGTTCAGACTTTACCTCACTCGTTTCGGGCTTAGACTTCAAGGAAGCGTTCAAAGTGCTCAATCAATTTGTGAGAGATCGGGGCACGTTTATTCCGCCGCTCATGAATATTTACATGAACCTCTCCCCTACCATGCGCACCTTCGATACCGCAGTCAATGCCGATTTTGGTGCGGTAGAAGAAACGGCAATTTTGGTCACGATAGACGACATCTACTTAGAAAAGAAAGAAAGACACCTTGACTTTTGAACCTATTATAAGTTTAGAGCCAATCGAGGTCTATACGGCCAATTTTTTTCTTGATTTTCAACCTAATTCTAGACAACAACACATCTACATGCTGAAGGCCTAAGCGCTGTTCAATTTCTTTAGAACTTCGCTTGTACTCGTATTTCATTTTCAAGATCAAGGCCTCCTTTTTATCTACACAACCAAGCGCCTCAAGGTATAAAGCCTGCAATTCCAATTCGCGCTGTGGCGCACACTCCTGAGCAGCCAAGACATAGAAGACTGTTGTTTGCTGCCAAACACTGTTTTTCTGCGCCTGATTTTTGCGCAATTGAGAAATACAAAAATGCACCAATACTTTTCGCAACCATGCTTTTGATTCAAAGAGATGGCTGTTTTCAGGCTGAAGTTTGGCCAGCTGCGCGTACAAATGGATTGAAAAATCTTGTAAGACGTCTTGTTGCTGGGCGCCAGTAAAATAGCGTGCAATAATGTGTTTGAAAAACCGCTGCTCCGTTGCGTAGAGGCTTTCAAATTGTTGGTGGAGGGTACTTGTAGGCTTCATGTTTTGGCGATATGCAATTATTGTTCCAAAGTTTTTGACACTATTTTTTATTGTATTTTCACAATCTGATTTGACGTTATGCGTTTAAAGCTTATGAAATTAATTGGCTTCATCTTATTTGGCTGCGTTTTCAGCGCACAAGCGCAGTACAGCTGGGGAACACACGCGTTTACGTACCTGAATCAACTCAATAACGCGACAAACGCAGGGGTTGGCGGCAGGTTATACGCACTCAATGACAAAGAAGTTGGGCTCAGCATAGATCAGCCTGGCCTCCTAGACGCTTCGCTCAACAACCAATACCACACTTCTGTTGGCATTTTACCGAGCGGTGTGCATTACGGCTCGCTGGTGAGCGCTGTAAAAACCAAATGGGGTGTTTTTGCGCCTTACTTGCGCTACATGAATTACGGCTCTTTTAACCAGACCAACACAGAAGGGCAAGTTACCGGAACATTTAATGCCTTAGATTACAACATCGGCACGAGCTATGCCTATACGCCCAATCCTTATTTTAGAATTGGCGCTCAAATCAATCTCCTTGGTTCACATTTAGAACGGTTTAGCGCTTTTGGATTCTCTACTCACTTTTCAGCACTTTTGGTGCACCCCAATCAACAATTTGTAGCCGCGCTTGGCCTCAGAAATGCAGGCTATATTTTTAAAGACTACACACCGCAAGCCAATTCTGTGCTGCCCCTAGACGTTTATGCAGCTGTTAGTTTCCGCCTAGCGCATGCACCGTTTCGTTTTCATTTGGTAGGGCATTCACTCAATCGTTCACAAAATATTTGGCTCGATCCAAATGCCACAGCAACCCTAGATCCGCTCACCGGCGATACCATTCCGGTTTACGCACCCAATATTGGAGAAAAAATTGCGAACCACCTGCATTTTCAGCTCGAACTCATCCCTAAAGGAGCCATTCAAATTCGAATGGGTTTTGATTACAACCGCAGACAACAACTGAAACTCGATGATTTTCCTGGCCTAGCGGGCTTTTCTTTTGGAACGCGCTTGCACATCAAGCGTTTTGATCTCGACTACGCCGTTCAGTTTTATTCCAAAGCTGGCAGCATCCAAACCATCGGGCTCAGCACCGATTTAGCGCGTCTTAAAAAGAAAATTTAGATTGGCCTGTCATGAAAATGCCCTGCTAGCTTGCGGTAATCTGCATGATAGCTCCCGTCCAAATCTCGAATAAAATAAGTCCGAACTTTATCTTTTTTGGCATTTCTCTCCAAACACAAAACCCAACGCTTGTCTAATTTTTGCGCATTCGCATGAAAATGAATTTCTTGCGCACAGTTCCAACCCTGCAATTGACAAAAATCTAGTGTCTGAGCAGCTAGTAAAGGCGGCAAAATAAGCCAAATTTGGCCCGCTTCATGACAGCGCAAACAAAGGTCTTGAAGTAAGTCAAAATAAGCAGGTTCAGCCATGTGTTTGGCCTGCTGATCAAGCGCGTGTTGCGCTGGTAAACTATCGATAAAAAATGGAGGATTCGAGACGACTACATCGTATTTTTGATCCAAAGGCAAGGCAGAAAGTGTGGTTTGAATGGCCTTTAAGCGGGAAGCATATCTAGAATTTCCAAAATTGAACTGCGCGTCTTGTACGGCGCCTTCGCTCGGATCAATACCTGTGATGTGGACTTCATCAAAGCGAGAAGCAAGCATTAATGCGATGACACCATTGCCCGTACCTACATCTAGGATTTTCAAGTGCTTATGGGGTATTTGGACGCTCGCACCCAATAAAATAGCGTCCGTACTGACCTTTAACGGACTATTCTCTTGACGAACAGTAAAATCTTTAAAGGCAAATACGGCCATTAATAAGCTTTGGCAAACACAACACGACCTGCTGATGGCTTCCCTGTGACCATACAAACACCAGGCTCCGGTTGCTGATCAAAAGGAATGCAACGAATGGTGGCTTTGGTCTCTTGCTTGATGCGTTCTTCGGTTTCGGCAGTGCCGTCCCAATGGGCCAAGAAAAAACCGCCATTTTCAATGTCGATCTTGAATTGTTCGTAAGAATCTATGGTGTGTGTATTGGCAGTGCGGAAATCTACCGCACGCTGTAAGAGATTTTGTTGAATGTCTTTTAATAGGGACTCAATGACCTCCACTAAATTAGCGAAATCGAGGGTTTCTTTGGATTTGGTATCGCGACGAGCCACTTCAATTTTGCCGTTCTCGAGATCGCGCGGCCCCATGGCCAAACGCACGGGAACACCTTTGGTTTCGTATTCGGCGAACTTCCATCCTGGGCGACGGTTGTCGTCGTTGTCGTATTTGAAGCGAATGCCTTTTGCCTTGAATTCTTGTGCCAATTGTTGGAATTTGACATTGATTTGATTGAGCTCTTCTTCGGTGCGGTAAATAGGCACTCCAACTACTTGAATTGGCGCCAAAGCCGGCGGCACAATAAGCCCTTCGTCGTCAGAATGCGTCATGATAAGCGCACCCATTAAGCGTGTGGAAACACCCCAAGAGGTAGCCCAAACGTAGTCTAGCTTGCCTTCTTTATCTGCAAATTTTACTTCAAAAGCCTTGGCAAAATTCTGACCAAGAAAATGACTTGTGCCCGCCTGCAAGGCCTTGCCGTCTTGCATGAGGGCTTCAATACAGAGCGTGTCTTCGGCTCCGGCAAAGCGTTCGCTCGCAGTTTTACGGCCTTTGAGTACTGGCATGGCCATGTAGTTTTCGGCAAATTCTGCGTAGACGTCTAGCATTTGTTCGGCCTCGGCAATCGCTTCTGTTTTGGTTGCGTGAGCGGTGTGTCCTTCTTGCCACAAGAATTCTGTTGTGCGCAAAAACAAACGCGTGCGCATTTCCCAGCGGACTACATTGGCCCATTGATTGATCAAGATGGGGAGGTCGCGATAAGACTGTATCCAGTTTTTATAAGAATTCCAGATAATGGTTTCTGAGGTGGGGCGAACGATGAGTTCTTCTTGTAATTTAGCGTCTGGATCCACAATAATGCCGCTGCCGTCTTCGGCATTTTTGAGGCGATAATGTGTGACCACAGCACATTCTTTGGCAAAGCCGTCGACGTGCGCAGCTTCTTTACTGAGGTAGCTCTTGGGAATAAAGAGTGGGAAATAGGCATTCGAATGGCCAGTTTCTTTGAATTTGGCATCGAGGACGTCGCGCATGTTTTCCCAGATGGCATAGCCATAAGGTTTGATGACCATACAACCGCGCACATCGGAGTGCTCAGCGAGGTCGGCTTTATAAACGAGGTCGTTGTACCAGGTTGCGTAATCTTCTTGACGGGAGACTTTCTTTTCGGCCATAGTGTGCTTGCTTTGAAAGCGCAAAGATAAGCAATTCTATGGTAAGCGGGGCTTGGTCGTTTGCGGAGAACAACGGTTTTGCAACAAACTATTCATGTAGAACTGATACAAGACACTCATTTGTTGGCTCACCTTCGCCTCTTCTTTTGAATAATTGCGCTGTATGCCGGGGGTCCAGGCAATGGGCAGTAGATTGGTGCCATTATAAATGAAAGACAGTAAATTGCCGTTGTCATAGACCATTTTCTGACCTTGATTGACTTCAAAACAAGATGAACCCAATTGATAAGGTGATTTTTCATACCCTAAAAGATCGAGTAGCGTTGGCATGATGTCTATTTGCTGAAAAACAACTCCTTTGGCAGGTTTAGGAATATCCAGCGCAGGGTGGTAAAAAGCAATTGGAATGTGGTAGCGCCAGTCAAGTGTTTGGAATTGTCGCTGACGGGTTGGGCCAACATGATCAGCGGTAATCACAAACAAGGTGTTTTTGAACCAAGACTCATTTTGATACCGCTTGAAAAAGCGACGCAGTGAAAAATCAGTGTAAGAAATTGTTTTGCATAAAGGCTCCGGGCCTTTTTTTAATTTGGCCTTAAACGCAGCCGGTACTTTATAGGGATGGTGTGAACTCAAAGTAAAAATAGTGCTGAAAAAGGGTTGCTTGACCTTTTGCAGTTCACTGCCAAAGAAGTGGAGCATATGGTGATCCCAGATACCCCAGTTGCCGTCAAAATGTGCCTGATTCGGATAAGATTCCATGCCTTTATAGGTATCTACACCAATTGCTTTTGTAAAACTCTTGAAACTCATAGAGCCTTCTTTGGCACCGTGATAAAATGAGGTCTTGTAGCCTTTTGATTTGAGTATTTGTGGCAGGCTATTGAGTTGATTACTGCAATACGGAGAAAGTATATAAGACTCTGGTAGCCAAGAAGGCATGCCCGCCAAAATGGCAGGAACGGCATCCATTGAAGTGCGGCCATTGGCAACGGCATATTCAAAAAACAGACCTTTCTGTAGCAGTGAATCTAGAAAAGGACTGTAAGATTTTGGACTATTTGGGCCCGCGTAGTTTGTGCCAAAGCTTTCTAAAATCAAGACAACAACATTGGTGTTTTTGGGCAGCGTAGAATGCACTTGTTTGTTTTTGCTTGGCAAAAGACTTTGCATTGTACGATTTGAATGGATCTTGACCAATTGAGTTGAACCATCATTGGTTGTTTTGAGTACCGTAAAAGCTGTATTGAGCACAATTGGCGCTTGCTCAAGGCTACTTAGAGCAGTTGCATCTATAATGCCAATTGGGCGCAATTGAACACCTCCTCTTCCCATGACAACTACAAAACCAAATAGCAAAAAATAGCGCAACCATTGTTGTTTGTTTTTCCAATCAAAATGTATCGCATCAAACTTCTTGATCTGTTGCCATAATAAATAGAACAAGCAAACAAATACCAATGGGAGCCACCAAAACTCCAGTAAAAATTCTCCAGCTAAGGAGCTCGATTCTGTACCGGTGAGCAGATGTAGGAAATAACTAAAACCCGAACGTTTTTGAGTGTAAGAAAAATAGGCGATATCCCAACTGTTGAGCACGAGGATCGTAAATGCGAGAACAACCATGTAAAATTTGGCCAGCATTTGGAATGACTTTTTGGCTGTCGTCCCTAATTTATTGCTGAGCGGATGCAACAATAAGAACAATGGTAAGCTCAGTAGAGCGATTGTAACCAAATCGAAATAGCAACCGATTACAAACAATGAGGGATCGATTTGCTTGAAAAAGGTAGCGTTTTGCAGTGTGAAAGCTACACGCAAGATGCTCATGCTGGATAATAAGCCAAGAAAAAACTTAAATATGGGCTTTGCGTTCAAGGGGTCAGTAGGCCAAAAGTTTGTCGATGGTAGAAAGCAAGCGGCTGCTCGCTAAATATTGTTGTTCGAGGTCTGCGGCAAATGGAACTGGGGTGTCTAAGGAAGCCACGCGCAAGACGGGCGCATCTAGCTGTGCAAAACAATATTCATTGACCAAAGCCACAACTTCTCCACCGATGCCTGCAGTGAGGGTATCTTCGTGCAGAACCAATACGCGCCCAGTTTTGCCTGCTGCGGCAATGATGGCTTCTACATCGAGTGGCAATAAGGTGCGCAAATCGAGGATTTCAAAAGTGTGATCAGGACGCTGAGCCGCGGCATCTAGCGCCCAATGCACGCCCAGGCCATAGGTAATAATGGTGAGGTCTTGGCCTTCTTTGGCGAGCGCTGCTTTGCCAATTGGTGTGTTGTAATAACCTGCTGGAACTTCGCCTTTTAGGCTGCGGTACAAAAACTTATGCTCAAAGAAAAGAACAGGGTTTGGATCTTCGAATGCAGCAAGTAAAAGACCTTTCGCGTCTTGCGGATTGGATGGATATACTACTTTCAAGCCTGGGGTGTGTACAAACCAGGCTTCATTGCTTTGCGAATGAAAAGGGCCTGCAGCTGTACCTGCTCCTGTAGGCATACGCACCACGACATCTGCGTTCTGACCCCAGCGCCAATGCATTTTGGCTAAATTATTGACAATCTGATTGAAACCAACAGTTACAAAGTCGGCAAATTGCATTTCAACCATGGCTTTCATACCAGAAATACTCAAGCCCAAACCGGCGCCAATAATAGCTGATTCACAAAGTGGTGTATTGCGAACGCGGTCTTTGCCGAAGATCTCTACAAAACCTTCAGTGACCTTAAAAGCGCCGCCGTATTCGGCGATATCTTGCCCCATAAGTACTAGCTCAGGATGCTTGTGCATGGCTTCGCGCAAGCCATCTTGAATGGCATCAATAAAGCGCACTTCTGTTGAGGCTTCTGTTGGTGCAACAGGCTCAAAAGTATGTGGCGCATAGACATCGTTGCGTTCTTGAGCGAGGTCGGGAATAATTTGGGGAGCAGCATTGGCTTGATCAAAAGCATGCTGAATATCTTCTTTATATTGTTGTTTGATGCTTTCAATGGTTTGCGCATCGAGCACACCTTCTTGTAGTAGATAGGCTTCGAAGTTGCTCACTGGGTCTTTGGACTCCCATTCTGTTTGCAGGCCTTCTGGGTAATATTTGGTGCCCGAGGCTTCTTCATGGCCACGCATGCGAAAGGTCATGAGCTCTAAGATGAAAGGACGCGGGTTTTCTTGAATTTGTGCACGAATTTGACGCACCGTTTCGATGACCGCCAGTATGTTGTTGCCATCTACTTGAATGGCATCCATGCCATAGCCGATACCTTTATCGATGAATTGCTTGCAGCGGAATTGTTCTGAAGACGGCGTGCTTAAGCCCCAACGGTTGTTTTCTATGGCAAAAATAACGGGGAGCTGCCAAACAGCAGCTACGTTGAGCGCTTCGTGAAAATCGCCTTCAGACGCACCGCCATCACCAGTAAAAACAAGCGTGGTATCTTGGTTCTTACGGACTTTCGACGACAGCGCTATGCCATCGGCAATACCTAGTTGGGGCCCTAAATGAGAAATCATGCCCACCAATTTGTGCTCTTGAGTGCCGAAGTGAAAACTGCGGTCACGGCCTTTGGTGTAGCCGTCGGCTTTACCTTGAAATTGCGCAAACAAGCGCTGTAAGGGTATCTGACGGGTGGTAAAAACACCTAAATTGCGGTGCATCGGCAAAATGTATTCGTGCGCAGCCATAGCATAGGCGCAACCTACAGAAACGGCTTCTTGTCCCCAGCCCGAGAACCACTTTGTAATCTTGCCTTGTCTGAGCAAAATAAGCATTTTTTCCTCGATTATGCGAGGCAATACCAATTGCTTATAAATGGCGATGAGTTCTTCTGTTGCGAAGGAATGTTGTTGGTAATTGATGGGGTCTTGGTCTGGCATTATATTATACTTTTAAACCGCGGACAACGCGTTCTTTGCGTTTGGTGCGCTCTAGTTTTTTCTTCACGATCAATAAATGTGCTGCACGTGGAGCGCCTCTAGTGAGGTCTACTTTGTATTCGTTGCCGCCGTAGTTGATGCGGGCACCACCTTGCGCCGACCAATCTGCATCCAAATAATAACGACGCACACTTGCGCCATCTGTTTTGGTGGCAAAAGGAATAGCGCGCTGGTCTCCGGTTTCAAAACGAACAAGAATTTGGCCGGCATCGCCGAAGTTTTCAAAAATACAGCGCGTTCCGGCAGGAATCACTACGGATTCTGATTGTGAATTGGAACTAGAAACAAGCGCGCCGTTTTGAGTTGTCAGCTCGCTTGATTGCTTGTTGATCTGGTTTAAAATAATGGTGTGAGATGTATAAAACTGGACTTGGCGGAGTTTATCTTCGGTATCTAGACTAAATTCGTCTCGGATGGCAGTGGTATAAGGAATTTTGGTTCCGCATGAGGCCGTAAGGGCCGCAAGAAGGATAAAAAGTGTGAATTGTTTCATAGTTGTTAAATTTGTTCAAAATTAATTAAAAAGATGCGTGCTTTGACAAAACTTCCGGGCTATCTTTTGGCACTCACTTGGATGCTCTTTTTTGCGTGCAATGATGCCACTTCAAAAAGAACAATTTCCTTAGATGAAATCCGACCAACATCCACACAAAAAAGTAACCAAAAGGATCCGGAAAATGCTGCAGACACACTTCAACGCCTTCTCAATTTTTATGCCAATGACTCTGCCTCCTTGCAAATAGCCCACATCGAGCTCAATGACACCAACGACAAGTTTTTCCTCGATCGATTTAGTTTAACCAGGCAGCGCTATCTTCTCACGGACTCACTTCAAAAGGACTTCCAATACAGTACCTGGTTTTTCAAGGACAGCAATTCCTGTACTGAAGCCTTCTACAATTGGCTCGATCAAGCAGGTAAAAACAAAACGAGTGTTGCGCTCAGGACAGGAAACATTTGGAGCTCAAGTCATGATATCTATGTGGTTGCTGATCGACAAATACTAAAGATCAGTAGTACGCAACCTATTCACTTGAAAAAATGGTTGAACTGGTACAGTGGCACCCCAGAATTTACGACTTTTAAGTACATCATCTACGCCCAACCTAAGCAAAAAACAAAATGGTTGCAGCACACAAACAGTAAATCAAAAGCCTTATGAATTTAGTCAATCGCGGATTTATTTTTATCAAGCCGAAGCCAGCATTTATTGCATGGGCGCTACAAATCGACCCTAAAATGCTCATCGATGAGCATGCTGAAGGCAGTGTTTACCTCATTGAAGAAGAATTTTGGGACGACGAACTATTGCTTGAGTCTTACGCCAAAAAAATAGCCAGCCATGAGTTCGGCAGCATTACCGAAGACCAAGAACGATGGGTCAAATGGACAACGAACGAGGACTTCGAAGCACTTTTTTTCGTAGAAATAGGCTGCACTTGCATGGATTTACGCAAAGAACCTCTTCAGAAAGAGACCATATAATAGTGCTCATCGAAGGTCAACAATACCTACAAGCGATCAATTAAATTTGAATTGAGGTAGGCTGGGTCAAACGTAACCTCTTCTGCTAACCAATCGGGTTTTGCAAAATATTGCTCTTCTTCTAAAAGTTCGAGTTCGGCAACTACCAAACCCTCAAGGGCGCCATGAAAAACATCGAGTTCCCAGGTATCCGTACCGTTTTGAATGTAGTAGCGCGTTTTGTGCAGACAAGGTAAATCCGCTTCAGCGATCATGTCGTTGGCTTCATCTTGCGGAATTTCATATTCAAACTCGCTACGCGTAAGGCCAGTGCCTAATTTAATGGTGAAAAAAGCCATATTGTCGGTAACCCGAATGCGCACCGAGCGGTCGCTGCCACGCAATAAGTAAGCTTGCTTTAACTCGCGCTGACCAATACATTTTGCTTGTTTCCAAGTATCATTGGCCACCAGAAACTTCCGTTCTATTTCTTTCAAGATTCGAATTTTTGCATTATTTTTACCCCGCATGCAACTTAAAGATGTTGTTTAGCGTCAACACACAAAACTAATCTTTCTCTATGAAACTGCGCATTACTTTTTTCAGCTTGCTTTTCGCTAGCAGCTCTTTCTTCGCTCAAAAGTCTATAGACCAAGCAGGCGTTAAAATCACTACAGCTCCATTGCATTGCGATGTACCTTCAGAGGGCTACCAAGCCGACCTCATTGCCCTCACCATTGTGAATACAACCAATGAACTCAAAACTGTTTCTTACAGCTTTGAGTTGTATTACGATGAAAATTGCGCCACTTGCGGCCATGACGAATACCTCTACACACAAACTTTGCAGCCCAACCAAACCCTACAAGGTGTTTGCTTAGACCGCAACAACATGGGGCTTACTATTTTTGACCACATGCCTGCACACCTCACCAAAACAAAACTAACCGACTTCAGTATCCGAAGCGTAACGGTTCAGTAATCTTACTACAACCCTACTATCCATGAAACTTCAGCATCTCATCGCAGGTCTTGCGCTCACTTTAGGGTTTGTGCAACAAACACAAGCGCAATGCACTGTACAAGCCATTGCTCAAGACACCATCGTTCCATGTAACGGCTCCACCACGCTAAGTGTAAATGGCACCGGTACGAGTGTCGTGGCCTTCGGCGAAAGCTTTAATGCGGGCCAGCCCCTTGGCTGGGACTTCTCTCAAGTAGTTACCATTGCCAACAACACATGTGGGGTTCCTTCTATAGATGGTTCAGATTTCATGTGGATGGGTAACCAATCAGTAGCGCCGCGCGTCATGGCTACGGTTCCGCTCGATGTATCATCTGGCGGCACGGTTTGTTTTGAGATGCGTTATGCAATTCAAGCACAAGCCTCTCCTTGTGAAGGCCCCGATTTAGCTAGCGAAGGCGTTTACCTTCAATATTCCACAGACAACGGCGCCACCTGGACCACCATGAACTACTGGAGCCCTAACGGCGGCTATGATTCTTACATGACTTCATGGAACACCTACTGCGAGAGCATCCCGGTGGCAGCCCAAACAGCCACAACCAAATTCCGTTGGACACAACTCGCCGTTTCTGGCGCGCCCTACGACCACTGGGGCCTAGACAACATTGCCATTTCTGCAGCCATCCCGAACTACACCATCACCTGGCTCCACGACAACTACGCCTACCCTACTGGCGTTTACACGGGCAACAACCCAACGCCCGTTTCGCCAACAGGCACCACAAGCTACATTGTCATGATGACCGACAGCACCAACATTTGCTACGACACCATCACCTTGTTCATCTCTTATCCGCAAATCGATAACATTATTGAAAACAACCCTACCTGCGGAAGTAGCAATGGCAGTTTAGATGCAAGTGCATCCGGAGGAGCCGGTGGCTATACCTACAGCATTGACAATGGGCTCAATTTTCAACCTACAGGAACCTTCAGTGGCCTTGGTATAAACAATTACACCGTTATTTTAGTAGATCAAAACAACTGTTCTGACACCATGCAAGCAGCCTTAATTGGTGTCGACTCGGTAGAAATCAGCAATATGGTTGTCACCACCACCACCTGCGGTCTAGACAACGGCATCATCGACCTCACAATTACAGGTGGTACGCCCACATATCAATACAGTTTAACCAATGG
The DNA here is from genome assembly GCA_945897565.1 of Chryseobacterium gleum. Lineage (GTDB taxonomy): Bacteria > Bacteroidota > Bacteroidia > Flavobacteriales_D > Crocinitomicaceae > UBA952. Next base: position 29,502 of record CAMDFN010000005.1, read on the forward strand.
TTCCACTTTCTCCGCGAGTCCAGTTTTCAACAACCTCGTACCCGGAACTTACCAAGTTTATGTAGAAGACGTAAATGGTTGTTTTGACTCCACTACAGCCACCATATATCCATCCACCAACCCACTCTTAGGTCAAACGACAAGTACGCTTGAATTTTGCAGTTTACAAGACGGTAGCATCAGCACGAGTGCCACACTCGGTGTTGCTCCTTATGTTTTTGTTTTACATCAAGGACCTACTCTTGTGGCAACTAGCCCAACTGGCGCCTTCGACAACTTGCATTCAGGCAGTTATTGGGTAACCGTGATCGATCAAATTGGCTGTGCAGATAGCACCTTAATGGTTGTGGATAGCATTCCAGCACCAATTTCTCCTATGGTAGACACCGTCTTGTGTAACCTCACGCTACAAACTTTTGGCGTGCTTTCCTATACGGGTAGCAATTGGTCTGCCAACTCAACTGACATCACGTTTAGCAATGCTACAGGTCAGAACCCATTAATTACTGCCGACAACTCCGGTATTTATTTGATCAATCTTCAGGATACCGTTTGTAATTTCAACGAAACCTTCAGCCTGACTTTTGTAGCCGACCCCTTCACCTCCATTATAGACACCACGCTTTGTATTGGAGAAACCGCTACACTTGCCGCTGTTCAACAACCACAAAACGTCAGTTACCTCTGGAGCACAGGAGCAACTACGCCTACTATTCAGGTCACCGAACCAGGCAACTACCTCATTTCTACCACGAACATGTGTGGCACAGTCTTAGACACCGCAAGCATCGATTTCTACTTTTGTGATATCGATTTACCAAATGTATTTACACCAAACGGAGATGGCAACAACGACTACTTCCAAATGTTGTTCTATGGTGGCCTCAGTACTTTTGAATGCATCATCGTGAACCGTTGGGGAAATACCGTTCGCGAATTCAATAACCCTGCATTCCAATGGGATGGAACCGATGAAAAAGGTGATCAAATGGAAGAGGGCGTTTATTTTTACGTAGCCCGCACAGTGACAAACGCCGGCGACGAAATTGAAAAACACGGCCTTGTTCACCTCGTAAGAGAATAGCATTAATTGCTATCTTTGTGTGTGCTCGAACTCAAGAAAAATACACCAAGATGGGTAATTGTCGCTTTTGACTTACTGATTCATCTGTTTGCCTTATTTTTTGCCTACTTAATCCGCTTTGACCTCAAAGCGGATTTTTCATTAATAGCCAACGAATGGGCCATTTTATCGAAATCTATTTGGTATTTCATAGCTGTCAAAATTTCAGTATTTGCTGCCTTCCAGATCCATCAAGGTATTGTAAGACATAGCTCTACTGCAGATTTTAAACGTATTTTTATGGCTGAAATCACCGCTACATTGCTCTTTATTTTGGGTAGCATGGTGCGTTTTTATCAGCTCGATGGCCTTTTCTTGTTTCCGAATTCAGTGCTCGTGATGGAGTTTATCTTTAGTACGGCATTTGTTATTTCGGGGCGTTTTGTTGTCAAACTTCTCTATCTTGAATACACAAGAGATAAGGGAGAAGAAGAAGCAATTCTCATTTTTGGAGCCGGGATTTCTGGCCAACTCACCAAGCGCTTGATAGAAAAAGATACCGCCAACTTGCAGCACGTCATTGGTTTTATCGACGATGCCGCTCATTTGAAAGGCAAACGCATTGAAGGTGCTAAAGTGTATCCACTCACAGCACTCGCCAAGCTCAAAGAAAAATACAAAGTAGCTACACTTGTGATCGCCGTCCAACAGATAGAGCGCAACAAACTACAAGAACTTGCAGAAATAGCCCTCGATTTAGGACTGCAGATCAAGCGCGTGCCCGAAGCGCGCGCCTGGGTAAATGGTGCATTTGAAGTGCGCAATCTCAAAAAAATCGATATCAACAGTTTGTTGGGCCGGGCAGTTATTGCGCTCAACAATCCCAAACTTGAAAAGCATTTTTTCAATAAGACCATTTTAGTCACTGGCGCGGCAGGGAGTATCGGCAGCGGATTGGCAACAGCACTTTTACAGTACAAAGTCGCGAAACTCATTTTTCTAGATCAAGCAGAATCTGCACTTTTTGAACTCGAACAGCGCTTTAAGCAACACCCCAACTCCGTTCAAATTGAATATGTCATCGGCGATATCTGCGATACACAGCGCATGCAACGGCTTTTTGCCTTGTACCAACCTCAGATTATCTTTCATGCAGCTGCTTATAAACATGTGCCTTTAATGGAGGCCAACCCTGCGGAGGCCATCAGAAACAACATCGGCGGTACCCAACTCCTTGCGCAATTAGCCGCGCAACACCAAGCCGAACAATTCATCATGATTTCGACAGACAAGGCCGTCAACCCTACCAATGTTATGGGCGCCTCTAAGCGTGTTGCCGAAATGTTGGTCAGTGAACTCGATTCCGAACAACAAACCGCTTACATCACCACACGTTTTGGCAATGTTTTGGGTTCAAATGGTTCGGTTATTCCGCTTTTTGAAAAGCAAATTGCCAATGGTGGGCCAATTACGCTTACCGACGAACGCATCACGCGCTTCTTCATGACGATCCCAGAGGCCTGTCAGCTGGTACTTGAAGCGGCCACTATGGGCAACGGTGGTGAAATTTTTGTTTTTGACATGGGCGCACCCGTCAAAATCCTGGACTTGGCCAAAAAAATGATCCAACTTTCTGGACTTCGGCCTTATACCGATATCGATATTCAATTAACGGGCCTGCGACCCGGTGAAAAACTATTTGAAGAAGTATTGGCCAACGCTGAAAATACCATCACAACCTATCATCCGCAAATCTTGATCGCACAAACAAGACCAACAAGCCCTGATCAAAACCAACTCATCAAAGAACTCTTGGCAACAGTTGGTCAGCAAGAAAATGAGGCCAGTGTGCGCCTCATGAAACAAATCGTACCTGAATTTATCTCCAACAACTCCTCTTTTCAAAAACTTGACACATGATCCAACCCGCAGCCATTCAAGTCCGGCTTACTGACATCGATATTTTAGGGCACGTCAACAACTCCATTTATTTGACCTATTTCGAAATGACCCGCATCCATTACTTTGGTCACTTGGTTGGGCCCGATTGGGATTGGATGGAAAACGGAGTAGTTTTGGTTCAAAATGAGGTAAATTACCACCTCCCTGTCTTTTTATATGACCAACCTGAAATACACATGTTCTGTAACAAAATTGGTCAAAAGAGTTTCACGCTGAGTTACGAACTTTATGTCAAAAACGAACTCAGAACAAGCGGAAGCAGTACACTCGTAGGTTTCAATTCAAATCAAAAAACAAGTATAGAAATTCCTGAAAAAATGCGTGCGGCGCTTTTACAATTGCCTCAAAAATAAATTCAAAACGATGAAGAGCTGTCTTTTTACTTTGTTGTTGCTATTATGCTTTGGTAACTCTGCTCAGGCACAAGTTCCGGAACCTTGCAAAGCAACTAGGCAAGTTTGCCCCATGAACAACGTTAAATTTTGTCATGAGAGCGTGGCTTTTGATGAAGATCACAACCTGTATTTATTGCGCAAAGACTACGCTACACCCTACACAGGCGCATGTGTGAGCTGTTATCCAAGTTTTGTAATTGAAGAAAAATTGAACTTCAGCAACGGCAGACGCCAAGGAACCGATACCTCCTTTTACAAAAGCGGCTGCTTACAATCGATACAAAGTTATCAGATAGGCCTTCAAGACGGACCAACCTACGTTTATTACGACTCCACCAACCTTGTGCAATATGAAATTTGGTATAAAGGTGGTCAACTTCATGGGCCTTCTATTCAGTTTAACCTTCATTCAGGGGACACACTCACTTATAAACATTACAAAGGCGGTAAACTAGATGGGCCACAACGCACTTACCTACCCAATGGCCAATTAAGAAAAGTGAGCAACTACCTTGAAGGCTTGGCAGAAGGCGCTCAAATCACCTACAATGCGAGTGGGCAAAAAGAAAGTGAACTTTATTTCAAAGCAGGCAAGAAACACAGCACCTGGACCTACTATTTTGACAGCGGTAAAACCGCCCGAACCGAAACCTGGAAAGAAGGCAAAAAGAATGGCGTATTTCTAAGCTACAACGAATTAGGAAAAATTCTGAGTACCGAAAAATATGCTGCTGGGCTTCCGATAGGCTTGCATCAGACGTTTTACGCCGACGGCAAACTCAATTACTCCTGCGCTTACTCCAACAAAGGAGAAAAAATGGAAGAATACGTGATTGACCAATACGGTGTCAAAAAGCAGTTGTTTCCTTAAATCAAACCGAAGAACAGCAATATGCCCATCAGGAGTAAAGCGACGCCCACAACAACAGAAAGATATTTATGATCTATTTTCTGAATGTATTTCTTTCCGATTAAAGTGCCAACTAACGCCGACGGAACCCCGAGAAAGATGAAGTAAGAGGGCTCGTAATGAACAAACCAAGAACTTGAAAAATAAACCCCAACTCTAGTTAAATCAACTAACAGAGAAATGATTGCTGTTGTGGCGACAAAAACAAGAGGATTGAGCTTCAATTGCGACAAAAATAAGGCCCTCAATGCACCCTGATGACCAGAAAAACCGCCAAAAAAACCACTTAGACTGCCTCCAATGCGCAGCGCCCAAGGACCGCGAAGGGGTAATTTCCAATGAAAGAGCTCTAAAAGCGCAAATATCACGAGAATAATTCCAAAAACGGGCTTCAATTGAGCACCTCTAGAAAATGTTAAATCATTTAGAATGTTCGCGCCTAAAAATGCAAAAATGAGCGCAGGGACACCAAAATTTCGAAATAAATGCCAATCTATAGACCGCGCCGTTAGGGCTACTTTTAGGATATTATTGCAAAGATGTACAATGCCCGCCATGAGCACCGCAAGCGGGGCATCCCAATAAATCATAAATACAGGCACTAATATAGTGTTGAGCCCAAAACCAGTAAAAAAAGTGGCGAGCGCCCCTAAAAAAGGCGCTAAAATTACGAGGGCAAACAACAGCAAAACATCCATGTGAAGTTGTATTTTTGTCAAAAGTACTAATATGATTGATTTACGCAGCGATACCGTTACCCAACCATGTGAAGAGATGCGCTACGCGATGGCAAATGCAGCCGTCGGCGACGACGTTTTCAAAGAAGACCCCACTGTGCTTGCACTTGAAGCGTATGGTGCAAAGCTTTTTGGAAAAGAGGCTGCGCTCTTTTGCAGTTCGGGAACGCAAACCAATCAAATTGCCATCAATGTACATGTACAACCTGGAGGCGAAGTCATTTGCCATGAAGAAAGTCATATTTACAAATACGAAGGTGGTGGCATAGCTAAAAATTCGGGGGCATCGGTGCGGCTTTTACCCGGAGACCGCGGCAGGATCACCGCTGATGCAATTTCCCAATGGATCAATCCGCCGCACGACGTTCATTTTCCGCTCACGCAGCTTGTTTCTTTGGAAGATACTGCCAATCGTGGAGGTGGTGCAGTTTATGATATCCAAGCGCTGCAAAGCATCAGTAATTTGTGTAAAGAACTCAAGTTGCCGCTGCACCTAGATGGTGCACGGGTATTCAATGCACTAGCGGTCAATCAGATGAGCCCCGCGGCTTATGGCGCATTTTACGATAGTATTTCTGTCTGTTTGTCTAAAGGCCTAGGCGCCCCTGTTGGTTCTTTACTGATTGGTTCTGCAGCGTTTATTGAAAAGGCCAGACGCGTCAGGAAAGTTTTTGGTGGCGGCATGCGACAAGCCGGCATCATTGCAGCAGGAGGTTTGTATGCACTTCTAAACAATGTGGAACGGCTTGGCCACGACCATCTACACGCAAAGCTTTTAGAAGCAGCGCTACTCAAGTGCGCTTGGATTCAAGAAGTAGTGCCCGTGCAAACAAACATCGTGGTGGCTATCCTCAAAGACCACAGCCAAAGAGACCTCATGCTCGAAAAATTGCAACATCAAGGTATTTTATGCATGGCTTTTGGGCCGGGCATGATCAGAATGGTGACGCATTTGAATTTCTCCGCGGATGAATGCGCATTTTGTGTAGAAACCCTGCAAAAAATGTAACTTTTTGGACCAAGTTCGTTAAACTCAGGTGATGAAATTCGTTACATTCCTTTGTTTACTCTACTTGCTTTGCGCGGTGCCAATGGCCATCGGGCAAACGACAAATTGCAGCACCTCTGACAAAAAAATCAACAAGGCCATAGAAGAAGCGAACAACGCAACAAATTTTGATGACTTTGTTCAAGGATTGGCCGCGGTAGTTGGCAAGTATCCCAACAATGTACAAGCCTACTTTTATTTGGGCCAAATTCATTACCAGCAAGGAATGGGCATGATGCCGGTGAACCGAAACGACGCCGAAAAACTACTCCAAAAAGCGTTGCTTTTTTACCAAGCGAGTATTCAAAAATGCCCGAGCTTCCATTCAGATGCCTATTACTACGCAGCCCGCCTGCTCTATAACTTTAGTGAAAAAGCAGCAGCCCTCACCTACTTAGAAACCTTCATGAAGTTTGACTCGCTATACCCTGGTGAGCAAGCAGCCAACTATAACAAATTCAAAGAAGACATCCTTCCTGTATACAAGGAATTGCGCTTCCCCAATGACGCGCAACAAAACCCTGTTCCGTTTGAGGTTCAGCGCGTTGCGGGCGTAAGCACCAAACAAGATGAATATTTCCCTATGCTGAGCCCAGACAACAGCTTGCTCTTTTTTACCCGAAAAGCCGATAAAACCAATCTTGGTGATATCTCTGGATACGTTCAAGAAGAATTTACCGTAGCTGAAAGTCAAACACCCCCGCAGTTCAATGTTGGCAAGGCCTTGCCGCATCCTTTCAACGATGGTCAATTTACAAACTACGGATCAGCAAGTTTATCGGCAGACAACCGAGAACTCGTATTGTGTGCGTGTAAGGCAGAAAAGGTTTACAACAAAGATTACCTAAACTGCGATCTATACAGCAGTAAGTACCAACTCAAGAAAGGAACTTCAGACCAATACGAATGGACCACACTTGTTAACTTAGGTGTCAATATCAACACCAAAGACGGTTGGGAAGCCCAGCCTTCCTTGTCTGCAGATGGGCAAATCCTCTATTTTACAAGTTTGCGCAAGGGCAGCCAAGACAACGATATTTATTATAGCGAAAAACAAGCCGATGGCAGTTGGGGGCTGGCCAAATCCTTTGCGCTCGTCAATACCCCGGGCAAAGACAAAAGTCCTTTTTTCCATCAAGATGGCGAAACGTTCTACTTTGTCTCGCAAAGCAGCCGACTCAGACCCGGAATGGGAGGACTCGATATTTTTATGATGCGCAAGGAAAGTAATGGTTGGGGCCCAATCCAAAACATAGGCTACCCGATCAATACAACGGCCGATGAACTCGGCATATTTGTGTCTACCGACGGCAAACAAGCTTATTTCTCTAGCCAACAAGCCGAAAACTGGGATATCTTCAGTTTTGAACTCCACCAGGCAGCACGCCCCAAAGAAACGCGCATCTTGACAGGCAAACTACAAGACATGAATGGAACAAGCGTTGCCGCTGCAAAAATAATAGTGCGCTATGAGGGGCAAGCCGAAGCACAACAAACAACAAGTACCAATGAAGATGGCAGCTACGCTATTGCCGTGCGCGTGGATCAAAAAATCAGTGTAGAAGCCAGTAAAGAAAACTATAGTTTTCAAGCGCAAATCATCAGTGAAGCTCAATTGCAAACACGCAATCTAAAAATTGAAACCAGCCCCCTTCAAATTGATTCGCTGCAAGAAGGAAGTGCTTATGCCATTGAGGCTATTGTTTTTGATACCGATGCCGCTTTATTGAGCACCGATGCGCAATTATTGCTGCAAGGCTTTGCAAGCTACCTCCAATCACAACAAACATTGCGCATACAAATCAACGGCCATACCGACGATATCGGCGATGCAGCAAGCAATCAAGTACTTTCAGAACAGCGTGCCAAAGCAGTTGCCGCCCATCTAGAAGCACTAGGTGTGGATGCCGACCGGATGCAGTATAAAGGTTTTGGGGAGGTGCAACCGCGTGTGGAAAACAACTCAGCAGCCAACCGCGCGCTCAATAGAAGAACTGAATTCGAGATCATTTCTATTCGCTAAGGCCCTTCATTTGATAGCGTTTTCCAACAGCTAACGAACACCATCCATTGAGGAACGCGGTCTAAAATTTGAGGCATAAAAAAAAGGAGCCAAAGCTCCTTTTCAAATATTTGGAATGCGGATTGTTATTTTGAAAAGTTCTTTTTCTCGCGGATACGTGCTGACTTACCAGTGCGCTCACGGAAGTAGAAAATACGTGCTCTGCGCACAGCACCGCGCTTAACGATGGTAATGCTGTCGATGAATGGTGAATGAACTGGTATGATACGCTCAACACCGATATTACCCGACATTTTGCGGATAGTGAAAGTTTCGGTTGCTCCGGCACCACGACGTTGTAAGACAACACCTTGGAATTGTTGGATACGCTCTTTGTTACCCTCTACAATACGGTATGAAACGATAATGGTATCACCTGCTCCGAAAACTGGTAATTCATTTTTGGCGATTAGCTCCTGCTCGATTTGTTTAATGACGTTCATCTCTGAAAATTTAGCCCAATTCAACTGAACGGGGGTGCAATATTACAAATTATTTCTGATTCTGAATATAGGACAAGTTTTTTTTTTGGGCTCTAAATGTAAAAAGCCATTAAAAAAAGGATCAGGGCGATGGCAAGGTAGATGAAAATCAATTGAAAGCGCATGCCTTTTTGTTTTGCATCGGCTGCTTTATTTTCTACTTCTTGGGCAACGATTTGATCGGCAGAGATGCCAAAAATGGGCATCCAGTCAATGCGGTGCTGGCCAACAAAAAGTTCGTCACCGATATCGAGAATGCGGGTTTGGCTGTCTGAATGTCCATTCAATTGATATGGCGCTTGGGCTGTTCTGCTCGAAACCCAAACAGAACCGTTTTGATCTTGGCAGAGCAACAAATGAAAAGGAGCCCATGCTGAAGTAGCAAACTGAAGATCGTTTTGTGAATCGCTTCCAATACTTATGTAGCGCTTTGCTTTCATAACTGTAAAATTAGCGAAAAAAATGCAGCCTACAGATAGTGCTAACAAGCTGTGAATGAATGATATTGACAGTGAGTTAGTTGAAATGGTTAATAAGTTCCTTTTGGAAGGCTCTAAAGTATGCTGAACAACATGTAATTTTATAGCTCAATAAAACACTTATGGGTAAAATTATTGCCATTGCCAATCAAAAGGGGGGCGTCGGAAAAACAACAACAGCCATTAATTTGGGTGGTTGCCTCGGCGTACTCGAATACAAAACCCTCATTGTCGATGCAGACCCACAAGCAAATGCCACTTCAGGAACAGGTTTTGATCCCAAATCTATCAAAAATATTTACGATTGCTTGGTCAATAACAAGCCTGCACAAGAGGCCATTCTCCAAACCAGTAATCCCAATCTTTTTATTCTCCCCTCGCACGTAGACCTCGTTGGCGCGGAGTTAGAAATGATCAACATGCCCAACCGAGAATACTTACTGAGGGCTGCACTCGAGCAAATCAAAGACGACTACGACTTCATCCTCATCGATTGCTCACCATCTTTAGGTCTAATTACCGTAAACGCACTTGTTGCCGCCGATTCTGTCATGATTCCCGTTCAATGCGAGTATTTTGCACTAGAAGGGCTCAGCAAATTGCTCAACACTATTAAAATTGTACAAGGCAGGCTGCATCCGGCATTAGAAATCGAAGGAATGGCCCTCACCATGTACGACACCCGTTTGCGCTTGGCCAATCAAGTTGTCGACGAAGTCAAGACACACTTTCAAGAATTGGTTTTTGATACGGTTATCCATCGCAATACCACCCTTAGCGAAGCCTCTAGCCACGGCCAAACGGTCATCATGCACGATGCCTCATCTAAAGGCGCCATCAATTACCTTAATTTTGCGCGCGAACTTTTACAAAAAAACGACCTTACCAAAATCGGAAACGACGACAAAAATATCGATATTGACCATGAGCTCTAACGCAAAAAAACAACCCGCCTTAGGCCGTGGCCTCAGTGCACTGCTTCAAAATGCCGAAACAGATATTACTGGCGCCAGCGCGGTTCCTGCCGGTGCGGTTGCGCTCATTTCCATTTCTTTGATTGAAGCCAACCCCTTTAATCCGCGCACTCATTTTGAGCTTAGCGCTTTGGAAGAACTCAAAACATCTATCCAAACCCACGGAATTATACAACCACTCACAGTGCGTAAAATGGGCCGCGATCGCTACCAGCTCATTTCGGGTGAACGTCGTTTTAGAGCTGCACAGCTCGCTGGGCTCACTGAAGTCCCGGCCTATGTGCGCATCGCCAACGACCAAACCATGCTCGAGATGGCCCTTGTTGAAAACATCCAACGCGAAGACCTCAACGCCATCGAAGTAGCGCTTTCTTACGAACGCTTGCTCGAGGAATGTAAAGTCACCCAAGAACAACTCTCTGAAAAAGTAGCCAAATCGCGCTCACATATTGCCAATCACTTGCGCTTACTCAAGCTACCCGACGCTATTCAAGCTGCTGTTCGCGACAAGCAAGTTACTATGGGCCATGCCAGGGCACTGCTCTCGTTGGCTACAGAAAAACTTCAATTACAGGCCCTTGCACGCATCTTAGAAGAACAACTCTCTGTTCGCGAGGTAGAGGCCCTTTCTAAACCAGAAGCGGCCAAAAAAGCGACTCCCTCAATTGCGCACTCAAAAAACAAACCTAGCCTCACCACGACCGAAAAGCTTTACCTCTCTTACCTCACCGAACAACTCGGCACAAAAGTAAGTATTGACAAAACAACTGAAGGCAAAGGAAAGCTGATCGTTCACTTTGATCATGAAGCCGATTTGCAGCGCCTCATAGAAATGCTCAAAAAATGAAAATGAGGTTATTGCTCTGCCTAATGCTGCTGTCATTTGAGCACTTTTCGCAAGATTCTATTCTGCCCAAAGACAGCATGAAGCTCAGTTATCACCAAAAAAGCATGCTGTGCTCAGCATTGGTTCCGGGTTTAGGTCAAATCCGAAATTCTCACGACGCAGCTAACTTACAAGCCGTTTGGAAAGTACCCCTTATCTACGGCGGGCTCGGCGCAGCAGGTTATTTTTTGATCAGTAACCAACAAACCCAATTGAGTCTCAAACAAGAATACACCAATAGAACAGACGGTGGCAGCCTCAACCCAACTTGGGCGCCCTACGACGACCAAGCTGTTCTGCAGCTCTACCGTCAATATTTAGATTGGCGAGACCTCTCCATTCTCGGATTTGCAGCCATTTACCTTTTTCAGCTTGCAGAAGCAGGCGCTGCTGCGCATTTCGTGCATTTTGACACCACTCCCGATTTAAGTTGGACTATCACACCACAAGTAATACCCAATCAATACCTAGGCGCTCGCCTCCAATTGACTTTTCGCTGATAAATCGTATCTTTAACCCATGAGAATCGCATTACTTGGTTATGGTAAAATGGGAAAAGCCATTGAAGCAATTGCGCTAGAACGCGGTCATGAAATTGTGGCTAAAATCAATTCTCAAGTTCCTTTAGACTCCATAGACTGGTCAGTGATCGATGTTTGCATCGAATTCACAAGACCTGAGCTCGCCCCGCAACACATCGCCTTTTGTGCTCAAAGACAAATTCCTATTGTCGTCGGGACCACCGCATGGCAAGACGCCCTCCCTCAGGTCACTGAATGGGTAAACAACGCAAATAGCGCACTGCTTTACGCCAGTAATTTTAGTGTGGGTGTCAACTTATTCTTTGAACTCAACCGACAACTCGCGCTGCTCATGAAAGCGCAACCCGCATACAAAATTGAGGTAAGCGAAACCCATCATATACAAAAACTAGATGCCCCTAGCGGCACCGCCGTGAGCTTACTCAACGACATCTTAGCCATCCATCCGAACTACACAGGATGGTCGCTTGACGCGCACTCGCCTGACCACATTCCGGTGCAAGCCCACCGCATCCCAGACGTTCCGGGCACCCATGAAATCAGCTACAACAGCGCTATCGACACCATCCGCATCGAACACATTGCCCACAACCGCAAAGGCTTTGCCCTGGGCGCGGTACTTGCAACAGAATTCATTTATCAACGCAAAGGCATTTTCACGATGTCTGACGTCTTAAAAACTACCTTATGAGTTTCATTTATTTTTACCTACTCATTCTTGTTCACCCTTATTTGGCACAGTGGCACCGTTTGTTCCCGAAATTAGGGCGTAAGTCTTGGGAAGCACTCGTGCCGGGCTACAACTACTTTATCCTCTATAAAGAAGTGCTCAACAAACCTTGGTGGTCCTTGCTTTTGGTATTTCCAGGGGTTCATTTAGTGATGTGGATGACCATCAATGTGAGTGTGTTGCGTCGTTTCAAATTCTTCAGCTTCACAGACACCCTACAAGGCTTGTTCTTTCCATATTTGTTGTTTGCCAAAATTGCCAAAGACGAACAACTGCAATACGGACCAGCCACCAATTGGGCTAACTCCAAAGAACTCGAAGAGCGCAAATGGGGAGACCACATCATTTTATTTATGGCGCTGCCCGTCATTGGGCATGTCATTGCAATTGTACTCGATAAAATTTCACGAGACAAACCCGGAGCCAAACCGCGTGTCAAAGAATACGGAGACTCCTTTGTTTGGGCTTTGGTGGCTGCAGCTGTCATTCGCACCTACTCTTTTGAGCCGTTTCAAATCCCGACGGGCTCCATGGAAAAAACGATGGTTGTTGGCGACTTCTTATTCGTCAACAAACTCGCTTATGGCTCTAAAGTTCCGATCACGCCCCTCTCCTATCCTTTGGTGCACAATATTGTTCCGCTTGTCAATATCAAATCTTACCTCAGCTGGGAAAAAGGCACCTATACCCGCTTACCCGGTTGGAGCAAAATTGAGCGCAACGATGTTGTTGTCTTTAACTTCCCGTCTGGCGACACCGCCATTCTAGACCCGCGCACCCCAAGCGGCCTCATGGGCCACGACTTCCATGGCTTGATCAACCAAGAAGCGTTTAGTCAGTTTATCAATAGCAAAAGCAATCAAAACTTATCGGAACTCGACTCTTTAGGCCAACAATATCTTTACACCGAATATATTGCCGGTTTTGACAAATGGAAAGCACGCGCACGGGCGCATTTTGCAGCAGGCTACTTCCCACTCAACTCCCAAGAATATGCCGAAGGCATGACCCACGGCGGGCTCATACACCGCCCTGTAGACAAGCGCGAAAACTATATCAAGCGCTGTGTGGGTCTTCCAGGCGACGTCCTCGAAATCCAAAATTCAGTACTCTACGTCAATGGCAAAAGAGCCTATGTATCGCCGGGCCAAGCCTTACAATACCGCATCGAAAAAACCAAAGTATCGTTTCCATCTGTCGAGGAAATGCTGAGCCGCTATGGCCTTGAAAACTCCTCTGACGGCGCCCGCACCGACTTCGATGCCGTCAATGACCCGCAATTTTATATTTTGAACCTTACCCGTCAAGAGAAAAAGAAAATTGAAACAGATTTCAATATTAAATTGACCAAAATTCGAGATCCCCAGTACAGTGACAACCCTAAGGCGCTGCCATCCTCTATTGAATTGTTTTCCAATTTGAATCAATTCCCTAAAGATTTGAATGTGAACAACACCATGACCGATTTTCAGCGCTTTCAAATCCCAAGAAAAGCTCAACGCATTGCGATCAATATCCATAACATTGCTTGGTATAAGCGCATCATCAGCGCCTATGAAGGGCATCAGTTGGCCATTAAAGGAGACAAAATTTACATCGATGGAAAGCGCGCCACAAGCTATCGTTTTGCCATGAACTATTACTGGATGATGGGAGACAACCGCTTCCACTCTGCCGACTCGCGCGTTTGGGGCTTTGTGCCAGAAGACCATATTGTGGGTAGAGCTTCCTTTATTTGGTTTTCTAAATCGCCTTTCGTAGACTCTTTCTTGGGTATTCGTTTTGACCGCATCTTCCGCTTCGTCGACTAAAAATGCAAGTTTTACCTAGCGCATATTTTCCCTCGCTCGCTTACGTTCATACCTTACTTCAAGACCCTCATGTTGTTCTTGACTTAAAAGAACATTTTGTAAAACAGAGTATGCGCACGCGCGCTGAAATCTTAAGTGCAAATGGTATCATTCAGCTCAATGTTCCTATTATACACACCGCGCACAAACAAACGCTAGAAGGCCTTCAGATAGACTACAGTAAAAACTGGCAAGCTGAGCACTGGAGAGCCATAGAAAGCGCCTACGCCAATGCGCCCCACTTTGAACATTACGCCCATGACCTTCGATTTATATTTAAGGAACAACATGTTTTTTTGCACGAGCTCAATAGCACTATTTTAAATTGGATTGATAACGCCCTGGCCTTGGAATTGCAAATAGAACGAAGTGATGAATTTACAGGGCAGACGCCTTCAGAGAAAAAAGCTTTTTTAGGTAGCGCATTAAATCCTACACAAGCGTACCAACAAGTCTTTAATGGAAAGTCTGAGTTTGTTCAGAATTTGTCTGTAATAGATGGCCTAATGAACGAGGGGCCCTTGCTCAGGCGTCATTTTATGCCAAGGTAAGCGCAAAACTAGCGGATGCAAAGTATTGGCGTCAGTAGCGAGTAAATCTCCGTTGGGGGCAAAGCTAATGAGTTTGGGCTCGTTGATACCGACAGGAAGCTGATGACGTGATAGCAGCACTCCTTGTTGGTCTAAGATCACGACCTCACCGGTTTTGGACAATAAATAAAATTCATTGGAGAGTGGCTCGATAGCCATAGAGATGGGTTCAAACAAAAGCGCTTTGCTGTCAAAACTAAAAAGTGGAACCTGGCTGAGCTGACGCTTGCCAATATGGAAAGTTTGGCATACAAAACGGCGCTCACCACTTTCCAATAAAGTACTGTTCAAGAGCAAAATTCGATTGAGGTTGGGATGATAGCACAAGAGTTGCTTGGTGCCATCCTCGTTTTGAAGTGCATAGGTTTGGGCAAATTCTGCGGTGTAAGGCGCTTGTAAAAAATGTAGTTCTTGTGCCTGGTCTAAGTATACGATTGTGGAATCAAAACCAACAATTTGCGTCATTTTTTGATCGGGCGGTAGCACGAATAAAGATGAAAAAGTATTGGCCTGACTGTTGTAGTGCAGCACTTGTAGGGAGTCTTGACTGATGGCGACAGACTGAATGGAGTCTTGGGAAGATAGCGCTGCAAACGGTTGCAAGCCCATGGGTAGATATTGCGCCGAAGAAGGATGCTCGAAATCAATGAAGCCGAGTTCTTTTTGAAAGCCTGATGTAACTTGTTTATAGTAGTTTTCTATGCCCTCGCGCTGGATAGAGCGCGCCGCAATAAATGAAATGGTGGCCAAAACAAAAGAAAAGAAATATTGCGTTCGCGACATACCTAACAAATTTAGATGAAAAACAAACACAAGCACAAAAAAAGAACAAGAAAAAGGCCCTATTTTTGTTGGAACAATAATTGCTAGTTATCCAACATGAAATATATCAGCCTACTCTTATTCGCCGGCCTTCTCCAAATTCAACTATTTGGTCAATTCAGTTACGGCGGAGGCCTGAGCCTCAACAGCTACTTAAACACACAAGGTGTTCAAAACGGAAACCTCTCCATGCCAGGCTTACATGCCCATCTCGAAATCCCAAGAAGTGGAGATGTTACACTCTATGGCAGATTGAGTTATTCCTTCCCTAAAGCCAACTACGACACGCTTGTCGGCTACGTAACGGGGGTCAATCAGAATGTCAACCCTTATATTTTAGCAGTCAACAACCGTTTCAAAACAAGTTACTTTACCATTGAAGGTGGCAACCGCTACTATATTGGCAATGATTACGACAACGGTTTTGCAGGGTACGGAGGATCTGGCATCATCATTGGAATTGGCAAGGTGCGCAAAGTGTATGAAGATACCGACATCACCGGCCAATACAGTTGGACACAAACCCATCAATTAGACCCGAGTGAAACTACGGAAGGCCGAATTTTCACCTTAGGAGGCTACTTACAAGGAGGCGTCAAGTATACCATTCCGGCAATCGGGACCATTTATTCGGACGTTACGCTCAATTACCTCCTTTTAGCCAATGCAAATAACAATACCGCAGCGGCAACAGAATACCTCTCTCCATTGTTTTTCAACTTTGCGATCGGCTTCAAAAAAGATATTTACTGATTGCTTATTGTTTCGTGTAAAGACAGCAATTGGGCTACAATCTGTTCTTTTGGCTGGGCTGCATTCATGATGATATGCGCTTTTTGGTAAGTTTCTTCTCGCTCAGCGTTCAAGCGCGTAAAAGTTTCTAAGTCTTGTAATTTTGGTCTGCGGCCATCGCCGTTAATTCTTTGATACAAAAGCGCTGGGGCTGCATTTAGATACACCACGCTACCTTTGGCACACAGCAGCTCCATGTTATTGAAGAAACAGGGCAAACCACCACCACAAGCCACCACAGCCGCTTCATTCGTTAAGTGCTGTATGAAACGCTCTTCAAGCACTCTAAAGTAGGCCTCACCCTCCTGTTCAAAAATCTGCTGAATTGATTTGCCCTCCATTTTTTCAATAACCACATCTGTGTCCAAGAAAGGCAAAGCCAAACGGGCCGCAAGCGCTGCACCAATAGTTGACTTGCCACTACCCATCATTCCTATCAAAAAGATTTTTTTGTTTACCTTCATTACTCAGTTGGCAATCAATTGATTGCCTTTGTATGCTTAATTTTTATCAAATTTACCACATATTTCTTTGCCAAATCAAAACAATAGTCGTATCTTTGCACCCTTAAAAAGGCAGATCCTGTAGCTCAGCTGGTAGAGCAATACACTTTTAATGTATGGGCCCTGGGTTCGAATCCCAGCGGGATCACTCTGATCAAAGCACCTCGAATGAGGTGCTTTTTTTGTTTAATGGCGTGAATAATTTATTTTTCAAAGTCATGAAACAAAAAAAGTAATTCAATTTGAAAAATTGAATGTGCTTTGATCCACTGCACGTCGATCCAATGGGATCTTTAATCCCAGCGGGATCACAGAGACGAAAGTCAAAAGACATCAAAGTCACTCAAGTTACAATACTAGAGTGGCTTTTTTGTTTTTAGGCAAATCATATCGAAAAATTCCCCTTCAAAGATTGCAAGTTTGAAAAGGTTAAACAGAATATAAAGTATTTAACCGAAGAAGAATATATTTCAATAGCTAATTTTGATTTTTCAAAGGCCGATGAACGTATTCAAAGAACAGCAGACTGTTTTCTATTTGCTTGTAATACTGGTTTAGCAATTTCAGATTTGAGGTCATTTAATAAGTCCAATCTGGAAAGGGATAAAGATGACATCCCCTCCAAACAAGGCGGCGCTAGTTTTTATCAAACCGAAATTAGTGTTCCCGCCTTTGAATTCAAATGGCACTACCATCCAGAATTTGAATTGACGTATATCCTCAAAGGCAATGGCTACCGGGTAGTTGGCAATTCGCAGGAACAATTTTCTACTGGTGACCTCGTCTTGTTGGGTAGCAAGCTCCCACACACTTGGTGGGGAAAAAATGAAGACGGCAGTCCTTCGCAAGCAATTGTCATTCAATTTTCAAGCGCATTCATCGAACCATTTATAAAGTTGAATGAAGGGCAGGCAATCAAAGAATTGTTGGAGAAATCTGCAAACGGGCTGCGTTTTGAGTCGGATGCTTTGTTCGTGCAAAAACTCCGCTCACTTGGCCAAACCAAAGAACTAGAAAGCGTCCTAGCGCTTTTATCCTTGCTCCAAGATATGACCGCAAAACAAGCAAGCATCTTGTGTGCAGATGCCTATCACAACGTTATCTCCAAAAAGTTCGAAACGCGCATCAATAAGGTTTGCACGTACATCCAAAACCATTATTCGGAGCCCATTTCACTCAAACAAGTCTCAGACCTTGTCTTTATGTCAGAAAGTAATTTTTGCAAGTTTTTCAAGAAGGCCACGAATACGACCTTTTCGGATTACCTCAACGACCTCAGGATCAATGAAGCCTGTCACCTGCTACTCTCTTCCGAAGAAAGTGTCAGTAAAATTGCACACGATTGTGGCTTTGAGTCTTTGAGTTATTTCAATAGGGTGTTTTTGAAGAAAAAACAGTTGACTCCGTCGGGATTTAGGAGGAGTAAGTTGTTGAATTGATGATGAGATGTTATCTTTAATCAATGAAACGAAGTGATTTTATTTTAAAATCTTGTTTGCTAACAGCTGGTTGTATTCTGGTTCCGTCCGCGATATTAAATTCATGCCGCAAAGATTCTTTTTTTGATCAGGATGAATTTAAGGGTAAGGTACTCATTATCGGGGCGGGTGCTGCTGGTTTATACGCTGGGTATTTACTGCGTTCAAAAGGAATTTCTTTTCAGATTTTAGAGGCGAGTGATCGGATCGGTGGTCGGTTGGGGAAACTATCAGGTTTCTCAGATTACGATTTAGATACCGGTGCGCAATGGTTACATGGAACGAATAATATTTTAGGGGATTTAATCCTGCAAACACAAACAAAAGTTACGCTAGATGATTCATCGATGAGTTATTGGTTTGAGAATAACATGGTTACTGAATTACCAAAAGACCCGTATATTTTTGAGCAAAAAAATCTTCCAGATATTTCCTTCAAAGATTACGCGCATCAGCAAGGACTAGATAGCAGTTATGATCAAATCGTTGAGGCAATTGCCGGTGATCAAGGTGCCTCAGCTTCCCTTTTATCAGCCTATTGGAATAGCAAGGATGAAGAAAATTGGGTTTCAGGTGATGATGATTATAAATTCTCTGATACATTTTTCGATTTCATTTATCAGCAATTTGCTCAGCCAATATTGAATCAAATAAATTTGAATAAGCCCGTTGTTTCTATTGATTATAGCGGAGCTCAAATTCAAGTGATTGATCAAAATGGAGCTGAATATTTCTGTGATAAGCTTATTTTGACCGTACCCATTTCCATTTTGAAGTTAAATGAGATTCAATTTAATCCTTCATTACCTGCAACAAAAACAGATGCATTTTCTCGTTTTGGAATGGGTCCAGGGATGAAAGTGTTCTTGAAATTTAACGTAAAATTCTTCCCGGAAAATACCTATGGGGGGTCCATTTGTGCCGCATATTTAGATGATTCCATTGGAAAAACCACAAATGATTTCGTATTGACAGCCTTTGTTATGGGAGATCAAGCAGCAAATTTACATGCATTAGGGAACGATGCTGCAATTACAAACGCATTGATTCAAGAATTAGACCTCATGTTTAACGGTCAAGCTTCTTTGTATTTTATGCAATCCTTTGTTCAAGATTATACGGACAAACCATTTATCAAAGGTGCTTATTCGTACAGTACCATTGGCATGGACAATGCGCGTCAAATCGCCGCGGAGCCGATTGATAATAAAGTTTTCTTTGCAGGCGAAGCGATGAACATAAACGGTCATCATCAAACCGTTCATGGTGCAGTAGAGTCTGCATATAAAGCAGTTCTTGACCTTATCACTTCAAGTTAAGCTATGAAAAATACCCTATTTTTTTGTATTTTCTTTTTCCATGTGGTCCATGCCCAAAAATTCTCCATGGATGTATCTTATAAATACATGTATGCCAAACAATGGGACCGTTCCATTCAATTGTACAATTTCAGTAGACCTTGGCTCATTGAAAAACAGCCATTATTTATGCATGGGTTCAACGCGTCTTTTAACTATACACTATCAACAAAACAAGAACTAATTCATGGCCTGTCCTTTGATCTTTCATTTTTTAGGAGTGTTGCGGAAAATAAAAACATGGCGAATGCAATCAATTTGTACATCAGTAATTTGGGATATTTTGCGCGCAAGGACTTTAGCATTCTTCACTCGAATTGTTATACTGAAATGAGATTGGCTTTGACAATAAGCGGGCTTTTTCGAAGGGTAAACCAAGAGCCTATTCTAGTGGATGAAACGCCAACTCGGGCATTCGGAATAGGCTCCGATGTACAAATG
Source organism: Chryseobacterium gleum (assembly GCA_945897565.1). GTDB lineage: Bacteria > Bacteroidota > Bacteroidia > Flavobacteriales_D > Crocinitomicaceae > UBA952. The sequence goes on from CAMDFN010000005.1 coordinate 49,606, forward strand.
AAGTTTGGCTATTCTTTACCATGTTTAGCGGAAATTAAGGGCTCCTTGTTTTTGGCGATTTCCTATGCTCCCTATGTTTATTCCCCATATAGCGAAAGTGTCTTAAATCAAACGATGGGTATTACAAACCATTATGGCACGGGGATAGTTGGTGCGCAAATTGGATTTAGAAAAGGATTTGCTTTAAGTCGTTAACTTTCAAATTATCCAGCTAGAAGCAGAGGTCTTGCCCTTAACTTAGGTCAATAAATCAACCTACGCCTCTAATTTGAAGGCAGATGTTTGGTGGAAAGTGAGATCGGGGTAGTCTTGTTCGGCCATCTGCAATAAAAATGGTGTTTCTGCCAAGAAAACGAGATTTTCATCTTTGTCTAAGGCCAAATAATTGCTTTTGGCACGCTTGAAATTTGCGAATTGTTCAGGATTGGTAGTGGTGATCCAGCAAGCCTTGAAATAATTGCGCGGCACAAAACGGCAATTGGCGCCGTACTCGTGAATAAGGCGGTAGTTGATGACCTCAAATTGAAGCTGCCCCACCGTACCGACAATTTTACGGTTACCCGGCTGTTGTATGAACAACTGCGCTACTCCTTCGTCAATGAGTTGGCGAATGCCTTTTTCTAATTGCTTAGATTTCAAAGGATCGAGGTTTTCTAGTTCCTGGAAAATTTCTGGAGAAAAGGAAGGCACCCCTTTAAAGCGCATCTTTTCACCTGTGGTGAGGGTATCGCCGATTTTGAACGAACCGGTGTCGTACAAACCGATGACATCGCCAGGATAGGCGTCGTCGATGACGCTTTTGTCTTGGGCCATGAATGACGTTGGATTGGCAAATTTCATGTCTTTGCTCAAGCGTACGTGGTGGTAAAATTTATTGCGTTCAAAACGACCAGATACAATGCGCAAAAAGGCAATGCGGTCGCGGTGTTTGGGATCGAGGTTGGCGTGGATTTTAAAAACAAAGCCAGAAAAGCGGTCGTCGTCGGGCGCTACCATGCGGGTATCGCTTTCGCGCCCTTGTGGCGATGGTGATATCTCGCAAAAGGTATCGAGTAATTCCTTTACGCCAAAGTTATTGACGGCAGAACCAAAAAATACAGGCGCTACATCGCCAGCCAAGTAGGTGTTGCGATCAAATGCATCATAAACACCCTCTACTACGTCTATTTCTTCTCTGAGTTCATTTGCGGCATTTTCACCGACTATTTGATCTAAAGTAGGGTCGGTCAGACTAGAAATTGAGACCACCTCGTCTGAAATTTTGGTTTTGTTGGCTGCAAAAAGATTGAGTCCTTTTTGGTAGATGTTATAGACACCTTGAAAGCGATCGCCCATGCCAATTGGCCAAGTAAGCGGACAAACTTTGATGGATAATTTGGCTTCTAATTCATCGAGTAAGTCAAAAGCTTCTTTGCCATCGCGGTCCATTTTGTTGATAAAGATGATGACCGGTGTTTTGCGCATCCGACACACTTCCATGAGGCGTTCTGTTTGCGCTTCTACTCCATTGGCGCAGTCGATGACCAAAATAACGCTGTCTACTGCGGTGAGGGTGCGAAAGGTGTCTTCGGCGAAGTCTTTGTGACCGGGTGTGTCTAGGATATTGATTTGTTTGCCGTTGTAGGCAAATGCCATGACGGAAGTTGCTACGGAGATACCGCGTTGCTTTTCAATTTCCATGAAGTCTGAAGTGGCCGACTTCTTGATTTTGTTGTTTTTTACAGCCCCCGCAGTTTGAATGGCCCCACCAAAAAGCAAGAGCTTTTCTGTTAGGGTGGTTTTACCCGCATCTGGGTGGGAAATAATGCCGAAGGTGCGGCGTTTCTCGGTGGCTTCTGTGAATCTCATGGGGCTCAACATAAAAAAAGACCGCAAAGCGGTCTTTAACAATCTATTTGTATGGCGAAATTAGAAAATTTCGTTGGCAGCAAAATGAAATTTACCTTCGATTTCAGCGTTTTCGTCTGAATCTGAACCGTGAACAGCATTGCGACCTTTGTTTTCAGCATAAGCTTGACGGATAGTGCCGTCTGCAGCCTCAGCTGGGTCTGTAGCGCCGACAAGCGCACGGAAATCTGCTACAGCGTTGTCTTTTTCGAGAATTGCTGCAACAATTGGGCCGCTGGTCATGTATTCAACGAGTTCGCCGTAGAACGGACGCTCTGCGTGAACAGCATAGAATTCTTTGGCTTGCGCTTCAGAAAGCATTGTGTATTTCATCGCTTTGATCTCAAAGCCTGCACCGATGATCATGTCGATGATTTTGCCCATGTGCCCGTTTTCGATTGCATCGGGCTTAAGCATTGTAAAAGTTCTGTTGGTAGCCATGTATTTTCTTTATTTTGGGTGCAAAGATACCACTTTTTTAAAAATTCTAGCAGCTTATTACTTTGCTTTTTTGGTGATGAACTCAATGATGATGCCTAAAGTGGGTTGCAACAGACCAGAAGCGTTTGCCAATAATTTGGTTTGGTAGCGCGTTGGGTCGTTGGGGTCGACAACCGGTTGGTTATTGGCATCCGTTTCTACAAGTAAAATAGGTGCTAGCTGCGCTTTGAAACCATACGCGTTTTGTACATCAAAATAGAAGTTCATGTTGAATTTATCTAGATAGAGTTTTTTATCTACACGGATATTCAACTGATGAAAGCTTGACTCGCGCGCGGTATTGAGTTTGGTGTAATCGAGAACTCCGGTTCCGTTTACATCCCAATTACTGGCTAAACTTGAAGTGGCGATATCATAAGGTGTGTAAGGCGCACCGCCCGAAAACAACCAACGCATGCCAAACTCCCAACCGTTTTTAAAGCGCTTCCCTCCTGTTAAAGACACAATATGTCGGCTGTCCCATGAAGTCGGTACATACACGTTGTTTTTGTCTAAGAATTCTGAACGCACCCATGTGTAGGCCAACACCGCATAAAAACCTTTGTATAATTTTTGTTGGTAGAGGAATTCTGCGCCGTAGCTTCTTCCGCTTGAAGTTGAACTAATGGGCTCATTGCCCACAACGCCAAAATCAGAACCGATGTTTGCCAGAGAAATCGAATCTTCAATGGAGAAAGGATAGTAATTGTATTTTTTATAAAAACCTTCTAAGGTCACGCGCGCATTCCACTTGAGTAAGTACTCGGTACCCAAAACAAAGTGGTCGGCCTGAATGTAGCGAACGCCGTTTTGTTGATTGACCAACTCGCCTGCTGGATTGCGGTAACCTAAGATGGTATAAGCTGGCAACTGGTGGTAGCGCGCAATATTGGTGTTGATAGCCCAATCTTCGGTCAAGCGATAAGAAGCCGAGAACATCGGTGAAAACTGCTTGAACGGATTGCGCATTTGAGTGCTGTAAGATGTGCCGTCCATGCGAAGGCCAAGAGACAAACGCAAGCGCTCGTTTAAAACAGTACGGCTCAATTGCGTAAAAGCAGCATATTTGTGCAGGTTGAGCGTAGACTCAAAGTCGATGACAGCCGGTTGGCCAAAGATGGTGAGTTTTTGATAGGTATCGGAGAAATATTTAGCGAATTCATAGCCTAGCCCAACGTTCCAACGCCAGCCGTTTTTGAGATAGGTGTGTTCAAAACGCAGTTTATTTTCAGCCTCAAAGGAAGTGTAGTCTTGGAGCAAGTTTTGTGGCTCCTCAACCATGTCTTTGTAGCGATAGGCGCGGTTGTTGAGCATATTGCGACTAGCTACAACTGTTTGAATGGATGATTTGGAAGAGTGCTGCCAAACGGCACCCATGGTGTAGTTCCATTGACCTTGCTGCGGTAGATTTCCGAGAATAAAGTTGTTATATTCCACTTGAGCTGTGTCGGTGAGGCCGTCATTAACGCTCGAGTTAAGTCCAAACTGATCAAGTGCGCCCAAACCGATGATAGACAACTTGTTTTTGGGGTCTAGTTGAAAGTTGAACTTGAATTGGTAGTCGTTGTAGGTCGGTAGAATCGGCAATTTGAGCGCTGCAAATAGCAATTGCAAATAAGAGCGGCGAATAGAGAAAATAAAGTCGCCTTTAGCGCCGATTGGACCATCTAAGGTGAGGGCTGCATCTGAAGAACCGAGTGCAAAATTGGTGATCAGTGCGTCTTTATTGCCATCTTTTTGCTTGAATGAAAGTACTGAGGAAAGCCCATTGGCGCGGTTGGCCGGAAAGGCGCCCGAATAAAATTCTACCTCTCTGATAAAGTTGACGTTGAGTAAGCCAACAGGTCCGCCACTGCTGCCTTGCGTAGCAAAGTGATTGATATTGGGCACTTCGATGCCATCTAAATAAAATTTGTTTTCGCCCGGCGAGCCACCTCTAATGATGATGTCGTTTCTAAATGAAGCGCGGGCAGCTACACCAGGAAGCGCGGCAATGACTTTACTCACATCGCGGTTGGCGCCTGGTAGGCGCTCAATTTCTGTAGCGCTCAGTGTTTTAAGCGAATTGGGCGACTCTGCTTTGCGCTGAAAAGGCGCCGCACTTACCTTCACATCTTTGGAGGTTTGTACTTTTTCTTCGAGCTCGACATTGAGCTCCGTTGGGCGCGCATTGGTAATCAGTACCTCTGACTGTATTTTGTCTTCGAAACCAGGCGCACTAATTTTAACGGTATAGATACCCGGAGCAAGCGCTTCAAAGCTAAACCGACCATCGAGGTCAACGGCTTTGAGCTGCTGAAGCTCTACAATTGAAACTTTAGCAGGAAAAACAAGGATTCCGTTGGCGGCATTACTGACTTTACCAGACAACACGCCTGTTTGGGCAAAGAGGGAAAGCGGAAAAATAAAAAAGAAAAGGGTTTGGAGAGTGCGTTTCATTTTTTGTTGAAGTTTGGTAAGACAAAAAAAGAACAAAAGTTCAACAAAAAAGTTTTATTCTGTGGGTATTTTATCCGTTCGTACCCATTCTTGGGTCCTGTAAAACGGACCAATATAGCCGCGCACATTGAGTTTATCGTTGTTGTTTTCGTTCAGCCACATCGAACAGGTGTAGGTTTTGCCATTGTCTGGATCGAGGATAGTGCCATCTTCCCATTGAGACCCACTCCATTGCATTTGCTTGACAATGAGCATGCCCATGACGGGCTGATTGTAAAGTTTGCCACTGCACTCGGTGCATTTGGAATTTGGGCCGTCTTTTCCTCTTTTATAAATGTAAACGACTTTACCGTAGAGCACACCGTCTTTTTTGTAAAGTTCGACAATTGATTTTTTGTAGCCAGTGGCGTCGTCTATGGTGATCCATAAACCAGAACAAGACTGCGAATAGGCAAGTAAACCTATCCAAAAAAACAAAGAAAAGGAAATGAATTTAAGCATGTTGAGCGATCTGTATAAAATTGCGCAAAATTTCTTTACCGAGTGGCGTCAAGACCGATTCTGGATGAAATTGCACGCCGTAAACCTTTAATTCAGGTCTTTCAAAAGCCATGGGCACACCACTTTGGCTTTTGGCACTGATCCAGTCTGGCGGACAAACCACCTTCCAAGAATGATACAGCCCCACTTCAATATGTGAAGGTAAGTGCTTAAATAAGCCTTGGTGGTGTTGGATATTGATTTTTTCTGAAACCCCGTGTCTGACTTCACTTTGATTTTCGAGTGTACCGCCCAGGTGTTCAACCAGGGCTTGCATGCCCAAACACACTCCTAGGATTGGTTTTTTACCAACAAACTCTTGTAGCAAGGCAGCGAGACCTTCTTTTTCTGACGGAAGACCCGGCCCTGGGGATAAAACAATGGCGTTTGCCTGCCCAACGATCTCTCGCGAAAGTTGGTCATGACGCACTACCGTAAGTTTCAACTCCATTGCCTCGAGGTAATGGGCAAGGTTGTACGTAAAGGAGTCATAAAAATCAATCAAAAGAACCCTCACGTAGCTTGTTTTTTGTTACTTTGCAAAAGTAGTAAATTCAAGCACTCGGCATGTCAGCAGTTAAAATACCCATTCAGATTCCCAACGCACCTGCTCCGGTTGGCCCCTACAGCCAAGCCATTCTCAAGGGCGATACGCTCTATATCAGTGGGCAAATTCCTCTGAATCCGAGCACTGGCTTACTTGAAATAGAAACGATAGAAATGGCTACAAATCGGGTGCTCCTCAATATTGACGCGTTGCTTCAAGAAGCGGGCTTTGGTAGCGAAGACGTCGTGATGGTGAGTATATTTATGAAAGACCTACAAGAATTTCAAGCCATGAATCAGGTATATGCCTCCTATTTCAAAGGGATTGCACCTGCCCGCCAGACCGTACAGGTTGCCAGGCTTCCGCTCGACGTAACCATTGAAATCTCTTGCATCGCTCAAAAATGACCTCCGAACACCACTTTGATTTGAGTGTCGTGATTGTCAACTACAATGTAGCGAACTTTCTAGAGCAGTGCTTGAACAGTGTTTTTGCGGCCAGCCAAAACTTGCGCATCGAAGTATTTGTCGTGGACAACAACAGTGTGGACGGTTCGGTAACGTTAGTTAGAGAAAAATTCCCGTCGGTTCAGCTGTTGGCCAATACAGATAATGTTGGTTTTTCAAAAGCCAACAACCAAGCAATCCACTTGAGTAAAGGACGTTATGTTTTATTGCTCAACCCAGATACGGTTGTAGAGCAAGACACCTTCGATAAATGCGTTGCCTACATGGATGCGCACCCAAAAGCCGGAGGGCTGGGCGTGCGCATGCTCGATGGAAAAGGACGCTTTTTGCCAGAATCGAAACGGGGCCTACCTACTCCGGCCGTATCGTTTTATAAGATATTTGGCTTGTCTAAGTTGTTTCCGAAAAGCAAAAAATTCGGCACCTACCATTTGGGCTTTCTCGATGAGCATCAAACGCACGAAATAGATGTTTTGAGCGGTGCCTTTATGCTGATGCGTGCCGAAACGCTAGATAAAGTTGGCCTGCTCGACGAAGCCTTTTTTATGTACGGAGAAGACATCGATTTGTCTTACCGCATTCAGCTGGGCGGTTATTCCAACGTTTATTTTCCCGAGACAAAAATCATCCATTACAAAGGAGAAAGCACCAAAAAAGGGTCTTTGAACTATGTTTTTGTCTTTTACAAGGCCATGGTTATTTTTGCTAAAAAGCATTTTTCTGCGCGCTATGCGCGTATTTTCTCGTTCGCTATCCACATGGCTATTTACCTCAGAGCGAGCGCTTCTATTCTCAAACGCGTTGTCACCAACTTAAGTTGGCCGCTTACAGATGCCGCTATTTCATACGGACTCTTGTATATCTTGGCCCAACAATGGGAACAACATCAAATTCTATTTCCAGCATGGGCCTATGACGTTCTTATTCCTTTCTATGTAAGTATTTGGATTTTCTATTCCTGGCTTTTTGGCCTCTACGATCGAGGTACGCAAGTACATCAAATATGGAAAAGCACTTTTTTAGGTACTATTGCTATTTTAGTTGCCTATGCTTTATTTCCGAATGAATGGCAATTTTCAAGGCTTTTTATCTTATTAGGTGCCGCTGGATTTTTAGTTGCCTATTACCTCACTCGTTCATTGAAAGAACTACTGAGCAAAGGCCGAATTGACTTCGGTAAACTCCCTAAAAAACGCTTTGGCATTGTAGCCAACCAAGAAGAATTTAACCGCATTGCTGACTTGTTAAAAGCTACGTACCCTGAGATAGAACAAATCTATCAAATTGCCATTAGCGAGCTCCCTGCAAATGCTGGCGCTCAGCTAGAAGACATCATTCGGGTGCGCCAGCTCAATGAAATGATTTTCTCGGCCAAAGATGTGGGTACATCCAAGATCATCCAATACATGGCCGATACCGCTACACTCGACCTCGAATACAAAATTGCCCAACCTGATACCAGCTACCTCATCGGAAGTTCTTCCATTGATCAAGCTGGCGCATACTACAACATACACTTTGACGCCTTGCAACTACCCGCCAACAAGCGCATCAAGCGCCTTTTTGACCTTATCTTGGCTACCCTATTGCTATTGCTCAGCCCCCTCCTATTTTGGTGTTTTCACAAGCCTAAACAATTCATCAAAAATATTTTTCAAGTTTTATTTGGTCGCTGTTCTTTTGTGGGCGTCAGGTCTCAGCAAGACAGCTCCAAAAAAGGTAAACTTTGCATCCTGCAACCACAACTAAATAAAGAGCAACCATCTGAATTACAAGCATTTATTTACACCAAAACCTACGCCCTCACCCATGACCTCACCTCTGTCTGGATGCAACTAAGGCTGCTAGACAACGAACCGCACTAATATTTGTCTGAATTTGCTTAATTTTGCAGGCAAATCAACGACATCAATTTTCAATACATGGCACAAATAGAAATTCGTCTTCCCAAAATGGGAGAAAGCGTCACCGAAGCAACCATTACCAATTGGCTCAAAAACATTGGCGATTCAGTTGCCATGGACGAACCGCTCGTTGAAGTTGCTACAGACAAAGTAGACAACGAACTTCCTTCTGAAGCAGCCGGCACCCTGATCCAAATTCTTTTTGAAAAAGACCAAGTTGCGCAAGTTGGCGATGTCATTGCCATTCTTTCTACCGACGGAAGTGCCGCACCTGCACCCGCTGCACCAGCACCTGCTGCTGTCAGCACACCGACAGAAACAAGCAACACCGTTGTTGCCAACAACGCCCCAACAGCAGTAGCGCCGTTAACCAAAGGTGCCGAGGGTCGTTTCTACTCTCCACTCGTGCGCACTATTGCTCAAAAAGAAAATATAAGCGCGCAAGAATTAGCCGCTATCCAAGGGACGGGTCAAGACGGCCGCGTCACCAAAAAAGACATCCTTAGCTTTTTGGAGACAAGAGGCAGCGCACCAGTAAGTGCAGCAGCAAGCACCAACTTGCCTGCATTCAAAGCGCCAGTAGTTATGCCAAATAGCGGCGATGAAATCATCGAGATGGACCGCATGCGCAAACTCATTGCAGACCACATGCTCATGTCCGTTCAGGTGTCTCCGCATGTCACCTCTTTTGTCGAGGCAGATGTCACGACTATCGTGAAGTGGCGCGAGCGCATGAAAAACGAATTCAAAAAACGCGAAGGTGAAAACCTCACTTTTACACCAATCTTTATAGAAGCGGTGGCCAAAGCCATCAAAGACTTCCCAATGATCAATGTTTCTGTTTCTGGCACAACGATCATCAAGCGCAAAGACATCAATATCGGTATGGCTGCGGCTTTACCAAGCGGCAACCTCATCGTGCCCGTGATCAAAAACGCTGACCGCATGAATCTTGTTGGTTTGGCCAAAGCAGTGAACGAACTCGCCAACAACGCCCGCAACAACAAACTCAAGCCAGAAGATATCCAAGGTGGCACCTACACCGTTACCAACGTCGGAACCTTCGGCAACGTAATGGGTACTCCAATTATCAATCAGCCCCAGGTGGCAATTCTTGCACTTGGTGCCATCAGAAAAGTACCAGCCGTAATCGAAACACCAGAAGGTGACTTCATTGGCATTCGTCACAAAATGTTCTTATCCCACTCCTATGACCACCGCGTTGTCGACGGAGCACTCGGAGGTCAGTTTGTACGCCGAGTAGCCGATTACCTCGAAGGATTTGATCCAGAAACAAGTATTTAAGCATGGCGCTCAAACTCGTACGCCCGCTTTGTGTTTTTGACCTCGAAACAACCGGTCTTCAAATCACCAAAGACCGCATTGTACAAATCGCAGTAATCAAACTTTTCCCCGACGGACACCGCGAAACCTTCAATGAATTGGTCAACCCAGGCCAGCTAATTCCTGAAGAAATAACCGCCATTCATGGCATCAGTAACGAAATGGTTGCCAACGCGCCTAGTTTTGAGACACTGGCCCCTGGCCTGCTCGATTTTATTGGCGATGCCGACCTCGGAGGTTACAATTCCAATAAATTTGACATTCCGGTTTTGTCCGAAGAGCTCTTGCGCTGCGGTATCGATTTTGATTTGGGCGCGCGACACTTTGTAGATGTCCAAAATATCTTCCACAAAATGGAACAACGCACCTTAGCTGCGGCTTATCAGTTTTACTGCGGCAAACAAATTGAAAATGCCCACAATGCGCTTTATGATACCCTTGCAACCCTAGAGGTCTTGCAGGCGCAAACAGAAAAATACCCCGACCTCAACAACGATATTGCAGGCCTTGCCAAGTTTTCTACTGTCGGCAACAAGCAAGCCGATTTTGCAGGGCGCTTGGCCATCGATGAAAATCAAGAGGTTTGCTACAACTTTGGCAAGCACAAAGGCAAAACCGTTGCACAGGTTCTCAAATTAGAGCCAGGCTACTACGGCTGGATGCTCGAGGCCGATTTTCCGCTCTATACCAAACAAGTCTTGCGCAAAGAAATGGAGCGCATCAAAGCCGGTAATAGTTCACAACAAATCGGCGACAAACTCGAATTATTGAAAAATAAATTCAACAAGCCATGAAAATCATCTGTATTGGTCGCAACTATGCCGACCATGCCAAAGAAATGAAGGCTGCGCTACCCTTAGAGCCACTCTACTTTCTCAAACCAGATACCGCCTTACTCAGAGAAGGAGATTTTTATTACCCAACTTTTACCCAAGACCTCCATTTTGAATGTGAGCTTGTGGTGCGCATAGAAAAAGTTGGCAAGCATATATCACCTGAATTTGCGCATAAATACTATACTCATTTCACGCTTGGCATTGATTTTACTGCCCGCGACATCCAAGAAAACTGCAAAGCAAACGGCTTGCCTTGGGAGAAAGCCAAAGGTTTTGACCACAGTGCGCCACTTTCCAATACCTGGATTGAAAAAACACAAATAGACCTTCAAACAGCCGAATTCAAATTGTTTCAGAACGGCGAGCTCAGACAAACAGGCCACCCTAAAGATTTTATTTTTAGCATCGATACGGTCATTTCTTATGTGTCGCAATACGTAACGCTCAAAACCGGCGATCTCATTTTTACAGGCACCCCAGCAGGCGTTGGCCCTGTTCAAATTGGAGACGTGCTTCGCGCCCAACTCAATGGACATGAGCTACTTGAGTTAAAAATCAGCTGATCAATTTTTGATGAGCAGCGCGTTTTGGCCGTTTGCTAAGCGTAAAAAATAGGATCCGGACGCTAAAGAGGAAAGATCAAGCGTGAAATCTTGAGACATTTCTTTGATCATTCGTATATTTTGTCCGGTAACTGTGAATAAAGCACCCGAGCAAGTACCTTGAATGCCAGAAATTGTCACATTGGCATTGGTAGGATTCGGATAAACTTGAAGTGGCGCAAACTGAATAGCTTCTAAACTCAGGTCAGAACCAGGTTCGTTTTCGAGTAAAAATAAACCCCCAGCATCTTGCCCAACAAATAGCTCTAGGTGCTCGTCGTTGTCTAGATTGCCGATAGCGGCTGCAGCATAAGCGCCAATTTGGGCACTTAAACCCAGGAAATCTGCACTGCGCTCGTGAAAAAGCGCGCTTTGCGAAGTGGTAATGCTGTCATAAAAATGAAGGTGCCCATCGAGTGCCCCCACCAAAAGGTATGTGCTGTCTTGGAAGCTAAAAAAGTGAGGGACGGCATAGCCATCTGGGCCGTTGCTTTGCACATTTACCCCCCCGAGTTGCGTGGTCACCAAAGTAAAGATGGCCGCACTTGTTGTGCCGGTGTTCTGATAATAATGAATGGTCCCGCCTTTATGACCAATCAGGAGGTCAAGCAAGCCATCTTGATTGTAATCAAAAAGTTGAGGTGCTGAAAAAAGCGGTACTTGGATCACTACATTATTGGCATCGGGTAGCGCGTTTGTTTGTAATTGAAACAACGGACTAGAACCCACACTCGTGTTGACAAAAAAGGCCAGCTGCCCGTTGTCTCTGCCGAGTATCAAATCGGGCTTGCCATCGGCATTGAGATCGCCCAGGGCAGGTATCAAACGCAGCCCCAAATTGGCAGTAGACAAATTTAAAAAGTCTTGGTCGACCAATACTAAAGACGGCGCTGTTGCGGTGCCCACATTTTGATAATAGGCCAAGCGCGCTTCTTTATTGAGTACGGGCTTATAGGCAAAGAAGTTGGCCACTAATAAATCGGTAAGGCCATCCTGATTGACATCGTATAATAGCGGCACTGAACCCAAGCCGTGGTCGATCATGTCGCCTTGTAGCCAATCGTTATCTTGGTAGGCAAAAACGGGCACTTGGTTGCTGCCTAAATTTTTGTAGTACCAGACACTGTTCTCGTTTTCAGAGACATTATTGGCATTGGGCGCCACGAGCAAGTCTTTCTTTTGATCAAAGTCGATATCGAGATAAAAAGCTGCGGGAAAAAGCTGCACATTGGCCGGTGTGGTATTGCTCGGAAAATTGTAGTCGGCACTCACCATTGGCGAGTTGGTATTGGGTGCGGTGCCCCCATTCATGAGGCGCACGAGGTTGCCATAGGCTACGTCGCCGAGTATCAAATCTAAAACACCAGACTGATCGAGGTCTAGGGCCAAAACCGTGGAGCCCGCATGCGCTTTGGCTTGCTCAGTTGCTGGTAGTTCTGGATTAGGGACATTCCCATCGGTACAATACGAACTGGTGTCATTTAAAAAAAGTGTATTGCTCGTGACGTCTTCGCGGTATTTGCCCCAGCACCTATTTTTGAGCATAAAAACCAAAGAATCTGAATGTCCGTAAAGTTCTTGACTTTGATTTTGATGATACTGCAGGTATTCTCCACTAATGTGGTAGGTCAGGATATCCATATCGCCATCGCCCTCGACGTCTACGAGTGCAGGAATATCTGCTCCACTCACATACAAATTAAGGGTTGGACCCGCGTAATTAGAAAGTAAATAAGGACTGTACGCCTCCCATTGTAGGCCCGTTGCAGCACTTCCTATATTCCTGTAAGCTTGCATACCACCTACTGCATAACCGAAGAGGTCTTTTCTGCCATCGTTGTCGTAGTCGTAGGTAGTGACGCGGTAATGGAGGTTGGACGGAAAAAACAACTGTGCACGCAAATCGATTTCATAGGTAGGGCCTGCAACTGAGGAGATCTGTTTAAATACGCGAATTTGATCTGCGCTGCGGTCAAAAACGAGGAGGTCTTCATCGCCATCAAAATCGTAATCTAGGGTAGAAAATTGTGGCGTATTGAAACCTCCATCCCAAGCCTTACTTAGGTTTTGCCCATCGGAGACAACGGGAATATAGGCGCTGAAATTAAATTGAAACTGTGCGTGAACACCAAATGTGAAAAAAATAAATAAGAATGTCCAACTCTTCATGCGCTAAAATTACGGCGTTTTTGCATTGGAAGCATGCCAAATAATGATTCTTTTGTCGTCGCCGGCACTTGCAAATCCTTTACCCAATAACAATAACGCATTGATGGAATGGCGATGCGCAGCCATATGCACATCAAGCTTCTGACAAATTTGGTCATCCTCTAGAGACCAAATTTTGAGGGTCTTATCTCTAGAGGCTGACACGTAGTGCTCATCAGACAATTGGAGTAGCTGGTAGATCGTTCCCAAATGGGCAGGGAAAGCATTTTGCTTGTCGCCTGCTGCTGTCCACCGCCTGATGAAGGCATCTTTTCCGGCGCTCAACAAATCTCCATTTGGCAAAATACACAGCGCTGTACAGCCCTCATGGTGTGCATAGACCTGTTGAGTTTCATTGAAAAATGTTGTTTCAACTTTTCTATAATAACCATCTGCACAAGCTACTATAAAATAACTTCCGTCCGGAGCTACCGCAATTTGACGAATTTTACCGCAAGCAAATGGAAGCGACAACATGAGATTCCAGGTAGCATCCCAAATGAACACATTGCCTTCTGCATCGGCAGTATAACGCTGATTTTGTTGGGGATTGTATGCAATGGCAAAGACAGCACTTTGATGCACCTTCAAGTATTTGAGCTCTGCCTTTTGAATGGTGTCTATCAGGTGGAGGCTGCCATCTGATAAACCAATGATGAGTTGGTTGTAATCGGGCAAGACAAGCATGCTAAACGGCGCTTGCGAACAGCGAATGGCGAAATCATCTTGCAGCCCTGTGGTTTTGTGCCAGCGCGCTATGAATTTGTCCGACGAAGCCGAGTAAATAAAGTTTGCATCTTGGGAAAGTGCATAAATAGGGCCTTGATGGCCAGTAATTTGATGGTGTTTGGAATAAAGCGCGAGCGAATTATTCTTGTTCATCGTCTAGATCGGCATCGGCATCGTCGTTGACCTGTTTGAGGCGGTCTGCGTAAGATTTTGGAAGGAAATCAAAGAAGGTGTCTCCGCGCAAGCCAAGGCGCAGGCACTCTAAAGGAATGACGTCGTTGGGGGCAATATTGCCTAAATTGACTTCTGCACCAAAAAGTTTGATAAACCAAACCTGCTGATTTTTTTGTGGTGCCTCCCAGAGGATATCCTCTGGCTTCACGCTGGCAATAATGCGGTTAATGAGCATGGAATGCGCAGTGCCATTTGGTCTGAATACACCTACATTACCTGCCTCACGGCCTTCGGCAATGACTTTCCAACTGCCCGCTTCTAATTCCGCTTTCATGAGGCGAACCCATTTGGCTGGTGAAATGAGGATGCCTGAATCTTTGGATCCTACTTCAGAAAGTACCGTTCTAGATTTAGAAAGCTCATGGATAAGTTTACACTTTTCATCGTGAGCAATAATGATGGAACCATCGGAGATTTCTGCCAGATCGAGGTCGTATTTATCGAGCATCTGCACATACTCCTTGAACATGCCACGCGCGTAAAATGCTTCGAAAAGTGTGCCGCCAAAGTAAGGTCGAATGCCTGCTTCTCGGTACATTTTGATCTTCTCGTCGAGCTGACGCGTCACAAATGCCGTTCCAAAGCCAAATTTAACGATGTCGGTAAGGTGAGCGGAAGCTTCGATGAAGTGTTCGGTTTCACGCAGACCTAAACCCTTGTCCATCATCATGGTAACGCCTTTTTTACGCGGTTTTTCACTGCGTTTGGGGATAAAAGAAAGTTTAAAGTTCATGGTTAGTCAGCTAAGTATAAAAAATCGGTGTCGTCGAGTAGTTTGGGATTGATCTCAAAGATCTGTTTGGTGCTACTCGCGTTTTGTGTGAGGCATTGTTGGTATAAATGCTTTGCTTCGGCAAATTGTCCCATTTGCCATTTGATATTGATAAGATGTAATTGGGCCTCGAATACCAAAGGGTGGTCTTGGCAAAACTGCAATATGAATTGTTGTGCATTGGCCAAAGAAGTCTCAGACACAAAGGAAATGTAATCTGAAAGTGCTTCTTGGTCGTCTGGGAGGAGCGCTAAGCTTTTGAGGTAATGAAACTCAGCCTCTGAACGCAGGTCAATTTTTTGATAAGCCCCAGCCAAAACATGATGAATACCTGAATTTTCGGGGTCGTAATCGAGGGCTTTTTGAATCAGGACAATACCTTCTTTGGTGGAGCCCATGAGGTCTTCGACAATTCCTAAACCTAACCAAGCTTCTGGAAGCATGGGTTCGAGATCGATACTGAGCTTGTAATAATGCTTGGAAAGTTCGAGTTCGTCGAGTTGTTCGTAGGCTTCACCGATATAGCAAAGCGCCATGGCATCGTCGCCGTCGTGCTTCATGCAGATTTCAAAGTGCTCAATCGATTTGTGGTATTTCTCTATGGAAAGATAGGCATTGCCTAAATTGAAATGCGCAGGGCCAAATTCTTCATTGATGAGAATAGCATATTCATAGGCCCACACTGCACGGTCGTAGTTTTCTAATTTGCTATAGGCATTGCCAAGGTTGTACCAAGCGGTACTTGAATAAGGTTGCTCGTCAATAAACTTTAGGTAGGCTTCAATAGATGCCTCTGTTGCGCCAAGGGCGTCATAGCAACGGCCTAATTCATAAAGTGCTGCTTCGTTTTGCTTATTGGCATTTAGCGCTTGCTGCAGGGTGTCAATAGCCTCTTGATATTGCGCAAGACGCTCATATTCGATGGCAATATCGAGGTAGATGTAGTCGTGTTCGGCAGGGTCTGAGTGCTTGAGTGCTAATTTAAAATAGCGAATGGCTAGTTTGTGCTCGCGCTGTTGGGCGTGGATAGATGCTTTGGTTAAATAAAGTTCTGGGCTGTCAATTTCTTGTTTTTCAAGCTGAACAACACAATCCATGGCTTCTTGTAACAAGCCCATACCTCCTAATGCCTGCGCTTTGCGCAACTTGAAAAGTGGATTGTATGCAAACTGGTAGATACCAAGCTCAGAGGCGATTTTTGCCTTATTGAATTGACCTTGAATGAGGTAGTGATCGATGAGGCCTTCGAGACGGTCGCTGTCGATGAACTTGAGCTTTTGACCCTTCAAATGTGCTTCGAAGTGCTCGATGTCTTCGCTCAAACTGCTATCGTTGTATTCTTCTTCGTCGTCGTCAAACATAGGACACCATTCTAGGTATAAAATTAGTCCCTTTGTGTCTTAATGACAACAAATGCTTTTGGCACTTATCAACAAATGCCAAAAATGTTGAAAAGTTCTTGATCAATGCTCGCCGCAATGCACTACATAAGTGTTGCCAAGGCTATCTGTGAAGGTCCCTAACTCCTCTAAATTGTGGAGGTCGTCACCACAATAAGTGCCCATTTCGACCTCACCTGCTGGCGCATCGTAATGACATTCTGCACAATTGTTTTTCCCGCAAGAAAGGGTCAAAAAACCCAAAACTGCTGCACTTAAAATTAGTTTTTTCATTGTATTATTTTTTAGATTGTTGTTGTACTTGATACTTTAAGCTTACATAAAAGTGCCTTCCCGGACCCGGCATTCCTATATTTTTCAGACGCGATAAATGATCGATATACGTACTATTTGTAAGGTTGCGTACTCCTGTTTGCAAGACCCAAGACCCTTCCTTTTCGAGATACATGCGGGCATTCACATTGAGTAAATGGTAACTTTCACTAGTGGCTTCTTGATACGCCACAAGGGTTTGAGCAGCAATCCAAGTATGACTCAAGCTGAGTTCAACTTTTTGAATTTTGCCTGGAAAATCCCAATGGTATCTCAATTCGTTCTGCAAACGGGTTGGCGGCAACAAAGAAATGGCGCTATCCTGAGGGCTTTGAAAATGAAGATAAGAAAAGTTCCCTTCCCAGTGCAAGTTATGGAGCCAATGTGGGTGGTAGTGAGCGCTCAGGTCTAAGCCATACAAACGCCCAAGCTCGAGTTGTTCGTAGGTAAATACGGGAATGCCGTCTACACTCGTGCCGTTTGGCTGAATATAAATATAGTCTTGCACCCAGGCATGATACGGATTGATTGTAAAGTTACCGTGCGCAGAGTTTAGACTGCTCGACCAATCTAGCTGCAAGCTCCGTTCTGGCACCAAGGAGGTGTCGCCAATTTCATAGCGCAGGGCGCCATGATGAAAACCATCGGCAAGTAGCTCACTCAAATGGGGCGCTCGAAAGCCACTAGAAAGGTTGAAGCGGTTTTGCAAGACAGCATTGGGCTGCCAACTCCAGCCCAAAGAAACGTTAGGGCTGGCATAAAATTTAGTCATCGGATGAAGTGGCGCATGCGTTTGGATCCAGCGCAAATCTTGTCTAATGCCAACTTGCAGCAAATGAGTTTTGGACAATTCAATTTTATACAAACCAAAGACACCTTGATCTAGGGTAAGCGCATTGGGCAAGAGTTCATCCTCAGCAAAAGGTGAATTGAGATTCAATTGCAGCATCCCGGCTGCACCAATGATCAGTTGTTGCTTGCTCCATTTGCGGGTCCATTTGGCTTGGTAAATTGAATTCAACAAATCCATCTCCATAAATGGTTTGGTGACTTTCTCATCGTATTCTACCAAGCGATTGTGCGTCTGACCGAGCATGAACTGAATATCGTGCCCATTCCAAAAGCGCTTGTACTCGTAGCTGAGTAACTGATTGGTAAAAAATTGCGCCGGCAAAGAATAGCGCCTACCTTGAACTGGCACTTGAAAGCTTTGGGGTGTAACGAGCGTGTCGTGCGTATGGCCCGGAATACCGGCAACAGAATTGTTATAAGCATAGCGCAGCACGTGAATTTGATTGGGCTTAAACCAAGAGTAAGACGCTTTACCAACCCACTCGTGAAAGCGCGAATTCTTGGCAAAAAGGCCACTGGGCAGCTGAAAATCGGCATGGTTGGCATAGCTGCCCGCAATCAGTAAACGCTTGTTACCGATGCTCTTCTTGTACAAAAGACTAGAACTCGTTCCGCTCGTATTTTGATTGAATTTTTGCTGCACGGATAGCTCTTGGCTACCCAACTGGGCAAAAGGCTCATCAACTAAATAGATGACTCCACCTAAGGCATCTGCACCATACAAAACAGAAGCAGGTCCTTTGATGACCTCCACAGAACCCAGAGCAAGTTCTCCGATACCCATACCATGGTCTCCACCCCACTGCTGCCCCTCAAGACGCAATCCGTTTACAAGTGTGACAACACGCATGCCTTGCATTCCGCGGATCACCGGTTTGGCAATGCCATTACCTAAAGAACTCATGTAAACACCTGGTATTTTTGTCAATAACTCAGAGACATGCATGCCTCCGGAAAGCTGTAGGTCATTGAGGCTGCGCACTTCTATTGGCACCGTGTTTTTATGACGCAAAGACAACTGCTGCCCACTTACCGTAACCTCTTCGGTGGTCATGTGACCCAAACGCAATTCAAAATATAAACTTGGTGTAGTGCCCAAAACGAGCGAATCGAGCACCTCGTAATCAGGATGTCTCAAGCGCAGCACTTGCTGTCCGGACCAAGAAAAAGGAAAAATAAAAACGCCGTTTGTATCTGTCCGGACTTGAATTTGAAAAGCCGGAACAGCCAAAACGACATTTTGAATGGGTTGCTTGGTTTGGGCATCGCGCACCACACCCTTGATGCCTTGCTGCGCAAGGAAAGGCAAGCTATAAAGTATAGCCAACCCAAAAAATAAGTTTTTCATGTAAAATCAGGATCTTAAAAAATTCAAAACAAAGTATTAATTGTCTTGAAATGAAGGTGGTGCCCTGAGTTGTTGAAAAGAGATTTTTGTATCAGAAAGACCAAGACAAGACGCCTGACCATGAACATATGGCACTTGCTTAACGATGTTAAAAAACAGCGCTGTTGGACTTGTAAAAACACTTAAAGTAAGATCGCAAACAGGGCAATCTTCGTCGGCGGTATCGGTGGAAGTGAGCTCAGATTTTTTGTGCTCGGTATGTGCACATTGGTGCCACCACTGCTTGGGTGCAAGTACCATTGTAAAACAAACCAATAAAAGTATACTCAGTGCTTTCACAGGATAAAATTAACTGTTTTAAGTTGGTTTGATGATAAATACCTCAAATTATTCTATAGCAAGGCTTCTATGATGGCATCCATGCTGTACCCCTCTGCTTCAGCGCGGTAATTGCGCACCAAGCGATGACGCAAAATGGCTTTGGCAACGGACTTGACGTCTTCGATGTCTGGAGAGTACTTGCCATGCAGCGCGGCGTGACATTTGGCGGCTATGACGAGGTTTTGAGAGGCGCGTGGCCCAGCTCCCCAAGTGATGAAATCTTTGGTAATCTGCGGTGCTAATGGGTCTTTGAGGCGTGTTTTGGCCACTAAAGTAACGGCGTATTCCAATACATTTTCTGCCACCGGAATACGGCGAATGAGTGCTTGGTAATCTATGATTTGCTGCGCGTTGAGCACGGTCTGAAGCGCTACAACTTGGTCTGATGTGCTGGATTTGACAATAGCGAGCTCCTCATGATAAGAAGGGTAGTCTACCCAGATGTTGAACATAAAACGGTCTAGTTGCGCTTCGGGTAAAGGATAAGTTCCTTCTTGTTCGATTGGGTTTTGGGTAGCCAACACAAAAAACGGCGGCTCAAGAGTATAGGTGGTGCCTGCAGCCGTGACCGCGCGCTCTTGCATGGCCTCTAATAAGGCGGCTTGGGTTTTGGGCGGCGTTCGGTTGATTTCATCGGCTAATATCATGTTGGAGAAAATAGGCCCTTTGATGAACTTGAATTGTTTGCTTTCATCTAGGATTTCAGAACCAATGATATCCGAAGGCATGAGGTCTGGCGTAAACTGAATGCGGTTGAAAGACAAACCCAATGTTTTGGCAATGGTATTGACCAATAAGGTTTTTGCTAAACCTGGCACACCTACTAGCAAGCAATGAGAGCGCGAGAAAATAGCAATTAAGACTTGGTCAACGACGTCGTCTTGGCCAATAATAACCTGGTGGATTTCTTTCTTGAGGGCTTGGTAATCAATAACTAATTGATCAATTCTGTCTTTATCTGTCATGGGAAATTAAGGGTTTTTGAGCCAATTGACGCGAAAGTCACAATCTTGAAATTGTGGATCGAGTCTGATGTAGGCATTTGGAATCTTTGTTTCTGTCCAAGCGTCGAGTACGCGTTGTTTTTTGTCGTTCTCGGCGGCAAGTTTGATCAAGGCGTAGTCTTGTTCTAGATTGGCTAGATGTGCTGGAACCCGATTTTGCAGTCTCACCATTCGGATACCTTGCTTTCTTTCAAAAAGATCCATATAGAGCGAAGGTTGCGAAACACCGCCACTTTCAAGTGCGTCTGTTAACAAATAAATTTGTTGGTCAATTTCGTTGAGTTGCTCCATATCCCAGTATATATCCATGGTGTAAGGATTGGTGAGAACGCCTTTGTTTTGCTTGGTAGCGTCGTCATTAGAATAGCGAATGACGGCTTCATCCCAGGTGATGCCATTGCGTGTCAGCAATTGATAACAGGTATCCATGCGGGCAGCTGCAACCGTAATGCTGGCTGAACTATATTCTGGCATGAGAAGAATATGCAAACAGTTGTAGTCATCTCCTTTGCGAGAAACGAGCTTGATAATGTGGTAACCATACATGGTCTCGACAATTTCAGATACTTCTCCGGGTTTGAGCTCAAAAACAGCGGCCTCAAATTGCGGTACCATCATGCCTTTGGTGGCAGCTATTTTACCGCCTTGGCTAGCAGAACCTGGATCCATGGATTTGAGACGAGCCATAGTTTCAAATGGCTTACTACCCCCTACAATTTGTTTGCGGATATCGACGAGTTGGTCATAGGCCAGTTTTTTGTCGGAAGCATTGAGTTCTGGGAATTGAACAATTTGCTGAAAACTCAGCTTCATGTTGATAAAAGGGATGCTGTCTTTGGGGAGTTGAGCGAAAAAGGCAGCTACTTCTTTGGGGGTAACAGTGATGTCGCCGGTAATTTTGCGCTCCATTTCTTGGGCCAGCATTTTGTTGCGGATAATGGTTCGGAATTCTTCTTTAATAGCAATTGTAGATTTGCCGTAGAATGCTTCGAGGTTTTCTCGGCCGCCCATTTTGTTTTCCATGATGCGCAAGCGGTTTTCCATCTCTGCATCGACCTGCTCATCTGAAATGACAAGGCTATCGATGAGTGCTTGATTGACAAGAAGCTCCTCTAATAGCAGTTGTTCGAGAATTTGACACTCTTTTCCGTTGAGTGCACGTTCTTTTTCGCTGAGCTGCAATCTTTGGGTCTCGATATCGGACCAAAGGATAATGTTGTCACCGACTTGAGCAACAATTTGGTTGACTAACTTCTGAGCCTGCAATTGGCCCAATAATATAAATTGAAAACTAAGTAAGAAGAGGATTTTATAGCTCATTATTGGCCGATTTGGTAAAGCACATCTTCATTGATGACGATCTTGTGCTTAGAACGTAACGCCTCTAACCATTTTTTCTCTAAAAACGTTTGGTAATCTGAAGTAGCCAGACCCTTTGCTTCGTTGTATTCTTTGGGTGCAGGCGCTAAAACAGCCGCTACCTTTACAACGTACCATTTGCCGTCCATCAAATAAACAGGATTGAGGCCTGGTGTGAAATTTCTTTGTTGCAAATAGGGTGTTTGCGCAATTTCAAATTTATTCATGCGCACTTTTAAGTTGAGCTCTGAATCTTTGTTGATGACGTCCAAAACCGCTTTTGAATTGATGGTGTCTGACTGCACGAGCATGCCGTATACTTGCACAGCGATGTATTCGTCTTTGCATTCGTAAACAGTGGCGTCTAGGCGGTTAGACCAAGCGTATTTGCTGCGGTTTTCCATGAAGAAAGCCCTTAAACCAGCGGTGTCTTTGACGGCTTTGTTCCAAACTTGATCCTGCATGATTTCGTAGAGAATAATGCCGTCGTGGTATTCTTGTAAAAGCGCTTTGTAAGCGGGATATTTTGCTGGTAAAAGCGCTTCTTCATAAGCTAAAATTTCGCTCTTCTCCCATTGTTGGTAGAGTTGTTTGACCACAACTTGCGGTGCATCTTTTCGGACGCTGCGGTAGTTCTTCACGACATATTTAGCAAAATCTTGTTGCTTGAATTTTTTGCCTCCCAATACAAATAGTGTTTTGTTCGCTTTGAGCTCGTCGGCTGTCCATTTACCAACAAAATAAGTGGAGTCTAGGTGGCTCACAAACCACTCTAGGCCTTTTTCGCCTTTGTTTTGGTAAGCGTATTGCGCGCGCAACTTTTGCACAAAAGAATCTTGCGTTATTTTTGAACGCTCGTCTTTATTGACCTTCGCTTGCAATTCGCGGCGCAGATTGTCATAAGTCTTGACAGGCGTCCATTCGACGAGTTTGATGATGTGGTAACCGTATTGTGTTTTAACCGGCTTGGAGAACTCCCCTACTTGTTTCAAGGCAAAAGAGGCGTCTTCGAATTCCAATACCATGCGTTGGCTTGTACCCGATCCAAATGCGGGCAATTCGCCTCCTTTTTTGATGCTGTTGGCATCTTCTGAATAAGCGTTGACCATTTTGTCCCATGATGAACCGGTCACTAAGCTGTCGTAGATTTCATTGATTTTCTTTTCGGCATTCTGACGCGTCTCGGTTGTTGCCTCGCGGCCTGTGGCAATCATGAGGTGTGCTACTTTGATGGTGCCGCGCGCGGGGCGTTTGTCGGTCACTTTGAGAATGTGATAACCAAAGCGCGTTCTGAATGGCTCGCTGATGCTGCCCACGGGCGTTGTGTAGGCTTTTTCTTCAAAAGGATAAACCATTTGAAAAGCGGTAAAATAGCCGAGGTCGCCGCCGTTATTGATTGCTGACGGATCTTCTGAACCGAGTTTGGATTTGGCAACAGATGCAAAGTCTTCGCCTTTTTCAATGCGCGCCTTGAGGCCAAGTAAGCGATTGTAGGCTGCTAGCGTGTCTTTGGGGCTGGCATTGGGGTCTAGTTTGATCAAAATGTGTGAACAACGCACTTCTGTAGCGGTGCGGTTATAGGCTTCTTGCACCATGGCTTGATTCTGAATGGAGTCTATCAAGTAAGGCAAAGCTAATTGCTTTTTGTAGCCCTCGAGTTCTTTTTGCAAGCGCGGAAGGGTGTCGTAACCAAGTGCCTCGGCCTCGGCTACTTTCAATTTAAAAACCTCAAACAATTGCATATAGCGATCGAGTGAGTCTTTGTCAAAACTCGGATTGGGATTGTTTTTGGTATAAATCTGTAAAAATTCTGATTTGGTAACTGGCTTATTGTTGATGGTCATGACTACGGGCTCTTTTTGTGCAAGAGAGATGTTGGTCAGAAAGCCAAAGAAGAACAATACAAGGGACTTTTTCATTGGATGGGATTGAAGCGGTTAAATCTATAATTTGAAATTACTTGATACTATAATTAGGAGCCTCTCGGGTAATGGTGACGTCGTGCGGATGAGATTCGCGGACGCCCGCAGAGGTAATGCGCACAAATCGGGCACCTTTGAGTTTTTCGATATTTGGCGCTCCGCAATAGCCCATGCCAGCGCGCAAGCCGCCAGTCAGTTGATACATTACTTCCATGAGATTGCCACGGTAAGGAACGCGCCCAGAGATGCCCTCTGGAACTAATTTTTTGATGTCGTCTTCGGCGTCTTGGAAGTAGCGGTCTTTGCTGCCTTTTTGCATGGCTTCTAAAGAGCCCATGCCTCGGTAAGATTTGAATTTGCGACCTTCGTAGATGATGGTTTCGCCTGGCGATTCCTCTACGCCTGCAAACATAGACCCGATCATGACGACATCGGCACCCGCTGCAATGGCTTTAACGATATCGCCGGTGTAGCGTATGCCGCCGTCAGCGATCACAGGCACGCCAGTGCCTTCAAGTGCTTTGGCGACTTCGTTGATAGCGGTAAGCTGCGGGACACCCACACCTGCAATGACGCGCGTAGTGCAAATAGAACCCGGGCCAATTCCGACCTTAACGGCATCGGCACCAGCATCAGCTAAATATTTTGCAGCTTCGGCTGTTGCGATATTGCCCACCACTATTTGGAGCTCAGGATGGATGGCTTTGATGGCCTTGAGTTGGTCTACAACGCCTTTGGTATGCCCGTGCGCGGTGTCGATCACAATGGCATCGACGCCAGCATCTACAAGTGCGGCTACACGATCTAGGGTATCGAAAGTGACACCCACAGCCGCCGCAACGCGCAAACGACCTAAAGGGTCTTTGCAAGAGTAAGGATGTTCTTTTACTTTGATGATGTCGCGGTAGGTGATCAGGCCAATGAGGCGGTTGTCGGCATCGACAACAGGGAGTTTTTCGATGCGGTTTTGCTGTAAGATCACCTCTGCAGTGGTGAGGTCTGTGCTTTCACCGGTGGTGATGATGTCTTCGGAGGTCATGATTTCGCGAACCGGGCGCTCGAGGTTCTTTTCAAAACGGAGGTCGCGGTTGGTGAGGATGCCTTTTAAGATGAGGTTGGCGTCTACGACGGGAATACCGCCAATTTTGTTTTCGCGCATGAGGGCAAGCGCATCTTTCACAACGGCGTCTTCACGCAGCGTAATTGGGTCGATGATCATGCCGCTTTCTGAGCGCTTCACTTTGCGCACTTCTAAAGCTTGCGCTTGAATGCTCATGTTTTTATGAATGACGCCGATACCGCCTTGCTGGGCAATAGAAATTGCAAGTGCAGACTCAGTAACGGTGTCCATGGCAGCTGATACGATAGGCGAATTGACTGCTATTTTCTTAGTGAATTTACTTTTCAAGGAGACGTCGCGAGGGAGCACCTCTGAATAAGCGGGCGCCAAAAGGACGTCGTCATAGGTTAAACCTTCAGTGATCTGGGATAGATTCGAGAGCGACATGAACTTATTTTTTAATAAATTCTTGCAAATTTAGCAATAAAATTTGCCATTCGGTTACCTAAGTGACTTAGATTCGTCATGTTATTCGTAAATTTAACGTGTGAAACATCTTTTCCCTCTATTATCGCTCTTTTTGTGGTCTTTTGGCGCGCTCGCACAACAAGACAACAAATCGCTCATTCAACTTTCCGGCGTAGTCGTGACCGAAGAGGCGTTTGAACTCCCCTACACTACTGTATATAACAAAACCCTTAACAAAGGCGTCATTTCTGATGGTTATGGCTTCTTTTCTATCGTCTGCCAACCAGGCGACACCCTTTATTTCTCAAGAAAAGGATACAGCAGCAGCCCATTTTGGGTTCCCGATACCTTAACCGACAACCGCTACAGCATCATCCATATGCTCACCCGCGACACCCTCACCATGCCCGACGTCCGGGTTTATCCTTGGCCCAACAAAGAAGCATTTGCCCTGCATTTTATCAACATGAACCCCTACGAAGACGACATCAGAAGAGCGCAACGCGAACTCAGCGGCGAATCACTCGCTTTTGTAGCCGCGCGCCTAGACGCGGACGCTTCCCTCGCCTACGGCGCACTGACCAAACAACAAAACACCAAAATCTACACCAACGGCCAGCTACCGCAGAACAACTTGCTGAATCCGTATGCCTGGTCTCAACTTATCCAAGATTGGAAGGCAGGCAATTTGGGCAGGCAGTAACTACAAACTAAAATGCTTCTGCGCTTCCACAGCGATGTATTCACCAATTGCCAAAGACGCCGTTGCGGCTGGCGAAGGCGCATTGAGCACGTGAATAGAATTGCCGTGGTACTCGATGCGGAAGTCGTCGCGGGTATCGCCATCTTCGGCAAGCAAGAGTGCACGCACGCCTGAGCGCCCCGGATGGATGTCTTCCATGGTGAGCGAAGGAATCATGCGTTGGAGCGTCTTGAGAAATAACTTCTTAGAGAAAGCGCGGCGGTATTCATTGATGCCAAACGACATATTATTGAAGAAGAGTTTCCAAGTGCCTTTGTAGGTGAGTGCGTCGTAGGTATCGCGCAGCGAGAAGTCGGTTTTGCCGTAGCCTTCGCGCTTGAAAGTAAAAACAGCATTGGGGCCGCATTCGATTTCGCCGTCGGTCATGCGGGTGAAGTGCACGCCAAGGAAGGGGAAGTCTGGGTTCGGGACCGGATAAATGAGGTTTTTGACTTTATACCTTGCCTCTGGGGTGAGTTCGTAGTAGTCTCCGCGAAAACCAACGACTTGTTCTTTAAGATCTACGCCGTCTTTGCGTGCCAAGCGGTCTGCTTGCAAACCTGCACAAAAAACGAGATAGCGCGCTTCAAAAGCACCTTTGCTCGTGAAAATAGTACTGGTGGCGTCTCCTTTTTCAATGCCTTGTACCTCACAGTTGAGGTGTATGGCACTTTGCGGATTGGCGGCTAAAGCGAGCTCGGCCATTTTTTGTGTTGCGCCGCGAAAATCGATGATGCCGGTAACGGGCACCCAAATACCGCCAATGCTTTTGACATGTGGCTCAATTTCATTGACTTGAGCTGCCGTAATTTTTTCGATACCTTCAATGCCGTTTTCTAGACCCGTATTGAAAATTTTGTCCATGTTGGGCAATTCGCTTTGGTCGGTGGCCACAACTACTTTTCCGCAGACGTCGTGGGCGATGTTGTAATCTTTGGCAAATTGCACGAGTTCTTTGCGGCCTTGAATACAGTTGCGCGCTTTGAGTGAACCTGGCTTGTAATAGAGGCCAGAGTGAATGACGCCGGAGTTGTTGCCGGTTTGGTGATCGGCGAGTACTTTTTCTTTTTCAAAAAGCACGATGCTCAGATTGGGGAACTTTTTTTGAAGCTTGTAAAAAGTGGCAGCGCCAACGATTCCTCCTCCAATAACCGCGATATCGTACTTCATAACTTAAGTTTGACGCAAAGTTAAGGATTTTGTACTTTTGCAGCGATGAATCAGTTTGAACGTGTTGCATTTTATACACTTGGTTGTAAACTTAACTTTTCCGAGACCTCTACAATAGCGCGGCTTTTTGAAGACGGCGGTTTTGCAAAGGTCGATTTCGAAGACAATCCCGATATTTTTGTCATCAATACCTGCTCAGTTACAGAGAACGCCGACAAAAAATGCAAGCAGCTCGTGAAGCGCGCCAAAAAAATATCTCCGGAGTCTATGGTGATCATTTTGGGCTGCTATGCACAGCTCAAGCCAGAGGAAATCAGCCGCATACCCGGCGTAGACCTCGTTTTGGGCGCCAATGAAAAGTTCAATGTGCTGGCGCATCTCGAAAAGAAAAGCGAAGTATCGGTGGTCTATGAAAACATCAAGCACACCCACGACTTCATTGCATCGCATTCCTACGGAGACCGCACGCGTTCTTTTTTGAAAGTGCAAGACGGCTGCGACTACTTCTGTACTTTTTGCACCATTCCACTTGCAAGAGGCAAGAGCCGCAATGCTTCTATCTCAGCAACATTGGCCGAGGCGCACAAAATTGCACAAACTGAAGTCAAAGAAGTGGTGCTTACGGGCGTCAATATCGGCGATTTCGGCCAAGGAGGCGAAGAAAACTTCTTTGGCTTGGTACAAGCGCTCGATGAAGTAGAAGGCATTGATCGCTTTCGCATATCTTCTATTGAGCCCAACTTGCTTTCCAATGAAATCATTGAATTTTGCTTGCAAGAAGCCAAGCGTTTTGTACCGCACTTCCACATTCCTTTGCAAAGCGGGTCAGATCAGATCCTCGAAAAAATGCGCCGCAAATACCTAACTGGGCTCTATGCAGAACGCGTTCAGCAAATTAAATCTATAAATCCAGATACCTGTATTGGTGTAGACGTCATTGTTGGCTTCCCGGGCGAGACCGACGAAGATTTCTTGGCAACAGTAAATTATCTCAAGGACCTCGACATTTCTTACCTACACGTCTTTACATATTCAGAAAGAGCCAATACGGGGGCTCCAAAACTCGGTACGAAAGTACCAATGGAGACAAGACGTGAAAGAAGTAAAATGCTACACCTGCTCTCCGATCGTAAAAAATTGGCTTTTTACCAAACGCAGGTTGGCAAAAAAAAATCGGTGCTTTTTGAGCAAGAAGAAAACGAAGGCCTGCTCTACGGTTTCAGCGAAAACTATGTAAAAGTAAAGACGCCGTTTAACGCAGCGCTTGTCAATCAAATTGTTGGCGTCCAATTGACAGAAATTGACCGCGATGGTCTCATGAAATGCGACATTCTTACTAACTTTGCATCGTAATTAGGCTTTTGTCATGAAAACAACATATATCACCCGCCGAGAAACCTTCAATGCCGCCCACAAACTCTGGCGCCCTGAATGGTCCGACGAAAAAAACTGGGAAGTATTTGGCAAATGCGCCAATCACAACTGGCATGGCCACAACTTTGAGCTCTGGGTTACCGTCAAAGGCATTCCAGACCCCAATACCGGCTTCATCATGAACCTCAAACTCCTGAGCCAATTGGTCAAGACGCACATCATTGATGCCCTCGACCACAAAAACTTAAATTTAGACGTCCCGTTTTTGGCAGGGCAAATGGCCTCAACTGAAATCATGGCCATTGCCATCTGGGACATCCTCGCCCCGCTTGTAATAGAAAACGGCGGTGAACTCGCCAAAATCAAGTTGGTCGAGACCGAAAACAATTACGTAGAATACTACGGCGGAAAAGAACCATTTTAGTTCCTTCATTCGCCCAAACTAAAATATTTCACTTGGAAAATAAGCAGTTGCAAGACCTCTACAAAGGCATCCTCGAACAACTCGGCGAAGACCCCAACCGCGAAGGCTTGCTCAAAACACCCGAGCGCGTGGCCAAGGCCATGCAATTTTTGACGAGTGGCCATGCACTTGACCCCGATACCATCATTGAGTCAGCTATTTTTCATGAAGCTTATTCAGAAATGGTGCTTGTCAAGGACATCGAAGTTTACTCGATGTGCGAACACCACATGCTGCCTTTTTTTGGAAAAGCACATATCGCTTATATCCCAGATGGCAAGATCGTAGGTTTGAGCAAAATTCCACGCGTGGTAGATGCCTATTCCCGACGGCTACAAGTTCAAGAACGGCTCACCATTGAAATCCGCGACTGCATTCAGCGCACGCTTGCGCCCCTAGGCGTAGCGGTTGTAATTGAGTGTGCACACATGTGCATGCAAATGCGAGGCGTTCAAAAACAAAATTCTGTAACTACCACCAGTGCCTTTACCGGAATTTTCATGACAAACGACGCCACACGCAAAGAATTTATTAATTTAGTACAAGCAAAAATTCATTAACCATGGAAGATCTCAATTATCAAAATTCAGGCTCACTGAGCCAAGACTACGCCCGCGACTTCATCAAAAGCGTTTACAACTACATGTTTGCAGCCCTCAGCATCACTGGGGTGATCTCTTACTTGATCGGCACCAATCCCGAGCTAATGAGCTCGCTTTTCATGACTGCATCTGGCGGTGTTTCCATGTTCTTTTATGTGGTTTTGTTCTCGCCTCTGCTCATTTCCTTTGCCATGGTAGGTGGCTTCAATAAATTTTCGTTTGGCACTTTAATGGCGCTATTTATCGTCTATTCAGTTTTGCTGGGCATGTGTTTATCTATTTTATTCATGCGCTACTCAACCGGCACACTCGCCACTACATTTCTACTTACCGCTGGTTCTTTTGGTTTTATGGCTTTCTTGGGCTACACCACCAAAACCGACCTCACTAAACTTGGCAGCTTACTGTACATGCTTCTTTTTGGTGTCATCATTTCGAGTGTCGTGAATATGTTTTTGGGTAGCAGTGGTTTTGATTACATCATTTCTTTGGTGTCTGTCTTCATTTTCACTGGGCTTGTGGCCTACGAAATGCAAATGATCAAAAACCAAGCACACCAAGCACAAATGGATGGCACACTTCGTCAAAAGTTGGCTTTATTTGCTGGTTTTCAACTCTATTTAACTTTTGTAAATTTATTCTTGTCTTTATTGCGTCTTTTGGGCAATCGAAATTAAAAGATTTGCTATTTTTGACACTCAAAAACGAACATTATGCCAGATAATTTTTTCGAAGGTTCTACTGCCGCAATTGGCACCATCATCACGATAGCCCTCATCAGTATTTTAGTTTCTATCCTCATTTGGGGTTAGAGCCAGGCCTTTAGCATATGCCGTTTAACACCTTATTTACTTGGTGGATTGGCCGGCGTATGGATCGCATCCACGACTACCGCAAGCAACCAATTGCCAACCAGGCGCGCACACTCGAGTTTCTTTTACTCGAAGGCGCTCAAAGCGCATACGGCAGACAATTTAAATTTGTCGAAGTTGCCAACTATACCGATTTCAAAAACAAAGTGCCGCTTTCAGACTACGGCACCCTCAAGCCCCTTATCGACCGCGCCATCGAAGGCGAAACCGACATCTTATGGCCCGGCGCAACCAAATGGTTTGCCAAGTCATCGGGCACTACCGCAGACCGCATCAAAATTCTGCCCATCACCGAAAATTCCTTGCTTGAGAATCACTACGCCGGCGGCAAAGACCTACTTGCGCAGTATTACCACAATTTTGAAGCGCGCAAGCTCTACAACGCCAAGCACCTCATTGTGGGTGGCACGGGCAAAATTGAGCAGCACAGCCATGGTGTCTTTATCGGAGACCTCTCGGCAATCATCATCAATA
Organism: Chryseobacterium gleum; assembly: GCA_945897565.1. GTDB lineage: Bacteria > Bacteroidota > Bacteroidia > Flavobacteriales_D > Crocinitomicaceae > UBA952. Next base: position 80,398 of record CAMDFN010000005.1, read on the forward strand.
ACCTGCCGATTTGGACTGAACTGCGCCGCACACCCAAAAAAGAAATCGCGCTCTTAGAAAACTGGGAAGAAAAGCTAGACCGCATGGCGGAGTCGGTTTTGGATCAAAACATCTGCATTATTGCGGGCGTACCGAGCTGGACCCTCCTGCTCTTGCAGAAAGTATTGGAAAAAAGTCAGCAGCAAAGTATTGCAGCAGTTTGGCCCAATTTAGAACTCTATATCCACGGTGGGGTGTCTTTTGTGCCTTATCGGCAAGCCTTTGAAAACATCATTGGCAAAGCTGACATGAATTATGTAGAAAACTACAACGCATCGGAAGGTTATTTTGGTTTACAAGATCAAAAAGACAGCAAAGACCTGCTCTTACTGACCAATTCCGAAGTTTTCTATGAATTTATCCCGATGGCTTGCTTTGAGGGCCTTGCGTCCAAAACGGTCATGCCTTTAGAAGCAGTCGAAATCGGCACCGATTACGCATTAGTCATTTCAACCTCTGCAGGTTTATGGCGCTATATCATCGGCGACACCGTGCGCTTTACCCAAACCAACCCATTTCGTTTTGTGGTCAGTGGCAGAACGGCACACTACATCAATGCCTTTGGAGAAAAACTCATCATCGAGCACGCCGAGCAAGCCCTGAGCGAGGCTTGTCATTTACATAACGTACAAGTGCGCGACTACACGGTAGCCCCCGATTTTTCTGAAGATACGCAAGTGGGGCGTCACCATTGGCTGCTTGAATTTGAACAAATCCCAATAGATATGGAGGCGTTTAGCCAAACGCTTGACCAAGCGCTCAAAAAGGCAAATGCAGACTACGACGCCAAAAGAAAAGGCAATATCAATATTGGTTTTCCGTTACTTACATTGGCCACTAAAGGCACTTTTCACTGTTGGCTCAAGCAAAAAGGCAAACTTGGCGGGCAGCACAAGATACCGCGCTTGCAAAATACGCCCAACTTACTTCAAGAAATTATGCGTTGTCAATGAAACTACCCCTCCTTCTGCTCGGACTTGTGCTCACCAACCTAGTTATTGGCCAAACTTGGGTCTTGGAAAAAGAACTCCTGCTCAAAGACAGCACCTACCATTGGACCAGCGATGAGTGGGGCCAACTTTATCAATGGAAAGACAACACGGTATGGTTGCAAAACGAGCAAAACCAGCAACCTTTTCAAGAAACGTATAAAATTCTTGCCGACATCAGCGACATCCAACCCATTAATGGTTTACGCTGCTTGTTATTTTCCGAAAACCAACAAATGCTTGCACTCGTAGACAATACTTTACAATTGCAAGAGGGTATCATTGCATTTTATGAACTCGACTTTTCTGCAGTTGCAAAGATCGCAGCTAGTGCCAGGCCAGATTTTATTTGGGTTTTTGACCAATACCGCGAGCGTTTGATTTTGTATAATTTCAAGCAAGCAGAGGTGATTCAGATTGTAGATAACTGCTTTGGCGGCCTTGGTCTAGCACAGATGAGCCAATTTTTTGAGCACCAACAAAACCTCATTTGCCACTTAAGCGACGGCCGTTATTTTGAATTTGACCGCAATTTAACGCTCAAACGAAGAGGACAATTAGCATTAGGTACTACTCTTGTCGGATTTGAAAATCAATTGTGGGAACTTCGCAACAACTCCATGCAACAACCCGATTCAACAGGTGTTTCAAGCCATATCGAACTCCCTGATCAAAGCTATCAACAACTTCAAATTTTACAAGACCGCTTTTATTTTCAACAAGGTGCAAAAATCAAGGTATTTCGCTTGATTTTGTAGGGCCTAACTTTTGACGTTTCAGTCTAATTGTCGTATTTTAGCCCTCTAAATTTGAATTTTATGCACGTCGCTATCGCAGGAAATATTGGCTCGGGGAAAACCACCTTAACCAATTTACTCTCCAAACATTACAACTGGGACACCCATTTCGAAGACGTCGACCAAAACCCCTACCTCAACGATTTCTACCACGACATGCAGCGTTGGTCTTTTAATTTGCAAATCTATTACCTCAATAGCCGTTTTACGCAAATACAAGAAATCAAAGAATCTACACACACCGTTATCCAAGACCGCACCATCTACGAAGACGCCTTTATTTTTGCGCCCAACCTGCACTCTATGGGCCTCATGACCACCCGTGACTTCGAAAACTACTTTTCGTTGTTCAACCTCATGGACTCCTTTGTATCTGCGCCCGACTTACTCATTTACTTGCGCGCAAGTGTGCCTACTCTGGTTTCGCAAATTCAGCAACGCGGCCGCGACTACGAAGAAAGCATCCGCCTAGACTACCTCAAGCGCCTCAACGAGCGCTACGAAGCCTGGATTTCTACCTATGACAAAGGACAACTACTCATCATAGACGTCGACAACAACCGCTTCCCAGAAAGCCAAGAAGACCTCGGTAAAATCATCAATTCGATTGACGCCGAAATCAACGGTTTGTTCTAACATGATTGTCGTTACCGGAGCAGCAGGCTTTATTGCCAGCTATTTAGCAGAAGCCCTCAATGCTGCAGGCCATCAAGACCTCATTTTAGTAGACGACTTCTCTTCAGCAGCCAAAAAACCAAACTGGACCAACCTTTCATTCGCACATTGCATTGACCGCGAAGCTTTCTTGCCTTGGTTCGCAGAAAATACTGCTGCCATTGACTTCGTATTTCATTTAGGCGCCCGCACCGACACCACCGAAAAAAGCGAAGCAATTTTAGCGCACCTCAACCTAAACTACAGCAAAACCATCTGGGAAATCTGTACCACTGCACAAATACCATTAGTTTACGCAAGCTCAGCAGCCACCTACGGCCTCGGCGAATTCGGCTACAAAGACGAACACAGCCTGAGCGCCAAACTGCAGCCCCTCAACTTGTATGGTCATTCCAAAAACGACTTCGATATTTGGGCGCTACAACAAACCAACACGCCACCCAATTGGTACGGCCTTAAATTTTTCAATGTCTACGGCCCTAAAGAATACCACAAAGGCCGCATGGCCAGTGTTGTGCTCCACACCTTCAAACAAATTCAAGAAAAGGGTCAAATGCAACTCTTTCGCTCGCACAACCCGCTCTACAAAGACGGCGAGCAACTCCGCGATTTCGTGTATGTCAAAGACGTAGCTAAGGTTTGTCTATTTTTACAAGACCAGCAACCCCAAAGCGGCCTTTACAATTTAGGCTCGGGCAAAGCACGCACTTTCTATGACCTTGCACGCCTCACTTTTGAAGCGCTGGGCTTGGCACCTTCCATCAGTTTTGTAGAGACACCTATTGACATCCGAGACAAATACCAGTATTTCACCCAAGCAGATATGTCCAAACTATTGGCTGCTGGCTACACCGGAGGTTTTCACACCTTAGAAGAAGGCGTGGGTAACTATGTGCAGGAGTACCTCGTTAAGGAGGTAGAACTATAGGCAGACTTTCATCAAAATAAATCCATAAAAAAAGCCCCGCAAATTGCAGGGCTTTTTTATGCGCTTGGAGCAGCAGCTTATTCGCTTACTACTTCGATTTTGAAAATTTGTTTGACACCTTTGTAAAGGTTGGCTTCTGCTTCGAAAGTACCGAGCTCACGAATTGGCTCTTCTTTGATTTTCAAAGATTTGCGATCGATATCGAAACCAGCTTCGCGCAGTGCTTCAGCAATTTGAACGGTGTTGATAGATCCGAAGATTTTGCCGTTTTCACCTGCTTTGGTTGCGATGCTCAAAGTAACGTCTGCAAGTTTAGCAGCAATTGCTTGCGCTTCACCTAACATTTTAGATTCTTTGTGCGACTTCTGGCGCATGATTTCTTCGTGTGCTTTTTTGGCACTTGCGGTAGCTAAAACAGCATACCCTTGCGGGATAAGGAAATTACGTCCGTATCCTGGCTTAACAGTTACTACCTCATTGGTGTAACCGAGTTTATCTACATTTTTCTTTAGAATGACTTCCATGATTTCTCAGTTATATCGTTCAACAATGACTTATTTCAACATATCACCAACATACGGCAAAATCGCGAGGTGACGCGCGCGCTTGATGGCTTTGTTGACACGTTTTTGATACTTCTGGGAAGTACCGGTAATGCGACGCGGTAAAATTTTACCTTGTTCGTTGACTAGTTTCAATAAGAAACCAGCGTCTTTGTAGTCGATGAATTTGATACCACTTTTCTTAAAGCGGCAATACTTCTCCTTTTTAATATCGATGTTAATCGGAGTTAGGTAACGGATATCGTTTGACATGTCTCGTTGTTTAATGGGTTTGACAATAATTAGGCAGTAACTCCAGCTTTAGCACGACGCTTTGGAGCGTAGGCAAGATGATCGGTGTCCATTTTTACAGTTAAGAATCGGAGAACACGCTCGTCGCGCTTCATCATCAATTCGTAATCTGCAACAACGTTGCCTTCAGCTTCAAATTCAATCAGGAAATAAAATCCTGTTGATTTTTTCTGGATTGGGTACGCCAATTTGCGCAAACCCCAGCTCTCCGAATGCTTGATTGCACCTCCTTTTGAGGTAATCTCGCCTTCGAATTTCTGTACTGCTTCCTTTGCCTGCTCATCAGACAAAACGGGAGTTAAAATGAAAACAGTTTCGTAAGAATTCATAAGGTTAAACTTTAATTAATATACTATTTGGGGTGCAAAGATAGTGAGAATAAGCGAATATACAAGACCCAAGCTTATTTTTGGAAGACTAATGTGCTTTTCTAAGCAGTAGATTGTAGTCGCGAAGCATTTGGACTTCTGTAGTGGTTTGTTCGTAGGTAGAAAGCAAAGTTACGTAATCTTGACTATACTGTTTGAAAAAGTCGAATTCGAGCACCTCTGAGATGAGTTCCAAGAGTCCAGTATCGATTGTTTTTCTCGAAAAAATGGAATACGCATTTTCGCGAGATTTATTGATGCGTTTGGCAAATTCCGTTACGGTCATACCGCGCTTTGTTACTACTTCCCGAATTTGCGCACCAATAAGTTGCTTCATGCAGCAAAATTCGCAAGAGCAGCTCGAATAATGTTACATAATTCGTTGTTAAATTTACACATAAATGTTGTAATTTGTACAATAAGTCCGGGCAATTGCCAATTCTATGCTATTTCCATGTGAACATTGGCGTAAATCAGCGTGAAGCAAAATAAGGTAAAATAGGGTTGCTCCTAATCTTAATGAATCTGTTCGCAAATTATTTCATTAAACGCGCGAGAGGTTGTAAATTGCAGTAATTAGACTCATCTACATGAAAAATCGTTACCTCTCACTGCTCTTTATTGCACTTGCAAGCTCCATCTTTTATGCCCAAGTCCCCTCCTACATCCCCACCAACGGCCTCGTCGGCTGGTGGCCTTTCAATGGCAATGCGAACGATGAGAGTGGAAATGGCAACAATGGCACCGTCAATGGCGCTACTTTGACGACGGATAGGTATAATTCTGTTTCATCGGCCTATTATTTCAGTAATAATAAAATTGAAATACCGCATAACAGTAATTTGGGGTTTGCACAAAACCAAGGCTTTACAGTAAGTGTTTGGGCAAAAAAAGATGTAGGAGTATCGACAACCCATCTGATGGGTAAAAGACCTAATGGAGCCCAGAGTTTCAATTGGCACATTGCAGATTGGGTTGGCACTCAATTTTCCAGCACGTCTTCAACAAATGTTTTCGGTGCAATTTCAAATCAATCGTTAAGCACGGTGGTTTGGACTCATATTGTAGGTACATATGAGTCAGGATTGTGGAAATTATATATGGATGGAATTCTTATAAATTCTAGTGTTTCTTCATTTTTTTATCCAGATGTAAATACCCCATTAGTTATTGGAAATTCCGGAAATTGGGGGGGATTTTATGGTAGTTTAGACGATATTGGCATCTGGAATCGTGCTTTAACTTCAACAGAAATTTCAGGTTTACAAAATACTACGGCATCTACTACCCCACCGCCCGCACCTACCCTCGCCGTTTCTCCCCCGTCAACCACAATTTGTGCAGGCTCATCAACAACACTTTCAGCCACAACGAATGCAGGCTCTTCGGTTTGTGCATCCTCTCAACTTCCAACAGGCCTACAATCAGGCTTAGTTGGCTATTGGCCATTCTGTGGAAATGCTGATGATGAAAGTGGGAATGGGAATAATGGAACCGTAAATGGAGCAACGTTGACCACGGATCGTTTTGGCAATACGAGTAGTGCGTATACTTTTGATGGGGTTAATGATCTAATTAGAGTTCCACATCAATCAAACTTGAACCTTTTAGGAAATTACTCAATTTCAATTTGGTTTATTGGCGATTACCAAAACACAATCAACAACAACTGGACATTAATTTCTAAAAGGGACGACAATGGTTCTTGTTGTTCTCCGAACGTACCATACGGTGTTTTTATTCCATTCAATAGCACGAATTATGCCGTAGTTTCCATGGCTTATGCTAACGGGAATTATACGTTTGCTACCCCACCAAATTCAAACCCTATTGCCTCAAATATTTGGCAAAACGCCATTATTACAAATGACTCTGGGAACTTGACTTTTTATCTAAATGGTTCAATTATATACTCTACATTTTTATCAAATGCATTAAGGAATTCTAATATCTCAGACTTGTTAATTGGAAGTGTTAATAGAGAATTCGGTGCAGAATGGATGAATGGTAAACTCGACGACATTGGCATCTGGAACCGTACACTCACGGCTAGTGAAATTCAACAACTCTACACGCTTGGCAATGCAACCTACAGCTGGAGCCCTGGTGGAGCCACTACCTCATCAATAACAGTTTCTCCGTCAGCAACAACAACATACACTTGCACAGCAACAGCTAATGGCGTGAGTTCAACAGCAACAAGTGTGGTTACTGTTACTCCTGCACCAACCATCACCACAACCAATACAAGCGTTTGTGCGGGGCAAAGTACGACGCTTACAGCGAGTACAACTTCTTCTGGGTCTGGTTCTGGATCAAACTGCCCTACCCTTTCGGGTTCTTTAGCGACTGGTCTAGTGGGTTACTGGCCATTCTGCGGGAATGCGAATGATGAATCAGGGAATGGCAATAATGGAACTGTGAGTGGTGCAACGTTGACTGCTGACCGATTTGGGTCTGCGAGTAGTGCGTATTATTTCAACGGAAGCTCTAATTCTATAACGATCAGTAATAACTTTTACGACAATGGTTGGAATGAAAACTCAATATGCCTTTGGTTTAAACCTAATAGCAATAATATCAATGGGTGTTTATTAAATACAATTCCACACGATGGCACAGCTATTTCCTTCGGAAATTACGGTACAAATCAAAATTTATATTTTGGTAAAAATGCTGATCCGACACAGCATCTATGGAATATAATAGGAGGCGCACTTGGTAATCATGAATTTACATATCCCATTTTTAATTACACAGAATGGTATTTTATTTCAATAATCAAAAATGGCAACACATATGATTTCTATGTAAATGGTGTATTAGACCACACAACAGTGTCAACAATTTCACCAATAAGTTATTATTGCTCAATTATCCTTGGTAATCTTTCACCAAATCAAGGTTATGCCTCAGAATTTTACAAGGGCTACCTCGACGACATGGGAATCTGGAACCGCGCCTTAACTGTTTCTGAAATACAGGCGCTTTACACAACAGGGCAAACCACCTATTCTTGGTCTAACGGCGCAACAACCCCATCTATTACTGTTTCACCAACCACAACAACAACTTATACTTGCACGGTGACAGACCCGAGTGGAACAAGTTGCGTTGCGACACAGACAATTACTGTAAATCCAATTCCAAACGTCAACGCAGGTGCAGACATTAGTGTCTGTTCAGGCTCAACAGCTACGCTTACAGCAACTGGGGCTACGACATATGTTTGGGACAACAATATTCAAAATGGAGTGGCATTCACGCCTACTGCAACAACAACTTATACAGTTACCGGAACGAGCAACGGCTGTACGGCTACAGATGCGGTTACTGTAACAGTTGTTCCAACACCAACCATCACCACAACCAATACAAGCGTTTGTGCGGGGCAGAGTACGACGCTAACGGCAAACACAACTTCTTCTGGTTCTGGATCAAACTGCCCTACCCTTTCGGGTTCTTTAGCTACTGGCCTAGTGGGCTACTGGCCATTCTGCGGGAATGCCAATGATGCGTCAGGGAATAGTAACAATGGAACAGTGAATGGTGCTACCTTGACAACGGATCGTTTTGGTAATGCGAGTAGTGCGTATAATTTTAACGGCTCTGGTAATCAAAATATTTCAATCAGTGGGTTAACTATGGAAAGTGAATTCACGTTAAGTTTATGGTACCAAACTAATAGTTATTCTTCCCCTGTCAACCCTACTTTATGTTATTTTGGCTTGGAAGGATTTGGCACTAACTATACTCGCACGGTTGATTTAACCATCGATAATTTTAATTATCCTCAACCGTTTTTGCGTGCCAATTTAAACTATAATTTTGGATTTGCTGGAACCTATAACTCTCCTGTCAATTGGACAAATATTACAGTGAAGTTATCATCTTCAATTCTTTATTTTTACATGGATAACGTGCTCATTCAGAGCACTCCAGTGACGAAACAAGCTCTGAAATTATTGGCTTCCGATGTTTCTAGAATTGGAAGCGCGAATATGGCTAATGGAACTGCATCGGGCTACTTTACTGGCAAAATCGACGACATCGGCATCTGGAACCGAGCCTTAACAACTTCAGAAATCCAGTCGTTGTCTAATCAAGGGCAAACAACCTATTCTTGGTCTAACGGTGCAACAACACCATCAATTACTGTTTCGCCGACTGCCACAACTACTTACACTTGCACGGTTACCGATGCGAATGGGAATTCGTGTTCGGCCTCGCAAACCATTACGGTCATTCCGTTTTCTACTGTAAATGCTGGCGTTGACCAAACCATTTGCGCGGGAGGTTCAGCGACCCTTAGTGCAACCGGAGCAGCTAGTTATACTTGGAACAACACCGTTCAGAATGGCGTGGCGTTTTCACCTGTTTCTAGTTCGAGTTATATTGTGACTGGAACTCAAAATGGTTGTACGGATAGCGATACCGTTTTGGTCACGGTTGTGGCTGATCCTACCATTACCAATCCTGTTGCGGCGAGTTATTGTCAGAATGGCGGCACAGTTACGCCACTTTCAGTGAGTGTTGCGGGTGGTATTGGTGCTACTTATTCATATCAATGGTATGCGAATACAACAGTTAATAATTTCGGCGGAACGGCTGTTTTGGGTGCAACGACTACAATTTACGCGCCGCCAATCAATACCGTAGGGACCGTTTATTACTATTGTACAGTGACACAAGGAGCCGCTGGGAATGGTTGTTTGGCCACTTCTGGTGCAAACTCAATTGTTGTGAACGCACAACCTACTATCACTAACCAACCCCTTGCTACTCAAAACGGCTGTGTGGGCGCTGCATTGACTCCATTGTCTTTAGCTATTTCTGGTGGCAACGGAACGCCGACTTACCAATGGTATGCTAACACTACGGCAAGTACTTCTGGCGGTAGCATCATACCAGGTGCAACAAGCTCTAGTTTTGTGCCGTCAAATACGACAGCCGGAACCTATTACTTCTATTGTGTTGCCAGTTACCCAAATGCAACTTCCTGCGCCACCAAAACCTCTAACCTAGCGACAATTACCCTCATCAACGACCCTATTTTTACGACGCCACCTACCTCGAGCCAAAGTATCTGTGTGGGCGGATCCATTTCTGCACTTACTTTTAATTCCAGCGGAGGTAGCGGCACTGCAAGTTACCAATGGTATGCTGTCAATGGCAGTACCTACACCACTATTTTAGGTGCAACAAACCCGAGCTACACGCCACCGACCTTTAACTTGGCCGGAACCTACGCCTACTCAGTTGCCATTACACAAACAGCGGCGGGTTGCGCATCTGGTTTTTCTCCTCTTGCAAACGTAACTGTAGTGGCTGATCCGAATGTGACAAGCCCTAGTACTGCCAATTATTGCCAAGGTGGTGTGCCTAGCAACCCATTAACGGTAACGGCTTCTGCCGGTATCAATAGCGCCTATACGTATCAGTGGTTCAGTAATGGCAGCAACAACAATACATCCGGAATTGCTATTTCTGGAGCCACAGCGCCTTCATATACCCCACCGACCAATACAATTGGCAATTTATTCTATTACTGCCAAGTGAACCAAGGTTCGGGTTGTACAGTGAATTCTGCACCTGCTGCTATCACAGTTGTGCCCGGTCCAGCGTTTACCAGTCAAGCGCTCTCGAGCCAGACGGTATGCACGGGTGCTAGTTTAAATGCGTTAAGTGTTGCCTATTCAGGCGCCACCGGCACGCCCGCTTATCAATGGTACAGCTCTTTGACCAACACAAATAGCAACGGCACGCCAATTTCAGGAGCCATCAACGCAAGTTATACGCCAGGCGCCAATGCCGTTGGTCTAGCTTACTACTATTGCGTGGTATCCTTTAATGCTTTGACGAGTTGCTCGAGTATCAGCTCTACTCCAGGGCAAGTCAATGTAATTGCAAATCCTGTATTTAGTGTTGCTCCACTTTCTTCCCAAACTATTTGCCAAGGAGCTAACCCACAAGTGTTGAGTTTCACGACAACAGGTGGTTCTGGAACCGCTACGTATCAATGGTATAATGTTGTTAATAACAACTACACGCCAATTATTGGTGCCAACGGACTCACTTACACACCTTCTGCCAGCTTGCCTGTCGGCACCTACAATTATGCTGTGGCCATGACGCAAAATGTCAGCGGCTGCAGCACCGGATTTTCGTCAAATGCACAACTCCTTGTTTTGCCTCAACCTGTAGTAAGCTCACCCATTGGTGGGGTTTATTGCCAAGGTGGAAGCATAAGCCAAGCTTTGAGTGTTAGTGTAAGCGGCGGCAATGGCGCAAGTAACTTTCAGTGGTATCAAAACACGTCCAATAGCAACAGTGGCGGCACCGCAATCGCTGGCGCTACAGGCAGTAGTTTTACCCCTTCGCTTGCCAATTTTGGTGCTTTATATTATTACTGTGTTGTAACGCAAAACGCCGGTTGTGCTGCCAACTCTTCAGTAGCAACGGTGGTAAGCAATCCAAGCCCGGTGATCAGTACCCAACCTACACCGATTCAGACAATTTGTATTGGTTCAGCACCTACACCTTTGAGTACGAACTACACCGGAGGCGTTGGCACGCCGAGCTACCAATGGTATGTAAACAATCAAAACACGACGCTCGGCGGCACCCCAATTGCGGGTGCAAATGCAAGCGCTTACATACCAAGTAACCAGGTTGGTCTTGGAACCAATTATTACTATTGCGTAGTAACGTTATCCAACAGCAGTTGCGCGCAAGCCACCACAAACATTGCAACAGTGAATACCGTAGCAAATCCAATATTAAACGGGCCAAACAGTGCAAGCTATTGCCAGAGTACTTCTGTAGCACAAGCACTATCGGTGAGTGCAAGTGGTGGAAATGGCACAAGTTATAGCTACCAATGGTATAGCAACGTGAACAACTCCAACTTTGGCGGAAATCCAATTTTGGGTGCCAACAACCCGAACTATACACCAAACATCAACGCAAGCAGCGCTAACTATTATTGTGTAGTGACCCAAACAGGCGGTTGCCAAGCTGCATCAGCAGTTGCAGCAGTTGACATTTTACCAGCACCAAGCATCAACAGCCAACCAATTGTTGGGCAAACGTTATGTGTAGGCGGCCTGCCGCAAGCGCTTTCTATTTCTATAAATGGAGGGGTCAGCAATCCTAGTTTCCAATGGTATAGCAACACCGTTAATACAATTACCAATGCGACCCTAATTGCGAATGCGTCAGCTTCGACCTACACTCCTACTAATGCTTTAACAACGGGGACAACTTTCTACTTCTGTCAGGTCAACTTTGCTGCGAATAGCGCCTGCCCTACGCTCGTATCTAATGCCTCAACCATCATTGTAGCTTCGGATCCGGCAGTGAGCAATCCTTCGAATGCGAATTATTGTCAGAATGCCACAAGTGTAACGCCGCTGACGGTGACCGCTAGCGGGGGGATCAATACCGCTTATTTGTATCAATGGTACAGCAACACCAATAATTCCAATATTGGCGGAACCCCAATCGCAGGTGCCAACACGAGCACTTACGTGCCTTTGGTGAATCAAGTTGGTACGTTTTACTATTATTGTGAAGTTGCACAAGGCAGTGGTTGTGCCGCACTTTCTGGCGTAAGTACCGTTGTTGTTGGCATTGCAGCTAACATTAACCAGCAGCCAACAAGTAGCCAAAACGTTTGTTTAGGACAAGCGATAAACCCCTTAACAGTAGGCGTAAGCGCAGGTAACTATGCCGTTAATTACCAATGGTTTAGCAATATCAATAACAACAACTTTGGCGGCTCAGTAATTGTTGGTGCCACCAACGCATTTTACAACCCACCTAGCAATGCATTAGGTACAAAATACTATTATTGTGTGATCACAATTGCGGGCGGAGGCTGTGGAAACCTCACGAGTAGCACCTCGGGCATTACTGTACTGAGCGCCCCAACGATGTTCCAACCAAACAGCCAAACAATTTGCTGTCAGAGCAGCACTACCCCGATCAACTTTGTGGGCAATGCCAATACTTATTCCTGGACGGCAAGTGGCAGTTCAGCCCTACTTACTGGTTATACAAGCACTGGAAATGGTAATATTCCTTCTTTGCAGCTGACCAACAATAGCACAATACCCCAAAACATTGTGTATTTGGTAACACCATCCAACGCAGGCTGTAACGGAACACCCGTGCAGTTCAACATTAGCGTAATGCCTTGCCTTTCAGTAGTTGTGCCGGCAGATCAATATTACTGTGCTGGAGAAACTGTTGCTTCGAGTGTCTTCTCAGGCGTTGGACAAACCTATAGCTGGGTCAATACCAATACCACAGTAGGCCTTCAAAATGCGGGAATCAACTTTGTACCGAATTTTGTAGCGCAAAACACAACTGCCACAACACAAATCGCCACCATCACTGTAACGCCGAACTTTTTGGGTTGTGCTGGCACCGCGCAATCCTATTCTATAACTGTTTATCCGTTGCCTACAGTTGATGCAGGAGTTGATCAAGAAATTTGTTCGGGCGGAAGCGTTACACTTACGGCCAATGGCGCACCCAATTTAGTTTGGGACAACGGTATAGTCAATGGTCAAACTTTCATTCCCAACGCAACCACAACTTATACGGTTACTGGCACCGATGTCAATGGTTGTCAGAATTCTGATGTTGTTGTGGTAACCGTAAATAACCCAACAAGCGCCACGCTCAATGTAACTTCCTGTGATGCCTACACCTTGAACGGACAAACTTATACAGCCAGCGGGACCTATTCACAGTTGCTCACCAACAGTAATGGTTGTGATTCAACACTTACTTTGAACTTGAGCTTGAATTTCTCACCAAGCCAACCGAATGTCTACGTGCAAAATCAAGTGAATTTGTCTACTGACTTGACACCCGGCCTCACCTACCAATGGATCCAATGTTCCGACCTTTCAGCTCTCGCTGGACAAACGGCCATTACCTACAACCCCTCAACAAATGGTGTGTATGCGGTGGTGGTGTCCAATTCTTGTGGTTCAGACACGTCGCTTTGTACGAGCATCACGACAATTGGCCTCAATGAGCTGCTATCTGCACAGATTTTGCTCTACCCGAATCCGAATAATGGCGCATTTACACTTGAAATGCCAGCCAACCTCATCGGCCAAGCCATTCAAATCTTCGATATGTCTGGCAGACTCATTCAAGAAATAACTGCACAAGAAATGAAACAACTCATCGAGCTCAAAGACATCGCAACCGGTAGCTATTGGTTGAGAATTGGTGTTGAGGCGCCGCTGAAATTGGTGAAGAATTAAAATGAACTAAGTTGAACTCGAAATGGTTTTTATTTCAGTACAAGCCTATGTTTAAAGCTCAAGAATTGAAACTAACTTTGTAAGTTGAATAGCATGCAACAAAACAACACCTTCTAGATGAAATTTTCTACCCAAACAAGCCTTAAACTCAAGTTCATACTTGGTTTGCTAAGTCTCTTATTTGTTCAAATTTCTTTTGGGCAAAACTCACCAAGTCTGAGTTTGGGAAGCAATCAAATCATCTGTTCGGGAAGTAATACGGCAACTGTTGCGGCTGCTACCAATAACCTTGGAACCTTAACAGTGAGCTCGTATGCGTGGACGGTTAACAGCACAAGTGTAAGTGGCACTACCAATACACTAATTGTCAATGCCAGCCTGAGCAACAACAACACACAAACTGTAGTTTGTACGGCTACGTTATCAGACGGCAATACAGTAGTTGACAACATGAAAGTGTATACCCTAGACCCTGGGGTGATTGCGAATAATCAATATGGTTGTTCTTCACCTTATGATCCTAGTGCGTTTACCAGCACAAATGGAGGAACAACTTCACTTAGTAACGTAAACAATTTTTCTCATACGTATCAATGGGAATCAGCCACAAATGTGAATGGCCCTTGGACGTCTATTTCAGGTGCAACAAGCGCTACCTACGACCCATCAAACCTCAGTTCAACGACTTACTTTCGAAGGGTTTTAGAGGTAACAATTGGCACCGGAAATAATGCCGTTACGGAAACATGTGTCTCCAATGTTTTAGTCATTCAAATCATTAACACACCCTCTATTACGAACAACCAGTGTATCGCTAATGGTGCAACGGCTAATATGGCTGTTAGTTTTAACCCTGGACTGCCCTCCGGTTTTACAGCAACTTATGCCTGGACGGGGCCAACTGGCACATTAAGTTCAACAAGCGCCTCAGCCGCTGTAACAAGTTTTTCAGCGAGTAAAGCAGGGATATATACCGCAAATATTAGTGTTTCTAATGGCAGCACCACTTGTCCTTACTCCCTTTCAACACAGTTGAATCTCATTCCAAATACACCTGCTTTTACAATACCATCTTCGGGTTGTCCGGGAACATCATTTCAACCAACTGGTTTTACACCTCAAACCACGCCATCAACTATCAACTACCAATGGAGTATCTCGCCTTCCAATGGAGGTAGTACAGGTTTGAATGGAACAACACCAAATTTTTTATTCAATAGTGGTGGTTCATATACTATATCTGTAACTGCGACTAATTCGAGTGGTGGATGTACGGCGACATCAAGTTCTGCATCAATTGCACTTCCCACATTCTCTATCTGGAAACCAACTGTACGCGCAAATAATATCAATTATAATGTAACTACTGCTAATCCAAATACTATTGCCATTTGTGCTGGAGTTAGTACCAGTAATGCACTAGTCATTAATAATGGCCCTGGAAGTAACCCCGCCGGGACCACCTATACTTACTCGTTCAATTCTGGAGCAGCAACTTCAATTTTAGTTGGCACAACAAACCCAGTCACGAATGCGGTACCGATTTCTTTGAATTACGGTAATAACCAACTGATCATGACGGCCAATTTCAACGGCTGTTCACAGAGTGTTACAATCAACGTATATTCTGGGTCAAACCCTTATGTTTCTTTGGGTACAAGTAATTCAATCGGTTTGTGTTTAGGCGATTCACTTGACTTCACTATTGATCCAATTGCGCCGCCAACTACTTCTCAACCTAATGGGCAACCTAACCCTCCAGGCACCACCTACACACTCACTTACAGCGATATTACTGGCTCAACTGTGATACCTGTGATTCTCAATGATACGACAGTCATACATACATACAACAGTACATCTTGTGGAGCTTCATATCCCTCGAACATTTATCCATTGAATACTTTTTATGCAAAAGTAACAGCGCAAAACTTGTGTGGGCAAACTTCAAGTACCATCTCTCCAATTACCGTAAATCAGACGCCAACAGCAAACTTCACCGTTTCAGATTCTACCATCTGTGCTGGTCAGAACATCACGGTATTCAATACAGGTCTGTCAGGAAATGTGATTGGGTCGTCTCCACCATATGATTGTACGACAGAAGGAAAATACTACTGGACCATCACTGGTGGTACGGTAGGGACCAACTTTAATATGATCTCAGGTACACTTGGAGCATATAATCCCAATTATATCGACGGGAATGGGATGCCTGATTACACAGATAATGGGTCACCGTCATTGAACGTTAATTTCATTACATCGGGATACTATACTATTACTCAGTATTACTATAATAGTTGTGGAATCAAAACTAAGGTCAGACATATTTGTGTGATCAATCCGCCAACGTGCCAATTCACTGTGAACCCAACAAACGGGTGTTCCCCTTTAACAGTCAATACTAACAACACTTCAACTGCTCCTACATGTAATGGAAGCTCAGTGCAATTGAGTTATGTATGGACGGTTACCAATCCAACGACGAATACAAGCTCCGTAATAACTAGTGCCTCATTGGTAAATCCTGTGCTCACGTTGACCAATACCACTAACGCTAATCAGACATTCAATGTCAATTTGAGTGTTATACCAATGGAGCCCGCTGCAACAAATATTCCATTTTCTAATAGCACCGTATTTTGCCCAACGGTAATCACTGGAACACCAGTTGTAGGGAGCATTGTAGTTCAAAGCAATGGTTCATGGAATGGTACAATTACAGGACTATCTGGAACAACAGGTATACCTGCAGGAACGATTATTACTGCAACCAACGGCACAGGTACAACTGGTGGAAGCATTGGTTTCGGTGGAACAGCCACTGTAACTTCCTCAAGTGCAAATACGATAAATTTCAATACGAGCGGCGGAAGTGCGCCCATAGCGGGAACTGTAACTTCATTAAAACGAGCTGCATCAGGGACTGTTGGTTCGATATCAGGACCCAATGCAAATGGTGTTTGGACTGCCACAATTACTGGCTTGTGTTCCACAACTGGCATAAGTGTCGGATCTGTTATTTATGCAGCCAATGTTACAGGAAGTATCGGTTCAGGAGGAATTTACACCGTAACTGCAGTAACATCAACATCAATTACCTACACAGCCACAGGAGGAACAACACCTACAGCAGGAAGTATTACAAACCTTGCAGTTACAAGTTGCGTTTCAACTTGTTCTCAGCAAGTGATTGTAAACCCTGAGGTCAACTTCACGAACCTTCCTACCTCGACTTTGTGTAGTGGAAGCACACTAGGATTGAACTTGACAACTAATGTTGCAGCAACATATACATGGGTAGCTGCACCTAATGCTAATGTGAGTGGTGAAAGTACCACCACTCAATCCGGCGCATCAATTAATGATCAATTGGTGAACCTGACTAATACGGTTCAAACTGTTATATATACAGCCGTTGCAACATCTACTGCTGCTTTAGGTTCATGTACAAAAACACAAACACTAACCATCACAGTTAATCCAAATATCAGCCTTACAGACCCCCAAGACCTAACCATTTGTCCGGGTGTTTTGCAACCCGCAATTGCTTTTACTAGCTTGCCTGCTACAGGTCTTTCCTATAACTGGACAAACAACACGACATCAATTAACTTAGCAGCTTCAGGAACCGGAACAATTGCTGCATTTACGCCAACCAATAATACAAATGCCGCAATTACAGCCACCATATCAGTAACACCTTCATTTGGTATCTGCAATGGCGCGCCTCAAACCTTTACCATTACTGTCAATTCCATCCTGCCCGGCACCATCAGTGCTGCACAAAACTTGTGTAGTGGTGAGGATCCAGCAGCACTTAATGTAGCGACTGGCGCAACGGGTACAGGAACAACCAGTTTCATTTGGCAACAAAGCAGTAATTCCACCGGTCCATGGACATCTATTCCAGGGCAAACTGGGTCTTCTTATGACCCAGCTGTTCTAAGCAGTACCACCTACTACTCAATTCTTGCAACCAGTGTTTTAAATAACTTAAGTTGTAGTGGGCAAACGCCTGCTATTGCGGTTACCGTATATACACTCACACCGGGTTCAATTTCAAGTTCACAAACAATTTGTACAGGTGGTAACCCCGCAGCTTTCACCAGCGTAGCTGCGTCTACCAATGCTTCGTCAGTAGTGTATCAATGGCAAATTTCAACAGACAACGTCAACTGGAGTAATATTACAAGTGCAACAAGTGCAACATTTGACCCCCCAGCCTTAACAGCTACTACTTATTACCGCCGTCTCGTCAATGTTCTAATTGGTTCTACAGTTATTTGTCAAGGGCAATCGAATACAATTACAGTTACCGTCGTACCTGACCCAACGGTTTCTGCGCCGACCGGACAAACCATCTGTACAGGTGGTACGCCAACTGCGCTGTCCGTTACGGCGAGTGGAGGAACAAATACAAACTATAGTTATTTGTGGTTCAACTCCTCAAATGTGAGCCAAGGCATTACAACGAGTACGTTTACCCCACCGGCAACAAATGCAAGTTATTATTGTCAAGTTAGTATCAACCCGGCAGCTTCTACCGGCTGTAGTGTCAATTCCTCCAACGCGCAAATTACAGTTGTTGCAGACCCAATTGTGAGTGCACCTACAAGTGCAAGTTATTGCCAAGATGCTGCCTCTGTCAATGCTTTGAGTATTACCGCAACAGGTGGTTTGAGTGCAGCATATAGTTATCAGTGGTACAGTAACAACGCTAATAACAACACCACTGGAACACTCATTTCAGGAGCTAATTCGGCTACGTTCACCCCTCCGGTAAATATTGTTGGTATCAAATTTTATTATTGTGTGGTTACCATTCTGCCAAATACAACAGGTTGTTCAACTAACTCAGCTACAGCAACCATTACCGTTACAGCAGGCCCTTCTGTATCGACTCAGCCCGCAAATCAAACCAGGTGTATCGGTGGTGCTTTTACCGCACTCAATGTTGCTACCTTAGGCGGCAGTGGTACGCCAACCTACCAATGGTATAGCAATGCTTCAAACAGCAATAACGGCGGTACTTTAATTTCCGGCGCGACCAATTCAACCTTTACAGTTCCCTCAAATCTAAGTGCCACTGCTGGCGTTACCTATTATTATTGTGTGATCAGCTTTAGCGCAACAGGAGGCTGTTCAGTGATCAGTTCAAATGCTGCTGCTCTTACTGTTTTGGCTACGCCGACTGTAAATTCGATTCCAAATCAAGTATTTTGTAAAAATACTGTTGCTCCAGCAACTCCAATTAGCGCCAACTACAGTTCAGGCATGACCTACACATGGTCTGTAACTGGCTCGAGTGTAGGGCTTACTCCTACCACAGGAAGCACAAGTACAATTCCAAGCTTTACAACTGTCAATAATGGCACTGCGCCATTAACAGCTACGGTAAACATTACGCCTACATATACCTCAGGTAGTTTGGTCTGTGCAGGAAGCCCAACAAGCGCTTTCACGATTACCGTCAATCCAAGACCGGTTATGCAACAATTTAACCCGCTTTTACATGTATTCTGTGAAAATGCTACTGGTTTTGTGCCTTTCTCTGCTAATATATCAAGTGGCATGTCTTATTCATGGACAAATGACAACACGCAAATTGGGCTTGGCGCCACAGGCACGAGCACAAGCCCAGGACTAACCTTTACGGCGGTTAACAACCTAAGTAACCCCAACCAGCCACTGACTTCCAATTTTATGGTCACGCCAATTTACACGAATAATGGTGTTTCTTGTCCGGGGACTGCCGTACCTTTTGCCATTACAATTAATCCATTGCCAGACGTGATTCCTTTGCCAGATTACACGATTTGTGCAACAACTACGGGCTCTAATCAATTTTCTAGTCTCAACCCAATTGTTGGCCTTGGCACTTCTTATGTTTGGAGCAATTCAAACTTGGCAATAGGGATGGCTGCTTCCGGAACGGGCTCTCATTTCTTTACCGCCACCAATACCACCACTGCTCCAATTACCGGAACCGTTACCGTAACACCAACCTACACAAACAATGGTGTTTCATGTACCGGGACGCCAGATAATTTTGTGATTACTGTAACGCCAATGCCAACGGTTAATGCCATTGCATCGCAAGCATGGTGCGTTGGAAGCACCACAACAGCGGTTACACCAACAGGCAACATTCCAGGTACTTTGTACACATGGTCTAATAACAATACTTCTACTGGTTTGGGTGCCGGCGGTACCGGAACCATTGCTGCATTTACAGGATTAAATACCAATAATGCCCCAAATGTATCAACCGTTAACGTGGTGCCTAGTTATACATACAACAACATTACATGTACCGGAACAGCAGGGCAATTTGGCATTACCATTAACCCTACTCCCAATGTTGATGCTGTCATAGACCAACAAGTTTGTGCACAATATAACGCGGCTGTTCAATTTACCTCGACTCCTAATATTGTGGGTACAGTTTACAATTGGACAAACAACAACACCGCAATTGGACTCGCGGCATCGGGAACAGGTGCCTTATCTTTCAATGCAACCAATACAACGAGTGCGCCAATAACCGCAACTATTACCGTTACCCCGAGCTTTACATCTGCAGGTAACACCTGTTGGGGGGCTGCACAAACATTTGAAATTGTTGTCTTACCAACGCCAGTTATGACGGTTACAGGCAGTCAGACGGTCTGTAGTGGAAACGCAACTGCAGCGATTAATTTCACCTCAAATTTGAATGGCACACAATATACCTGGACCAACTCCAACACAACTATAGGCCTTCCAGCAGCTGGATCAGGAAATAGCATTGGTACTTTTAACGCGAGCAATTCAGGTACGGCCCCGGCCCAAGGCTTGATCAGTATTGCACCAACATTAGTCACGAACAACCAAGTTTGTACAGGTAGCACCGTGAATACCTCTATTACCGTCAACCCCATTCCGGTAATGACAACCGTAAACAACCCTTCTTTTTGTTTCGGTACAGCCGCTTCAATTCCTTTGAGTTCAAACGTCAATTCAGGAGTCGTTTACAACTGGACAAATTCAAATACGGCCATAGGTTTGGCTGCAGCTGGTAGCGGCAGCATGAGTTTCACAACCCAGAACTCAAATACCACCGCCATTTCAGGTCTTGTCAACGTAACTCCAGTCTACACGAACAATGCTGTGCAGTGTCCGGGCAGCATCACAAGCTTTACCATACAAGTTGGCCCCAACCCACTCGTGAACCCGATCAGTAATATCGATTTTTGTAGTGGCATACCATCTACGCTCATTGCGCTTACTGGAACCGTAACCGGTGCAACATACAGTTGGACAAATGCCAATACAGCAATTGGATTACAAGCTTCCGGGACAGGCAATATCCCTGTATTTACAACTGCAAATTCAAGCTCTACCTCTGTAGCTAGCTCACTTGTTACCGTCTTCCCAAGCCTGTCATTTAATGGGCAAACTTGTACCGGACCATCTTCTACATTTACCATCCAAATTAACCCCGGAACAACCATCAATACCATTCCAAATGTCAAATTATGTAATGGAGAGGCGAGTATTCCAATCAATTTCTCAGGAAGTGGCTCGAATTATTCTTGGAGTAGTAGTACAACAAATATTGGAATTGCTGCTACAGGAACGAGCGCTATTGCCTCCTTTAATGCAAGCAACACAGGTGTGAGCCCTGTGAATGCAACCATCACCGTTACATCTCAATTCACAGGAGGAACAGGAACTGGTTGTAATGGAGGTAGCACGACGTTCAACATAGAAGTTTTACCAACACCCTCCGTTGTAGATCCTCCGAATATCATTGTTTGCCACGGAAATACGGTGAACCAAGTGAATCTTTTTGGTGTTGCGACTAACTACACCTGGACAAACAATACGCCAAGCATCGGTCTAACCAACACGGGTTCAACAGCTACCATCCCTGGATTTACTGCCACCAATACGGGCACAAGCACCGTAGTGGCTACAGTCAATGCCACACCTACATATGTTTCAGGAAACAAAACTTGTACCGGGACAGCACAGTCATACACCATTACGGTAATTCCAACACCAATCATCACTACTCAGCCTCAGCCACAAACGGTGTGTCTAGGAGGTGGTTTATCCAATCTTACTGTTGCTTATTCAGGTGGAAATGGTACACCAACCTACCAATGGTATAGTTCAGCGACAAATAGTACGGCAAATGGAACCGCAATTACAGGTGCGAACAGTGGTGCCTACACTTTGCCAGCTGCCAACACAGTCGGAACTACCTATTATTATTGTACTTTGACATTTGCGAATGCGGCCACTTGCGCAACCATTACATCCAACCTCGCAGCAATTACCATCACGAGTGGTCCGTCAATAAGCACACAACCATTAGCAAGTCAGTCCATCTGCGCGGGCGGAAGCATTTCAGCACCACTAAGCGTAGCATTTTCAAACGGTACTGGTAATGCAACTGTTCAATGGTATAGTGTTTCTGGAGGCACTAATACAGTCATTCCTGGCGCAAACGGTGTTAGTTTTTCACCAGGTGTTTTCAATACAGTAGGCACTTATAGTTATTTGGCGCAAATTTCCTTGAGCGGCAGCGGATGTGGATTGGCGCAGTCCAATACCGTACAAGTAAATGTCCTTGCAGACCCTACTATCACCAACCCCACAGGGGCTTCCTATTGCTTGAATTCAAGTACGGCGGTTGCTTTAAGTATTGCTGCATCAGGAGGTGTATCTGTGCCTTACAGTTACCAATGGTATTCAAATAGTGTCAATAACAACACCAGTGGCACACTTATTTCAGGTGCAAATGCAGCGAGTTATATTCCTGCCACTACTTCAGTTGCTACAATCTACTACTATTGCATAGTAACGCAGGGCAACGGATGCAGTGTAAGTTCAAATGCGGCAGCCATAGCAGTAACTTCAGCTCCGTCAATTAGCAGCCAACCTATAGCCTCACAAACAGTTTGTTTGGGTGGTGCAGTATCTTCCTTATCTGTAGCATATGCAAGTGGAAGTGGATCACCTTCTTATCAATGGTATAGCAATAGTATCAATTCCTACGTTGGAGGAGTTGCCATACCTGGAGCGGCCAGTGCTTCATATATGCCTTTAACCAGTTCGACCGGAACCATCTATTACTACTGCGTCATTACCTTTGCAACGAGCGGTTGCTCTTCAATTTCATCCAATATTTCACAAATTGTTGTGGTTGCTGACCCAGTAGTAACTACCCAACCCTTAAATACCCAAACGATTTGTGGTGGTGGTTCTATTCCGAATGCGCTCAGCGTAGCGTATAGCGGTGGAACAGGAACATTGAGTTATCAGTGGTATAGTGTAAACGGTGCTACCAACACGCTCATCGGTGGTGCCACTGCAGTAACTTACTTGCCACCAGCATTTACGACAACAGGAACTTACAACTTTGCTGTGCAAATTAGTTTGAGTGGCAGTGGCTGTAATATGGTTCAGTCTAGTAATGCGCAAGTGATTGTACTTCCAGACCCTACAGTTACCGCGCCAGTTGCTGCAACCTATTGTAATGGCTACAGCCCTGTTCAGGCGCTGTCTGTTTCGCCTGCCGGCGGCTTGACGGGCGGTTTCAATTACCAATGGTTTAGCAATACCGTCAATTCAAACGCAAGCGGAACTGCCATCACTGGCGCTACCACTTCTACCTATACACCACCAGTTAACATAAATGGTTCGGTCTATTATTATTGTGTAGTGAGCCAAGGTGCTGCCAACACAGGTTGTTCGATTGCTTCGGCAACTGCCTTAATCATTACCTCACCAGCTCCTGCGATAGCTACCCAACCAACTACCATGCAAACAGCTTGTGTGGGAGGTACGCTCAATAACTTGACAGTTAGTTACACTGGCGCGAGTACCACACCAAGCTACCAATGGTATAGCAATGCAGTCAATACAAATACCGGCGGAACACCTATTCCTGGTGCAAACGCCACAAGTTATTTACCTCAAAATACGACTGCAGGAACAGTCTATTACTATTGTGTTATTAGCTTCCCAGCGATTAGCTGTACAACAATCAGCTCTAATCCAGGTGGTGTAATTATTCATCCAGATCCTATTATTTCCGTTCAACCTTTGACGAACCAAGCCATTTGTTTTGGAACAACACTAGGTGCTCCGCTCAATATTTCTTACACTGGTGGCTTTGGCACCCCAAATTACCAATGGAACTTAGTGAGTGGCAGTACCACCACCCCAATTTTGACAGCAACTGGAGCCACTTACTTACCTGCTAATTTCAATTTAGCGGGCACCTACAATTTTAACGTCACCCTTACCCTTTCTGGAAACGGTTGTAATGTCCAAACATCGAACCAAGCGCAAGTAATCGTGATGCCTGTTCCAGTTGTAGATTCTGTAGGTTCCTACTTGTATTGTAATGCGGATACCGCAGCGATGGTCGTTTTTACAGGTCCTATTGCAGGTACCACCTATATTTGGTCAAATGACAACCCAAGCATAGGCTTGGATTCAGTCGGATTCGGAAATATCATGCCCTTTGAGGTCACCAACATGAACAATGTGGGCATCCTTGGCAATATCAACGTTATTCCTCAATTGACAACCTTAAATACCACCTGTTCAGGTACACCAATCGATTTCACCATAATGGTCAATCCTTATCAAGATGTGCAAGATCCGCAAGACTTGGTGTTGTGTCACGGCACAGGCGTCAATGGTGTTCAATTCTTTGGCTCAGCACTCATTAATAACTGGACCAACGACTTACCGGCACTAGGTATTCCGGCAGCGGGCTCTGGAACACTCCCAGCATTTTTAGCCGTAAATAACGGAACGCAGCCTATTGTAGCGAACTTAAGCGTAACGCCTTCATTTAATGCCGTAACCACGTGCCCTGGTGATATCGAAACCTTTACCATTACCATTTTACCCAATCCAAATGTGGCGGTTTCACCTCTTACACAAACCATTTGTAGCGGTGATTTGAGTGCAACCGTCAACTTAAGTGGTACGGCCACGAGTATAGCCTGGACCAACAACCAAACCTCTACAGGATTGGCGGCCAGCGGCACCGGAAACATTCCTGCATTTCTAACCACGGCAACAGGCTCCAACACAACCAGTACCATTGCAGTGACACCTATTTACACTTTTGGTGGCGTATCTTGCCCTGGTGCGGTTCAAAATGCGCAAATCACGGTTGTGCCAACCCCAAGTATATTGCCGCTTCAGGATATCGTATTATGTAATGGCCAGGCAACTGGTCTGATTCAAATTTTAGGGAATGCCAATGAGCTCAATTGGAGCAGTAGCAATCCAAGTATTGGTACAGCTGCGCTCGGCACAGGCTCTATTGCCTCTTTCAATGTAAGCAACTCTTCACAGAGTCCTGTGAGTACAGTAATTACTGTAACGCCTGTGAATTTCTTTGCAGGTCTTACCTGTATGGCTCCTGCTCAAGACTTCTCGATTACCGTGAACCCCACACCAACAATAACGCCAGTTGCGGACCAAATACTTTGTGCACAGAGCAATTCACCTGCTGTGCTTTTCTCTGGAAACGCAAATAGTTTTATTTGGTCTAATTCAAACAACACCATAGGTTTAGCAAGTTCAGGAACGGGCAAC
The DNA here is from genome assembly GCA_945897565.1 of Chryseobacterium gleum. Lineage (GTDB taxonomy): Bacteria > Bacteroidota > Bacteroidia > Flavobacteriales_D > Crocinitomicaceae > UBA952. The sequence goes on from CAMDFN010000005.1 coordinate 105,948, forward strand.
ATCAGTTCTTTTGTCACGCAAAACAACTTGCCTTCGGTCGGCAATGCCAATGTGAGCGTTACACCACAATTTACCAACGCGGGCCTGACCTGTTCGGGTATACCTGAACTATTTACAATTGATGTATTACCAGTGCCAACACTTGGCCCTATTAATGCGCAAGTATTGTGTAATGGTACAGCAACAGCGCCAATTACTTTTACTGGTAACGCAACCAATTATGCTTGGATCAACAATAATGTCAGTATAGGTTTAGCTGCAGCAGGTTCAGGAAATATCGCCGGATTCAACGCCGTTGCTGGTGCAACCAATAACGTAGCGAATCTTGTGGTGACACCATCGTATGCCTACAACAACATCACTTGTCAGGGCACACCTTCCACCACAACAATTACAGTCTTGCCGAGCCCGTTCATCAATGCCGTAACTGATGTTGTGGCTTGTAATGGAGTTTTGTCAGGAATACTCGCTTTTTCTGGCACTGCCAATGCGTTCAACTGGATGAACTCCAACCCTGCAATAGGTTTAGCAGCTAGCGGAAGCGGCAACCTGCCTGTCTTTACGAACACGAACACAAGCAGCAATCCACTTTTGGCTACTATAACCGTTACACCGCAAACAGGGCAAGGCAACCAAACTTGCCAAGGAACCCCTGAAATCTTTACCATTACGGTGAACCCTACCCCAACAATGCAGCCACCGGGATCACAAGTTTTGTGTAGCCAAACCCAGACGCAGCCTGTCAACTTCAGTGGTAATGCAAGTAGCTATGCATGGCTTAACTCAAACACAAGTATTGGCCTGGCTTCGTTTGGAAATGGTGCAATTCCTGCTTTTAATGCGCAAAACAATGGCCTCAATACGCAAGTAGCTCAAATTCAAGTTACTCCTCAATATGTCAATGCAGGAACAACTTGCTTAGGTACACCACAAAACTTTACATTTAGCGTAGACCCTATACCGGCGGTGCAATACAGCCAAATTTCACAAACGGTTTGTACAGGTTCAAGTACCACAGCAGTAAATCTCAGTTCTCAAACACCTGGCGTGGCATACGCATGGAATATCCTCAACCCATCTGGAGCTGTAACTGGCGTTCCGAGCATGAGTGGCACAGGTAATTTACCGAGCATGACACTTGTCAATTCAGGTAATACCAGTGCGCAGTTCAACTTCCAAGCAATGGCTATCACGCCATTGGCTAGCTGTGTTGGCTACGGGCCGCTTGGTACCATTAGTGTAGCACCTGCTCCGGTAATGCAACCTTTAAATGACCTCACTATTTGTAGCAATTCCCTAATCAATTACAACTTAGTAGCAAGTATTCCTTCTACTTATAACTGGACAGCAAGTGCCAACACTAACGTGGTCGGGCAACCAACAAGTGCGGTCAATTCAAACCTCATCTTTAACACTTTGCAAAACAATGCCAGCACGCTGCAATACGTGACCTACACCGCAACACCAACATCGTTCCCTGCGGGATGTATTGGCGCGCCGGAAAGCTTTATTGCAGAAGTTGTACCGAATATTCAGATCACAAGCGTAGCCAATTATGAGATTTGTAGCGGAGAGCCAACGGACATCACTTTGAGCTCTAATTTACCAGGTGCATTCACCTACACTGCCACGAACAACCCCAACGTACAGGGTGAATCTAGCAATGCGCAAACTGGCTTCTATATCAACGATATCCTGAGCAACAATAGTTCTTATGATCAAACGGTAAGTTATAACGTTCAAGTCGTGTCGAGTCCTTATGGCTGTTATGGCCTTCCACAAATTGTGAATGTTGAAGTGCATCCTGAAATGACCATTACCAATGCGTCTCCGACTCAAATGTGTAGTGGATCACCTTTAAACTTGATCCTCACTGCAACAGAGAACGCTACATTTAGTTGGTATGCAACTCAAAATGGTATGGTAAATGGAGAATCTACTACCACTCAAAGTAGTGCTGTTCTCAACGACAACCTTGCGCTTGAACCAAATGTCAATACCCATCAAACGGTTCAATACACGATCAGCGCAACTTCCACCGTAACAGGCTGTGATGCCCAATCCTTGCCATTCTCCATTATTGTGAATCCAGTTCCGGTTGTGAGTTCACTTCCCGATCAATTGCATTGTGCCGGAGAACCTAGCGATCCATTGAATTGGACGCTCAACGGAACTGGCACAAATTATGTTTGGTCAAACAATAATTCTGCACTTGGTTTGGCCTTAAATGGCAACGGAAATATTCCGTCTTTCAATGTTTCAAATTCAGGTCCTCAAACCTTGATTTCTACCATTACAGTGACTCCGCAATATGTGAATAATGGGTTTATTTGTGCTGGTATTCAAGATCAATTGACCATCACGGTTGAACCTATTCCGAGTATTGCTTACAATCTGCCGAATCAAGATTTGTGTTCTGGAGATTTGAGTGATACCATCGCAATGAGTTCTCCTACATCAGGTGCAATTTTGACATGGGAAATCATCAACCCACCCCTAACGATTTCGGGTATTCCAAACCTCACAGGAAATGATTCTATTCCGGGAATGTACCTGAGCAACTCAAGTACAAGTCCGCAACAAATCCTCTTCCAGGGTACCGCCACTACAGCGCTCAATGCTTGTCAGACGCTTGGGCCAATCGGTCAAATTGTGGTGCTCCCTGAACCTGTTGTCACGACCATCAATGACCTTACGATTTGTAGTGGGGATGTTGTTTCGCAAAACATCAATTCGAGTATTCCTTCCACTTTCATATGGGGAGCCCAAAGCAACCCGAATGTCAATGGAGAATCAGTAGGGCCTGTGAACTCAAATTTCATTTACAACAGCCTTCAAAACACGACTTCGACCATTCAATATGTCAATTACACCATTACGCCAACTTCTATTAACGGCGCTTGTGTAGGTGTAGACCTCGACTTTACGGCTGAAGTGATCCCTGATATCATTTTGGATACTTTGGTAACGCCACTTCAAGATTCGATTTGCAGTGGTGAACTTACCACTATTTTCCTCCAGACCAATTACCCGGCCAATATCGTATGGCATGCGCTCCCGAATCCGAATGTTTCAGGTGAAACAACAACAGCAACTGCCGGAGCATACATCAGTGATATTTTAGTCAACAACACGCCTTTCAACCAATATGTGACTTACTACATCGACATGCTCTCTACTCCAAATGCGTGCCAAGGTGTACCGCAAATGATTACGGTGTTGGTCTTCCCGGCAATTCAACTTACGAATGCCACCAATCTAAACCTTTGTAGCACGGATACGCTTGATCTCAATTTAGCGGCTACTGTCAACGCTACATTTACTTGGTATGCTACCAACAACGGTGTGGTGCAAGGAGAAACCACCACCCCTCAGAATACCGGTTCAATCAACGATATATTGGTCAACAACTCTGCTGTTACCCAACAAGTCTATTATGCAGTAGATGTAGTTGCAGACATCTCTGGCTGTTTGGCCTTTGACTTACCCATAACGGTGAATGTCTTGCCTTTACCGGTATTGCTCAATAACGACACTACTATTTGTTCGGGAGAATACACGAATGTCAATTTAGTGACAAATATTCCTGCAAGTATCATTTGGAATGGGGTATTCAATATTCCAATCATCGGTGAAACCTATGCAAATATCTCTGGTACTTATATCAACGATTTATTGATCAATGATTCGGGGCAAGACGATACGCTTGTTTATGAAGTCTCTGCTACGTCAAATGGTTGTACAGCTCCGCTAGATACCGTTTTGGTCATTGTACACGACCAACCAGATGTAGATTTCAGTGTGCTCACCAACCCACTTTGTTCGGAAGACACCATTCAATTCACGAATTTATCGAATCCTAATTTTGACTTTGACTGGAGTTTCGGTGACGGTGGCACTTCGGTCGCCTATTCACCAACCCATATCTATAACAACTCCGGAATTTATGAAGTCATGCTCGTGGGCACCAACCCGCTCAACAACTGTTCGGCTGCAGATTCTACTACAATCATTGTGAACAAAATGCCAGACGCCAATTTCTACACCGTAGACACGATTGGCTGTGGCTACTTGAACGCAACCTTCTATGCCAACTACCAAGCTACCAGCGACATGGTCTGGGACTTCGGCGATGGGCAAACACTAGCCCAAGTTGGTAACGTGACCAACTACTACGGCCAAGCGGGCTGTTATGATGTCACGCTTACCGTTACAAGCCCAGAAGGATGCGTAGCACAAGAGACTTACGATGACTACGTTTGTGTCTACGAAAATCCGATTGCGTTTATTGGTGCTTCACCAACAAGCGTAAATGCCCTCAACCCAACGGTACAGTTCTCCAACTCGTCGCAGCATGCCATTTCATATATTTGGCAGATGGGCGATGGCGGCATCAGTTACGACGACAACCCAACCTACACCTACCCGATGGAAGGAGCAGACTACTATGTCTTAATGACCGCATTTAACGAGGTGGGTTGTTTTGACACCGCTTCTATCGATATCCACGTGTTTGAAGAACTGATTTTCTATGTGCCAAATACCTTCACGCCAAACGACGACGAAAAGAACCAGACCTTCTATCCTGTACTTTCACAAGGGATGAAGCGCACCTACATGGAATTCTATATCTACAACCGTTGGGGCGAACTCGTCTTTGAAAGCCATGACCCAGCTTACGGTTGGGACGGCACCTACGGCCCTAGTGCTCTAGATTGCCCAATTGGCACCTACACCTGGAAACTCAAGTTAGAAACGTTACAGACCCAGGAAATCTTAGACTTCCACGGACATGTGAATTTGATCAGGTAAATGCGAACCTTCATAAAAAGCCCCGTTTGGGGCTTTTTTTTTACCTTTACCTATGTCATTTTTCACCGCAGATTATTTATTATTCTTTCAAGAGTTAGCTGCCAACAACCACAAAGAATGGTTTGATGCCAACCGCAAGCGCTATGAAACAAGCGTGAAGGAGCCATTCAAGGCTTTTACCCAACATTTGATCGATGAACTCGCCAAGAAGGAGCCTGCTTTTAAAGAGCTGAAGGCTTCGGACTGTATTTTTCGGATCAACCGCGATATCCGCTTCTCCAAAGACAAGACGCCATACAAAATGCAGTGCTCGGCCGTGATTTCACCAAATGGAAAGAAGAGCAGCTCTATTCATGGCATTTATTTTGAATTTGGGCCGGCGCATGTGCGGGCGTATGGTGGGGTTTATGAAATTGAAAAAGACGATTTGTATGCACTTCGTGAAGGCATTGCCAACAATCTTGCAGCATTTCAAAAACTTTATGCCAACAAGAAGTTCAAAGCCTTGTTTGGTGAAATTCATGGGGAGAAAAACAAAAAAATAGACAAAGATTTTCTCGAGGCCGCTGGGCAAGAACCCCTCATCTACAACAAACAATTTTATTTTTACAGTACATTTGAAGCCGAAACGCTCCTAGACCCCAACCTCGATCAGCTCATGATGGAATGTTATCAGACTGGGCGGCCACTCGAATTATTTTTCAATCAATTTATCCAACGTTCATGAAACACTTTTTTCACTTACTGTTTATCGGACTAACTTTTGTGAGTTTTGGTCAAAAGAAAAACTTTGACCTTAAAGAGTCTGTGCTCAAGCAAAGAGCGCTGTCGCCGGTACGCCTCAATAATTTTCAATGGATCCCCGACACCGATCAGTATACGGTGTGCAGTGCCGACTGGAAGAGCCTTGAGGTGAGTTCAGTGAGCTCAGAGAAATCGAGTGAACTCGTTACCTTGAATCAAATCAATGAGAAATTAGGTACTTCCTTTGCGCATTTAGGTTTCAGTACTTGGATCAGTAAAGATGTGCTCGAAGTTTCTGACGGTGGAAGCGTATATGCACTCTATAACATTACCTCTAAAAGTGGCAGCGTACACAAAGTACAAGAAGGTGCAGAAAATGTACATTTTCATAACGGGAGCAAGCGTTTAGCCTACACCATCGACAACAATTTATATGTTGACGGGCGTGCAGCAACCAAAAACCAAGACAAAAATATCGTGTCTGGCCAAACCTACGCACGCAGCGAGTTCGGCATTACAGAAGGGATTTTTTGGTCCAACTCTGGTGCTTTGCTCGCCTTTTACCAAAAAGATGAAAGCGCTGTCCATGATTATCCTTTACTAGATATCAATCAAACGCCTGGTGCAGTGAAGTTCATCAAATACCCAATGGCGGGCCAGGCTTCTGAAAAACCGCGTGTGGGTATTTACAACATCAAAACAAAGAAAACGGTGTTCATCAACCCGCGTTCAGGCGCCGATTCTTACCTCACAAATGTTGCCTTTACACCTAGCGAAAAATACTTACTCGTTGCTGAAGTAAACCGCGATCAAAACCACATGTGGCTGTACCTCTATAATTTAAAAGGACAACTCGTGCGCACACTTTGGGAAGAACAAAACGACAAATGGGTAGAGCCCGAACACCCTGCTTTTTTCCCATCTAAAACTTCTGACAACTTCATTTGGATTTCCGAAAAGAATGGCTTCAACAACCTTTATTATGTGGATATATTCACTGGGAGTATCCAAACGCTTAGCGCCAATAAATTTGTGGTCAAAGAGATTTTAACTGCAAATGAAGACGCAAGCAAAATTTATTACGCTGCAACTGGCGCCAACCCGTGCAATACACTCGTTTTTGAATGCGACCTCAAAGGCAACAATCGCCAACTCACCACTGCAGAAGGTACGCACCGCTTTGCCCTCGCTCCGAAAGGCGCTTATTATTACGATGGCTACAGCAGTGTAGAGGTGGCCAACAAAGAATACATCATGACCTTAAATGGAAAGATGGCCAAACTCCTCCAAGATTCTCCAGATAAATTAGCCGAATACAACATCGGAACTACCGAAATTGGCAATATCAAAGGAAAAGACGGTTCGGCGCTTTATTACCGCATGATCAAGCCTGCGGACTTTGACCCGAATAAAAAATACCCGGTGTTGGTTTACGTTTACGGCGGGCCACATGCCCAAATGGTAACCAACAGCTGGTTAGCGGGTGCCAATTTGTGGATGCACTGGTTGGCCAATCAAGGCTACATCGTGTTTACACTAGACAACCGCGGCTCAGGCGAACGCGGCTTTGCATTTGAAAGCCAAATTCACCGCCAGTTGGGTACGGTAGAAATGGAAGACCAACTCACTGGCGTTGACTACCTCAAGTCTTTGCCCTACATCGATGGCCAACGCTTGGCGGTCCATGGGTGGTCTTTTGGTGGCTTCATGACCACTTCACTGATGCTGCGCCAAGCGGGCACTTTTAACGCAGGAGTTGCCGGCGGGCCTGTTACCGACTGGAAATTCTATGAAATCATGTACGGCGAGCGCTACATGGACCGCCCTGAACAAAACCCAGAAGGTTATGCTGCCAATTCCTTGTTGAACCACACCAAGAATTTGAAAGGTAAATTATTACTCATCCACGGCACCGTAGATGACGTAGTAGTGATGCAGCACAACGAGGCTTTACTGAAGTCGTTTATCGAAAACGGCGTGCAAGCAGACTACTTTGTGTATCCGATGCACCCACACAATGTGAGCGGCAAAGACCGCGCGCATTTGATGGAAAAAGTGTTGTTGTATATCATTGACAACAACAAATAATCCACTTTTACTTTTGAGAAGCTAAATAATTCACATCTAACCAAGAGCCACCGTTTTCGCAGTCTACACCCAACGATTGGAAGTATTGTGTGGCTTGAGCCGATCTGACACCGGCAGCGCAACAGAAAACAATAGGTTGCTCCATAGCTTTGATTTCGTCTACATGAGCCGTGATTTCTTGGAGTGGAATATTGATTGAACCAGCTACATGGCCTCCGGCAAACTCGGCGTGCGTGCGCACATCAATGATTGTTTTTGACATCTTTTAATTTTTGTTTATAAATGTATTCTTTTTCATTTCGAGTACAAAGTTAAGAACTTGTTACATTTTGCTATGTAGCCCAAGTTACAGAGAATGAAGAGCGAGAAATAATTACCTTTGTGAAAATAATTTTTATGAAACAAGTTTCTTTAGAGGCCATCGAAAAGGCCATTGGGGTCGTAGATAACCTCACCGACGAACAACTCGAAAACATCACCGAGAGCTATGCCGATGCCCAA
>CAMDFN010000006.1 GCA_945897565.1 Chryseobacterium gleum
CCCAACATAGCGCGTTTGTCGCCAACCATTGCAAAGTAATCGGCATACTGAAAATTAAATGGATAGTTTGGACTCATTTTTTGACCTGTATCCAACGCCCGCTTCGCATAATCAAATTTACCCTTGGCCGAAAAGGCTTGGTAGATGGAGATGGCTTGGCCAGGATTAGGGCCAATATCTCCGATCAATTCCTCAAATATCTTTTTTGCTTTAGCAGGTTCTGCTTGTTCTTCATAAAATTGACCGGCCATTAAGCGAACCTCGTAATCTTGCTTATTCAGACCCATTTGCTTGCGCAGCAATTTCTCGGCATTTTTGACATCCTTTTGCGCCATCAGACATTCGAAATAAGGCAAGAAAATGGCTTTGCTTTGGTCTTGCTCATACACTTTTTCAAAATAACCAAGTGCTTTGTCTAGTTCCGCATTGTTGTAATAATATTGCGCTAATTGAAGATCGCTTGCCGTTTGGGCATTCGTGTGCCAAGCACTCAACATCAGACAAAGAAATACGATGATTCTAAAGCTCATTAGCTACGCTGTTTTTTTAAAAGTGATTGTGAAAAGGCCTCTACCGAAGGGTACAAACGTGCGTATTCAGAAAAGAATTTTTCTTTTGAACGCAGGTAATCAGTGCTTAATTGGCCGAGCTGCTTCACTTTCTGACGCTCAAAACGAATATATGCTGCATAACGCTGGCGCTCTCCTCGGCCGTCTTGAATATCCTGTCTCAAGCGCTTCAAAACGCGCTTTTCTTCTTTGATGCCGTTTCTCACTTGCATATACTGCTGCATCATGGGCTTGATGCTCTTTCTCATGAGCTTGTATGCATCGAGTTTTTTGGCTAGCACCATATCAATGGTGTCGAGTTGCAGATTTTGCTTGATGCGCAATTCGGTTTGTATGGTATTATTTTTAATTGTTGCAATATCAATTAACCTTTTATCTACCAAGTTGCTTTCGATTTGATCTAGTTTGCGATTGAGTTGAGCTATCTGACTAAGAAACTGCTCGCGTTGTAAGTCGGCACAGGATGATATAAATAGCATGCCCAGGACAACAAAGAACCATTTTTTCATAACAACTAAGATAAATATTGATGAATACCCGCCGTCAATAGCAAAGCAAGCGTAAACCCTGCATATACCTCAAGCGGTGTGTGTTTTCTGAGATAAAGTCTGGCGGCCATGGTGAGGCCAGCAGCAAGTAATGCAGCCAGCAGCCACCACAAACTAAATTGGTCTTGAGCTCTGGTAAAAATTGCTAAAAAACCCAATAAAATACCTGCTCCAGCGCCGTGCAGCGAAATCTTGATCCAACGATTGACCACTAAAAAAATGCTTGTCACAGCTACTCCTGATAGCGGAAGCGCATAAAAATAGCGGGGCAAAGTTCCCGCGCCAGCTTTGTAAACAAGAAGGAAAAACAAGACCAATGAATAAACCAACATAATGATCAATGGCAAGCTGCGCTCGCGCTGCCGTTCGATATCAATGGTGCTGATCACTTTGAAGCGATGCAACAACACAAAAGAGACCCCCGGTGCCACAACACTAAATAAAAAGAAAATGGTAAAAAGCGCCCATTTACTTTCAGTTGGCGCAAAATACAAACTAGTCATCTCCACATCTGAACTATATGCAGGAACAAAAAGACTGATCAAAATACCATAAGATGGCATAAAGAGGGGTAAAAATACCCAGGAAAATAAATGAGATAAAAATTTCATAGTTCTTTGCGCATTCGTGCAACGGGAATTTGAAGTTGTTCACGGTATTTTGCTACCGTGCGTCTGGCTATATTGTACCCTTTTTCTTTGAGTAAATCCATTAATTTTTCATCCGTAAGCGGGCTGTGCTTGTCTTCGGCAGCAATCGCATCTGAAAGTATTTTTTTGACTTCACGGGTAGAAACCTCTTCTCCGCTGTCTGTCGATAAAGACTCTGAGAAAAAATATTTCAAAGAAAAAATACCGTAATTGGTCTGAACGTATTTAGAATTTGCCACCCTTGAAACCGTTGAAATATCGAGCTCCACGATATCGGCGATGTCTTTGAGGATCATTGGCTTGAGCTTGGTTTCATCGCCGCTCATAAAATAAGCTTCTTGATACTCGAGTATGGCTCCCATTGTGAGCAGCAAGGTTTGTTGTCTTTGTCTGATGGCATCTATAAACCACTTGGCGCCATCGAGTTTTTGCTTCACAAATTGAAAGGCTTCTTTGTCGGCCTTTGAACTCTTGGCTCCCTCGGCGTAGCTGCGCAGCATATTTTCATAATCCCGGTTGACTTTAAGATCGGGTGCATTTCTACTATTTAGGCTCAAATCAATACGGCCTTCGTGCTCTAATAGGGTGAAGTCAGGAATAATTTGCTGATGATTCTTTGCTGCCTCACGCATTGAGCCACCGGGCTTTGGGTTACATCTCAATATTTCGTCGATGGCCTCTTTGAGGTCTTGGTCTTCAATTTCTAATTTTTTGGCAATGCGCTCGTAATGTTTCTTGGTAAATTCTTCAAAGAAATTCTCTACAATTTTAAGTGCCGTATAACGAACGATGTCGCCATCTTGTTTTCTGCGCAATTGTAAAAGCAGGCATTCTTTAAGGTTTCTGGCCCCTACTCCCGCAGGTTCCAATTCTTGCACCAGTGTGAGCACAGCGCCAACTTCTTGTTCAGTTGCATCGATATTCATCGAAAATGCCAAGTCGTCTACAATGGCATCTATAGACCGATTGAGGTAGCCAGATTCATCGAGGTTACCGATGATGATGTCGGCAATGACAAACTGCTTTTCGTCGAGATAAAGTAAATGGAGTTGTTCGGTCAGCCTTTCTTGAAAAGTTTGCTCGCCAGACAAAGGAATAACACGCTCTTCGTCGTCTTTAGACTGGTTATTCGCTTGTGTTTTGTAATCGGCAATGTCGTCGTCTAGGTAATCTGAGATGTCAAAATCGTTGTCGTCATCGGAGTCGTCTGCATCGTAGTCGTCTTGGTTGTCAAAGTCGTCTTCTTCTAGCTCCTGACCTTCCTCTAACGCTGGATTTTCTTCTAATTCTTGCTTGATGCGCTGGTCGAGTTCCATGGTTGGCACCTGCAACAATTTCATCAGCTGAATTTGTTGAGGGGAGAGTCGTTGCTCTAATTTCTGAATAAGCTGTTGACGCAATGCCATTATTCAATTTTCTGCTTGATGACTTGATAAATTTCTTTGGTTACCATGTCGTAAACGTATATCAATACGTGCATGTTTTCAGTGTTAAAGCCCCCATCTAATTGGTTGGGAACTTCAAAGCTATAATTGACATAATATTTGCCATTTGTGAGGTCCGCAGGGGTCAGTTGACGACCAAACGGCATACATGCGAGGTTCTTTCTATGGATGTCTCGGTGGGTGTAAGTATGATTGTGCGTGTTGTCACTCATTTTTTGATCCCCAACCAAAGAATCTTCAATGATATATCCCGTTATTCCGAGGTCATTTGTAAGTGTTGGATCCAGTTTATCGACCTCGACATGCAAAAAGGCTCCTTTTGTACTTGGAAAGTAATTCAGTTTAGACTGCAAATTGACTCTTAAATTGTTTTCGGTGAGTAATGTGCTTGTAATAGAAGACCACTGACCTGGGCCTTGGAAAATATTTCCGCCGATATTGACTCGATTGATCGGCCCGCGCGGATTGCCTACAAAACCAGGGTCGTTAACGCCAAACCAAGTGCCGATTGACAAACCATCTGGATTTGTAAAATCAAGGGTGTATTCTGCATCTACGCTTTGGAAGTCCCCGATGCCATCTACACCAGAATGCAGGGAAGCTACAAATACGCGCCCCGGATTGGCTAATTGCAATTGATGAGCAAGTTCTGCCGCTGCCGGACAAAAGATGCATTTATGACCCGTAAAATCTTCAATAAGTACGTTTCTGTTCACGTTGGTATTGGCCATAAATGTTGGCCATTCGTTGGTGACGTAATCTGTCCACAAGCCAGGGTACAAAGTTGTATCTAATTCCAAGCAAAGCTGAACCGGGTACGGGTTGGTGATGCGGTCACAAGAAGGCAATAGATAGAGCCCAAATAAAAGCGCAAATGCTGCAAAAAGAATTCCTTGTTTCATGTTAAAAACTGTGCGTTAAATTGATCATAAGTCCGTTGTTGGCAGGTACAGGGCGGCAAACTCCACCTACGCAAAATAAGCCCGCACGCTGACGGCCATAGGATACCGTCAAACGCGTCGCGTCTTTGATGTACCCACAAGTGATAATTGGATAATTGACGCGTTTGCTGACATCTGCGTTTCCATAATTGTATTGGTTCATGGCCGAGAAAAACCATCCGGGAGAAATGGTGTACTCGACAAGCGCCGTGGCCCAGTTGCCTTTGTCGTTGATGCCCGCAGCATTTTTTTGCACCCACATGCCTTGGAGCTCCCAACGAACTGCATGGTGGATATTGATTTTGTAGGTGCCCTCTAAAACAGCAATTCTGGCATGAATAATTCCTTTTGCATCGCTGACTTTAACAACATCGTTATTGATTTTGATGTCGTAAAAACTCAAAATACCACTCCATTGCTTATTGATTTTCTTGGTGATATTAAAGTTGATGTCTTGCCAATATAAGCTGTCACTTAAGCCAAAAGGGCGCGTGTGGTATACAACTCTCGAAGAATCGTTGAGGTCGATTCCATTTAAAGTTTGTTCAGGACGGTATGTTGTAGAAAAGTTAAGCCCGAGCGTAGTGCCATACTTTCCGCCGAGCTTTGTGCCCTTTTTGAAGGTATAGAGCACATCGGCCTGATAAGCCACCTCTCCCATTGGTTGTGTTGCATAAGGATAAAGTGTAGCGACCAAATTATAGGTGTGTGTTTTATTCAGTGACGGCAAAAAGTTGATCAGTAAATCTTGTAAATCTTTGGTGCGGTCTGAGCGGTAACTCATGTTGTCTACTGACTTTCCCGATAACAAAATACCCAAACCTTTTTTGGTGTAGCGCAAATTGAAAATAGCCGCATGGCCGTTATTGTAGATATATTGGTTATCTGAAGAAGGGTCTTGACCTTTTTGAATAAACTCTGCATCGGCATAAAAATTACCGTACGTGAGCTTGAGTCTGCCGCCATAAGAAGCAACATTTTGAGGTAAAACCCATTCTGGATTGTTATCTTCTTGAAACTTACTGACGAAAGACGCACCAAGAACTACATCGAGCTTTTTATCTTTTAAGAAAGTCAGGCCTTCATTGAGGTGCCACTCTGCGTCTGTTCCGCGCACAAGACCAGCGCCATGAACAATTTGCCCTTGCTGAAAAGACAAGCGTTGTGTGCCGTACACGCCTTTCAGTACAACACCTTTTCCTGGTCTGAGCACAATGCGCATGCCATCTAATAAGTTGTCGTAACCTAAATTGCGGTCTTCATATGTTCTCAGCGCCAAGCCAGTGCCAAATTGCTCGTAAAATGTGCCGAGTGTTACATCTACAAAATCATTTTGGTAACCCACGTAGCGCATGCCGATACCCGTGCCATCAAAACGATTCGGATATCCTTGGATCCGCGGCAAATAGGACTCAAATCGCATGCCTGCCTTAAAGTTTCCTTGTGTATAGAAAACGTTCATGTAAGAATTCAGCAAACCTTTTTGCAGCGGTTGCTTGGCGTTGATAATGCTGTCTTCGTTGAGGTATTGAAAGACCGTTTCCATGTTGCCAGAGATGTTGCCTTGCGCAAAAGAAACCTGACTCAGCAATAAGAAGACTAAGAGCGTACGTGCGTTTTTCATGTATTATTTTTCGCTCAATTTGAGCAATTCTTGATAGAGTTTTTCTTCGTCTCCTGGGGCGTAATTGTTATGAGAATAAACAATAAAGCCATTTTTATCGACTAAAAAAGTATGGGGCACATTATTGACACCCATTGCGCGCTTGAAGTCCCAGTTTGGATCCATCAAAACGGTGTAGTCCCATGCTTTTCCATTCACGTATACCGGCACTTGACTTTTTGTTTTTTCGTCGTCTATCGCCACAGCGATGAGAGTGACGCCTGTTTCGGCAACCCAATCTTCATAAACCTCGTGAATGGTATTGAGTTCTTTTTTGCACGGAGCGCACCAAGTTGCCCAAAAACTAATGATGACCGGACCATTTGCGGTTAATTCAGCGGTGTTGATCGCCTTGCCTCTCATGTCCACCAACTTAACCGAAGGCACTTGTTTTTGATTGAGTGAAGTTTCTGCAGCTGGCTCTTGGGCTTGAACGGCCAAAGAAAAAGTACCAGCCAAAAGGAGTAAGAATAATTGTTTCATAATTTGAATTTTCCGTGGCGAGACAAAAACCTTGCCGAATTCAAAAGTAAGAAAAAAGCAGCGATGCAAAAAATGGCTTAGATTTTGATAAGTGCGGTGAAAAGCTTATTTTTGAACAAAGTGTATCTTCATGAAAACCTTATTTCTATCTCTATTCTGTCTTTTTAGTGTTGCCAGCTTCGCACAAAACAACATCGTCATCCATCTAGATGGTCAAACCAACGATATTTCAGGTCAAACACATACTGTCGTTGCTACATCCGGCGCCTTAATAGACATCCCTTTTGACGTCGTCAACAACACAGGTGCGCTTGTTCAATGGCGCATTACCCGCAAACAAATCAGCGTACCCGCTGGCTGGTCAGACGCGCTTTGTTGGGGCTCCTCAACCGACCCGTTTGGCGGCACTTGCTATTCTTCTGGTCAAATGAACACCAATCCTTGGACTTCGCCGGGTACACAAACTGTACTTTTCGACATCAACGATGGCGACTACGGCAAAATGAAAGTTTCTGTCGATCCAGAAGACAACACATTTGGACAAGCTCATTACCGTTATTATATGACCACTAACGGCCTCAATATGCTCGACTCAGTTGACCTTATTGTAGACTACCTTGCTGCAGTTAAGCCAACTGTCAAAGAAGAAATCAGCATTGTTGTTTCTCCAAACCCAAGTACAGAATACGTAAATATTCAATTTACTGGCGTAGAGCAAATGCAGCTCAAAATGGTAGATGCACTTGGTAACGTCATCACCCGTGAATTGCTTACTTCTAACCGCAAAATCAACGTGAGTGACCTCAACAGTGGTATCTACTTCCTCGTATTTGAAGCGCCTGGTTCCAAGAGCATTACACGTAAATTGGTTGTCAGACACTAATGTCCAAGCGCAAACCTAAAGTACCCGCAGCTCAAGCTCCAAGAAAAAAAGCAGGCATTACCACTATGGTGATGCGCATTTTTGAGCAAAACCCTGGTGTTGAGCTCACGCACAAACAAGTTTCTACCTTACTCGATGCCCAAGATGCGCGTGCGCGTCAAGTTGTTTTCGATTCCTTGAGTGTCCTGACCAATAAAAAAGCGATTCTGCGCATCAACCACCACACCTATAAATTGGCTGGTGACACAACCCTTTTAGAGGGAACTATTTCTATTACCCAGCGCGGTGCAGGTTTTGTAACCGTACAAGGTCACGAAAAAGACATCTACATCGGGCCCTCCAATGTGGGGCAAGCGCTGCACGGCGATACCGTCAAAGTACGGGTTTTTAAACAAGGATCTAAAAGAGACGAAGGGGCTGTTACAGAAGTTACCGAACGCGATCGCATCCAATTTGTAGGTACAATTCAAATTCGCAACAACGATGCCTTAATGGTTCCTGACAACGCACGCTCAGGAGTAGAAATCAAAATACCAATCGACAAACTCAATGGTGCGCTTCATGGCGAGAAAGCCCTTGTTAAAATTACTGTTTGGCCAAAAAGTGCAGAAAGACCTTACGGCGAAGTTCTAGTTCGCCTTGGCAAATCAGGAAGCAACGAAACCGAAATGTTGTCTATCCTTTATAACCAAGGTATCAACCCTATTTTCCCGGATGCGGCTATGGCCGAAGCCGAGCTCATTGGCATAGACCTCGACCCCAAAGAAGTAGCACAAAGACGCGACTTCAGGCCCATCCTTACATTTACTATAGACCCTTTCGACGCCAAAGACTTCGATGATGCCATTTCTTTTCAAGAACTAGAAAATAAGCACTTTGAAGTTGGTGTGCATATTGCCGACGTCAGTCATTACGTGCGTCCGGGATCAGCAATGGATCAAGAAGCGCTCTTGCGCTCCAATTCTGTTTATCTGGTAGATAGGGTTGTCCCTATGCTTCCTGAGCAGCTCAGCAACCTCGCTTGTTCCCTAAGGCCTCATGAAGACAAATTTGCATTTTCGGCTGTGTTTGAACTCGATGACACCGGCAAAATTTACAAAGAATGGTACGGCAAAACCGTTATTCACTCCAATCGCCGTTATACCTACGAAGATGCACAAGAGATTTTAGAAGGTGCTCCCGGTGACCACGACACCATTCTCCGCAAAATCGATGCCTTAGCCAAAATATACCGCAACCAACGCCTAAAAAATGGCGCGCTCAGCATAGAGTCTGAAGAAATGCGCTTTAAGCTCAACGAAGAAGGAAATCCTGATGGCGTAGTCATTAAAACATCCAAAGACGCGCACAAACTCATCGAAGAATTCATGTTGCTGGCCAACAGAAAGGTAGCCGAATTCCTCTCACCCAACAAGAAAGAGAAAGCGAACTTCCCCATGATCTACCGTATCCACGATACACCAGACCCTTCCAAAATGGAGCTATTCGCAGTTTTTATCGAAAAGTTTGGGCATAAAGTTGACATCAATGACCCTCTAAATATTGCCAAAAACCTCAACGAACTATTCGAAGAAATCCGCAGCGAAAACGAATTTTCATTGGTCCAATCTATGGCCATACGCTCCATGGCCAAAGCCAGTTACGATACACAAAATATTGGGCATTATGGGTTGGCATTCAAACACTACTCTCATTTTACATCTCCAATACGCCGCTACGCTGATTTAGTAGTTCACCGCATTCTTCAAGAAGAGCTCACCACCAAAAAACACAAATATGGCGCTGAACTTGGTGCCATCTGCCAACGCATTTCCAAAAATGAACGCAAAGCCGCAGAAGCTGAACGAGAGTCAACGAAGTTTTTTCAGTCGCTATACGCGATGGAATTTGTCGGTGAAATATTTGAAGGCACTATTTCCGGAATTGCCGAACACGGTATGTTTGTAAGGATGGACGAAAACTTTTGCGAAGGAATGGTGCCAATGATCGCTATTCCAGGCGACCGCTTTTACTTCGACCAAGAAAAATTTCAGTTAGTAGGTTCCAAAACCAAGCGCACTTATCAATTCGGAGACCGCGTCAAGGTGCGTATCGATCAAGTCAGTACCAAAAAACGACAAATAGACCTAGAATTAGTGGTCAATTAAGCTTTTTATTTAAAAATAAAAAGCTTTTCAGTCAAATTCCTAATACAAGAAATTGTTGTAAGGATACCTCACTTTGAAAATCGCTTTTACTTCTTGGTATAATACTTCCTTGAGTTGCTCGACATTTTCTTTATCTGTGGCAGAAATAAACACACATTTGGTTTTGCCCATTTTTGCCATCCAAGATTTCTGAAGTGATTCTAGCGTACGAATGTCTTCTTCTGGCTCGTTGAGTTCGGCCAGAGGTGGTTGATAGGCATCTATTTTATTGAAAACAATAATAGTTGGTTTTTCGCTGTTGTCGATTTCATTGAGCGTTTCATTGACCACGTCAAACTGCTCCTCAAAATTGGGATGAGCGATATCCAAAACATGGATGAGTAAATCTGCCTCCCTCACCTCATCAAGGGTAGACTTAAAAGATTCCATCAGTTGCTGCGGCAATTTGCGAATGAATCCGACGGTGTCGGTTAACAAAAGAGGCATGTTGTCAATGACCACCTTGCGCACGGTGGTGTCGAGTGTGGCAAAAAGTTTGTTTTCTGCAAATACATCTGATTTGGAAAGCAGATTCATGATGGTGCTTTTGCCTACGTTGGTGTAACCCACAAGGGCCACACGAACAAGTTGCCCGCGGTTGCCGCGTTGCACGGTCATTTGTTTGTCAATCTCGCGCAAACGTTCTTTCATGAGCGCAATGCGCTGCTGAATGATGCGGCGATCGGTTTCTATTTGAGATTCACCAGGCCCACGCAAGCCTATTCCGCCTTTTTGGCGTTCCAAGTGGGTCCACATGCGGGTCAGGCGCGGCAGCATATACTGCAATTGGGCAAGCTCCACTTGCGTTTTGGCATGGAAACTGCGCGCACGACTTGCAAAAATATCGAGAATCAATATGGTTCTATCCAGGACCTTACACTCGAGTTCGCGTTCGATATTGCGCAATTGAGAAGGGCTCAGTTCGTCGTCAAAAATGATCAGCTCGATGTCGAGTGCCTTCATGTATTGCTTGATCTCTTCTAGCTTTCCTGTTCCGACGTAGGTGCGCGGGTTGGGATAAGGCAATTTCTGAAAGAATTTTTCTACTGTCATGGCGCCGGCTGTTTCGGCTAAAAACTCAAGCTCATCTAGGTGTTCATGAGCAACCTCCTCAGAAGTTTCGGAGTTGATGACACCAACAAGTATGCAGCGTTCTTCAACGGCATCTACGGTAACGTGTCCTTGCATTAGCGGCGGAGTGCTTTGATGTGACCAAGCACAAGTTGGATATTCGTATCGGTTTCTAGCAAAGCTTCCATAGGCGGCATAGCACCTTTTCCATTTTTGATAATATGAAGCATCTTTTCATCTGATAACTTAGATGCACTCAGGTCTTTTGCACCGCTGGACCCTAGCTTTCCGTCTTCGCCATGGCATTGTGCACAATGCATAGTATACAAGCTTGCACCTTGTTCACTTGGCGTTTGTTGAGCTATTTCTTTGTTCTTTTCTGAATCAGTCTGACAAGAAAAAAACAAAAGAAGAATGGGTAAGCTGTGTACTTTTTTTAGAACCATCCTGCTCCTAATTCAGTACGGAACGGCCATGGAATAAATGCCAAAACCAAAATGAGTGCGAGCACGTACCAAACTTTAATTGCTTTAAATTTGGCAGCTGCATCAGCTCCTTTTTTAGATTTGCTGTGCCCTATAGTGATGGCAACAATGGCCAATAACATCCCTGCAAGATGCTCCATACCGTAAAAACGATACTGCGCAATTTTCATCCAGCCTTCTACAAACTTGACTTTATCAGAAGAAAAATAAAGTATTAAACCTAACAATAATTGGGTGTGAAAGGAGATCATGGCAAAAAGGTTCACTAAACGGTGTTTCTTTTCATAATCTTTGGCGGTAAAGGCATTGAAAATGGCCAAAATTAACAGCAGTAGTGCGATCCAACGCAATCCGGAGTGTGCAGAAATTAGAGCTTGCATAAAATAGAATTTAAGTGTTTTTAATCATTGAGTTTGAGAACGGCCAAGAATGCTTCTTGTGGCACTTCTACGCGGCCAACTTGGCGCATGCGTTTTTTACCTGCCTTTTGTTTTTCAAGCAATTTGCGCTTTCGGCTGATGTCACCACCATAACACTTGGCAGTTACGTCTTTGCGCAAGGCTTTGATGGTCTCGCGGGCAATAACTTTGGCGCCAATTGCTGCTTGAATAGGAATTTCAAATTGCTGACGCGGGATGAGCTCGCGCAATTTGAGGCAGATTCTTTTTCCAAGATCAAAGGCATTGCTGCGGTGAACCAAAGCAGAAAGCGCATCAACTTGCTCTCCGTTGAGCAAAAGGTCCATCTTGACCAAGTCAGATTCTTTGTAGCCAATAGGATGGTAGTCGAAAGAGGCATAACCTCGAGACACCGACTTGAGGCGGTCGTAAAAATCAAATACAATTTCGGCAAGCGGCATTTCAAAAGTGATCTCGACGCGGTCTTGGGTGAGGTAAACTTGGTTTTGCAACTCACCGCGTTTTTCAATACAAAGCGTCATGATTGAACCGACGTATTCGGTCTTGGTGATGACCTGTGCTTTGATGTAGGGCTCTTCTATGCGATCCATGCCCGATGGGTCTGGCAATTCTGAAGGGTTGTTGACAATAAAAACTTCGTCTGGGTCTTTTTTCGTGTAAGACTTGTACGAAACGTTTGGAACTGTGGTAATGACGGTCATGTTGAACTCGCGTTCTAAACGCTCTTGGATAATTTCCATGTGGAGCATGCCAAGGAAACCACAGCGGAAACCAAAACCAAGTGCTGCAGAAGATTCGGGCTCAAAAACCAAAGAAGAGTCGTTGAGCTGTAGTTTTTCCATTGAATAACGCAACTCTTCGTAGTCTTCGTTGTCTACAGGATAAATACCTGCAAAGACCATTGGCTTGACGTCTTCAAAACCTTTAATAGGCACCTCGCAAGGGTTGTCGGATCCGGTGATGGTGTCGCCTACCTTGACCTCATTAGCTGCCTTGATGCCTGAAATGATGTATCCAACATCGCCAGCACGCACTTCGCTTTTCGGCGAAAGCTCCATTTTGAGGATGCCGATTTCATCGGCGTTGTAGTCGCGGCCAGTATTTAAAAAACGTACTTTTTGACCTTTTTTCAAGACGCCATTCCTGACGCGATAATAAGCAATAATACCACGAAATGGATTGAAGACGGAGTCAAAAATCATGGCTTGTAATGGTGCTGATTCATCGCCTTTTGGCGAAGGAATGCGATTGATAACCGCTTCCAGAATTTGATCGACCCCTAAGCCGGTTTTGCCTGATGCTTGGATGATGTCGTCTATACCGCAGCCAATGAGCTCCATGATTTGATCAGAAACTTCTTCTGGCATGGCACCCGGTAAATCCATCTTGTTGAGGATGGGAATGATTTCGAGGTCGTGCTCGAGGGCGAGATATAGATTTGATATAGTTTGTGCTTCAATGCCTTGAGAGGCGTCTACAATTAACAAGGCGCCTTCACAAGCAGCAATAGAGCGCGAAACTTCGTAAGAAAAGTCGACGTGTCCGGGGGTGTCAATGAGATTGAGGATGTAATCTTGGCCCTCGTGCTTATAACTCATTTGAATGGCGTGGGACTTTATGGTGATGCCGCGCTCGCGCTCGAGATCCATGTCGTCGAGGGCTTGTGCTTGCATCTCGCGATCGGAGATGGTGCCGGTGGTTTGGAGCAAGCGATCTGCTAAGGTGCTTTTCCCGTGGTCAATGTGGGCAATAATACAAAAGTTGCGGATGTGCTTCATAGGTTGCAAAAATACGGAATCTAAGCCACATAACAAGGTGAAAATTACAGCTTCTTGTCCGCAAATCTACTGATGTTTGTTTCGGGATTCAGCGGTTTATTTTCGAGTATGTGAGCCACTAGTTCCCGCGCTAAAGTTGGCGCCATCATGTAGCCCTTTGTGCCGAGGCCGTTGAAAACAAAAACACCGTCGTAAATTGGGTGCTTGCCCATCAGTGGTCTTCGGTCTAGAACAGTGGGTCTAATGCCCGCAACCTGCTCAATAACAGTTGGATGATAAGCACCTAAAGATGCTAAATATTCCAATAGCGTGGTTTTGGCTTCTTGGGTTACGTGAAGTGTTGGATTGTTAAATTCATACGTAGCTCCGACTCGAAAACGGCTCCCGCCACAAGGCAAAACAAAGCACTTTCTATTCAAAGATTCTGTCTCTATCAATACTTTACTTTCAATCAAGAGTGTTTGGCCTTTAGTTTGTTGCAGCGGCAAGTAGGAAAATGTGGCCTCATCTTTTTGTCTGTATCCCATGCAAAAAACAACAAAATCATAGGTTTCACCATCATATTTTAAAAGCTTTGGGTCCCATAAATGAGCATCAAACTCAGTTTGCAACAATAGGCCAAGTTGGCTAAAATATGCCAAGTGGTGGTCTACCCACTTTGTCGCATCTACCCAGAATGCATTTTTAACGCGGCCACTGCCAAATGTGTTGAGCGCTGCGGTGTGGTGCAAGTCTGAAGCAGTGAGTTTTTCTAGATAGGGTTCGTAAGCTTCGTCTTCGCACCTGCTTTGCCAACTTTCTCGCTCTTCGTCGGAGGAAAAAAAGCGGCGGATCACAATTGGATGATAAAATTTAGTGTAATGCAGGCGCTCCATTTCTGCATAAAAAGCTTGCGCTTCAGGTAAAAATTCATCAAGACGCCAGGATTTATTCATGCGGCGAAAAACCATTGGATTCACCATGCCTGCTGCAACGGCGCTTGAGTGATTGCTGCCATTATCTATAATTTTTACCTCTATGCCGCTTGAAAGTAACCGGTGAGCCAGACAAGTCCCTGCCAAACCAGCGCCAAAAATGAGAGCTTTTTTTGCCATATTCTATTTCGTGAAAGCGAAGCTAAGCAAACTAATTTGAACATTTGAGTCGGCCGCTTTGATTGCGCGTGCTAAGGACTCCAAAGTAGCCCCAGTAGTGATCACATCATCTACAATTAAAACATGGCGATACTGGGTAAAATGGGCCGAAGCTCGAAACATATTTTGTACATTCTCCCAACGGCCAAATCGGTCATTCGTTGTCTGACTCAGGGTGTGTTTGCGCTTTTGCACACTGCTCTTCAAGAGTGGAATACCCCATTGTTTAGCAAGCCCTCTGGCTAATAGTTCACTCTGGTTATATCCCCTTGCAAACTTCTTTTTGGGGTGAATTGGCACCGCGATTATGGCTTCTATATTACTGATCGGATGAGCAGAAAGTACCTTGGCCATCAGCTCGCCTAAATAAATACCAAGTGGGGCTTTGAAGTCGTATTTTAAGGCGCGAATCAAAGACTGACTTACGCTTCCTTTTCCATAATAATACAACGCACACGTATGTGCAATCTCTACCCGACTCCAAAATAATTGATCGAGCTTTGTTGGCTCTTTTTGCAGTTCAAAATAAGTGCGCTCCAAACCTTCCCAACATATCCAACAGAGATAGCGCTCCTGCGAAACCAATTCTTTATTGCAGTGCAAACATACGTTTGTGAAAACTAAATGACCCAAGCCGTCAGAATAATTTTTAAGAACCAAACCCAGTCGCTGAATGTACGTTGCCATATTTTCTTTGATTTAACAATTCGATGTTAAAAAGTGCCTTCTAA
The DNA here is from genome assembly GCA_945897565.1 of Chryseobacterium gleum. Classification (GTDB taxonomy): domain Bacteria; phylum Bacteroidota; class Bacteroidia; order Flavobacteriales_D; family Crocinitomicaceae; genus UBA952. The sequence goes on from CAMDFN010000006.1 coordinate 14,986, forward strand.
ATTCTAAACCACTCCAACGTAATTTTGTTAATTTTATTGAAGCTTCTAGTCATACAAAAATTATCCTTTCGTACCTACAATTTTCTTCGGAAAAATTATCAAACTGCAACGCAAAAGCATGTGAATATCTTTCTAGTGCATGTTGAAATCCGCTGAAGGGTTTGTCTGTGAAAGGATTGCGCTTTGTAGTGTTGAAAACCGCGATTGAATGTTAATTTCTTTAATTGATTCGAGCCCGAATTTTAACAAATTTTGTAACCCCCGATTTAATTTAAAATCTGCAACCACGAAACCCATGACCCAAATACTACACGAACCAATTCTTGAAGAAAATAAAAGCCGTTTCGTACTGTTTCCCATTCAGCACGACGACATCTGGAGCTTTTACAAAAAAGCAGAGGCAAGCTTTTGGACTGCAGAAGAAATCGACCTCTCTCCAGATCTCATCGATTGGGAAAACAAACTCAACGATGATGAGCGGCATTTCGTCAAGCATGTGCTCGCGTTTTTTGCGGCGTCAGACGGTATCGTCAATGAAAACTTAGCTGAGCACTTCCTCAACGAAGTACAATATACCGAAGCCAAATTCTTTTACGGTTTTCAGATCACCATGGAAAACATCCACTCTGAAACCTATTCCCTTCTCATCGATACTTACATCAAAGACACCCAAGATAAAAATCACCTCTTCAACGCCATCGATACTGTAGATTGCGTTCGTAGAAAAGCTGATTGGGCGCTGCGCTGGATAGAAAAAGGTTCGTATGCAGAACGTTTAGTGGCTTTTGCTGCCGTCGAAGGCATCTTCTTCTCAGGCTCGTTTTGCTCTATCTTTTGGCTTAAAAAACGCGGGTTAATGCCTGGTCTTTCCTTCTCAAATGAACTCATTTCCCGAGACGAAGGCCTCCATTGTGACTTCGCTTGCTTGCTATATACCAAGCACTTAGTGAACCAATTACCAAAAGAAAAAGTTAAAGAAATCATCACCAATGCTGTTGAAATCGAAAAAGAGTTCGTCACCGATGCTTTGCCGGTTAAACTCATTGGCATGAACAGCGACCTAATGGGTCAATATATCGAATTTGTTGCAGACCGCTTATTGGTTGAGCTCGGCAACGACCGTGTCTACAACGCCACCAACCCATTCGATTTCATGGAGATGATTTCCATTCAAGGTAAAACCAACTTCTTTGAAAAGCGCGTTGGTGAATACCAAAAAGCAGGCGTACTCGCCGGCAAAGAGAATCAAGGGTTTAGCCTTGATGAAGATTTTTAACCAACCTAAACTATAAAATATAAGGAGCATATGTACGTTGTTAAAAGAGACGGAAAACAAGAAGCCGTCAAATTCGATAAAATCACAGCCCGCATTGTCAAGATGTGTTATGGGCTTGATCCGCTAGTTTCACCAGAGGCTGTTGCCATGAAAGTCATTGAAGGGCTTTTTGACGGTGTCAGCACCACAGAACTAGATAACCTCGCAGCTGAGATTGCTGCAGCCAAAACAATTGATCACCCCGATTACGCACTTTTGGCATCGCGTATTGCAGTATCCAACCTGCACAAAGAGACCAAAAAGACTTTCTCTGAGGTCATGCACGATCTATTCTATTATGTTGACTCCAAAACAAACGAGTCTGCTGCGCTCCTCGCAGACGACGTTTACCAAATCATCATGGACAACAAAGAAGCACTAGACTCTAGCATCATCTACGACCGCGACTTCCGTTACGATTACTTTGGCTTCAAGACCCTGACACGCTCCTACCTCATGCGCTTGAATGGCAAAATCGCAGAACGTCCGCAACAAATGCTTATGCGCGTGGCTGTTGGCATCCACAAAACCGACATTCCTGCTGCCATCAAAACCTATAACCTGATGTCAGAAGGCTGGTTTACACACGCCACGCCTACACTTTTCAATTCGGGTACACCAAAACCACAAATGTCTTCTTGTTTCTTGCTTACCATGAAAGAAGACAGCATCAGCGGTATTTATGATACCCTCAAGTCTTGTGCGCAAATTTCACAATCAGCTGGCGGAATCGGCTTGTCTATCCACGACATCCGCGCTACCGGGTCCTATATCAAAGGCACCAACGGTGCTTCGAATGGTATTGTTCCAATGCTGCGTGTTTTCAACGATACCGCTCGCTACGTCGATCAAGGTGGGGGCAAAAGAAAAGGTTCATTTGCTATTTACATTGAGCCATGGCATGCCGACGTCTTCGACTTCCTCGATTTAAAGAAAAACCACGGCAAAGAAGAACAGCGCGCGCGCGACCTCTTCTTCGCCCTCTGGATTCCCGATCTTTTCATGAAACGCGTCAAAGAAAATGGCGAATGGACCCTCATGTGTCCACACGAATGCCCAGGTCTTTCAGACACGCACAGCGCTGCTTTTGAAGCACTCTACACCAAATACGAGCAAGAAGGAAAAGGACGCAAAACCATCAAAGCACAAGATCTTTGGTTTAAAATCCTCGAGTCTCAAATTGAGACAGGCACCCCTTACATGCTCTACAAAGATGCCGCTAACGCAAAGTCTAATCAACAAAATCTCGGTACCATCAAGTCTTCCAACTTATGTACTGAAATTATCGAGTATACCGCTCCAGACGAAGTAGCTGTATGTAATCTTGCTTCCTTAGCGCTTCCTAAATTCATAACCGAAGAAGGCACCTTTGACCACGACAAACTTTTCGAGGTTACCTACCAAGCTACCATCAACCTCAACCGCATCATCGACAACAACTTCTACCCAGTAGAAGAAGCGCGCAACTCAAATATGCGTCACCGTCCAATCGGTTTAGGTGTACAAGGTCTTGCGGACGCATTCATTATGCTCGGGTTCCCTTTTGAATCAGAAGAAGCGCGCGCACTCAACCGCGAAGTATTTGAAACCATTTACTTTGCGTCCATGACCGCTTCAAAAGACCTCGCAAAAGTAGAGGGGCCATACCAAAGTATTGCTGGCTCACCAGTTTCACAAGGGGTGTTCCAATTCGATATGTGGGGTGTTACACCTTCTAACCGTTGGGAATGGGATCTACTCAAAGAAGAGGTTAAAAAACATGGCGTTCGCAACTCGCTCTTACTTGCGCCAATGCCTACGGCCTCTACTGCTCAAATTCTTGGCAACAACGAATGTTTTGAGCCTTATACTTCTAACATCTACACGCGTCGCGTGCTATCTGGCGAATTCATCATCGTCAATAAACACTTACTCAAAGACCTGGTCAAAGCCGGTTTGTGGGACAAAGACATGCGTCAAAAAATCATGACTGCAAACGGATCCGTTCAAAATATCCAAAAGGTCCCACAACGTTTGAAAGACCTCTACAAAACTGCTTGGGAAATTTCTCAAAAAGCAATTATCGAGCAAGCTGCAGACCGCGGTGCGTACATTTGTCAGAGCCAATCACTCAATATCTTCATGGAAAATGCGAACTTCGGTAAGCTCACCTCTATGCATTTCTACGGTTGGGAAAAAGGACTCAAAACCGGCATGTATTACCTCCGTACAAAAGCCGCAACCGATGCCATTAAATTTACAGTCGACAAAACGGTATCCGAAGAACCCATTGCTGCTCAAATCGTCGAAGACCAACAAGCTGCAATTGCTTGCTCACTCGACGACCCAGAAAATTGTGAAATGTGTTCCGGATAGAAGCGGCGTTAGCCGGTTATATGTGGAACGTAAATTCATGAACGGAGTGAACTAAATGTGTTCCGGATAGAAGCGGCGTTAGCCGGTTATATGTGGAACGTAAATTCATGAACGAAGTGAACTAAATGTGTTCCGGATAGAAGCGGCGTTAGCCGGTTATATGTGGAACGTAAATTCATGAACGAAGTGAATTAAAAGTTTTCCGGATTATATAAAAAGGCTCGCATTTTGCGGGCCTTTTTAATTATACCCCTTACCTTTGCACTTTCCAAAACAATATGACAGATCAAAAACCAATTCAACGCGCGCTCATTTCCGTATTTTACAAAGATGGCCTAGCTCAAATCGTCGAAAAACTGCATGCCAACAACGTAGAAATTTTATCGACAGGAGGTACGCTGGCTTTTATCAATGAAATGGGTATTCCCGTAACCGCAGTTGAAGACGTTACCCAATTTCCTGAAATTCTCGGAGGCCGTGTCAAAACATTACATCCAGCTATTTTTGGCGGCATACTCAACCGCCGCAATTATGCTCCTGACAAAGCACATATGGCCGAGCACCAACTCTCTTCTATCGACCTCGTCATTGTCGATTTATACCCATTTGAACAAACTGTAGCAGCTGGAGCCAGCCATGAAGACATCATCGAAAAAATCGATATTGGCGGCATTTCCCTTATTAGAGCTGCAGCCAAAAACTACAACGACGTCGTTATAGTTTCGAGTGTTGCTCAATACGCCGAATTGTTAGGCCTCTTGACCACACAAGAAGCGCAAACAACCTTAATTCAACGCCAAGCTTTTGCCGCAGAAGCATTTCACGTGTCTTCTCACTATGATACCATGATTCATCAGTATTTTATGAATCAACAAAGCACTTACTTAAAGATCAGCGAGCACAAACAAAGCCCCTTGCGTTATGGAGAAAATCCGCATCAAAAAGGAGTTTTCTTTGGTGACCTCGACGCCTTGTTTACCAAAATACATGGCAAAGAGCTTTCTTACAACAACTTATTAGATGTCGATGCCGCAGTTCGCCTCATGCAAGAATTCAAAAATGACGGCCCAACTTTTGCCATCCTCAAGCACAATAACGCCTGTGGTTTAGCCACGCGCTCAACGCTTCAAGAAGCCTATGAAGCGGCCCTAGCTGCAGACCCGGTTAGCGCATTTGGCGGCGTTCTCATTGCCAACCAAGAAATCGATATCGCCACAGCAACATGCGTCAATGATTTATTTTGCGAAGTCCTGATTGCGCCGGCCTACAACGCGGAGGCTATCACCTTGCTGCAGTCAAAGAAAAACCGCATCCTTCTCATTCAAAATGATGTTGAATTGCCTCAAACATTGGTGAGAAGCGCGCTCAATGGTTATCTTGTTCAAGACGCCGATATGGCCAGCGAAGGCCCTGAAAACCTTGTGGTTAAAACCCAACTTGCACCAACCGAACAAGAAATTCAAGACTTACTTTTTGCCAATAAATTGGTCAAGCATACCAAATCCAATACGATTATTTTAGCCAAAGACGGACAGCTTCTTGCCAGCGGCACAGGCCAAACCTCAAGAGTAGATGCGCTCAAACAAGCTATTCACAAAGCAAAAACTTTTGGTTTTGACCTCCATGGCGCAGCAATGGCAAGTGACGCATTTTTCCCTTTCCCTGATTGTGTAGAAATTGCACACTTAGAAGGCATCAACGCGGTCATTCAACCCGGCGGATCTGTAAAAGATGACCTTTCGATCGCTTATTGTAATGAAAATTTGATGAAAATGGTATTCACTGGCGTCCGACATTTCAAACATTAAGGGCATTCGTGAAAAAAATCACAAATGTGTACGTCAAACGTAACCTTTAAATAAATTGTACGAATAAGAAGAGATTACACAAACCAATAAGCGCTTAAAATGGGCCTTTTTAACTTTTTTACACAGGAAATTGCCATTGACCTCGGTACGGCAAACACCCTAATTATTTGGAACGACAAAGTTGTCGTCGACGAACCTTCAATTGTAGCCAAGGATATCCAGACGGGTAAAGTGGTTGCTATAGGAAGAAAGGCGCAACAAATGCATGGCAAGACACACAAACTCATAGAAACCGTGCGTCCGCTCAAAGACGGCGTTATCGCTGACTTCCAAAGTGCCGAACAAATGATCAAAGGCATGATCAAAATGATCAATCCAGGTCGTACCCTATTTAACCCCACACTCCGCATGGTCATCTGTATTCCATCGGGTATCACAGAAGTTGAAAAACGAGCGGTACAAGATTCAGCAGAGCACGCCGGAGCCAAAGAAGTTTACCTTATCCACGAACCAATGGCAGCCGCTATTGGAATCGGAATCGACGTCGAAGAGCCTATGGGCAACATGATCATCGATATAGGAGGCGGAACTTCTGAAATTGCTGTTATTGCGCTTGGTGGTATTGTTTGTGATAAATCTATCCGCATTGCCGGTGACGACTTCACCAACGACATCGAAGAATACATGCGCCGTCAGCACAACATCTTAGTTGGTGAACGCACCGCTGAGCAAATCAAAATTGAAGTAGGCGCAGCCTTGCCAGAGCTCGAAAACCCACCTGCCGACTTCGCTGTTCGTGGACGCGACCTCATGACAGGTATTCCAAAAGAAATAATGGTTTCTTACCAAGAAATTGCCCATGCGCTAGACAAAACTATTTCTAAAATTGAAGAAGCCATTTTAAGTGCGCTCGAAATGACACCCCCTGAGTTATCTGCCGATATTTACAAAACTGGTATTTACCTTGCCGGTGGCGGATCCATGCTGCGTGGTCTAGACAAACGTATTCAGGCTAAAACTAAATTGCCGGTTCACATTGCAGAAGATCCACTTAGAGCCGTGGCTAGAGGTACCAGCATTGCACTTAAAAACATTGACAAGTACCCATTCTTAATGACCCGTTAATCGGTGCCAACGCCTTCAAGGGCGTTTTCAATTTCTTGTTTGTATGTGTTCACCAGTGCGGTATAAGCCGCTCCTGTTGCAGGACCGCTAAAACCAGTATGAATCGCAATGATTTTTCCTTGCTGATCAACCAATATAGAAGTTGGGAAACTCATAATGCCGTTGAGCATCGGAAAATACGCCGCCGCAGCCTCTTTACTTGACGTTCCCGCCAAATAAACCGGATAATTCACCTGCAGCTCCTTTGCAAATTTCTTCAGGCGACTTCTTTGTTTTTTGGTGTCAGTTCCTACCTCAAAGCCAAGCGCCATAATTTCCAAACCTTGTTTTTCATACGCGGCTTGCAACTCTTTTAATAAATTGGTTTCATCGATGCAATTCGGGCACCAAGTACCCATAATCTGAATTAGCATCACATGTCCATTTTTCGACAGATCTAGATTTGCTTTTCTTCCATTCAATTTGATCAAGTTATTGAGCACCACCCTTTCATCTCGCTTGATTAAATAGGTGAGTTCTCCTTCATCTCTTAATTGAACAGTTTCATCTTTTGTTGCTTTAAAAGGGGAGCTTGACTTGCCGCCACTATAAAAAACGCCAGACATTTCATTGCTGCCATTTAAATCCGCCTCCACTACAAAGGCCCAATAACCGGTATAGGTCTGTAAGTGTAATTTGCCATTAGCCGCAAAGCCATGCAAATAACGGTAATCACCTGTTTCACTAAGAAAACTTCCGAAAATGCGCCCATTCATTTCTTGCTGAAATACCCCTACCAACACTTCTTCATTTGGCGTGCCTGGCTCAAACAATACTTTCCATCTACCGAATAATTCCGGAAAGATAGTATCAGGTTTTGGTATCATTTCTGAAAGCGTCATGTACAAGTGAATAGGATAGCGAACCGGAACTTTTTTATTGTAGTTGATCCACCAGCCTCTGGCCTCAGAAAAATCCTTTTCAAAAGCAACTCTCCATTCGGCATCTTGTGCAGGGAATTGATAAACGATGGTATCGCCTATCCGTTTTTTTACGGACAACTGATACACTTCCTTGCCATTGAAAATAGTAATTGGGGCCTTGCCATTTTTAGTAGAAAGTGCTGTTGTGACCTCTATTTTTAAGTGGTCATTGAGTTGTATTTCAGCAATAAAAGGTAGCGTTGTTCCGTTTTGAGCAAATACCCAAAAAAATTGGCAGCACAGAAGTGTACAAATTAGCAGTCTCATGACTTGATTTCATTTTACTTGATGAACTACGAAATTAAAAGAAATAAACTATCTTGCTTTGCGCATGCAACTTTTTCAAATTAAAATACGTCAGGGTTAAGAGTCATGGAGGAACAAGAACTCATAAAAGGTTGTATTGCTGCTCGTCCTAAGGCTCAAAAAGCGTTGTTTGACATTTATGCCCCCAAGCTTTACGTCGTGTGTTTGCGTTACATGAAAGACCAAATGCGCGCACAAGACGTCTTGCAAGATGCCTTCGTTAAAATTTTTGCCCATATCAGCAATTACAAATCGGAGGGTGCTTTTGAAGGTTGGCTCAAAAAAATTGCTGTCAATGCCTGCCTTGACCAACTGCGCAAAGACAAAAAACTCATGACCGACGTCTCTATTGACGACGTCAGCCACAAACTTTCTACCAATAGTTTCAGCGCAGAAAAACTTATGGCCGACGACCTACTCAAATTAGTTCAGGCGCTGCCAGATGGCTACCGCACTGTTTTCAACCTGTTTGCCATCGAAGGCTATTCGCATCAAGAGATTTCTAGCCAACTTGGCATCTCTGAAAGCACTTCTAAAACACAATACTTGCGCGCAAGGGCCTATTTGAAAGACCGTATAGAAAATATTGACTAAATGATTGAAAAAGACAACATAAAAGAACTCTTTGTGAAAGGCCTCCAGGACCACCAAGTCCAGGTAAACCCTGCATTATGGACGTCAATTTCATCGTCAATTGGATCAAGCGTCGCCAAAACAGGGCTCAGCATTTTAACTAAAGTTCTTATTGGTGTTGCTGCTAGCGCTGTAATTAGTGGGGCTGTTTATTTATCGGTCAAAGCAAATTCAAAAGCCGAAACAACTCAAACTAAAGAACCTCAAAAGGAAACTAAAGTAAATATTCCTGCCCAAAAATCAGCGCATACCAATTCTAAGGGAACAATTGGTACAGAAGAAACGCAAGTTGGTTTGAACCATAACAACCCCGTCAATATTCCTATTGAAGACACGGTTTTAAATCGCCAGGTTTTACAAACCAATCAAACCCCTTCGCAAAACCAAAGTGTAGTGCCTTCAACACTGATCCCGCATTCCATTCCGGTGAACATCCCCAACAACGCAGTTAGCACAACCACCACGCCAAGTATAGCGCCAAGACCAAATAATAGCAGCCCTGTTCAGGCGCAAGTTTTGCCAAAACAATACAACATTTCGTTGCCAAATATCATCACGCCAAATGGCGACGGTCAAAACGAAACACTACAAATAGACTGGAAACAAAATACCATCGAAGATTTCAGCATTGTTGTGCTCAAGAAAGACAACCAAGTTGTGTTCAGCAGCAGCAATCCTCATTTTGATTGGGATGGCTCAGACCTTGGTGGTGAAAAACTAGCGCGTGGTGCCTACATTTATTTTATGGCAGGTGTACTCAATGGCCAAAAATGGCAGCAATCTAGCAGCTTACAAATCCAATACTAAAATTATTGCGTAAATTGGCGCATGCCGCTTATCTATTGCATCACCAACGGAAACAAAAAAATCCAACCAACCAATCAACGCATTTTAGCTGCCTTGAAGGATCAATTTGGGGCTGACTTTCATATTTACAATAGTGCTGATACAAGCGCAGCCCTTGCTTACATTTATGCTTTAGATGGCGCATGTACACATCTCATTGGCGTAGGTGGCGACGGTACTTTTAATGTGCTTGTCAATGGCGTTTGTACGCACCCAGAGCCCAACTTTCAGCCCATTCTAGGTGTGCTTCCAAATGGAACCGGCAACGACTTTTACCGCTCCGCTGGGTTCCAAATCACCCATGACTTTTGTGAAAAAATCCAAAGTGCTGCCTTCGACTTATTTGATGTCGGACTGCTTCAAACCGAACGAGAAACACGCTATTTTGCCAATATTACAGATATTGGCTTTGGCGGGGCAGTGGTGCTCGAGCTTCAAAAATTCCGGAAAGGTTTTGGACCAAACTTTTCTTACGGATTAGCCATTATCAAAACTTTTCTCAATTACAAAAGACCCCAAGTTCAAATAAGTAGTGCAGACTTCAGTTACACTGGAGAGTTGCTACTGGCCGCATTTTGCAATGGCAGTATTTTTGGAGATGGCTTGTATATACATCCTGGTGCGCGAATTGACGACGGCCAACTCAAGCTCACACTACTGGGCAAGGTTTCCTTGTTGGATTATCTTAAAAATGTGCTGCGCGTGAAGCAGGGTAAAAAAATCAAGCATCCCGAAGCACATTATCTTAATGTAGTGTTTCCTATTCAACTGCACTGTGCAGATCAAGTGTTGCACGCCGAAACAGATGGAGAATATATCAGCGGCCAAACTTTTACAATTGATTTACATGCGCGCAAGTTAAAGCTACTTCCTTTCCAGAAGCGCTAGATTGCTTATCTTTGAACTGCGATGAAAAAAAGCATCATCATTACGGCAGGTGGCATAGGGAAACGCATGGAAAGCGAACTTCCTAAACAATTTTTGCTGCTTGGTTCCAAACCTGTTTTGATACACGCGCTCGAACGTTTTTTTGAATTTGATCCAAATGCGCAACTCATCATTACTCTCCCCAAAGATTGGGTAAATCACTGGAAAGAACTCTTGACCAAATACAACACCCAAATTCCGCACGAGTTAGTGGACGGCGGCAACGAAAGATTCCACTCTATTCAAAATGCATTGACAATTTGTACGGGAGATCAAATTGCTATTCACGATGGTGTAAGGCCCCTTGTAAGTATTTCCACTATTGAGCGTTGTTTCAATGGCCTTCAACTTTCAAATGCTGTTGTTCCGGTTCTGAGTCTAAAAGATTCCATAAGAATGGGGAAGCCAGAAATATCAGAAAGTGTGGATAGATCTAACTATTATCTTGTGCATACACCGCAATGTTTTGAGGCAAACATCCTTAAAAAAGCTTATTTACAAGGCTACCAGCCGCACTTTACCGACGACGCGAGTGTTGTAGAAGCAATGGGAATATGCCCTCTATTGGTCTTGAGTAACGAAGAAAACATCAAAATCACGAGCCCAACAGATTTAAAAATCCTCAACGCACTCCTGCATCCATGAATTTAATTGCTCCACCTTCACTCCAAACTGGCGACCTCGTTTATTTGTGCGCGCCTGCCAAAGCCATTGAAGAACACTATGTGATAGCAGCTGAACAATGGTTGTCTCAGATTGGCATTCGCTGCATTAGAAGTAAACATTTAGCAGGCCGGCACCATTATTTTTCCGGTACAGAACTAGAGCGTTTGGCAGACTTACAAGAAGGTTTAGATCATCCGGAAGCAAAAGCAATTTGGTGCATGAGAGGTGGTTATGGCAGTATTCAATTATTGGATGGTTTGCAATGGGCTCAGTTTATCCGCGAGCCAAAATGGCTGATCGGCTTTTCTGATATTTGTGTGCTACACCACAAGATACAGTCTCTGGGTTTTCAAAGTATTCATGGCACCATGGCTTTGAACATTGATAAAAATAGCGATCAAGCGAAACAACGGCTGCGAGATTTATTATTTGGGCAACGCAAAAGTTTTGAAATCGAGGCCCATCCTTTGAATCAAATAGGTGCTTGCACTGGACAACTGATCGGTGGTAATTTGAGTATTGTATATAGTATGCTCGCTAACCCAGATGCCTATGACTTTCGCGAAGCCATACTTTTCATTGAAGATCTAGCAGAACATTTATATCACATAGACCGCATGCTGCATGCGCTGCGACGCGCTGGCGCTTTGGAACAAATCAATGGATTAATTATTGGCGGCATGACCGATTTAGAAGATACGGACGTGCCTTTCGGAAAATCTCTAGAGGCACTCATATTAGCACACTTTCCCTATCGGAAAATCCCCATTTGTTTCGATTTTCCTGTCGGGCATATTGACGATAATCAGGCTTTAGCCTTGGGCGCATCGGCACACTTAGAGGTGAATGCTGCACGCGTTGTTTTGAACTATCTATAATCGTTCTAAATAGCTTGTGTCAGCTGATTATCTTGGCGACATTTGTGACTATTAGCTGTTCTTGACTTAAATTTGCAACACTACAAATGAAAGATACTTATGAGTAATTCTGTAATTTTTAAATCTTCAATCGGCAAAAAGGTCTTTATGGCCCTCACCGGACTTTTTCTCTGTACGTTTTTGGTTGGCCACTTACTTGGCAACCTTCAACTTATCCTCAAAACAGGCGAAGAAGGCCGCCGCGCATTTAACGAATACGCCTATTTCATGGGGCACAACCCCTTTATCAAAATCCTTTCTTACGTCACCTATGCAGCTATCCTGATTCACATCATTGACGGTATTGCGCTCACCATTCAAAATAAAAAAGCCCGCCCAGTGGCTTATGCTTACAGCAAACCCGGTGCAAACTCTAGCTCTGCTAGCCGCAGCATGGCTATTTTAGGCACACTTATTTTGGTATTCTTAGCTACACACATGGCCAACTTCTGGTGGAAAATGAAAATAAAAGAAGACGTTCCGCTGCATACCTACAAATTAGAAATGGACAACCCAATGATGGGTGCGGCCAATGCAGAACTTTACTACACACACGTGCCGGGCATTCAACCTATTCCAAAAGACGGAAAAAATATTGTAGAAAAAGGAACTGACCTTTACATCAAAGGCACAAACGTTAAAGTTGCCGAAGGCTACCGCGACCTACACACTTTGGTCATGGACTTCTTCAGCAAAAGTAAAAATGAAGGTGCGCTTTTTGCCGTATTGTTTTACTTGATCTCAATGATTGTTTTGGCCTACCATCTTTTACATGGTTTCCAAAGTGCTTTCCAATCTTTAGGCATCAATCATCCAAAATACACCCCACTGATCAAAATAATCGGAGCTGGCTTTGCCATTATTGTTCCGTTTTTGTTTGCGATTATTCCCGTTATTATTTACATGAATCACTAGGAATCAGGCTATGTCAACACTAAATTCGCGCATTCCAGAAGGTCCAATTTCAGAAAAATGGACCAACCACAAAAACCACATGAAGCTGGTTGCACCCAACAACCGTCCCAAAATCGATGTAATCGTTGTTGGAACAGGTTTGGCTGGCGCTTCTGCAGCAGCCTCTCTTGGCGAGATGGGCTACAACGTTAAGGCGTTTTGTTTCCAAGATTCTCCGCGCAGAGCACACTCTATTGCCGCCCAAGGTGGTATCAACGCAGCTAAAAATTACCAAAATGACGGCGACTCCATTTACCGTCTCTTTTACGACACAATCAAAGGTGGTGACTACCGTGCACGCGAAGCCAACGTTTACCGTTTGGCAGAAGTCTCAGGTAATATCATCGACCAATGTGTGGCACAAGGTGTTCCATTTGCACGTGAATACGGAGGTCTCTTAGACAACCGTTCTTTCGGCGGAACGCAAGTGCAACGTACATTCTATGCAGCTGGGCAAACTGGCCAACAACTTTTATTAGGTGCTTATTCAGCGCTCTCTCGTCAAATTGGCTTGGGTCGTGTGAAAATGTATCACCGTCACGAAATGATGGACCTCGTTAAAGTAGACGGAAAAGCACGCGGCATTATCGCTAGAAACCTCGTTACTGGTGAGCTCGAACGCCATTCAGCCCATGCAGTTGTCATCGCTTCTGGTGGTTATGGAAACGTTTACTTCCTCTCGACAAACGCCATGGGTAGTAACGTATCAGCAGCTTGGAAAGTGCACAAAAAAGGAGCGCTTTTTGCAAACCCTTGCTTTGTACAAATTCACCCAACTTGTATTCCGGTACACGGCAGCAATCAGTCCAAGCTTACACTCATGTCTGAGTCTTTGCGCAACTCCGGCCGTATTTGGGTTCCTATGAAAAAAGAAGATGCTGAAGCCATTCGCGAAGGCAGCTTGAAACCCACTCAAATTGCCGAAGAAGACCGCGACTACTTCTTAGAAAGACGCTACCCCGCTTTCGGTAACCTAGTGCCGCGCGATGTCGCTTCTAGAGCAGCTAAAGAAAGATGCGATGCCGGTTTTGGTATTGAAGCAAATGATACCAACGAAGGTGTTTACCTCGACTTCGCGACTGAAATTCGCAGCAAAGGTCGCCAATCTGCTTTTTCACAAGGAGACCACAACCCTACCGATGAAAAAATCATTGCACTCGGTAAAAAATGGATTGAAGAGAAGTATGGTAACTTATTTCAGATGTACCAAAAAATTACCGACGACAACCCTTACGAAACACCAATGAAAATCTACCCAGCCGTTCACTACACAATGGGTGGTGTTTGGGTAGATTACAACCTTCAAAGTAGTATCCCCGGTTGTTTTGTAACTGGTGAAGCCAACTTCTCAGACCACGGTGCCAACCGTCTAGGTGCTTCTGCCCTTATGCAAGGTTTGGCCGACGGCTATTTCGTCTTGCCTTACACCATCTCAGATTACCTTGCCGACGATATTCGTACAGGTAAAATCTCTACTGACAGTCCAGAGTTCGAACAAGCAGAGTCAGAAGTTAAATTTAGTATTGACCGTTTTCTTGAAAACAAAGGCACCAAATCTGTCGATCACTTTCACAAACGTCTTGGACTCATTATGTGGAACAGCGTAGGGATGGCACGCAACGAAGAGGGTTTAAAAGCAGCCATAGAAGAAATTGCTGCGCTGCGCGAAGAATTCTACAAAGATGTTTTTGTGCCTGGCGACGCCAACGAAATGAATCCAGAACTCGATAAAGCCATGCGCGTTGCTGACTTCATCGAACTAGGCCAACTTATGGCAGTAGATGCCTTGCGCCGAGAAGAGTCTTGTGGTGGGCATTTCCGCGAAGAATATCAAGATAGCGAAGGTGAAACGCTCCGCGACGACGAAAATTTCAAATACGTTGCTTCTTGGGAATACCAAGATGGCGATGCCAAAAAAGCGGCGCTTCACAAAGAGGCCCTCAATTATGAGTTCATTAAAATTGCAGCACGCAACTATAAATAAATAGATATGGCTTCAAAATTCATCAACATTACGCTCAAAATCTGGAGACAAAAAAATACCAATGCAAAAGGTGGTATTGAAACGTATAGCCTTGCTAACGTCTCGACAGATAGTTCTTTTCTTGAAATGCTCGACCAACTCAATGAGCAACTGATCAATGCGCAAAAAGAACCTGTAGCATTCGATCACGACTGTCGTGAAGGCATCTGCGGAATGTGCTCCTTGTATATCAACGGGCGTGCACACGGCCCTGAAACAGGAACCACCACATGCCAGTTACACATGCGTAGTTTCACTGATGGAGACACAATCTACGTTGAGCCATGGAGATCACGTGCCTTCCCAATTGTCAAAGACCTTGTTGTGGACCGCTCTGCTTTTGACCGCATACAACAGGTGGGTGGTTTTGTTTCGGTAAATACTTCAGGGCGCACCATGGACGCCAACGCCATTCCAATTCCAAAAACAGATGCAGACAAAGCTTTTGAAGCGGCGGCTTGCATTGGTTGTGGTGCTTGTGTTGCAACTTGCAAAAACGGCTCGGCAATGTTATTTGTAGGTGCTAAAATTTCACAATACGCGCTATTGCCGCAAGGAAAGGTAGAGGCTAAAGACCGCGCACTGAATATGGTTCGCCAAATGGATGAAGAAGGTTTTGGGAACTGTACCAATACTGGTGCTTGTGAAGTGGAATGTCCTAAAGGAATCTCTTTAGAAAACATCGCGCGCATGAACCGTGAGTTCTTAAGTGCAGCACTTACTTCAGACAAATAAGAAATCTAATACAACAAAAAGGGCGGTCAATGACCGCCCTTTTTTATTTGATGAAAACTAGAATTACTTCAGTTTTTGTCCTTCTTTATTGTACCAACCTTGGTTGTCTTTGATTTCTACAGGAACGTTAGATTTGTCGCTCGCGCGCTTTTGCGTGCGCATCCAGTAATAAAAGCCAAAAAAACCAAGTAAGACAAGTGCTGTATTGAAGTAGTTTTGAACCATTTCAAAAAAGCCAAAAGCCCATTGAAATAGATCGCCAATTTTGTATATAAAGTCTGTCCAGGTCATGTGTTGTTCTTTTATAGGGCAAATGTACTACAAATTTTAATAAATAAAGTGTTGACTTAAATTTCTCCCATCAATGCAAGCGTTTCTTTGGCCGCTGCCTGTTCTGCTTCTTTTTTTGAGAACCCTTTGCCTTTTCCATAGCTTGTGCGATTGATCTGAACGGTCATCTCGTAGATTGCTTTTCCGTCGGTAAATTGTTCTGATAACAAAACAAATTCAAGGCTTAGTTTCTTGCGCTGGCACCAAATAAAAAGAGCAGATTTAAAGTCTAGCTCTTCTTCGAGAACCTTATTGAGGTCAAGGTGTTTTCTAAAAACTGTATTCTTAAGTACGCGCTGGGTGCTCACAAAACCCCCATCTAGATAAATAGCGCCAATGAGCGCTTCAAAAGCATTGCCTTCTAAGCCCACTAAATTAATGCTTCTCCCTTGGCTATAGATAAGGTGCTTCCTGATGCCCATTCGCTCACCAATGGTAGCTAAAGACTTTCGGTTCACTATTTTTGACTTGATTTTGGTCAGTTGACCTTCGTCTAGTTCAGGGTATTTATCATATACAAAAGAAGCCACAACGGCATCAAGAATGGAATCACCTAAAAACTCGAGCCTTTCGTTTGCAGCCAATAGATGTTGGTCAGACAAAGAGCTTTTGTGGGTTAGCGCCTGTACGAAAAATGAAATGTTTTGAGGCTTATAGCCAAATTGAGCCAAAACAAAGCGAATAACGTCTAGCTCTTCGTTTGTTTTCTTCTTTTTGAAGAGAGGAATTTTGAGCAATTTATGCTTTAAATTTCTTTACGATGATGGAGGTATTGTGACCCCCAAAACCAAAGGTGTTAGACAAAGCGATATTTACTGTGCGCGCTTGTGGCTGATGAAAAGTAAAGTTTAATTTTGGGTCTAGCTCGGGGTCGTCGGTAAAGTGATTGATGGTTGGCGGAACGATGTCGTTTTTTACCGCAAGCACACAAGCCACCGCCTCGATGGCGCCGGCAGCACCTAAAAGGTGGCCCGTCATGGATTTGGTTGAACTGATGTTCAGGTTATAGGCGTGTTCGCCAAAAACGTGCTGGATAGCTTTTACTTCTGCGATATCGCCAAGAGGTGTAGAGGTTCCGTGCACATTTACGTAGTCAATTTGAGAAGGGTCGATTTCGGCGTCTTCTAGAGCCGCGAGCATGGTGTTGCGTGCTCCCAAGCCTTCTGGGTGAGGTGCAGTCATGTGATAGGCGTCGCCAGACATGCCGCCGCCGATTACCTCAGCATAAATTTTTGCACCGCGCTTGATGGCATGCTCGTATTCTTCGAGAATAAGGCAACCAGAGCCTTCGCCAAGCACAAAGCCGTCGCGATCGAGGTCAAACGGGCGTGATGCGGTTTCTGGGGAGTCATTGCGAGTAGAAAGTGCTTTTAAAGCATTGAAACCACCCATGCCCATTTCGTTTACGCCAGCTTCTGAACCACCAGTAACAATGGCATCGGCTTTCCCTAAACGAATGAGGTTAAATGCGTCAATAATAGCATTGGTTGCAGAAGCACAAGCGGATACACATACGTAGTTAGGCCCGCGTAAACCATATTTAATTGAAATATGACCAGCTGCAATATCGGCAATCATTTTTGGAATAAAGAAAGGATTAAAGCGAGGCGTTCCGTCTCCACTAAAATACTCTCTAGCTTCCTCTTGGAACGTTTTAAGGCCTCCAACTCCTGAGCCCCAAATGACACCAATGCGGTCTAGGTTGGGGTTGGACTCAAGCAAAGCAGAGTCTGCCATAGCTTCCGTTGAAGTAACTATGGCATACTGCGAAAATTGATCAAGCTTGCGCCCTTCCTTTTTGTCCATGTGGTCTTCCACATTGAAGTCTTTCAATTCACAGGCAAACTGTGTTTTGAAAAGAGCAGCGTTAAATTGTTTAATGGGTGCGGCACCGCTTTTGCCCGCCAATAAGGCATCCCAGTATTCTTGTACTGTGTTGCCTATTGGCGTAAGTGCACCAAGACCTGTTACAACAACTCTTTTTAATTGCATACCCGTAAACTAAAAGGAATAGTGGGAATTATTAGACGTTCGCAGCGATATAGTCAATGGCATCACCGACAGTTTGGATACCTTCTGCTTTATCATCTGGAATAGAAATGTTGAATTGTTTCTCGAATTCCATGATTAACTCAACTGTGTCAAGTGAATCGGCACCCAAGTCATTAGTGAAACTAGCTTCGTTGGTTACTTCACTTTCTTCAACATTCAGTTTATCAACAATGATCGCGATAACTTTAGCTTTGATATCAGACATTTTTTAAAATTTAAAGGTTTTAGCTTGCAAAGAAAAAAACTATCGACCAATAAACAAAACTTATCCCGATTTAATTTATCAACACTTCGCATCTCAAAGCCGTGGAATCCTACACTATGCTTAACTTTGTAGCCGAAATGCAAGAGCAATTAATTCTATTTATTTCTGGAAGAGGCAGTAACGCCCGTCAAATAATTCACTATTTCAATGATAATGAACGTGTTAGTGTGGTAGGGGTTCTCTCTAGTAAGGCTAATTCGGAAATGGAGGCATTTTGTGAAGGCCAGCGCATTCCATTCTTTAATTTACTCGGAAAAGATTTTTCAAAATATCTTCAGATTTGCCAAGAACTCGGTGCAAGCCGGGTTATTTTAGCTGGGTTTCTCAAAAAAATACCAACGGAGTTCATCGCGGCGTTTCCGGACAAAATCATTAATATTCACCCCTCACTACTTCCAAATTATGGTGGTGCCGGCATGTATGGTCATCACGTGCATCGGGCAGTATGTGCCGCAAAAGAAGCTTTTAGCGGCATCAGTATTCATTTAGTTAATGAAGAATATGATAAAGGAAAGCTCCTTTTTCAACATGCGGTTGCGCTTTTAGAAAACGCAAATGCGAGTGAAGTCGAAGAAGCAGTCCGGTCTTTAGAAAAGCGGTATTTTGCAAAAGACCTTGACACCTATTTGTCGGGTTTATAAAATCGCCTGCTCCAAGAACTGCGCAAAACGCAAACAATCTTCGTAAGAATTATAAAGCGGCGCCGGCGCGATGCGAATGACATTAGGCTCTCTCCAGTCTGCAATGACACCTAAATCAGTTAAACGATCAAAAAGTTGGCGGCCTTGTCCTTTTGCTAAAATAGACAACTGTGCGCCGCGTGCACTTGGATCTTTAGGTGTAATGATTTCAAATGAACACCTCTCTTGGTTTCTTTCTGAGACATCTTCAATGAGAAAAGCCAAATACGCCGTGAGTTGGTCGCGCTTTTGACCGATGCGTTCCATGCCCGCTTCTTCAAAGATTTCTAGCGAAGCTAAATGAGCCGCCATGCCCAATACCGGCGCGTTACTCAATTGCCAGCCCTCAGCACCCGCAATAGGATCAAAACCTGGTTCCATCTGAAAACGAAGCGCTTTATTGTGGCCCCACCAACCTGCAAAGCGCGGTAAGGATTTGTTGTGGGCATGGCGTTCGTGCACAAATAAACCAGAAACTCCGCCAGGAGATGAATTCAAATATTTATAACCACACCAAGCTGCAAAATCGACGTTCCAATCGTGGAGAGCTAAATTGACATTTCCAGCAGCATGAGCGAGGTCAAAACCAACTACAGCGCCCACAGCATGGCCGGCGGCGGTAATCTTTTGTAAATCGAAGTACTGACCGGTATAGTAATTGACGCCGCCAATCATGACAAGTGCGAGCTCATCGCCGAGTTCGGCTATCTTCTGAAGGATGTCTTCTTCTCTAATTAAGTGCTCTCCGGGTCTTGGGCCTACTTCAACTAAAGTTTCTACCGGCAAACCATGAAAGGAAACTTGTGAAGCAAGCGCATATTGATCACTCGGAAACGCTTTCTCTTCGCAGAGAATTTTGACGCGCTTTCCTGCTGGCCGATAAAACGAAACCATCAATAAATGTAGGTTAGTAGTCAGGGAGTGCGTAATAACAAGCTCTATTGGCAATGCGCCCACAATATTGGCCGCCATTTGAGTTAAGTTCTCATGATAAGAAAGCCATGGTCTTTTAGCTAAAAAATGACCTTCTACACCAAATTTAGCCCAAGCATCTAGTTCTTCTTGAATATAGCCTGCAGCGGTGATGGGTTGTAAACCAAGGGAGTTTCCCGTAAAATATACAGGGTTAGGCTTGTGGAAAGTTGGGAAATGAAAGCGCGCCCTGAAAGATGCTAATGGGTCTTTTTGATCTAATTCTCGGGCGAATTTTAGGGTGTTTTCAAATTTCATATGCGCAGCTTTATTCGTAACTTTATGGCCACAAATATACACAAGAATGAAGACTCCCTCTCCTATCGACCGCAGCCGTTCAGCAGAATTATTCGAAGCAGCCAAAGGATTTTTTCCTGGTGGGGTAAATTCTCCTGTTCGCGCTTTTAAGTCTGTTGGAGGCACCCCCCTTTTTATCGCAAAAGGCGATGGCGCTCAAATTTGGGACGAAGACGGTAACCAATTCATCGACTTTTGCTGCAGTTGGGGGCCGCTTATTCACGGGCACAACAACCCCTATGTATTTGAAAAAATTGTAACAACACTCCAGAATGGCGCCAGTTTTGGCGCGCCAACGCTCAAAGAAAATGAGCTCGCAGCTTTTATGCTCGAGCGGCTTGCTTTTATCGACAAAATTCGTTTCACGAGCTCCGGAACCGAAGCGGTAATGAGTGCGCTGCGCTTGGCACGTGGCGCTACCGGCAAAAATAAAATACTGAAATTTGAAGGTTGCTATCACGGCCACGTAGATGCTTTATTGGTGCAGGCCGGTAGCGGCTTAGTGACCTTTGGCACCTCATCAAGCGCTGGTGTACCTGAAGCATTTGCCAACGAGACGCTCGTTTTGCCACTCAACGATGCCGCTGCACTTACTGCCTGCTTTGAAGCCCAACACCACGACTTAGCTGCAGTAATTATCGAGCCTATTCCGGCCAACAACGGTTTATTGCTTCAAGACCTCACCTTCTTGAACCTGCTGCGCGCTCTTTGCACTAAATACGGCGTATTACTCATCTTTGATGAAGTAATTTCCGGATTTAGAGTGGCATTTGGCGGCGCGGCAGAACTGTATGGCATTGCGCCAGATATAGTCACCTACGGTAAAATCATTGGTGGGGGCTTGCCCGTAGGTGCTTACGGCGCGCGAAAAGAAATCATGGCCTATGTTTCTCCCGAAGGACCAGTTTACCAAGCCGGAACACTTTCTGGCAATCCCGTTGCTATGGCCGCAGGTCTTGCGCAGCTCGAGTTGTGTGCGGCAGATGGGTTTTATACCAAACAAGCGCAACGCACCCAAGCCTTTGTAGACAACATCAATTCATATGCCTTTGCGCAAGCTTATCCAATGGAACTTGTTTGT
The DNA here is from genome assembly GCA_945897565.1 of Chryseobacterium gleum. Lineage (GTDB taxonomy): Bacteria > Bacteroidota > Bacteroidia > Flavobacteriales_D > Crocinitomicaceae > UBA952. The sequence goes on from CAMDFN010000006.1 coordinate 36,235, forward strand.
GTGGGGTCTATCTTCTGGTTCTCCTTCAACGGCAAAAAACGAATCAAGGCTGCAAATCAGATAGCGAGCGATATGGCGGCGTTTAACTTCATGCACCACTATCTTCTAGACGCTGGTGTGTATTTTGGCCCGAGCGGCTATGAAGTAGGTTTTGTGTCTTCTGCACATACCGCTGCGCAACTAGATTGCGCAGCCGAACAAATCAAAGCTGCGCTTGCGGCTTTCTATCAAAAGTAATCCCTAGCTTTAGGTCGTGAATTTAGTAACAGGTGCCACCGGACTTCTCGGAAGTCATGTTTTAATTGAATTGACCAAACGCAATATGTCGGTTCGGGCAGCTTATCGCAACGAACAAAAAATTGCTGCCGTACAAGCGCTTTTTCATTTCTATCTAAAAGAAAATGCGGCTGAAAAATGGGCACTAGTGGAATGGGTGAAAGCGGATCTTCTCGATATCGATGCGCTTAAATCAATTATAAAAGGAAGCACTGTTGTTTATCATTGTGCGGCGCTTGTCTCTTTTTTCAAAGCCGACTTTGAGACTTGTATTCAGCAAAACCGATACGTGACTGCCAATTTAGTCGATTTATCTGTTCAATACGGTGTTCAACACTTTTGTCATGTGAGCTCTACCGCAGCAATTGGTGGCAAAGAAGCGCTTGTCCATGAAAAAAGCAAATGGCAAGAAGGCGCACAGCACAGCGGATACGGTATTTCGAAATTGATGGCCGAAAAAGAAGTTTGGCGAGGTATAGAAGAAGGCTTAACAGCCGTAATTGTAAATCCATGTGTTATTTTGGGGCCAGCAGCACCAGGAAGCCCCTCTTTGCAAATGCTAGACACCGCCAAAAAAGGCTTAAAGTTTTATACCAGTGGCGCCAACGCCGTTGTAGATGCGCGCGATGTAGCCTGGGCAATGGCCGAAATAGTGGCCAAAGGCGTTGTTCGCGAACGCTTTTTGGTCGTTGGGCCGCAGCAAACTTTCCGAGAATTATTTAGCGTTTTTGCCCGAAAACTAGGGAAAACCCCGCCAAATATAAAAGCTCCAAAAACGCTTACTATGCTTCTGGCAGCATTTCACGAGCTCTGGTGTCATTTGAGCGGTAAAAGAGATGGCCTCACCATAGAAACAGCGCGATCTTCGCATGAAGTCTTGCGCTACGACCGCAACAAAATTGAAAAAGAATTGTCTTTTAAATACACGCCGCTTGAAGACATCATCAGCAATATGATCGCCGGGCAAGCATTCATTGAAAAAAACACAACAAATTGAGTCGAAAGCTGATCATTTTCATTGGGATTTTCTATCTCGTTGGGCTTGTAGGTATGTCTATTGGCCCTTATAAGTCATTTTTCATTGGCCTTTCCTTTTTTCACCTCCTCCTCTCATTTAGCATTTTAATCCTTGGTAGAAAAAAATACGGCCCCCGTTTTTGGCTGTTCATGGGTTTATCTTTGCTCACCGGCATGAGTGTCGAATGGATTGGCGTACACACAGGTATTTTATTTGGTGACTACCATTACGGGCATGTGCTCGGGCCCAAATTATTCGATGTTCCGCTGATCATTGGCGTAAATTGGGCCATGCTCTGTATCGTGAGTGCAGCGCTCATTGCCTCTCTTCAACTTAGGTTTTGGTTAGAAGTTATTGTGGCGGCGGTCTTGATGGTGTTTCTGGATTTTTTGATGGAGCCTGTTGCTGTCAAACTCGGGTTTTGGTATTGGAAAGACGGCCTAATTCCTAGCTTTAATTACGTTTGCTGGTTCTTTACCTCCCTACTTCTGCAATTTGTCTATCGTAAATGGCATTTGAACGAGACAAACAATGTAGCGGTGGCCTTGTTTATCTATATGACCATTTTTTTTACCTTTTTAACTTTTCGCTTATGATGTGGTGGGGTCCTATTGTTACACTCGCAACTTTTTTTGGGATGGAATTTATGGCGTGGGCAACGCACAAATACGTCATGCACGGTATCATGTGGTATTTCCACAAAGACCATCATCAAATTGAGCCTGGTTTTTTTGAGAAAAACGACGTTTTTTTCTTGATTTACGCCATCCCGTCTTGGCTCTGCATTATGCTCGGCCTCATGAACCAAAACTATCTGCCGGTCTGGATTGGGTTTGGCATTGCAGCTTATGGTTTGGCCTACTTTCTGATCCACGACGTCTATATCCACCGCCGATTCAAATGGCTGCGCGACATCGAACACCCTTACTTTTATGCCATTCGTAGAGCACACAAAATGCATCACAAACATTTAGGAAAAGAACACGGCGAGTGTTTTGGTATGCTCTTAGTTCCTTTTCGTTTTTATATTGAGAGCGTCAAGCAATTCAAAAAACAACAAAGCGCATGAGTCTTTACGGATGGGTCATCTTACTTTCTTTTGCCGGGCCTTTTGCACTCAGCTTTGATAAAAAGGTTGCGTTTTTTAAAGAATGGCGTTTTGTTTTTCTTGCTTCGCTCATTGTAGCCGTACCCTTCCTGATTTGGGACGAACTTTTTACTCAGTGGGGCGTTTGGGGCTTCAATCCAAACTACCTCTTGAAAATTTATCTAGGGCATCTTCCGCTTGAAGAAGTATTATTTTTTATGGTGATCCCCTACAACTTCATTTTTATATTCACTGTTATTAAGGCTTACTTTCCAAATCGCAATAAGCGTAAAGTCTCCGCTTGGTTTGCTTACCTATTTATGGCGACGTCAGGACTATGGCTGTTGTTATATAGTGACAACTATTACACCTCCTTGGCGTGTTTTCTGAGTCTTGCACTGACGATTCTGTTGCGCAACAAGACTTGGTACCAAGATTTTATGTGGGCGTATTTGCTCTGCCTGATTCCCTTTTTTATCGTGAATGGCATCCTTACCGGCGCCACAACGCCTGAGCCAATTGTCTGGTACAGTGAGCAACACCTCATTGGTTGGCGCATGATCAGCATTCCTTTTGAAGACCTCTATTACAACTACGCCTTGCTACTGCCGCTGACTTGGGCGTATTTTTCTTTAAAAAATCGCAAGGAAAAAGCGATTAGTATTTTGAAAAATTAAAAAAATACTTAACTTTGTCGCCCCTAGTGAAGCAAAGGCTAAACAATAATGGGAGTTTCAAGCGAGAATAGCTCAGTTGGTAGAGCACGACCTTGCCAAGGTCGGGGTCGCGGGTTCGAGTCCCGTTTCTCGCTCTTTTGAGCTCGAGTGGTGGAATCGGTAGACACGCCGGACTTAAAATCCTGTGGGCATTTGCCCGTGCGGGTTCAAGTCCCGCCTCGAGTACATTATTGTGAAATTAACCCTTGATTCTTAACGAATTGAGGGTTTTTTGTTTTAAAAATAGATTGCATTTTATCGGGATGTAGCTCAGTTGGTAGAGTACTCGTCTGGGGGGCGAGAAGTCGCAGGTTCAAGTCCTGTCATCCCGACTTTCGACCTCATCACTAGATGGGGTTTTTTTATTTTCTATTTTTACGCCATGCCAAATACTTTCGACCAAGGAAAATACAACCCCGTTCGACCAATTTCCTTAAAGGGAAAGTTTTTAGTTGGCTTGGTGCGTTTGCTTTTTAAAATTCGAAAGGTTTTAGGTGGGCAAGATTGGGCGCAGCCATTGGAAGGGCATCATGAAGACCCGCGTAAAATGACGCGAAAACAGCAGCTTTATTTTGGTTATAAATATTACTACCGCGCCATCCTTAAAGGAGATAAAGATGCTGGGCTTGAAGAATACTTTCAAAGTCAAGGAGCGAAGTTTCAAAATAAAGACACTTCCAATAGCAGCCAAAAAATTACCCTCAGCGCTGGCGGCGACCTCATGCCTTACTTTTGCATTACTTCTGAGCAATGTAAAGATCTTTGGGAAGACAGCGGTGACTTTTTCTTTGATGCTGATTTAGTAGTAGGCAATTTAGAAACGCCCCTCAATCCAAACAAACCGGCATCCTGTGTACCGGAAGTCATGTTGAGCAATATGTATTTCAACGCCAACGAAGACATGTTCGGTGTTTTTTCTGGGTTTGGCAAATACAAGGGTTTTGATGTGCTCTCTACAGCCAACAACCATTCTTTAGATCAGGGAGAAGAAGGGGTAATTGAAACGCTACAATTTTTAGATGCCAAAAACATCGCTCGCGTTGGAACGGCAAGGTCTTTTGAAGAGCGCGACCAATTTCCGATCATAGAAAAGAACGGTATCAAAGTCGCATTTTTATCTTATACATTTTCATTGAATGCGCTGGTTTGCCCGCCTGGCAAATCTTTCCTTGCCAATCACCTGAACCTCAATGAAGCCAATCCGGATATTTCGTTGATTGTAGCACAAGCCAAACTGGCCAGACAAAACGGCGCTGAATTTTTGGTGGGCTTCTTGCATATGGGCTGTGCGTATCAGCCTTATCCATCGCAGACAATTGTAAACAATATGCACCAAATTTGTCGGCAAACGGGTATAGATTTGGTACTAGGTGGTCATCCGCACAATGCACAACCCATTGAGTTTTTTGATATCAAAGATCCTTTTAGCGGACAAAATAAACAAACCACTATTGTCTACTCTCAGGGCGATTTTGTAGCATACGACATTCATAAATGGTGCAAGTTGCCATTGCTACTGAAATTTGAACTCTCCAAAATCGAGGGCAAAGTTGTATTGACTGACCTTCAAGCTAAATTGTTTTACAATCATGCCACTATACAAAATGGACAAGTTACTTCATTGAAGCTCCGCGACTACCTCACACTAAAAGAAAATATTGCTGTTTTGAAAAATGACGCCGCAGCACTCAGCGAATTTGAAGAATTGAGTTACTTTGCGGAGGCGTTTTTATTGAAAGGGAATCTAGCGCTGTTTTTAGTAAAAGAAGAGCGCGATGCCAAAGGCAATGAACAAGACACCGATCAGCCGGTTCACCAATCTTAAAAACTGCTCGGTTATATACGGCTTCAAAAAAGAAGCGCTCCAGGCGATCAAGCACTCCATCAAGAAGATGGCCCCGAGTGCGCCCGCAAAATACAACGCGGCCTTCGGAACTTCATATCGAGCAACTGTTTTGAGTTGGGTTGTGATTGCCAACCAACCAATATAATTTCCCGGATTCAAAATATTCAGCAAAAATCCCATTGACATATACTTCAAGAGCTGCTTGTTTTCTGTCTTTGGGTAGGCTGCCTTTTCTTTTTTCAAGAGGTTAGACAAACCATAAAGCAACAAAAATAGGGCGCCATAAATGCGCACCACTAAATCTGTTGTTCCCCCTTTGGGTATCAACTCTGTATTGAACCAACTCAAAGTGATCAAAATAACATCAGAGGCAATGACACCTATTGAAATAAATACACCCGTTCGAAAGCCGTAATCAATGCTATTCTGCACCAAAGCAAAGAAAACGGTCCCGAGCATCATGCTCATTACCATCCCCGTTAAAAAACCATACATGACTATTTCTGACATTTGGTTCGCTTTATGAATTGCGGCTCAAAGCTATTTATTTATTTCCTGTTCTAAAGTAGAAAATACCAACTAAATGGTATTTCCGTTTGCGCCCGCATGCCGTACTTTTGCCACGTTATTTATAATTAATCTAAATAAAAATGAAGCCGCTCTCCCTCCTCCCCTTCTTTTTCCCCTTACTCATTTTTGCGCAACAACCTAACTCCTCTGACTCGCTCAGAACAATAGAAACGCAGGGCGTCTCGATTTTTGGGATTCAAAGTAAGTTCATTAGTGGCTCTAGCGCCCGCATAACCAATGCCGAATTACAAAAGCTGAACCAAGCTGATATCAACAAGGTTTTGCGCAGCATGCCTGGCCTTCAGGTTCGCGACGAAGAAGGATTTGGCTTGCGACCCAATATCGGTATGCGCGGCACACCAGTGAATAGAAGCGCTAAAATTACAGTAATGGAAGATGGTATTCTGATGGCGCCCGCTGCGTACGCAGATCCAGCGGCCTATTATTTCCCAACTTTTGCGCGAATGAGTGGCGTAGAAGTATTAAAAGGCAGTAGTCAAATCAAATACGGGCCATATACCATTGGTGGCGCCATCAACCTGCTTTCCTCGCCCATTCCAAATACATTTAGGGCTTTTGCACAAGTAAGTTACGGCAGTTTTGGCGTGAACCAACAACGCCTTTGGGTTGGCGATGCGAAAGGGCAATTCAGTTATTTATTTGAAGTCAACAGGTTGGCAGCAACTGGCTTCAAAGAACTCGACGGCGGAGGAAACACTGGTTTTGACCGCAGAGATTTTTTAGGTAAGGTGCGTTGGCAAAGCAAAAAAACTGCAAAAGTCCAACAAAACGTGCTGCTTAAAGTACTGCATGTAGAAGAACAAGCTCAGGAAACCTACCTCGGGCTCAATGATGATGATTTTCAAGCCAATCCGCTGCGGCGCTATGCAGGCACACAAAATGATGAGCTCAATCTCTACCATAACCACTTGGTAGTTCAACACAGCATCAAGCCAAGTCAAAATCTCCAAATACGCACCAGCGCTTACCTCACCCAAACCTTCAGAGATTGGGGCCGGGCAAATAGCTTTGGGGGGCAAAGCATCAATGCGATTTTAACTGACAATGTAACAAATAGCGCAGGCTATTCCATCATGACCGGACAGGCCAACGGAGAGGTTGTTTTCAGAAGTGCGGCCCGCAATTACTTATCAAAAGGTGTTCAGACAGCTGCTCTTTACCAAATTGACAAAGGCGCGTTTCAACACGAAGCAGAACTGGGCCTTCGCTTGCATCAAGATCAAGCCAACCGCTACGGAACACAAAGTAAATACCAAATGACAAATGGTATTATGGTGTTAAGCGATGGTGGCGAACAGGGCAACCAAGAAAACCAAATCAGAGATGCATGGAGTGTCGCATTATTTGCGCAATACAAACTGCAATACAAAAAACTGAGTATCAGCGCCGGACTTCGACAAGAAACTATTGCGCTTGATTTTTTCAACTACGGCACCTCCGACTACGGCAGAACCGGCAGCAATTTAGCTAGCGCCAACAACCAACTCCAGGTATGGCTTCCTGGCGCTAGCCTTTCCTACGCTATGAATAAAAGCAACACCTTCTTTTTTGGTGCACACAAAGGTTTCTCACCTCCAGGAATGCCCAGCACAAGTTCAAATAAGCAAGCCAATTCAGAAGTAGCGATGAATTACGAATTAGGATACCGCTTTACAAGCTGCCAACAGCGCCAAATTCAAGCTGTGCTGTTCAGTAGTGACTACACTAACCTTTTGGGCTCAGACAACATATCGGGTGGTGGCATGGGAACTGGCGAACTTTTCAATGCAGGTAAAGCCAGTGTTCAAGGCTTAGAGCTAAGTGCTTTGTACCTCCTTAAATTCAATAAATTGAAAAACCTCCACATGCCTTTGCAGATGAGTTATACTTATACCCATGCTACTTTTTCTGAAACGTTTATCAATGGTGGCGGAGACTGGGGCAGCGGACAAATCTCTAGTGGTGACTGCATTCCCTTTATTACACCTCACCTATTGAGCGGAAGCATTGGGCTCGAGCATAAAAAATGGAGCGCGCTTTTGAGTGCCAATTACGTAGGAAGCACCCGCACAACCCCGGGGCAGAATGAATTGATCTTTGCAACATCCAAACAAAATTACGCGCTAGTCAACTGCATCGAAGCGTTCAGCATCGTAGATTTTTCATTCAACTTTCATTTCAATGCGCAATGGAGCGCATACACCACCGTACAGAATATTGCCAATAACATGGCAATTGTTGCCAATTTGCCCCAGGGCTACCGTTCGGCATTGCCTCGTGCTTTGCAACTTGGATTCAAATTAAAACTTTAATGGGCTATGTAGGATTTGGTCAGGTGCTCATTGAAGCGAATTAGGGTCATTTAGACAATAATTCTTAACTTCACCCCTCATTTTTTGTACATTTAGTCTCATGTGGAGTAGAGTAGCCAGTTTTATATTAAGGAATCGCTTGTTCGTATTGGCCATTATCGGTATTATCACCGTGTTTTTTGGTTACTATGCCGTTACTTCACTCAAGGTAGATAACCGCTTCGGCAACACCCTGCCCAAAGACGACCCCATCCAAATGGACTACGAAAAGTTCAAATTACAATTTGGAGAAGATGGTTCTACATTAGTCATTGCCGTTCAGACCGACTCCCTTTATACCGAAGAAAACTTCAAAAAATGGCGTGAACTTGGTTACCAGATCCTTAAAATCAAAGGTGTAGACAACGTGGTTTCTGAAGCCACGCTCTTTGGCATCACCAATAACATCAAGAAAAATGAGTTTGAAATTCACCGCATTTTTTCTGATACCACCTTCAGAGATAAATCGATAGACGACGTTCGCAAAGAAATTCGCAAAAACCCTATTTACAGAGGTTTGCTCTACAACGACACCAGCAATGTGTCTTTGTTAATGATCGGCATCGATGAAAAAGTGCTTTCAAATCCTAAAAAATCCGATGTAGTACTCAAAATTGAAGCGCTTGCCGACAAATATGAAAAGCACTTTGGAAAAGTCTACTTTGCTGGGTTACCGCATATTCGTGTGGTTGTTGGCAAACGCATCGTTTCCGAAATGTATATTTTCTTGGGGCTATCTATTTTAGCTTCTTCGCTGCTCCTCTATATCTTTTTTAGATCGCTTTATGTTGTTTTCCTCTGCAATATTGTTGTGGCAATTTCAGTGATCTGGGCCTTGGGCAGTATTGCCTTTATGGGCTATCAGCTTTCTATTATCATGGCGCTCGTACCTCCGCTCTTAATTGTCATTGGGGTGCCCAACTGTGTCTTTCTCATTACGCGGTACCACCAAGAATACGTGCGGTTCGATAACAAAATGCGCTCATTATTTGTCATGATCAAGCGCATTGGTTCTGTTACTTTTTTAACCAACCTCACAACCGCTGTCGGCTTCGTTACCTTTACGAGCTCTGATAAACTGGCTCAATTTGGTATTGTTTCGAGCTGGAATATTATGGTGGTTTTTGTACTCTCATTGGCCATCATCCCTATTTTTGCTTCCTTCGCCAAGCCACCAAAACCGCGCCACCTCAAACACCTCAGCCGCGTATATTCGCAAGGTTTTATTGAATTCATCGTTAAGATTGTGACCAAATATCGCCCTTGGATTTACGTCACCTCTATTTTGCTCGTGATTTTCAGTATTTACGGCATGACCAAAATCATTTCAACCGGTAACATCACCAGCGATTTACCCGCCGACGACCCCATTTTGCTCGACCTCAAATTTGTTGAACGCAATTTCGGCGGCTCTATTCCTTTTGAAATTACAGTTAACTACAAAGAAAAAGGGCGTCTTTTCAATGTCGAGACCATGCGAAAGGTAGAAGAAATACAAAGCGTATTTGCTAAGGACACGCTCTTCTCTAAAAGTATTTCATACGTAGACCTCATCAAGTCTATCAATATGGCTTACCACGGTGGTGATTCGAGTAAATATACGCTCATCTCCAACCGCGATAAACTTCGCCTTAAAAAATACATCGATAAACTCGACATGAGCAGCCTCAATGGTGGCTCTATCTCACTTAAAAACCTAGTAGATACCAGCAAAACCACACTGCGCATTCGCATGCAAATGAAAGACCTCAGCGTAGACGAGGTGGGGCCAGCCTTAGATATACTCAAAATCAAAATCAACCAAATTCTCAACCCAGACCAACAAACCTTGAACCGTCTTTACACTAAAATTTCAAAAGGCAATACCGCGGCGCTGGATAGCATCATTTACGAACACACTGGCGTATTCAATAGCCTAACCGCACTTGTTTCAAAAGGCAACGACGAAAAACAGCTGGCGTTTGACATGGACCCAGAAAAAATCAAGACCTACGCCGGAACCCCTCGATTCAATAAAAATCTCAAAAAAGCCATTGCTGCAGAACAATACGATTTGATTTTTACGGGCATTAAAGTCGTGCAAACGGAAGGCACCAAATATCTTTTTGTGAATCTTTTGCAAAGCCTCATATTCGCGATCATCTCTATCGCCATCATGATGGCGTTCTTATTCCGCTCTATGCGCATTATTATGGTCTCGATGATACCGAACATCATTCCATTGCTCTTTACAGCTGGCATCATGGGTTATTTTCAGATACCGCTCAAGCCGTCCACCATTCTCGTTTTTGGTATTGCATTGGGCATTACTGTAGACAACGCTATTCTATTTCTTGGAAAGTACCGAAATGAGCTCAAACAGCATGGTTGGGATGTGCGCTTTGCAATCCTTCACTCTCTGCGCGAAACCGGCTTAGGGATTTTCTACACTTCTGTGATCTTGTTCTTTGGCTTCTTGATGTTTGTGTTCTCTCAGTTTGGAGGCACTAAGGCGCTGGGGCTTTTGGTATCCATTACAATTATGGTGGGTATGGCCACCAACCTGATCATCTTGCCCGCTCTTCTTTTAACGCTAGAACGCAAATTTAGCATGCGTTCTTTCCAAGAACCTTTCTTTGATATTTACAACGAAGAAACAGACTATGACATAGACAAACTCGAGATCGAGTTTGCCGAAGAAGAAGAAAAAAGTAAGGATTAAGCGTCTGTAAGTTTTTTAACCATTGTCAGAATGGTAGCTAAAGCAACTGTTTCTCCGGTTTCGTCATAGACATCCACCAAAAACTTCACAATCCCTTTGGCGATATCATCCTCAGAGCGTTTCTCTTGATCGATTTTTTCCTTAACAGTAAACCGCACGCCGATGGTTGCTCCTGGGTAAACAGGCTTGGTAAAACGCGCCTCTTCAATTCCGTAGTTCAGTAAAACAGGGCCTTTCTTAGGGTCTACAAACAAACCCGCAGCTTTGGACAAAATAAAATATCCGTGCGCAACACGGCGCTCAAATATGGTGCCTTCAAGAGAAGTAGCGTCCATGTGGGCATAAAAGTTATCACCTGAGACATTTGCAAAATTAACGATGTCGGCATCGGTAACGGTATGCTTGTGCGTAAACACCGTTTCACCAACCACCAATTCTTCAAAATGCTTCCTAAATACATGCGGTTGGGCTTCCGGCATGGCTGAACCTACCTGAAACTGCTGGGTAATGGCTGTTATGGTGCTTGGATGCCCTTGGATGGCTGTGCGTTGCAAATAATGCAGCACACCGCGCTTTCCGCCCATTTCTTCGCCGCCGCCAGCTCTGCCCGGGCCGCCATGTGTAAGTAAGGGCATTGGTGAGCCATGGCCAGTGCTTTCTTTAGCACATTCTTTATTGAGAACGAGGATGCGGCCGTGCATACTGGCTGCGCCAACCACGTAATCAACCGCCTCAGCATTACTCGGCGTAACAATAGAAGAAACCAAAGAGCCCTTGCCCATTTTGGCAAGTTCTATAGCTGCAGCCATGTCTTTGTAAGGCATAATGGTAGCTACTGGTCCAAATGCTTCGATGTCGTGAACTGCTGTTGCCGTAAAAGGCTGCTCATTGCGAAATAAAATTGGCGGGAAAAACGCACCTGCTTCTTTGTTGGCTCCGAACACCTCAAATTCATTGAGGTCGCCAAATACTATTTGTTGAGATTGTGCCAAAAATTCGACATTGGCACGCACCCTCTCTACTTGAAGCTGTGTTGCCAAAGCACCCATGCGCACGCCTTCTACCGATGGATCACCTATTTTAATTGTTGCCAAACGCGCCGCAATAGCGCCCTGTACCTCATCTAATAGGTTTTCAGGAACAATAATGCGGCGAACAGCTGTACATTTTTGACCTGCTTTGATCGTCATTTCTTTGACGCATTCTTTTACAAATAAATCGAATTCTTCGGTGCCCGGAACTGCTGCTTGCCCGAGAACTGTGGCATTAAGGGAGTCTGCTTCTAAATTAAAGCTGACGCTTTGTTCGGCAATGCGCGGCAAGCCTTTGAGCAACTTACCTGTTACAGCACTTCCGGTAAAAGTAACCACATCTCTTGCGTCAACAGTATCTAAAATGCCGCGCCCAAGACCACAAATCAGTTGTACTGCGCCTTCTGGTAAAATTTTGGAATCAATGATGTCTCTGACCATGACTTCTGTCAAGAAACATGTGTATTCAGATGGCTTTACCACTGCAGGCACTCCGGCCATGAGATTGACGGCGATTTTTTCGAGCATGCCCCAAATTGGGAAATTGAAAGCATTGATGTGCACCGCAACTCCTTCTTTTGGCACCATGATATGATGCCCTATAAAAGTGCCGTTTTTAGAGAGCGGGGCGGCAACACCATCTACGTAATATGGCAAATCCGGAAACTGACGTCGCAAGCTCGCATTGGCAAATAAGTTGCCGATACCGCCCTCGATATCTATCCAGGAGTCGATTTTTGTAGCGCCGGTGAGCGCAGATATTTGATAGTATTTTTCTTTGCGCTCCATTAAAAACAAAGCCAATGCCTTTAGCATCCGACCGCGTTCTTGAAAAGTCATTTTACGCAACGCGTATCCTTTTTGTCTTGCATAGGATAAAACCTCAGCAAAGTCAATACCTGCGCTAGACACTTCTCCGATTTGCACTCCGTTTAGCGCATTGAACAAGGGGGTTTCTACCCCTTGGCCATCAACCCATTGTCCGAGAATATAATTTTGAAAACGTTGCATAGCAGATTATTTGATTAACCAACGCACTAAATCAGCGCCATTGGCATAGACCATCAATGAAAGCAATAAGAAAATGCCGATGTATTGCGCCACCTCTAATACTTTTTGTGGTGCTTCTTTACCGGTGATCATTTCATATAAAAGAAAGACAACATGACCGCCGTCGAGTGCAGGTATTGGTAAAATATTCATGAAGGCCAATATAATTGATAACAAGGCTGTGGTTAGCCAGAAAGTGTGCCAATCCCACAATGGCGGAAACATATTGCCAATAGAAGCAAAACCACCAATTTGAGTAGCGCCTTTTTTAGTGAAAACGAATTTGAATTGGCTAACGTAGTCAGATAAGGTGTTGTAGCCGTAACCCATTCCGATGCTTACGCTTTGTGCAAAACCATATTTTTTATTCGAAATCGCTTTTTGGTCGACAAACTTTGAATTGGTCAAGATGCCGATAGTTCCGTTTGACTTCACTTTGACATCGAGCGTTATGGTGTCTTTTGGATTGCTCTTTCTAGCAACTTTAATTGCTACTGTCTGGTTCTTATGGGCAAAAAGGGCCGCTTGAAACTCGTCGTAATACTCAATGTGTTGGCCATTGACCTCATCGATGTGGTCTTTTGATTTGAGCCCAGCGCGCAGTGCTGGAGAATCTTTGCTCACCTCTGCCACCTTAAGAGATGTGGAGCGCAAAGTAAATGCAGGCAAAGCGCCAGCTTCAAATAATTTTTGATCGATATCTGAAGGAAGTGTGAGGTATGCGATTGTTCCGTCTGGGTGTTGAACAGTGATCTTGTGCGCGCCACGCAACAATATTTCCTTGTTGATGTCATCTAAATTGAGGGGTTTCTTTCCTTCTATATCTAGGATAATGTCGCCAGCATAAATACCGTATTTAGCCATGTAAGGATGCACACCCAATCCAGCTTGCAACTTGTTTTGATCGAAGGTCAACTGGCCCCAAGTAAAGACAACTCCTATATAAATAATGAAGCCCAATACGAGATTGACCGTAACCCCGCCAATCATGATGATGAGGCGCTGCCAAGGTTTTTTACTTCTGAACTCCCAAGGCTGCGGTTCGTTCTTGAGTTGTTCGGTGTCCATAGATTCGTCTATCATGCCCGCAATTTTGACATATCCCCCTAGCGGAACCCAACCTATACCCCATTCAGTAGTATTTGGGTCTTCGGACCATTCGCTCGGTGAAGACTTGCTGAACCAAGATTTTTTCTTTTGACCATTCACGCGTTTCCAGCGGAAAAAAGAAAAATAAGGATTGAAAAAAAGATAAAATTTCTCTACCCGCGTCTTGAATAATTTAGCTGGAATAAAGTGACCAAATTCGTGAAGAGTCACGAGAATGGCAAGTGAAGTGATGAGCTGAGCTGCTTTGATTAGAATTTCCATTTTGTCTTATAAGAGTTACAAAGATACCTTAAGTTTAATTAGTGTGCCTCGAGCCAATTAGGTGCTGTTTTCATTTCGACCTCCATTGGCACTTCCATTGAAACCGCATCTTCCATGGCTATTTTGACCAATTTTTGCATCTGTTCGATTTCGTTCACGTGCACATCAAATACAAGCTCATCGTGTACTTGTAAAATCATTTTTGATTGAAGGTTTTCTTTGCTCATGGCGCGGTGAACAGCCACCATGGCCAACTTGATGATATCCGCTGCAGATCCCTGGATAGGCGCATTAATGGCGTTTCGTTCCGCAAAACCACGCACTACAGCATTCGCAGAATGAATGTCTGGCAAATAACGGCGGCGCTTCAAGATAGTTTCTACATAGCCCAACTCTCTTGCTTGCGCAATCACTTTATCCATGTACGTTTTGATGGTCCCGTACTGTTCAAAATACGCATCGATAATTCCTTTTGCTTCGGTGCGAGAAATCTGAAGGTTTTGCGCCAAACCGAATGCTGACTGGCCATATATGATGCCAAAATTGACCGCTTTAGCAGCGCTGCGCTGTTCTCTTGTGACCTCATCGATAGGCGTGTGAAATACTTTAGCAGCGGTGGCGGCGTGGATGTCTTGGCCGCTTTTGAAGGCGGCAATCATGTTGTGGTCACCAGAAAGTGCTGCAATAATGCGCAATTCTATCTGCGAATAATCTACCGCCATGAGTTGAAAATCTGCCGAGCGGGCCACAAAAGCGCGGCGTATTTCTCGGCCTTTGGCCGAGCGCACTGGAATATTCTGCAAATTGGGGTTGTTTGAACTTAGGCGCCCCGTTGCAGTAACGGTTTGCATAAAATTAGTGTGTATCCGGCCGTCAATAGGGTCGCAAAGCGTTGGCAAAGGATCTACATAAGTGCTCTTGAGCTTGCGCAACTGGCGGTACTCCAAAATATGGCCAATTATTGGGTGGTCGTGTTCGTGCTTTTGAAGTACGTCTTCTGATGTGGCATATTGACCTGTTTTGGTCTTTTTAGCCTTGCTAGAAATTTGTAGTTTTTCAAAGAGTATTTCTCCGAGTTGTTTGGGAGAATCTAGGTTGAATGCTTCACCTGCGAGTTCTTTGATTTGCTGATCTAAATCAGTCAGGCGCTCATCGAGTTCTTTTGAAAAAGCATGAAGGGCTGCGGTGTCAATGGCAATTCCTTCTTGTTCGATATCCTTGAGTACCATGACAAGCGGCATTTCTACGTCGTAAAATAAGTGGTGCAAGTGTGGTTTTTCAATTTCTGGCTCGAGTAGTTTTTTGAGCTGAAAAGTGATGTCGGCATCTTCGCAAGCGTAATCTTTGACTTGCGCGGGGGTCAAATCTGCCATGTTGCCTTGGTTCTTGCCTTTTTTTCCGAGAAGCGCTTCAATAGCAACTGGCTGGTAATTGAGGTAATAAGTAGCTAGAAAATCCATGCTTTGTTTAGACTCCGGATTGATCAAGTATTGAGCGATCATGGTGTCAAAAAGTGGCCCCTTGAGCTCAATGCCATAACGGTGCAGAACTTTCAAGTCATATTTAAGGTTATGTGCGATTTTTTCAATAGAGATGTCCTCAAAAACCAACGCAAATTCATGAATAATCGCTTTTGCGCCTTCAAATTCATTCGGGACCGCCACATAAAAAGCTTCGCGCGCTTTATAAGAAAAGGAGAAACCAACTAAGTCGGCATGCAGCGCATCTATGGAAGTGGTTTCGGTATCAAAGCAAACCTCGCTTTGTACCAATAGCAAATTGAGCAATTCTTTTCGCTCCTCAGCAGAAGTTATCAAGTGGTAGCTCGGCTTTTCTGTTGCAATGGTTTTGTAGTTTGACGTTGGCGCTGCTTCTTGTGGCTCGAGCATGCTTTGCATCCCAAATAAATCGAGCTGGGCGGCTTCTTTTTGCGCGGCTGTCTGCGTCACTACAATTTCTTCACCAATTACTCGCTTGGCGAGGGTCCGAAATTCTAGCTCCGTAAAAATATCTCTCACGGCGTCTGCGTTTACCGGACAAATTTCGAGGTCTTTTTCGTTGAACTCAACAGGTACATCTCGGATGATTGTAGCCAACGACTTAGACATCAGGCCTTGTTGCTGAAAATTCTCAACGTTTTCTTTTTGCTTGCCTTTGAGCTCGTGCACATGGGCAAACAGTCCTTCCATGGAGCCATATTTAGCGACCAACAACTTGGCTGTTTTTTCACCGATGCCTGGAATGCCTGGGATATTATCTGATGCATCGCCCCACAAACCTAGAATATCAATGACCTGCATTGGATTGCTGATCTCAAACTTTTCACAGACTTCCTTAACGCCCATAATTTCTGGCGGATTTCCACCTCTGCCAGGTTTGTACATAAATGTCTGCGGGCTCACTAGCTGGGCGTAATCTTTATCGGGAGTCATCATGTAGGTGATAAAACCCCTTGGCTCGGCTAATTTAGCAACTGTTCCAATGACGTCGTCGGCTTCAAAACCAGCAACTTCTAAAATGGGAATATTAAATGCCTGAACAATTTGCTTAATAGGCTGAATCATCGAGCGGATGTCTTCGGGCATTTGTTCGCGCTGTGCTTTGTATTCGATATATTCTTCTTGGCGCTGCGTAGAGCCGCCGGGAGGATCGAAAACAACCGCAATATGAGTAGGTTGCTCTGTTTTGAGGATGTCTATCAGTACATTGGTAAATCCAAAAGCAGCCGACGTATTTTCTCCTTTTGAATTGACGCGTGGGTTTTTGGCGAAAGCGAAATATGCTCTATAAATGAGCGCATAAGCATCGAGTAAAAATAGTTTTTTGGGTGCGGAAGGTGTCAGCATCAGAAAGTGGGAAAGTAAGGTATAAACTGAGCGGGGGCTATTTGTGTTTCTTTGGAAACAGGCAGTGATTTATACAAGAACAAAACACCAACAGAAGGATATCCGGTGATTTTAACTTGCACCATTGCTTTTTTTGATGCTTTGTATGCTGTTGTGATGAAGCCGGGCTCTGGAATAATGCGCAGTGGAACTTTGAGCTCTGCTTGGCGATGCGCCTTTATTTTGATCGGGTCGTCAATATAAAGTTGACCAACTTTTTGCTGATCGATGAACAGCTCAAAACTACCTGGCTTCATTTTGACGGGCACCCATAGTTTATTCTGAACATGAAAGCCCGCTTTGCACTTGATCAGTTGGCCAGTAAATTGCTCCATTTCTGTGCCGTCAAAACTGATCATTTCAATGGGTTCTTCCAGGCTTTTGCAAGCAACTAAGGTGCATAATAGAGCAAATACAACGAATTGTTTCATGCTTAGAGTTGACTGAAATTTTTGAAAAAATAAGGGATGGTCTCAATTCCTTTATAAAAATTAAATAAACCGAAATGCTCATTAGGGCTATGAATTGCATCGCTATCTAAACCAAAGCCCATTAAAATAGTTTTCAGACCCAATTCTTGTTCAAACATCGCTATGATAGGAATACTGCCTCCGCTGCGGACCGGAATTGGTGTTTTTCCGAATGTTTTTTCATACGCCTGACTTGCTGCTGCATAAGCCGCTGAGTCTGTTGGTGTCACTACGGGTTGGCCACCATGATGAGGCGTCACCTTTACACGCACGCTTAAAGGCGCTATTTTTTCAAAATGAGTTTGAAATAAGGCTGTGATTTCTTCAGGGTCTTGGTCTGGAACCAAGCGCATCGATATTTTAGCAAATGCCTTTGAGGCAATTACTGTTTTGGCACCTTCGCCAATATAGCCACCCCAAATGCCATTTACATCTAGTGTGGGGCGAATAGAGCCGCGCTCCATGGTGCTGTAGCCTTTTTCGCCGTGTGTAGCAGCGATGTCTAGCGCAGCGCAATAAGCTTGCTCAGAAAACGGGGCTTTGGCCATTTCTGCGCGGTCTTCGTCGGAAAGCTCCACCACTTTATCGTAAAACCCCGGCACCGTAATGCGCATGTTTGCGTCGTGCAAACTAGCGATCATTTGCGTGAGGACATTAATTGGATTGGCCACACAACCGCCATAAAGACCGGAATGCAAATCTCGGTTTGGCCCTGTTACCTCTACCTCTACATAACTCAAGCCGCGCAAACCGGTGGTTACGGAAGGCGTGTCGTTGGAAAGCATTCCGGTATCTGAAACTAATATGATATCTGCCTTGAGTTTTTGTTTGTTCTCGCTGACAAAAATAGCAAGGTTGGGGCTACCCACTTCTTCTTCACCTTCGATCATGAGCTTGACGTTGCAAGGTAATTCTTGCGCCTTTAGCATTGCTTCCACCGCTTTCACGTGCATGAAAAACTGTCCTTTGTCGTCGCATGCACCTCTTGCAAAAATAGCGCCTTCGGGATGAATAGGTGTGGTTTTGATGACGGGTTCAAAAGCTGGTGTGTGCCATAAATCTAGTGGATCAGCAGGCTGCACATCGTAATGACCATACACCAAAATTGTTGGCAAGGCTGGATCTATGATTTTTTCAGCATAAACGATTGGATGCCCTGCGGTTGGGATCACTTCTACCCCCTCCAAACCTATATCTTTTAAATGTGTGGCTAGGTGGTTGGCGCAGGCAGCTACATCTTGCTGAAAAGTGGGGTCTGCAGAAACAGATGGGATACGCAAAAGCGCAAAGAGTTCAGTAACAAATCTGTCTTTGTGCTGTCCAATAAATTGTTGTGTTTTTTCCATATTCATTCTATACTTCAAAGTTGCGAAAAATCGCTGTGTTTTGTGGCGTCAGAGTTTATATTAATTTTGTAATGCAACTATATTGTCAATATTGACGTCTAAACGACAACTTGCACATATGAAACATTTACTACACCTCGTCTTTTTATTTTCAATAGGGTCTCTACTCGCTCAACCCATTGCTGTTTCGACAACCCAAACCCCACAACAATTAGTAGACAACGTCTTGTTGGGTTTTGGTGTAACGGCTTTCAATGTCACTATCAACGGCAACCCTGGCTTGGCCAATACAGCACAAGGAAATGTAGGTTACTTCACCAACACCAACCCTGCTTTTCCAATTTCGAATGGTTTGGTATTGACTACGGGTAATGCAATAGCGGCTATTGGGCCGAATTCCGGCACTTCCTTTACCAACAATGCCCCAGCAACGGCTAGTGTTGCTTCGGACCCACACCTCAATGATATTGCAGCGGGTGGCGTAACAAACGGTGTGGTTTTAGAATTCGATTTTATTCCGTCAGGAGACACCTTAGTTTTCAATTACATGTTTGGCTCAGATGAATATCCTGAGTTTTCACCATCCACCTTCAACGACGCCTTTGGTTTGTTCTTGTGGGGGCCAGGCATTTCTGGAACTTATGCATTGCCTGGTTATCCTAATGGCGGTGCCAATATTGCCACCATTCCCGGTGGTATTCCCGTCACTATTAACAACGTAGGAGATGTGTCCAACACCCAATATTACGTCTTTAACGAGGCTGCTTCAACGCTCACTTATGGCGATGCGATTCAATACGACGGCACCACCGTTTTGCTCACCGCAGCAGCAAGTGTACAATGTAACCAGTTGTATCACATCAAATTAGCCATTTCCAATGTAGGTGACCAATCCTACGACTCCGGTGTTTTCTTAGAAGCTGGTTCATTTAGTTCCGCAGCAGTAGATGTTGCTGTTGCTACGGTTTCTGGCGACAGCACCATTATTGAAGGCTGTACCTATGCCGACTTTATCTTTACCCGCCCTCCAGGACAAGTAAACGACACCCTTATCATCAACTATACTATTGGTGGTGTTGCCCAACAAGGGATTGACTACAACACACTTCCCAACCCAATTACTTTTTTACCCGGCGAAGACACCGTAATTATCAACCTCACACCAACCCAAGACGGCATCAACGAAGGTTTTGAGTCTGTGGTTATTACCGTACAATTGATCAACCCATGTGGTGATACCATTACCTCATCTGGTACTATATATATCGGAGAAGGCCCCATCATAAATATCACCGGCAACAACCCAACGGTATATTGTGCAGCTGACAGCGTTTGGCTAACAGCAAGCGCCTCGGGTGGTTACGCACCATACGACTACGCTTGGGAAAACTTAGCCGGCATGAGTCTCGGCACCAACGACTCCATTTCAGTGGGTATAGGCCAAAATGGCACCATGTATTATTTAGTAACCGCTACAGACAACTGTGACTTCACACAAACCGATACAGTAACCGTCACTATGAACCAAACACTAGCTATAGATACCATTTATGTGGGGCCGTCTACCTGTGTGCCGACTGGTTTTGTTTCTGTACAAGCCTCAGGTACGCAAGGTGTGCCACAATACAACTGGACCGGCCCAGGGCCAAATGGCTTCATTGACGCCTCTGTTTGGCAAAACATTCCTTCTGGTTGGTATTATATCACCATTGAAGACAACGTTTGTACCGTTAGTGACAGCGCCTTTGTCGATGTACTCGACCCACCTGTTGCAGAATTCAGCGCAAGCGTCACAACAGGCTGTGCACCATTCAGTGTTACCTTTACCAACACAAGCCAGAACGCCAGTACCTATAATTGGAACTTTGGCGACGGACAAACCGGCAACAGCAACGACCTCAGTGCACAAAACCACGTTTTCGATGTGCCTTTTGGTACTTACACTGTTCAGCTCACCGCCAATCAAGGCCCACAATGTTCAGATGTTGCGTCTATTACCATCACCGTAAATGTATGTGGTTGTACAGATCCGCTTGGTACCAACTACAACCCGCTTGCAAATGTCAACGATGGTTCTTGTGTATACCCAACAGGTTGTACTGACCCATTAGCGCTCAATTACGATCCAAACGCACTCATCGAAGACGGCAGCTGTCAATACGCCATCCCAGAAGTCATTGCGCCAAATGTTTTCAGCCCGAACGCAGACAACAACAACGAAACATTCTACCTCGACACCAAAAATGTCATCTCCTTGCAACTCATTATCATGAACCGCTGGGGCAATGTCTTAATGGATGTTACCTCTGTAGACCTCATCAACAACAACCCCGCTTGGGATGGCAAAATCAACGGAGAAGCCGCAAGTGAAGGTGTCTACTTTTATAAGTACATCGGAGCTGGCCTCAACAACCAAGAGGTGAGCGGCCACGGTTTCTTGCATTTGGTTGACAAAAAATAATGAAAAGGGGGCTAAGGCCTCCTTTTTTATGGTACAACATCTGTACATTTGTTTCTATCAATGAAGCAAAATAAAATCATTTGGATCAGTTTAGTTCTAGCACTTGTTGGGCTAATCTTATATTTTGCTACACCAAAAAACACAAGTGCTAAAGGCGCAAAAGCATACGGTGGTGTCCTGAGAATAAGTTCAAAAAGCAAAAAACTCACTCTCTTTCCGCTGGCCGATAACACCTTAGAGCAGCAACGCATTCAACAACTCATTTTTGAACCCTTACTCAAGCCTGCGCAAAACGAACGGGGTTGGCGCTATTGCTTGGCTTCTCAAATCAAGCTGAATGAAAAAAGAAACCAAGTCGTTATCCACTTGAAGAAAAACATACATTTTACTGATAATCCTTGCTTCCGTTTTCATACATCAGAACTAACTGCAGAAGACGTCGCTTATAGCCTCAGCTTAGCGTGTACACAACAAGACAAAATTCAACAAGAATTATTATTGCCTAAAATGATAGTTGGCGGGGAACACTTCTATCACAACAAGTCCAACCCAATTCAAACCTATGTTTCAGGGATTCGTGTATTAGACAACTATACTTTACAAATAGAACTAACCAGTGCTTACAATCACTTTTTAAATCTATTGACTAGCCCAGGCCTAGGAGTTTTAAGTAAACAAGCCGCCAAGTATTATGGGAGTCAAATCGCAAACCATCCTGTTGGAACGGGTCCGTTTATGCTTCAAAATGAAGAAGGGAAGCTATATATTTTTGAGCGCAACAATGCCTATTGGCGAAACGACAAACACGGTAATCAACTCCCTTATCTCGACCGCGTTGAGTTGACTTGTGGTGTACAGGGTCAAATGGCACACAAACTTTTCTTAAAAAACAAACTAGACTTACTTTTCGACCTCCCTATCGATGACCTCAGAGAAGCCTTTGGCACACTCAACGATGCCAAGTTAGGTAAAAACCCACTGCACGAAGTATATATCAAGACGGCCGCAAAGGTGCATTTCATTCAATTCAATTGTAAAGGCCCATTTCAAAATGTGGCTGTCAGGAAAGCTTTTGCCCTTGTCATTGACATAAAAACCATTTGCGCGGACGTTTTGAAAGGAGAAGGGCAACCATTAAATGGGCTATTTATCCCCACCCAAAAACATTACAAAAACAACTTACTCATTTCAGACACCAGAGACATCTCACTAAAGATAACGCAAGCAAAGTTATTGCTTGCACAGGCAGGTTATGATGCACAACACCCATTTCCACCCATTGTTTTTTACGTTGGGGGGGCAAGAAATACTTTGGCATACAAATGGGCAGAAGCAACAGTGCAAATGCTCAAAAAAGCGTTGCGCATTCGCGTGGTACTCAAAGAGGAAAATGTACCCAAGCAACAAAGCACTAAAAATAATGGCGTAATGTGGCGCAGTGGATGGGTTGGCGACTACCCCGGTGCGGAATCCTATCTAAGGTTGTTTTATAGTGGTGCTCAAAATCCAATCACTTTTGATCATAGCGCTGTAGATGCGTTTTATTTGGCCTCTGTGCGTGCCAAAACGCGTAAAAATTGTGTGGCTGCGCAGATGCGTTGTGAAAAAGCCATTATTGAGCAACAAGCGCTCATCCCGATTTATACAGAAGATTTTATTGTGCTGAATCAATTGCGCTTGAGGGGCCTTCAGTTAGAAGCTTCCGGAATGCTAGACTTCTCTGAATTGTTTATGAAGGAATTGAAATGAAGTAGCCTAACTAAAGCTCTCTTCTACCCAGGTCTTGCCCCAGTTTTCATGCGCTTCTGCCGACCACAAATTTGGATAAAAAATGCGCTTTTGAAAACGCGGGGGCAAGTACTTTTGCCAATTGGTTCCGCCGGTGGCTGCCACATCTTTGTCCTGTCGTGCTAAATAACGAGCCGCAGATTTGTAATGGGCTAAAGGCCAATAGATGTTGACATTCATGTCGTTTTGACGCAGAACATCCTGCACATTTTCATCTGCTTGATCTTCTTTACTCAAACGCATATAGACTTGCCAAAGATTTTTGTCGCGGCAGTTGTTTCCTTGTGCAATAAATTG
The DNA here is from genome assembly GCA_945897565.1 of Chryseobacterium gleum. GTDB lineage: Bacteria > Bacteroidota > Bacteroidia > Flavobacteriales_D > Crocinitomicaceae > UBA952. Next base: position 59,499 of record CAMDFN010000006.1, read on the forward strand.
GTCTCTGTATTTTTCTTCAAATTGGATGAGCGTTAGTGTTTTCTTGCCAGTAGCAACTTCGGTAGCACCCGCCTTCCAGTAAATATGCTCAAATAGGAGGGCAATGTCTGTTTCTCCTCTGAGTTGCTCGCGCTGGTCTTTGGCAACTAAATTGATGAAATCAGTACTGAAAATCTCGATTTCACGGTATTGAGCAGACTGAAACCCTGAGGCGGGCAACAAACTCATGCGAAACTTCAAGAACTCTTCGCGATCCATGCCGTTGATCATGATTTCAAAACTCTTTACCAATGCGTCAAAATAACGATTGATGCGCGTCACGCGGTCAATAAAGTGTGTTTTAGTTGGCTGCTGAATTTGTCCTAATGCTTCAAACTCGCGAAGGGCCAGTTTAAAATACAATTCAGTAATTTGGTGATACATGATAAAGACAACCTCATCTGGAAAGGATGTTTTGGGTTTCTGCAAGCTTAAGAGTGTATCTAATTCAATATAATCCCAATAGGTTGTGACATCGGCATAAAGCAGGCCCTCCAAGTAGGCATTGAAATCTTCGCCAAGCGCAGCGTACTTTTCATTTAATTGACTGAGTTTCTCTTTGAGTTCGGGTGTGATTTCCATCTTTTATTACTTGATTTGACACTTCGAAATTAAACAAAATTTAAGTGCCTAAAGAATTTTTACCTTTGTGTTCTTATTACAACACCTATGATCAATTACAACCCCAAAAATTGGCTGTCCTTCATTTTTTCTTTCCACAAAAGCGACACCGCGCGCATGATGTGGAAAGAATTGATTTACATCAGTTTGCTTTCTATATTGATCACTTACGTTGAAATCACCTTTTTTCCGAAGGCTTATTATCTTAAAAACTTAACTACCGTCTATTCTCTTTTGGGTTTTGTGATCTCACTCTTACTCGTTTTTAGAACCAATACCGCTTATGACCGTTGGTGGGAAGGCCGCAAAGCGTGGGGTGGCATTGTCAATGACACGAGAAGTTTGAGTTCCAAATTGAGCGCACTTGAGATCAGTTCAGAGGAACGCAAAAATTTTAATGATTTGCTTGGACTTTATGTGTTTTCTGTTAAAAATCACTTGCGTTCTCAACGCGTTGAACAAGATGCCGATTGTAAAAAAGACCACTCCGGACTAGATTTAAGCGGGCATCAGCCACTGCGCATTCAACAAATACTGCGCGCAGAAATTCAGAAGTTGTACGATAACAAAACAATGAGCGCTGAATGTTGGTTGGCTGTTCAGCGAGACCTCGATGCATTAGTGGCTTCGCTGGGCGTTTGTGAGCGGATCAAAAACACACCTATTCCCTTTTCTTATAGTTTGTTTATCAAGAAGTTTATCTTTATTTATGTCCTGACTATGCCTTTGGCATTTGTACCGCTGTTTGGCTATTTATCGGCGTTTATATCGACTTTTGTTTTTTATGCGCTGGTGAGTATGGAGCTGCTTGCTGAAGAAATTGAAGATCCATTTGGCAGCGATGAGAACGATTTGCCCACGGATCAAATTTGTTTGACTATTCAAAATGATTGCAAGCAAATTTTTGGGGTATAAAAAAAGCGCCTATTGGCGCTTTCGGGAAAAGGTTGTTTCTTTATTTGGACTCTTCGTCAAAAATGCGTTTTGGACGCAATTGCTCAAACAAACCTAGCGTAAGCCAATAAGGAAGAATAAATCCTAATAAAAAGAATAACATCCAAAAGGCCATCCCGCCAATTAAAAGAAACATTACAATACCGAAAGTGCTCATCTTCTATTATTTTTGCAGTTGAAAACTTTCCAAAATTACATAAATTAATTCATAAACACCAAGAAATGGAATTTCGCATCGAAAAAGACACCATGGGCGAGGTCAACGTGCCTGCTCACCGTTATTGGGGCGCTCAAACAGAGCGTTCGCGCAACAACTTTAAAATTGGTCCAGAGGGCTCGATGCCAATTGAAATCATACACGCTTTTGCCTATCTAAAAAAGGCAGCGGCGCACGCCAACCACCAACTAGGTGTTTTACCACAAGAAAAAAGAGACCTGATCTCCAAAATATGTGATGAAATTCTTACCGGCCAACACGACGATGAATTTCCTTTAGTGATCTGGCAAACAGGGTCAGGTACGCAATCCAATATGAATTGCAATGAAGTCATTGCCAACCGTGGGCATGTCGTAAATGGAGGTCAATTACGAGACGAACAAAAAGTGCTCAACCCCAATGACGACGTCAACAAATCGCAATCATCTAACGACACCTACCCTACGGCTATGCACATTGCAGCCTACAAAATGGCTGTTGAAGTAACACTACCAGGCATGCAACATTTGCGCGAAGTGCTCCAACAAAAAGTTGTCAAATTCAAAGACATCGTTAAAACCGGACGCACCCACTTTATGGATGCTACGCCGCTCACCCTTGGCCAGGAATTTAGCGGCTATGTTGCACAGCTTGATTACTCGATGCGTGCCGTCAACAATGCGTTGGTGGTTGTTTCTGAATTAGCCTTAGGTGGCACCGCGGTTGGCACGGGTTTAAATACGCCTAAGGGTTATGACGTTTTGGTGGCTCAAAAAATTGCTGAGTTTACTGGCTTGCCTTTCATTACTGCAGCGAATAAATTTGAAGCTTTAGCAGCTCATGACGCCATGGTAGAGCTTTCTGGCGCCCTCAAGCGCAGTGCTGTTTCACTCATGAAAATTGCCAACGATATCCGCATGTTGTCTTCTGGGCCGCGCTGTGGTATTGGTGAAATCATCATCCCAGACAACGAACCCGGCTCTTCTATCATGCCTGGAAAAGTCAACCCCACCCAACCCGAAGCCTTAACAATGGTTTGCGCTCAAGTAATGGGTAATGACGTTGCCGTAAGCATCGCGGGTGCTAACGGTCATTTTGAACTCAATGTGTTCAAGCCGGTAATTGCGGCCAATGTGTTGCAGTCTGCGCGCCTCATTGGTGACGCTTGCGTTTCTTTTGCAGACAATTGTGCGGTAGGTATTCAGGCAAATTTACCAATGGTTAAACAACATCTTGATAACTCATTAATGCTTGTTACTGCACTCAACACTAAAATTGGCTACTATAAAGCTGCTGAAATAGCAAAGTATGCACACAAAAACGGCACCACTTTAAAAGAGGCTGCTGTAGGCCTTGGCCACGTTAGTGCTGACGAATACGACCAAATTGTAGACCCCTCCAAAATGATTGGTTCGTTAGACTAAATCATGCTTGCTTCTTTGCAATTGACCTGTTTTAAGCATAATAATGTTTAATTTTGTACATAAAATATTTACATGTCAAAAATTACAGTAGCCAATCCAGTTGTAGAGCTCGACGGAGATGAAATGACCCGCATTATCTGGAAATTCATCAAGGACAAACTCATCTTACCATACCTCGATTTAGATATCAAGTACTACGATCTCGGTATCGAAAAACGAGATGAAACCGACGATCAAATCACGATAGACGCCGCTGAAGCTATTAAAAAATACCAAGTCGGTATCAAATGCGCCACCATTACTCCTGACGAAGCACGCGTTCAAGAATTTAACCTGAAATCCATGTGGAAGTCTCCTAACGGAACCATCCGCAACATCCTAGACGGCACTGTTTTTCGCGAGCCAATTGTAATGCAAAACGTACCGCGTTTGGTCACCAACTGGACCGCCCCTATCATTGTGGGCCGTCATGCTTTCGGCGATCAATACCGCGCTACTGATGCCGTTTTCAAAGGAAAAGGCAAGCTCACCATGACATTTACCCCCGAAGACGGCGGCGAAACCCAAACTTTTGAAGTCTACAATTTCAAAGGCGATGGCGTCGGAATGGCAATGTACAACACCGACGAATCTATTTCTGGTTTTGCCAGAAGCTGTTTCAATATGGCTTTAACCAAAAAATGGCCGCTCTATCTTTCTACCAAAAACACCATTCTTAAAAAATACGATGGGCGCTTCAAAGATATCTTTGAAGAAATATTTCAAGCTGAATTCAAAGCACAATTCGATGCTGCGGGCATCGTTTACGAACACCGCCTCATCGACGACATGGTCGCCTCTGCCTTAAAGTGGCACGGAAATTTTGTGTGGGCTTGTAAAAACTACGACGGCGACGTACAGTCCGATACCGTTGCACAAGGGTTTGGTTCACTCGGCCTCATGACCTCCGTACTCATTACCCCTGACGGCAAAATTATGGAGTCAGAAGCTGCACACGGCACCGTTACGCGTCACTTCCGCGACCACCAAGCAGGTAAAAAAACATCGACGAATCCTATCGCTTCCATTTTTGCCTGGACGCGTGGTTTGGCTTTCCGTGGCAAACTTGACCACAACCAAGAACTCATTGACTTCTGTCTTACACTTGAAAAAGTATGTGTTGAAACCGTTGAAAGCGGCATCATGACCAAAGACTTAGCCGTCTGTATTCATGGCAACAAAGTCAACCACGGTGAACACTACGTATACACTGAAGAATTTTTAGACGCCCTTGACCAAGGCTTGAAAGCAAAAATGAATTAATTTAGAGGGGCTAAGGCCCCTTTTTTTATGCGACTACTTTTTATTTTCTTTTTAAGTTCTTTTGCCTTTGGCCAAGGAATTCCCAATGAATGGCTTGGTTCCTATGAGGGGGAAATGGAAATCTATAATAACAACGGTTTGCAACAAAAAATTGGGATCAACTTTGATTTACAAATCATGGACAGGCCTAATTATTGGACCTATAATATGTCTTATATCAATCTAAAAGATGGAGAGGTCGCCAGTACCAAAGCATACAAAATATTTTATGCAGAGCAAACTAAAAAACTTTGGCTGGATGAAGGAGATAGCTTACTCATTGAAATGACGCTTTTAGGCAATTGCTTCTATGACCACTTTGAAATGAGCGACATGTTTTTCAATTCATCGCTCTGCAAACAAGATGAAAACCTGGTGTTCCAAATTACCGGTGGACAAAAAAAACCAACATATATAAGTCCATACATTAAAGAAGCTGAATGTGCTGTTGAAACCCTGCATTTTGACTTTCTCCAAAGCGTGCTGCTCAAACCAAAACAATGAAGTATATCAAAATCATTTCATTTCTGATCTTAGGTTTATTTTCTTGTAAAACAATTACAATCGAATTACCCGTTCCGGACTTTAAAGTTGTAGACGAGGTAAGTGCGCCCGAGCCCTCTTATCTTTCTTTACAAACCGAAATAGCCCTCAAACCTTATTTAACAGAAGCGGATAAAAGCTTGGATAAGAAATTCAGTGGTGGAGAAGATCAGTGCGAAGGAATCACCTACAAATACCATTTTGAGCGCGACCCGCTCTCTTTTCAATTAAAAGATAAAGAGGTGTTGTGCGATATAGACGGCCGGTTTGATTTGAGTTTGTCCTATTGCCCAGATTGCCAAAATGTATTTGGCGAACAGATGTGCATCATTCCGCGCGTTTCTGCCTCGTGTGGTGTGGGAGAGCCCAAAAGAAAAGTTCACATTTCTTACAAAAGTAAAATTGGAATCAGCGAAAATTTCCAACTAAAGTCTCAAACCAAATTAAATGAATTTACACTAATTGACCCGTGTAAAATCACTGTTTTTAAATATGATGCAACCCCTACAATAGAAAAAGAAGTAAGGGCCTCCTTAGTACAGCTCGAAAAAGAAGTTGATAAACAATTGGCTTCGGCGCCTATACACAGCACCATGACCGAAGTATGGAAATCCTTACAAGAACCTATTTTGGTTGCGCCTTACGGCTATTTTTACTTGCGGCCCCAGCAAATTGGCATTGAAGACCTGACTTTAAAAAACGAAGGACAAAAGGCCTATTTCACTACCCAGTTGGTCGCTAAACCTTTATTTTCTACAGACGCTATAGATTTACCGGTGTCGCGTTTACCAAAAAACACACCGCAATCCAACGCAACAAATACCAGTGTTTTTAATCTGCGCACGGTAGCCTCCTATGATTCAATTAACCGCTTTTTGTTGCGCGACTTTGACACACAACACATCAAAATCACCGATAAAAAATATATCAATATAGATAAAGTGCAGGTGTTGGGGCCGCAAGGTGAGCGCTTGGTGCTATCGGTTCAATTTTCTGGTACAAAAAAAGGAACGCTTTATTTAGTCGTACAGCCCTATATTGACCTGCAGCAACATTTAAGAATCAGAGAAGTTGATTATGAATTGCGCACCAAAAGTGTGTTGTTGCACTCTGCTAAATGGATGCTGAATTCCAAACTTAAGGAACAGCTTACTGCCAATATCGATGTTGATTTAAGCCCAATTTTAAGTGAGTCGAAAGCGGCTATTGAACAACAAATCAATAGTGAAATAACAAAGGGGGTTTGGTTACAGGGGAAAATAGACGAATTAAGCGTACAAAACCTACTATTGACCACCGGATTTTTAGTTGTAGACCTGCGCTTGAGTGGAAAGTTGAAACTAAAAGTAGACTAAGCCGTATAAAGGCTTTGTGAAAATTCTATTTTTTCTTCTTTTCACCCTCTTAAATTGCGTCCTTTTTGGGCAGCGCTCTGCTTACAATACTTGTTCGGGAGCTGTATTTGCACCCATTGAAGGTTCTTTTTCGCTTTCCTATCTCGGAGAAAAAAAAAACAATCAAATCTGGCTGGTCTTCATTGCACCAAAATCAGGAAAATTCACATTAGAAATAACAACTATTAGCGCTTCCTTGAACTCATCTAATGGTGTTATACATTTAAGTGATGAAGAATGGTGCGGGCTTGCCCCTCTACAAAAAACACAAACTGATAGTATTTCATTTGAAATTAGAGGTCAAAACGTAGTAAAGGGTGTTGATTTAGAAAAAAACCAATACGCCACCCTTTGCTTGACCTCAAGCGCTAGTCTAAAAGATGAAATCATTTTTAAATGTGCTTTTCTCGCTTTCGATACACAAGAAGAAGAACAGGTTCTGAACTTAGTTTACGACAACTCTTTACCTACTTACACCCTGCTGATTCGAGATGAACAAACACTTTCGCCTGTGGCGGGACGCATTTTTTTACAGGGTGCTGCCGAGATCAACGGCGCTTATTTTGCTTCTCAATTGAGTATCAATCTCAAACAACCTATCAAAAAGGGCATGATCAAAGTAGAGGCGCCGGGATACTTTCCTGTAGAATTTAAAACAACCCGCATTCCTTTTGGTACAGGTTATATAGACACCATTTATTTAAATGGATTTAAGCCCGGGGAACTGACCAAACTCGAACAGGTTTATTTTAGCGCCGGACTTCCTGAAATTATGGAAGAATCATATGCGCAACTGAATCGGTTAAGAGATTTGTTGATTCTGAATCCTGGTATTTCTATAGAAATACATGGCCATGTCAACTTAGATGAAAATAGTGCTAAAAAAGCACAAAAGTTATCCAAACAACGGGCAATGATGGTTAAAAAATACCTCGTGCAAAATGGAATAGCACCAGGGCGCTTATACCCCATTGGCTTCGGTTCTACAAAACCAGTGTTTGCTAAACCGCAAGACGAAGAACAAAAAGAAGCAAATAGGAGGGTTGAGCTATTGATTCGGAAGAATTAACAAGATATTTTAGCGACTCGTGTAGCGTGTCTGCCACCTTCAAAAGCAGTATTTAAAAATACATTCACCATTTCTTTTGCTGCCTCGATTGAAATAAATCTGGCCGGTAGTGAAATGATATTGGCATCGTTGTGTAAGCGCGCCAATTCAGCTATTTCTGGGGTCCAACACAGTGCACAACGAATAGCTTGGTGCTTATTCGCTGCCATGCTGATTCCATTTCCAGAACCACAAAGCAAGATGCCAATGCTTCCTGGATTTGATTCGATATGAGCAGCAACAGGGTGCGCGTAGTCTGGGTAGTCAATACTTTGCTCTGAATAACAACCGTAGTCTTTTACTTCATAACCTAAAGAGGTAAGATATGTAATAAGTAATTGCTTGGTTTCAAAGCCAGCGTGATCAGATCCTATTGGAATTATCATTTTTTTCTTGCTAATTTAAGGACTATTTTAAGTATAAACTTATAAACAAACTAAAAATAAGAGGCTCTACAGCTCAATAAATAGGTTGAGTTTACAAACAGCGCTATGCCTAATTGCGTTAAAAACTTGTTGACAACAGATCATAACGATTTTTGCATATGTAGTTATTTTGTATAAGCTCAAATGCGCTTGACATAAGCACTATTTTTTAGCTTTCTTTTTACAACCGTTTTCAACCTGTTTCACACTAAAAAGTAAGTGGTTTGTCTAGATTGTTTTGAACAAGTTATCATTTAGTGTTTTTGTTTATTAAGTTATATATATCTGTTTTTCAATGTGTTGTGGTATTATAAAAGTGAATATAATGTGTATAAACATTCATATAATTAATAAACAATTAATACCCGCTTAAATTATACACATATCAACAGACTTAATAGTAATAGTAAATATTTTAAAAATTCTTTTAAAAGAAATATATTAATATTATAAAGGAGCGTTTAACCTTTTAATTTTGCAGCTAGCAAATGAAACAGTAGCTTTAACCTATGCAATCCACTTACAACCATCTTATTGATCAAATTGATGCTTTTATCAGAAAGTATTATAAAAATCAATTGATTAAAGGCTGCTTGTTATTTACTTTATTTTTCATCTTAACGCTTTTAACGACATCTTTTTTAGAATTTTTTGGTCGTTTTCCAATTTTGGTAAGAGCTATTTTATTTTTCGGGTTTATAGCTATTCAAAGTTATTTATTCATTCGATGGATTGGTATTCCTTTAAGCCGTTTGTGGTCATTTGGCAAAAGAATTTCTCATTTGCAAGCAGCGGATATTATTGGTTCATTTTTTCCTGAGGTGGCTGATAAACTAAAGAACACAATTCAACTTCAACACGACCTAGATAGTCATTTAGGAAATATAGATCTTATTGCGGCAAGTATTGCTCAGCGTGCTGGTCAATTAAATATTATATCATTTGAATCGGCAATTGAATACAAGGCTCAACGCCATTATTTAAAATATTTATTACCCGTCTTTTTTGGATTTATAGCCGTAGCTTGGTTTATTCCTCAAATATTAACCCAAGGCACAAATCGCGTACTACAATATTCAAAAGAATTCAAGGAACCAAACCCTTATATTTTCATTTTCGATTCTATTTCAAACAATGTTGAAGAAGGGACTAGCGTCAGTATAAAAGTAAAAGTGAAATCCGCTCCTGGATATTACTCCCTACCTAAACAACTTTACATTGTTAGTGATCAAGGTAAGTTTCTTATGAAACAACTCAAGAGAAATTCATTCACTTATAAATTACCAGCACTTCAAAAAACAACGTCTTTTTTCTTAACAACAAATGAATTCAATAGCCCAAAGAAATGGATTCGTGTCAATAGAAAAACGGTCTTAGGAACACTCAAGGCCTTCTGTACTTATCCTCAATATCTAAATAAAACGGCGCGTTTAATTGAAAATACAGGCGATTTAACACTTCCAGAAGGAACAAATGTGCGTTGGGAAATTGCCACAAAAAACACCAGTAAACTCCAATTAATTTGGCAAAACAAACTTCAAAAACTAGATCCTATTTACAGTCAATTTACTGAAGAATATAGAAGTAGTGGCCGTTTAAAGTTCATACTTACAAACGCACAAACCAATCAAAATGATACGGTTGTTTCTAAAATAGAAGTATTAAAAGATGCGCATCCTGGTATTGAGATTCAGGAAGAGCAAGATTCAGTTGTGGATGGTAGAAAATTTTTCCAAGGAGTTGTTTCTGACGATTATGGATTAAGTAAACTTCAGTTTGTATATACAATAGATCAAGAAAATGGAGAAAAAAGAACACAGCGTTTAGAAGTTCAATCAGTAAAAGGCACACTTCAGAAATTTGATTTTGGAGTCGATTTCAGGCGTGAAAAAATACAGTTAAACGACATCATATCTTATTATTTTGTAGTCTACGACAACGACGGCGTAAATGGTCATAAAGCCACAAAGAGTGAAACATTGACTTACAAGCTTCCTAGTTTAGAAGAGTTAAATGACCAAAGGAAGGAAGAGCAAGCTGAGCAACTGAATGAATTACAAGACGTATTTAAAAAAACACAACAGTTTCAAAAAGAAGTTCAGGAATTTAAAAAGGAGGCCTTACAATCTAAAACTACAAATTGGAATAAACTCAATAAAGTAGAACAACTTCAACAACAGCAACAACAGTTGCAACAACAAATACAAGAGAGTTTAGAAGAAATCAAACAAAGCACAGAACAGAAAAATCAATTGTCACCATTAGATGAGCAATTATTAGAAAAACAACAGCTTTTAGAGCAGCTCCTAAATGAAGTGATGGATGATGAGTTAAAAGCGCTCTTAGAGCAATTAGAAGCGCTCCTCAAAGAACAAGATAAAGACCAAACGAAAGAGAAACTAGATCAACTGCAGCAATCTACAGAAGACATGAACAAACAGCTAGACCGCAGCTTAGAACTTTTGAAAAAAATGCAGGTCAACGAACGCATAGATGATTTAGAAAAAGAATTGGACGCATTGGCAAAAGAACAGGAAGAACTCAAAGAGCAAAATCAGGAAATCACTAAAGAAGAACTCCTAAAAAAGCAAAAAGAGCTCAATGAAAAGTTCAATGAAATTAAAAAAGAACTCAAAGAGGTTCAAGAATTAAACAAAGATTTAGCGCGTCCGCTTGATTTAGAAATAATGGATGCTCTAGAAGAACAGGTTTCAAACGACCTCCAAAATGCAGAGCAAGAAATTTCTGAGGGCAAATCAAAAAAAGCCGGCGAAAAACAGAAATCTGCCTCTGACGGAATGAAAGCAATGTCTTCACAACTCAATGCCAAACAAAACCAATCAAATAAAGAACAGCAAGAAGAGGATATGGAAGCGCTAAGAGCGCTGTTAGAAGGCTTAATTAACTTGAGTTTTGATCAAGAAAAAACCCAAAAAAGCTTTGTAAAGATCAGTACCAAAGACCCCGTATTTCGCAAATTGGGCCGTCGTCAACAACGCATTAACGACGACACCAAAATCATTAGAGATAGTTTATTAGCACTCGCCAAAAGACAACCCAAAATTGCAACATTCATTGATGCAGAACTAAATGCTATTTTAACACATCAAAAGTCTACTATCGAAGCGATAGACGACCACCGCAAGAAGGATATTGAAAAACACCAGCAATTCGTGATGACATCTTATAATAATTTAGCCTTATTGTTAAATGAGGCTTTACAATCTATGCAGCAACAAATGAATTCCGAGATGCAAGGAAGCGGAAGTTGTGAAAAACCTGGAAAGGGTAGACCAAAACCTGGTCAGTCTATGTCTTCGGGTGACATGAAAGATATGCTCAAAAAGCAACTCGAGCAAATGCAAAAGGGTAGTAACCCTGGTGGAAACAAACCGGGTCAGCAGCCAGGATCGGCTCCTGGTAAAGAAGGCCAACCAGGCCAAGGACTTCCAGGTTTAAGCACCAAGGAAATGGCACAAATGGCTGCCGAGCAAACAGCAATTAGGCAGCGCTTAGAGCAATTGAAGCAAGAGCTAAATAAAGAAGGCAAAGGCTTAGGCAATCAGCTTAACCCGCTTTTAAAGGAACTTGAAGAGCAAGAAAAAGATTTGTTATTGAAAAGAGTGAATCCTCAGACCATACAGCGACAAAAAGAGATCCTTACGCGTTTACTAGAAAGTGAAGACGCCATTATGAAACGCGGTTTTGAAGATAAGCGAGAATCTAAGTCTGGAAAAGATGTAGAAAAAGGTAACCAAATTCGTTTTGAGGAGTATAAAAGGTCCAAATGGAATGAGCTGGAATTAATTAAGGCTATAGACCCTGCTTTGCAATTATATTACAAGCAGCGTTCAGACGCCTACTTAAATCAGTGATTTTCGTGATTTTTATATTATGAAAGAAGGATTTTCAATTGTTACAGAAATAGTTTTACCATCTGATTATCAATCACTTATCGTTGTAGAAAAGCTGGTTGGCGGTGTTTGTGAAGAATTTGGCGTCAAAGAAGATGCGTTTGGAAACGTATTAATAGCTGTTTCTGAGGCAGTTAACAATGCCATTCAGCATGGCAATAAAGATATTCCTGACGCCAAAGTTGAGGTCAAGGTGGCCAATCACGACGATGTCTTTTGTATTCAGGTCAAAGACGAAGGCAAGGGTTTTGGTTTTCATGAGCTACCAGATCCAACAGCACCAGGGAACCTATTGAAAGATAGCGGTAGAGGGGTGTTCTTAATGAAGAATCTTGCTGATGAAGTCGAGTTTCTCAATACCGGCAGCACTGTAAATCTGTATTTCCATAAATGACAACCATTGTCAATTTAGGGGTTAAAATCCCAGGTTTTGTTTCTAAGAAAGATTTAAAGGAAGCTGTTAAAAACCTCACCATTCTAGAAGGTAAAGTACTTAAAGACCTGAGCCTTGTCTTTACAGACGATGACTATTTGTTAGAAGTGAACAAGCAGTTTTTAAACCACGATTATTTTACCGACGTCATCACTTTTGATTACTCATCTTTTCCGGATGTATCGGGTGATGTTATGATATCCCTAGACCGCGTTAGAGATAATGCTTTCTCTTTGGATCAAAGTTTTGAGCTTGAGTTCTACCGTGTTGTTTTCCACGGCGTACTACATTTGTGTGGCTATAAGGATAAATCCAAGGAAGAAGCCGCGCTAATGAGGAATAAAGAAGATTTTTATTTAAGCAAGTTTGTTTCACGTGAAACAAACTTGAATTAATACTTGTTGTTTCACGTGAAACACAACACAAATGTTAGATAAATACGATGTAATTGTTGTAGGCGCTGGCCATGCCGGGTGCGAAGCCGCAAACGCTGCCGCCCGCATGGGCAGCAAAGTTTTATTGGTCACCATGAACATGAACACCATAGCTCAAATGAGCTGTAATCCAGCAATGGGCGGTGTAGCAAAAGGCCAAATCGTTAGAGAAATTGATGCGCTCGGTGGTGGTTCTGGAATTGTTAGCGATAAAAGCGCAATTCAATTCAGGATGTTAAACCTTTCTAAAGGGCCAGCGATGTGGTCTCCAAGAACACAGAATGATAGAATGCTGTTTTCGTTAGAATGGCGCTATCTCTTGGAACAAAATCCCAACGTGGATTTTTGGCAGGACATGTGTGTTGGCATCATGGTAGAAGACCGTAAAGTTGTCGGTGTACAAATGGCAATAGGGACAACCATATATGCAACAACTGTTGTGCTTACTAACGGAACTTTTTTAAATGGCCTTATCCATCTTGGTGAAAAACAGTTTGGAGGAGGGAGAGCGGGTGAGAAAGCATCCATAGGTTTAACAGAAAGCCTGGTAAACCTCGGTTTTGAGGCTGGTAGAATGAAGACTGGCACACCGCCAAGAGTCGATGGCCGTAGTTTAGATTATTCTAAAATGGAGGTTCAGGCTGGTGATGTAAATCCATCAAAATTTAGTTATGGTTCCGTTCCTGCTCTAGCCAAGCAACTTCCTTGTCACATCACCTACACAAACCAACGCACCCATGACTTATTGCGAACGGGATTTGACCGGTCTCCAATGTTTAATGGGGCCATCAAAAGTACCGGACCGAGGTATTGCCCAAGTATTGAAGACAAAATATCGCGCTTTGCAGATAGAGACAGACATCAAATTTTTGTAGAGCCAGAGGGCTGGAGTACTGTTGAGATTTATGTAAATGGTTTCAGCACCTCATTGCCAGAAGACATTCAGTACGCCGCAATGAAAACAATTCCTGGTTTCGAACACGTTAAAATGTTCAGGCCAGGCTATGCCATAGAATATGATTATTTTCCACCAATACAGCTTAGACACTCTTTAGAGACAAAGCTTATTGACAATCTTTTCTTTGCGGGCCAAATCAATGGAACCACAGGATATGAAGAAGCCGCTTGTCAGGGCTTAATGGCGGGTATCAATGCACACAGAAAGGTAGTTGAAAAAGACCCTTTTATACTGTCTCGTAGCGAGGCTTATATTGGTGTTTTGATAGACGACTTGATTACAAAAGGAACCGACGAACCATACCGGATGTTCACCAGCCGTGCTGAATTTAGGATTTTATTACGTCAGGACAATGCCGATGAAAGACTCACGCCGCTGGGTTTTGAAATTGGCTTGGCAAGCGCAGAAGCGCTGCAAAAAGTTGAACAGAAAAAGGAACTCACTAAGCAACTCAAAACAAAACTCCGCGAAATTGGCATCAGCCCAGCAGAGGCAAACCCCATGTTATTAGAGAAGGATTCTGCTCCGATCAATCAACAAGTGAAGGCAAGTTCATTGATTACAAGGCCACACGTCTCACTTACGGATTTAGTCGCGGTTAGTGCGTTAACAGCGCAAGCTGTAAATGAAGTGTTTAAACACAACCCGTTGGCAGTTGAACAAGCCGAAATCCTTTTGAAATACGAAGGTTATATCGATCGAGAAGAAGAACAAGCACAAAAACACCACCGCCTCGAAAATTTAAATTTGCCCCATGCGCTGGATTACACCCAAATCAAGAGTTTGAGTATTGAGGCAAAAGAGAAGCTGTCGATAATTCAGCCGGCCACCATTGGCCACGCTTCTCGGGTTTCTGGTGTGTCACCAAGTGATATTTCCGTACTTCTGGTTCATTTGGGCCGTTAATTTGCGTTTTAAGGCGTTTTAAGCACACCTTAACCGCCTAGACAAGGAAACACCAGCCCCTCGTTGAGATGTTTCATCAGGTAAAGCCATAAAACAAGGTTTTTTTGCTATTTTGCATGAAAAATTCGAGTTGAACTAAATTTGAAACAATGAAGCAACCCTTGGTAATTTTTATTGATAGTGTCCACCCTATTTTAGAAGAGCGCTTGACCCAAGCAGGTTATTTATGTTTGAGACATGAGCAAACTTCTTTTGAAGCTTTAAAGCAAATTTTACCTCAGGCAAGTGGCCTCGTGCTTCGCTCTCGCTTTACAATTAACGAAGAATTTTTAGCCTATTGTCTGTCACTTGAATTCATAGCAAGGGCCGGATCTGGTCTTGAGAACATTGATACGCATTTGTGTAAAGCGCGCAACATCAAGCTGTATAATTCTCCGGAGGGAAACAGAAATGCAGTCGCCGAACACGCGCTGGGCATGCTGTTGAGCTTACTCAATAAACTCAATAAAGCCGACAAAGAAGTGCGCAGCGGAATTTGGGATAGAGAAAGCAATAGAGGAGAAGAACTCGACGGTAAAACCATTGGGCTTATTGGCTATGGAAACAATGGCGCTGCATTTGCAAAAAAGCTAAGAGGTTTTGATGTAAAGGTAATGGCTTACGATAAGTACAAAACAGGTTTTGGCGACCATTTTGTACAAGAGTGTACGATAGAAGCCATCCAAGAACAGGCCGATGTCTTGAGTTTTCATATCCCTCAAAATCGAGAAACCAAACAATTGTTCAATGCCTTATTTCTGGATAAAATGAAGAAACCATTTTATTTACTGAATCTTTCTCGCGGAAAAATAGTCGAGACCAAAACGCTTGTCCTGGGCCTTAAATCAGGACAAATTAAAGGCGCCGGGTTAGATGTTTTAGAATATGAAAAGAAGAGTTTCGAAGCTTTTTTTGATCAGGAAATGCCAGCTGATTTTTCTTACCTTGTTCAGGCGGAGAATGTTTGTCTTTCTCCTCATGTAGGTGGTTGGACCACAGAAAGTTATGTAAAATTGAGTAGTGTCTTAGCCGACAAAATTTTAGCCGACGAACAGCATTAATCTTCCTGCCAATCGTCCATAAATCGGTCGAGTTCGCGACGGTCTTTTTTTGTGGGCTTTCCATCTGTTAGGCGGTAATTGCTTTGCGCCTGTTGGTATGTTTTTAGCTTTTCGATTTCTTCGGGCAACGTGATGTCTAAGATGTAGTCCTTGACAAGTGGGGCGCCAACACGCCGATCAAGTACTTGTAGGACCTTAAATTGGAAGCGCGCACTGTGTTTGAGTAGCGTAATGGTTTCGCCATCTTTAACCTCTCTAGAGGGCTTAACAGCCGCTTCATTGAGTAAAACCCTGCCTTTTGAGATGAGTTCGGTAGCTTGCGAACGCGTTTTGGAGAGGCGTACAGCCCAAAGAAATTTATCTAAGCGGGTTTTCATCGCGCACTTTTTTAGGAAGTCCTTTATAGACAAGCTGATAAGAGTGGTCTATCAATGCTTTTAATAGGATGTCATCTACGTCGTTATGGAACTGAATGGTGTTCCAATGTTTATGACTCATGTGGAACCCTGGTTGTATGGCTGTGTGGCGCTCTCGAAGTTCTAATGCGTATTCGGGTTCGCATTTGAGGTTGACAGAAGTAAAATCTTCGATGTCAACTAAAGCAAACATTTTGCCGTAAACCTTAAAAACGAGGGTCCGGTTGTCAAAAGGAAAGCATGCTGTCGCGCCTTGTTTGAGTGAACAATAGTGATGGAGTTCCTCAATATGCATAGACTTTTAAGCGATAACCGGGTTGGGTTTACCTAAGTTTTTCAACATTTTTGTGTGCTCACCGAGAGCGATTAAAAACGTATCATAAGAGTAATAGGGTAAATGGAAGTCTTTTGCCGTTTGCTCTACGATTTTAGAAATTTTGTTGTAGTGGATGTGACAAATAGAAGGGAAGAGGTGGTGCTCTACTTGATAATTTAGACCCCCCACATACCAAGAGAAAAACTTAGCTTTTGGCGCAAAATTAGCGGTGTTGTATAGTTGACTTACAGCCCAATCTGCTTCAACGACACCAGAGTTATTTGGCATTGGAAAAGTTGAGGTTGGAACGATGTGTGCGGGCTGAAAAATCATGGCTAGAATAAGACCACAAATGAATTGCATGATCAAGAAGCCAAGTATGTTTGTGATCCAGCTGGCGCCGCCAAAATAAATAGGCAGGAATAAAAGCAGACCAGTGTAAATTATTTTAAAGAAAATAATTCTGAACATGTGTTGTCCGAATGTAACACCTTGTGACTCTATAAGGCCTTTTTTCTTGTAACGGAAAGCTTGTTGGTAGTCTTTGGTGAGGTACCAGAAAAGTGTCATCATGCCGTAGAAGAACCATGCATAAAGGTGCTGAAATCTGTGAATAGCGTGGTATTCAGAATGCGGAGAAAAACGCAACATGAAAAGCGGCGGATCGATGTCTTCGTCGTGGTCGGTGACGTTGGTGTAGGTGTGGTGTAATACGTTGTGTTGGATACGCCAGTTTCTTGCGCTACCACCTAAAATAATCATGACATTACTCACAAGTGTGTTGACCCATTCTTTTCTGGAATAGGCACCATGGTTGGCGTCGTGCATGACTGACAAACCAACACCGGCCATGCCAAAGCCCATGAATACCCAAAGCCCATAATAGGCAAGCGTTGGTAGCTCTTGCCAAAACAAGAAGCCATAAGGGACTAGAAATGAAGCGAGTAGTGCAAATGTTTTAAAAACCATTGCCGCATTAGCTGTTTTGGCAATGTTGTTTTCTTTAAAATAGGCGTTGACTCTGGACCTGAGTGTTTTGTAAAACTCAGTGTTGTGTTCTTTGGAGAACTGAACGGGCGCGTAACTCATTTAAGCAAGATTAGAGTTCAAAGTTACGCAAATAAAAATATCCAATCATGTTGTCTTCATATATATCATTTATGACAAACCTTGAAGCGCACACAAATCCTTGTAGGCACTTGGCTTGGAAAGTAATTCGTCATGTTTTCCAAATTCAATAATTTTTCCTTTTGAGAGCACAATTATTTGATTTGCGTTGCGAACGGTAGAGAGCCTGTGGGCAATTACAAAACAAGTTCTGTTTTGCATCAGATTTTCTAGGGCTTGTTGTACGAGTTGTTCAGAGGCGGTGTCTAAGGCAGAGGTGGCTTCGTCGAGGATAAGAATTGCGGGATCTTTGTATACGGCTCGGGCAATTGCAATTCTTTGTTTTTGGCCACCCGATAATTTATTGCCGCGCTCACCTAAGGGGGTGTTATAACCGCTGTCTAGCTCAGTAATGAAATCATGTGCATTGGCGACTTTTGCCGCGGCGCTAACTTTTTCCATATCTGGGTTTTCTTCCCCAAAAGCAATGTTTTGCGCCGCGCTCATATTGAATAAGATGGATTCCTGACTTACCACGCCAATTAGGTTGCGCAGCGAGACCAAACTCATGTCCCGAATATCAAGGCCATCAATTGTGATCGCGCCGCTCGAGACGTCATAAAAACGCTGTAATAAATCCATGAGTGTGGATTTACCACTCCCGGATTCACCAACAATAGCCACTAAGCTCCCTTTTTTGACCACCCAATTTATTTGTTGAAGAACAGGTTGTTCTTGATAAGAGAAATCTACTTGTTGAAAGGTGATTTCGTTTTCAAATTGTTTGACGTCAATACAGTTGACCTTGTCTGTAACTGTATCTGTTGCATGTAAAAGACTATTGATGCGGTCTTGAGAAGCCTGTGCTTTGGTCATGTTGGCCATGTTATTAGACACGCTTTGGATAGGCCTTAGAAATTGAGAGAAAACAATGATGTATGTCAAAAAGACTTCGCCACTCAGTCCAATATGCGCACCATTCAAAATGAGGCGCCCACCAAAATAAACCAAGGCTAATAGTACGGTGGCGCCCAGGGTTTCATTGACTAAAGGAGAAAGGTCTCGCTTTCTAAAAACGCGTGTGGCGAGTTTTTGGTGTTGGTCATTCTTTTGCCCGAATGAATCTGAAATGAAACGGATGGCGTTGAAGGCTTTGATGACCCGAACACCACCTAAGTTTTCATCCATGGAGGCATATAAAAAACCCAATTGTTCTTGCGTTTTTTGGGCTGTTCGTTTCAGGCTTTTACCGATTTTTGAAATGACAAAAGCGGAGACCGGCAACAAAAACAATGAGATGAGGGTGAGTTGCGGGCTCATGTAAATGAGGGTCAGTAAATTGATAATAATAGCCAGCGGTTCTCGAAAAATAAGTTCGAGCAAACTAACTACCGCTACTTCAATTTCATTGACGTCGCTGTTCATACGCGCCATGAGGTCGCCTTTTTTTTCATTGCTGTGATAAGCAAGCGGCAAGCGCAGCGACTTTTCAAATAATGCGCCGCGCACATCGCGCACAACAGACATTCTGATTTTTGATTGGGTCCAAACGGCACCATATCTAAAAATATTTTTCAATAAGAAGGCCAGAAAAACACTGACGCAAACAAATAGAAGCGCGCCTTTTGGGTCGGCCTTGACCAAGGAATACATCTCGAAATTATAGGCGTCTTTGACATAATTTACAATTCCGGAAAGGCCACCTTCAAATTGGGGAGGGGCTACCTTGGCAAGCTCTTCGTTGGTTTTAAAAATCAATTGTAAAACAGGCACAAACAACACCAAAGAGAGTAAATTGAACACTACAAACAGTAAATTGAATAGAATGGTAGTCCAAGCCAGCCCTTTGTACTTAAAGGTATAGTTGTATATTTCTTTGTAGTAAGACATTGATACAAAGATACATTTTTGTTTAGATGGGGGCTTCCTCTACAAGTATTCTTACCTTTGCAACATGAGTTCAATCCGTCAGCAAAAAATAGAATCCGTTATTCAGGCTGAGCTAGCCGCATTTTTTCGAAAAGAAGCCGCAGAAATTTGTTTGGGAGCAATGGTTTCAGTCACCGTCGTGCGCATCACTTCAGATTTGAGCTTAGCGAGAATTTACTTGAGTGTTTTTGCGGGCCCCGAAAAAGGAGTTGTTTTGGAAAACATTCAAGCCAACCGAGGCAAAATTCGCTTAGAGGTGGGCAGACGACTCAAAAACCTCCGCAAAATTCCCGACTTGGTTTTCCACATCGACGACTCCCTTGACTACGCAATCAAGATTGACGAACTTCTCAAGAAATAAGCGATTAAGACCGCGCTTTACATAGCAAAACGTTACCTTTTTAGTCGTTCGAAACGCTCGATAGTGAGCATTATTTCAAGAATTTCAGTGGTAGGCATTGCTGTTTGTACGGCTGCAATGGTCATTTTATTGTCGGCTTTTAATGGCATTGAACAAATGATTTCAAAACTATATACTTCTTTTGATGCGCCGATCACTATTCAACACCAAAGCAGAAAAACCTATTTTCTGCGTCAAATAGACTTCGAAAAGCTGCAAGCTATAAATGGTGTAGAGGCTTTTAGCAAAGAACTTGAGGAGTTGGTGGTGCTGCGCAAAAATCAAAGATGGATCAACGCCAATATGCATGCGGTTGATGCCGAATTTATGAAGCGTGCAAAGGTCAGCCAACACTTGATCAATGCAGTAGGCGCTGATGTTTTAAACAATCCGGGCTACGTGTTTTTGGGCGCTGATGTTTTTTCAAAATTAAAACTAGGTTTGGGTTCCGAGCAAAACAACATTCAAATGTATGCGCCTAAAAGCAACATGAAAATGAAGCTAGGAAAAATGCCATTTCACATTCAACCTATTGATGTTGCGGGTGCGTTGAACTACAATCAAGAGCTCAATAGCAATTCTTTACTCTGGGACTACAACGCAGCGAGCCAGCTTTTTAATCAAGAGGGCGCCATAACAAGAATCCATATTTATACAAACCCAAATATGGATTTGCAAGCTATTCAAAATAGCATTAAGAAATTGGTGGGCCCGAACTTTTTGGTGAGAACGCAATTAGAAAAGAACGAACTGATATATAAAACAAGTCGTTCAGAACGCTTGGTGGTTTTTATCATATTATTATTTGTTTTCGTTTTGGCCTCGTTTAATTTGATTGCTACGCTCACAATGCTCATCAATGAAAAACAAGCGAACTTGCAAATTTTGAAAGCCCTGGGCATGACGTCACAAAATCGTTTTCAGATTTTCTTTTTCGAGGGCCTGCTGCTGTCTTTTTTAGGGATTTCTCTCGGTTTGATTTTCGGCTTGTTTATTTGTTGGTGTCAGCAATATTTCGGTTGGTTAATTGTGCCGGGTGCAAACGTGCCTTTTCCAATCGTTTTTAAAGCGAAAGACTTTATAAGCATACTCTTCGCTTCCAGCACATTGGCTTTTATATTTACTTATTTCCCTGTCAGATTTTTAATGCGCAGGACCCAGTAAGTCCAACACAAAATAATTTTGGGCTGGACTCAAATAATTCAAATAAAATCTCGTATATTTGTGCCCGAATTTAAAAGACAAATGATGTCATCAATCAAAGGAAAAATCTCTCAAGTAATCGGTCCAGTTGTGGACGTAAGATTCGAGCGCGGAACAGCGCTACCCAATATTTATGATGCATTGGAAGTATACAAAACTGACGGCACTCGTGTGGTTTTGGAAGTTCAAGCACACGTTGGAGAAAATGCCATTCGCGCCATTTCGATGGACTCAACCGATGGTTTTACACGCGGAATGGAAGTCATCTCAACAGGCATTCCAATCAAAGTTCCTACAGGAGATCGCATCAAGGGTCGTTTGTTTAATGTGGTTGGTGAAGCTATTGACGGCATCAACGCCATGGACAACATCAACGGTTTGCCTATTCACCGCGAGGCCCCGAAATTTGATCAATTGTCTACAGCAACTGAAATCCTTTTCACAGGTATCAAAGTAATCGACCTTATCGAGCCTTATGCAAAAGGCGGTAAAATTGGTCTTTTTGGTGGTGCAGGTGTGGGTAAAACAGTACTTATTCAAGAATTAATCAACAACATTGCAAAAGGACACGGTGGTTTGTCTGTATTTGCAGGTGTAGGTGAGCGTACCCGAGAAGGCAACGACTTGCTTCGCGAGATGTTAGAGTCTGGCATTATCAAATATGGCGAGGCATTTATGCACTCCATGGAAGAAGGTGGCTGGGATCTCTCTAAAGTTGACCTCAACGAATTAAAAGAATCTAAAGCAACATTTGTATTTGGTCAAATGAACGAGCCTCCCGGAGCACGTGCTCGCGTGGCGCTTTCAGGTCTTACAATTGCCGAATACTTCCGCGATGGAGACGGAGAAGGCCAAGGAAAGGATATCCTTTTCTTCGTTGACAACATCTTCCGCTTTACCCAAGCTGGTTCAGAAGTATCTGCACTTCTTGGTCGTATGCCATCTGCAGTTGGTTACCAACCAACTTTGGCTACTGAGATGGGCGCCATGCAAGAGCGTATTACGTCTACCAAAAATGGTTCTATTACTTCGGTTCAAGCGGTATACGTGCCTGCCGATGACCTTACCGATCCAGCACCAGCAAACACATTTGCCCACCTAGATGCAACTACTGTATTGTCTCGTAAAATTGCCGAACTAGGAATTTATCCTGCGGTAGACCCACTAGATTCTACATCGCGTATCCTCACCCAAGAGATTGTCGGTGAAGAGCATTACAATTGCGCACAACGTGTAAAAATCACTTTGCAGCGTTACAAAGAACTTCAAGATATCATCGCCATCTTAGGGATGGATGAACTTTCTGAAGAAGATAAAATGATTGTTCATCGCGCGCGTCGTGTACAACGTTTCTTGTCTCAACCATTTCACGTAGCTGAGCAATTTACCGGTTTACCTGGTGTGCTTGTCGATATCCAAGATACCATCAAGGCGTTCAATGACATCTTAGACGGTAAATTTGATCAGTACCCTGAAGCTGCCTTCAACCTCAAAGGAGGAATCGAAGACGTGATTGCAGCCGGAGAAAAAATGTTAGCAGAAGCGTAATCATGATATTAGAAATCATCACACCAGAAGCCAGCCTTTACAAAGGAGAGGTGAATAGCGTCAGTTTACCTGGCCTAGATGGTGTTTTTCAAGTCCTTAACAACCACGCCCCTATCATTTCTTCATTGAAAAAAGGGGAGTTGTGTTTCGAAACCAACCAAACCGTTGAACCAAATGATCACCTTGCTGTTTCTGGCAATTTAGTCCGTGTTCAAATCAAAGGTGGTGTAGCTGAACTCAACAACCAAAAGTTAATTGTTTTAGCTGAGTAAGTGAAACAAAGCATTACACAAAAAGGGATTGGTCTGACCACTCCCTTTTTTTATGAATATTCCGCAAAAGATTACGTATTTTCGTTTGATTAAATGAGCACCTTAGATAACCTCGATCTTCAAAAGATTCCCCGCCACGTTGCTTTCATCATGGATGGCAATGGGCGCTGGGCTAAAAATAAAGGTCAGCAACGCTTATTTGGCCATGCTGCTGGTGTAGAATCTGTCAAAGAAGTGATCAAAACCGCGCGTGAACTCGGCGTATCTTATTTAACCATGTATGCTTTTTCTACCGAAAATTGGGCCCGCCCGAGTGATGAGGTAGAGGGTCTTATGAATTTATTGGTCGATGCAATTGCCAATGAAGTAGATGAAATGCATGCGAATGGAGTTCGGCTACATACAATTGGAGACATCCAAGGTTTGCCAGGCAACTGTTATCAGTCTTTGCTATCGGCAATGGAGCGCACCAAAGACAACACCTCATTGACCCTTATATTGGCACTTAATTATTCTGCCCGTCAGGAAATACTCAAAGCGGCTCTGGCGGCCCATCAGCTTATTGAAGATGGCCAGCTTTCAAGGGCTGCACTCGATGAACAAACTTTTTCGGGTTTGCTGCACACCAAAGATATTCCAGATCCAGAATTACTCATTCGCACAAGTGGAGAATGCCGAATCAGTAACTTTTTACTCTGGCAATTGTCTTACACAGAGTTGCTTTTCACAGACACCCATTGGCCCGACTTCCGCCGCGATGCATTTATAGATGCCATTGTGGTTTTTCAGAAGAGGGAGCGGCGTTTTGGGCAGCTATCTGAACAAATTCAAACCAATAAATGAATAAAATACTCTTTTTTTTAATGCTTTTTAGCGCGGGTTTAGCGCTGGCCCAACCGCCAAATACGTTGGGTGGTTTGGCGTTTGATTATGCCAACCCCCAAACTTTTGAGATTGGTCCGGTGCGCGTTGTGGGCGCGGACAACTACGATCACCAAGCAATCAAACTCATTGCGGGTTTGCGCACAGGCCAAAAAATCACCTTGCCCAGCCAGCAGATCAACAAAGCAATTCAAAGCCTTTGGGCAGAAGGCTTGTTTTCAGATGTGGCTATTTATGCGGAGAAAGAGTTGGGGGGCATTGTTTATTTGGTCATAGAATTGAGCCCAAGACCTAAACTTTCTAAGTTTAGATTTGTGGGGGTAAATAAACGTGAAGCCGACAAACTAAGAGAAGAGATTTCATTATATGCCGGCAAAACCATCACCGAAAACTTGGTTTTTGAAACCAATAGCAAAATCAGAAGTTACTACCGCGACAAGGGTTTTTATCACGCTAAAGTTCAAATCAATCGCCAACTCGATACCTTAATCAATAATTCCGAAATCTTCCTAATCCAGGTAGACAAAGGCATTAAAGTGGGCATTAAAGAAATCGAATTTGTAGGGGTTACATCGGTTCCTCTCTGGAAGTTGAAAATGGCCATGAAAGACACCAAGCAAAAGGGTCCGCAGCGGCTATTCAAGCGCTCTAAATACACAGAGAGCAGCTATGCAACTGACAAAGCCGCATTGCTTTCTAAATTCAATGCCGAAGGTCTTAGAGACGCCGCCATTGTAAAAGATTCTGTTTTTATGCTCGATGACAAGAACATGAAAATTCGCATTGAGATCAGCGAAGGTGATAAATACTATTTTGGCGATATCGAATGGATAGGCAACTCAAAATACCGCTCGAGCTTTCTGGACACCGTTTTGGGTATCAAAGCTGGCGACCTTTACAACAAAGACTTATTTAATCAGCGCTTATATGGCAATGGCGACGGCCGCGATATCTCTTCGCTATACATGGACCGCGGCTATTTGTTTTTCCAAATATCTCCTGTAGAAACAGGTGTTAAAGACAACAAAATCAATCACCAAGTGCGTTTAATTGAGGGCAAAGAGGCGCATATTGGTACGGTTACTATTCGAGGAAACACCAAAACAAACGACCACGTCATTTTGCGAGAAATCCGCACCAAGCCCGGCGACCTCTTCAACAAAGCCGACATCATGCGCACCCAACGCGAGTTGGCCCAACTCGGCTACTTTGATGAGCAAGGTTTTCAAGTGAATCCAAAACCGAATCCGGCAAATGGAACCGTAGACATCGAATACGTTGTTGCAGAGAAGTCAAGTGATCAAATTGAACTTTCTGGAGGCTACGGCGGCGCCGGACCAAACACTTCTGGTCGTATTATCGGTACGCTTGGCTTGTCTTTCAACAATTTCTCCACCAAAAACTTCTTTAAGAAAGACGCCTGGAGCCCACTACCTGGCGGCGACGGCCAGCGCCTCACTATTCGCGCCCAATCCACAGGTCGTTTTTATCAAGGTTATAACTTCTCTTTCACCGAACCATGGTTGGGCGGCAAGAAACCAAACTCCCTCACTTTTTACGTCACTAATTCTTCGATTTCTACAAATGGCTTATTGCGCACCAACGCTGCCTACAACGGTATTTCTATTTCAGGAGCTGGTGTGGCCATGGGCCGCCGCAAAAAATGGCCAGATGATTATTTTGTAGCCAATTATGAGCTTTCTTACCAGTATTACGATGTACAGAATTATTCATTTTTTCCGCTTTTCCAGAATGGTTACGCCAACGACATCTCCCTTAAATACACCTTGCAACGCAGCTCGGTAAGTGCGCCAATTTATCCTCAAAATGGCTCCAACTTTACCTTTTCTGCCAAAGCAACGGCTCCATACTCTATGTTTGGTCCTGAAAAAGACTATTCAAGCATGACGCAGCAAGACCGCTACAAGTACTTGGAGTATTTCAAATTGAAGTTTACAGGTGAGTGGTATACACCTTTGACGGCCGACAAAAAACTCGTCTTGATGTCGCGCTTTGGATTTGGTTATATGGGTGCCTACAACAAAGCTAAAGGGATTTCTCCTTTTGACCGTTTTATTATGGGCGGCAGTGGCCTTACAGGTATGGGCGCCAACCAAATTGGCGGACGTGAAATCATCGCTTTACGTGGCTACGAGGACCAAACGATTTCTTCTTCTGGCGGCGATCCAATTGTAGCAAAATACACCTTAGAGCTGCGTTATCCAATTTCACTCAATCCGCAAGCAACTTTTTATGCCTTATCTTTCTTAGAAGCGGGCAATACCTACCCAAGTTTTGATAAGTTCAACCCGTTCAATGTCAAACGCACAGCGGGTGTTGGTATCCGTGTCTTTTTACCAATGTTTGGAATGTTGGGCCTTGATTACGGTTTGGGTTTCGACCAAATGGACGCGTGGGCAAGTGGTTTCGGAAAAGGTTCTGACGTAGATATCAAAGCCAAAGGTTATTATCCTAAATTGACATTTACAATCGGGATGAACCTCGGAGAATTGTAGCATTAACAATAAATTGGTAACTTCGTCGTTCTAAGCACGCAAATTAAAAACATGAAATACCTTGCTCTTCTTTTATTGGTTTTTGGCATGCAATTTGTCAGTGCGCAGACCTACGCTTTCATAGACTCCGATTACATCCTCGAAAATGTTCCAGAGTACGCAGAAGCCAAAGAACGGCTCGACAAAATGGCCGAACGCTGGACCAAAGAAATCGAAGACCGCTACGCGACCATTAAAAACTTGAAAAGTAATTATGACCGCGAAGAAGTGCTCCTTCCAAAAGAGGAAAGAGAAAAAAGAAAAATTGAAATAGAAAAACTCGAGCAAGAAGCCATCGACCTTCAGACCCAACATTTTGGTACAGAGGGCGATTACTTTCAAAAACGTCAAGAGTTGATCAAACCAATACAAGATCGCGTATTCACTTCAATGAAAAAAGTCGCTAAAAGAGAGGGTTATGCTTTTGTCTTTGACAAAGCCAACCAAAGCAATTTGCTTTACGCAGAAAAAGAGTTCGACATCTCAGATGAGGTGCTCGAAGAAATGGGAATAACTAAATAAATATAAAAATGAAAAATGTAATACTCGGGCTATTTGTTGTCATCGGATTCAGCACTTTTGCTCAGACTAAAATCGGACATGTTGATTCTCAAAAATTACTCGATACTTTGCCTTCTCGCAAAGAAGCGATTAAAAAGCTAGACTCCATGAAAACTTCAGGCATGCAAGAATTGCAATTAATGGATGCCGATTTTCAGAAAGCGTATCAGGATTATACAGTAAACCAAGCGAGTAAATCTCCTGCAGAACGTCAAATCATCGAAGGTCGTTTGATGCAAAAGCAACAAATGCTTGAGGCCACGCAAGCTTCTTTAGAAGAAGGCCTCCAGTTAAGAAGTGAAGAGCTCAATGGCCCCATATTAAAAAATGTTCAGACGGCTATTGCTACCATTGCGGAGCGTCAAAAATTGGACTACGTCATTGATGTTTCGTCTGCCATGTATTCTAAAGCCAGTTTAGACATTACTAAGGAAGTTATTGTTGAGTTGTTGATTCTTGATGCTGCAATGCCGAAGAACTAACATCATCTTATACAACAGAAAAGGGCAGCCATTGGTTGCCCTTTTTTCGTTAGTTTTGATATATGCAACGATTAGGTCCAATTGGAGTTTTTGATTCTGGCTACGGCGGGCTAACTGTATTGGCTGAGCTGCGCGCTCAACTTCCCCAGCACGACTTCTTATATTTCGGTGACAACGCACGCGCGCCATATGGAGATCGTTCGTTTGATGTCGTGTATGAATTCACTTTAGAGGCGGTTAAGTTTTTATTTGACCAAGGCTGTCCATTGGTTATTTTAGCGTGCAATACGGCTTCAGCAAAGGCGCTGCGCACCATCCAACAAAAAGACCTTCCCTTGTTGGCCCCAAACAACCGCGTTCTTGGCGTTATCAGGCCAAGCACCGAAGTGCTCGGAGAACGCACCAAAAGCGGGCATGTGGGCATTTTAGGAACGGTTGGCACCATCAATTCTGGTTCTTACCCAATTGAGTTGGCTAAGTTTTCGCCGCATGTAGAAGTGCATCAACATGCCTGCCCTATGTGGGTTCCGCTTATAGAAAACCAACAATACGCGCACGAGGCGGGTCAGTTATTCATCGCTGAAGATGTAGAAACAATCATGAAACAGCACGCAGCTATTGATACGATTTTATTAGCTTGTACGCATTATCCTGTGTTGAAAAATCATATCGAGAAGTTGGTTGGCCCGGCTGTTCAAGTAGTTGCACAAGGCGGCATAGTTGCAGAAAAACTTAAAGCGTATTTAGTTGCACATCCAGACATGGACAAACGACTTTCAAAAAAAGCCAACACTGTTTACTTCACTTCAGAAGCGCCGCACGTATTTGATCAAAAAGCCAGTTACTTTCTACAGCAAGAAGTGGCGTCAAAACACCATAGTTTTTAGCTGCTCAACGAATCTTTCTGCTTAATTCAGTAAGCAGTTGCTCATTGAGTTCTTGTTGTAGCTCGGGATGAGCCGCATAATATTTCAGACTCTTTTCGAAAGTAGCTTTAGAGCAACTCGCTTTCTTGAAAATTCTTTTGACAGAAAGGTCCAAGGCTTCTTTGTATTGACTGGGCACACCATATCTGCTCTGAAAATGAGTTTCTAACAAAGTAATTTCTTCTACTAATGGCAGCATTTGAGCAAGAGGAAGAATGCCTTTCGGAACGTTTTGCTGTTGGCAAGCGCTGAGTAATATAAAGCAACAAAGCAGCGGGGTAAATTTCATCGGGGGATAAATAGAAGTCGTTCGCCTAAATGTTGTTCGATAATTTTTGCGTCAGTATAAACACAGTTGCCGTTGACGTAAGTGCTATGAATGTGGTTGGCAAATTGATGCCCTTCAAATGGAGACCAACCGCATTTGTATAGCAAGTCTGCTTTATTGACAGGCTTGTCTGGCGTGGGCGCTACAAGAACTAAATCGGCCGCATAACCCTCGCGAATGTAACCTCGTTCTTTGATCCGAAATAAGGTGGCTGGCGCGTGGGCCATTTTTTCGACGACGCGTTCAAGGGATATTTTTCCTTCATTGACTTTATCTAGCATGGCCAAAAGCGCATGTTGAACAAGCGGACCACCAGATGGCGCTGAGCTATAGCCTTGTGCTTTTTCTGCTAAGGTGTGAGGGGCGTGGTCTGTGGCCACGACGTCAATGCGATTATCTAAAAGAGCCGCCCAAATACCTTCTCTGTCCAAAGCAGATTTTACAGCGGGGTTCCATTTGATGAGGTTGCCCTTTGAGGCGTAGTCTGCATCACTGAACCATAAATGATGGATACAAGCTTCTGCGGTAATTTTCTTTTGTGCGAGCGGCAGCGTATTTTCGAAAAGAGCCGTTTCTTTAGCTGTTGAAATATGAAGAACGTGTAAACGCGCCCCAAATTTGTGTGCAAGCGCCACGGCTTTGGAAGAGGATAAATAACAGGCTTCTTCATTTCTGATGAGGGGGTGCGCACTGACCGGAATTTGATCGGCATATTTTTCTTGAAAAGCCGCAAGATTCGCTCGAACGGTGTGCTCGTCTTCGCAGTGAGTAGCAATGAGTGCCCCTACACGTGAAAACAAACCCTCTAAGACACTTTCTTTATCGACAAGCATATTGCCTGTTGAAGAACCCATAAAAACCTTGACGCCGCAAATTTTGGAGGTGTCTGTGCGCAGCACTTCTTCCAAATTGTCATTGGAGGCCCCCATAAAAAAGGAGTAGTTGGCAATAGCATTCTGGGCAGCTATTTGGTATTTGTCTTCGAGTAAATCTTGGGTGAGTGCGTTGGGCACCGTGTTGGGCATTTCCATGAAGCTAGTGATGCCGCCGGCAACTGCAGCGCGAGATTCAGTATAGATATTGCCTTTATGGGTAAGGCCGGGCTCGCGAAAGTGAACTTGGTCATCAATGCAACCTGGTAAAATGAAAAGGCCACTTGCGTCTACTTCTTGTACTTTTTCAGCAACTGAGATTTGTTCAGCAATTTTTTCGATTCGGCCATGAGCAATCAAAATATCGGCCGTAAATCTTTTGCCTTCATTGACGATAGTGCCATTCTTGATGATCGTTTTCATGTCTTGTTTATTTCCATTTCATTTTGCGCATTTGCCAAACACCGAAAAATGCTTCTTTAAAAATACCTTTACTCATTTTGGATTCGCCTACAACTCGATCTACAAAAGTGATCGGAATTTCTTTGACTTTAAAACCAAGTTGAACAGCTGCATATTTCATGCAGATTTGAAAGGCATAACCCTTGAAAGGGATGCGAGCCAATGGAATTTGTGCGAGTACTTTTTGGTGGTAACATTTAAAGCCTGCGGTAGTGTCTTTGATATTGATCAAAAGAATGAGGCGCACATAAACGCTGGCAAAATAGCTCATTAAGATGCGCTTAAGGGGCCAATTTCTGACTTTTCCGCCACGCACATAACGAGAACCAATAGCGCAGTCGGCGCCGTCTTCACAGGCTTTGACCAAGCGGGGAAGGTCATTGGGGTTGTGCGAGAAATCGCAGTCCATCTCGATGATATAAGTGTAGTCGCGGTCTAGGGCCCATTTGAAACCATGTATATAGGCAGTTCCAAGCCCTAATTTACCGGGTCTTTTTTCAAGAAAAACCGCAGGAAATTTTTCCATAAGTGCTTCAATTTGAGCGGCCGTGCCGTCAGGGGAGTTGTCGTCGATAAAGAGGATATGATAACCCTGTTGCAGATCCATAACTGCCGAAACCATTTTGGAAATGTTTTCGCGTTCGTTATAGGTGGGGATAATAATGAGGGTTCTTGGGCTGGCCATATCTTATTTGAACGAATTTAAAGAAGAAAAGTGACAAAAAAAAACCGCCACAAGGACGGTTTTTAATTTGTTCTATTAAAAGACTATGCTTCGTCTTCTTCGTCTTCTTCGTCATCTGCGGCGTCAGCACCTTTAACAGCGCCACGAGCCATTTTGACAGAAACAACTACTGCGTTTGCTGGGTCTAGGAATTGTACACCAGGAATTTCGATGGTGTTCACACGAATAGACTGACCAATGCGTAGTTTGGTAATGTCTAGCGTGATAGCATCAGGCAATGCGCCTGGCAAACCAATACATTCCAATTGGCGGAAAACGGTCATGAGTTTACCTCCGGCCATTACACCACGAGAAGAACCTGTGATGCGAACTGGCAATTTGACACGTACTTCTTTGTTTTCGTCGAGTTCGTAGAAGTCAACGTGTTGGATGGTGTCTTTAGTCGGGTGTTGTTGCAACTCGCGAATGATACCAAGCGCTTTTTTGCCTTCGATGTCGAGGGCAACCTGAAATACATCAGGAGAAAATACGATTTTGTCAATTGCTGTTCGCTTTACTGAGAAGTGAGTTTGCTCACCTTGACCGTAAAGCACACAAGGAACCAGGCCTGCATTACGCAAAGCCGCAGCATCCTTCTTCCCTACGTTCGCTCGGAGCGAACCGCTCAAATGTGCTGTTTTCATGTTATATATTTATTTAAGAGATTACAAAATGTGAACTGATCGATTCGTTGTTGACCAAGCGCTTTATGACATCTGCAAAGAGGTCGGCAACACTCACCACGCGAATTTTGTCGCTGTGTTTTTGGAGTGGAATGGTATCGGTAACGATGAGTTCGGTGAGTTTAGAAGCGGCAATGCGTTCGAAGGCAGGCCCGCTCAATACAGCATGTGTAGTGAATGCGCGCACGCTTTTGGCGCCTTTTTCGATGAGCAAGTCAGCTGCAGTGGTGAGTGTTCCGGCGGTGTCGCACATATCGTCGATGATCACGACGTCTTTGCCAGCGACATCACCGATGACGGTCATTTCGGCAATTTCATTTGCTTTTTTACGGTTTTTATGACAAAGCACCAAACCACAATTGAGCTTTTTAGCGTAAGAATTAGCGCGTTTGGCACCTCCTGCGTCAGGGGCTGCAACCACAAGGTTTTCGTTGTCTAGGCTGTCAATTTGGTGAAAGAAGAGGGTAGATGCAAAGAGGTGGTCTACAGGGACTTCAAAAAAGCCTTGAATTTGGTCGGCGTGGAGGTCCATGGTTATGATGCGGTCTACGCCTGCAGCCATGAGCATATTGGCTACTAATTTAGCACCAATAGCTACCCTTGGCTTGTCTTTGCGGTCTTGACGCGCAAAGCCGAAGTAAGGAATAACGGCAATGATTTTGCGTGCAGAAGCGCGACGGGCGGCATCTATGAGCAATAGGAGTTCAAATAAGTTTTCGGTTGGGGGCATGGTGGATTGGACGATGAATACATCCTGACCTCTAACTGTTTCTTCGAAAGAGGGTTGGAATTCTCCATCAGAAAAAACGCTTACCTTGACGTCGCCAAGAGCTGCACCAAATGATTTAGCGATGTTGGCTGCGAGTTGTTCGGAAGCCCTGCCTGCAAAGATTTTTACGCCCACGATACTTAAAATTGGATGCAAAGGTAAGGAATTAAGAACTAATTTTGTAACACAATGAGTCAAAAGCTACAATATTCCTTGTTCAAACGCCTTTTCAGCTTTGCCAAGCCTTACAAAAAATACCTAGTTGTAGCCATTAGCGCCACGATTTTATTAGCCGCCCTTTCTCCTTCAAGGCCCTATGTTATAGGTCAACTCATCGATCGGTATCTGCTCAAGGACAAAGACCCAAACATGTTGTTATTGGGTTCTTTGTTGGTGCTCATTATGCTTTTGTCAGAAGCTGCATTACAAGTTGTTGGTACGTACTTTTCTAATTTATTAGCGCAGTCGGTCATCCGAGATTTGCGTCAAAAAGTCATTCGGCACTTCATGAAGTTGCGCGTGGCGTATTTTGATAAAAACCCCGTGGGCGCAATGGTGACCAGAGTTGTGTCAGATATGGAAGCCATCACAGAAGTCTTCTCTTCAGGCATGATGGACATCGCTGCAGATTTACTTTCTTTGGTCCTCATCATTTTGTTTATGTTCTTGACCGATTGGCAATTGGCTTTAATGACCTTGATTCCTGTTCCACTATTGATATGGGCAACGCGTCTTTTTGCCCGCGCCATGAAATCCTCTTTTCAGCAAGAAAGACAGGCGGTAACCAAGCTCAATACTTTTGTTCAGGAACGCCTTACAGGCATGAGTTTGGTGCAGCTCTTTAACCGCCAACCACAAGAGGCCAGCCACTTTGAGCAAATCAATTCAGAGCACCGCGCGGCGCACATTAAAGCGGTTTGGGCCAACTCTATTTTCTTTCCGTTTGTCGAATTATTGAGTTCGCTTTCTATCGCTTCTTTGCTGGTTTGGGGAGCGCTTCAAGCGGCAGGTAAGACCGAACAAGAGGTGGGCAATATGTTCGGCGAATTGTTTGCATTTGTCTTTTGGATCAGTCAGTTGTATCGTCCTATTCGCATGTTGGCAGACAAATTCAATATCTTACAACGCGGAACGGTAAGGGCTGAGCGCATATTTGCCGTACTCGACGAGCAAACAGACGTTCAAGACAAAGGACATTTAACGGAAGTAGATTTCAATCAAAATTTGCGCTTTTCGGGCGTCAACTTTTCTTACGTAGAGGGCCAATCCATCATTACCGACCTCAATTTGGAAATTCAATATAGCAAGACCGTAGCTATTGTGGGCGCAACAGGTTCAGGCAAAACAACGCTTGTCAATTTATTGGGCCGATTTTACGAGCATCAATCGGGTCAAATTTTAATTGGAGAGGTGCCAATTGAAGCAATTGAATTGCAAACGTTGCGCAAGAATATTGCGATTGTTTTGCAAGATGTTTTCTTGTTTTCAGATACCGTTTTCAACAACATTACGCTCGGAGACCCCTCCATCTCTCTTGAGCAAGTGATCAACGCGGCCAAAGAAGTTGGTGCGCACGACTTCATCAGTGCTTTGCCCGATCAGTATGCGCACATAATTGGTGAAAGAGGCGGCACGCTCTCTACAGGGCAACGGCAATTGTTGGCTTTTATCCGAGCCTACGTGTATCGGCCTTCTTTGCTCATTTTAGATGAGGCCACTTCAAGCGTAGATAGCGAAAGTGAATTCATGATTCAACGCGCAACAGACAAGCTAACTGCAGGCAGAACATCTATAGTAATCGCCCACCGCTTGTCTACGATCCGCAAGGCAGACCGCATTATTGTCATGGAAAAAGGCCAAATTATTGAACAAGGGACGCACGAAGAACTCCTCGAATTAGGGGGCCATTACAAGAATTTGTCCGACAGACAGTATTTCAATCAAGAAGCATGAAACGTTTTAAAATAGGCGGTGTGCCAGAACACTTTAATTTACCTTGGCGCCTGGCCATTGAAGAAGGAAAGTTTAGAGACGCGGGTGTAGAACTACATTGGTCTGATATGACCGGTGGTACCGGTCAAATGATCAAAGGCTTGCAGGCCGGCACACTCGACATCGCTGTGCTGCTTACGGAGGGCATTACCCGAGCCATTTTAAAAGGGCTAGAGGCTAAAATAATAGCGGTGTATGTGCAGAGCCCGCTTTGTTGGGGCATTCATGTACCAACGCACCAATCTTTGAACCAATTAACAGATTTAGATGGCGCTACTTTTGCGATTTCTCGAGAGGGTTCGGGGTCTCACTTAATGAGTTATGTGCTGGCGCAGCGCGAAGGATGGGAGCCAGACGCCTTGTCTTTTAATGTTGTGGGCGATGTTTATGGAGGTCTTTGGGCCCTCAACCACGGCGAAGCACAGGGTTTTCTCTGGGAAAAATATACGACACAGCCCTTTGTTGATCAAGGAAAATGCAAGCGAATAGGCGAGGTGTATACGCCGTGGCCGTGTTTTGTCATTGCTGTCAGAAATGAGGTGTTGGCAAAAGAAGAAGACTTAATGAGCGCTATCATCAGCATTATCCAAGAGCGTGCAACTCAATTGAAAGTGGCGCCCGACACCGCAGAAGTTCTCGCCTGGCGTTATGCCCTTAAACAAGGTGAAGTGACCGCCTGGTTAAAGCAAACTGAATGGTCAAGAGAGGTGGAGATGGATCAAACCGCTATTCAAACTACTGTAGAAACCCTACTTGAGCTCGACTTAATCACTGCACAAGAAGCAGAAAATTGGCCATCCAAGCTCTTTAAATGAGAAGCGTAGCTGTCTTTGCTTTTGTATTCCTTTTACGGATCATTTCTGCCCAAGGCATAGATTTGGGCACTATTTCTTATTCGCCATCTTTGGTGGCTAATCTGAGTTATGTAAACAACGAAACATCGGGCCTCGCTTTTTTAAATGATACGATTTTATCTATCAATGACAGTGGTAATGAGCCCGTTTTACACGCGGTGCGCGGTGCCGATGGCCAATATTTACAAAGCTGGCCAATTGCCAATGCACTCAATTTAGATTGGGAGGCGCTCGCCCTTAGCCAAGATGCTTTATTTATTGGCGACATCGGCAATAATGCGGGCAATAGATCAACTCTAGACATCTACCGAATTGATAGAACTGACATACTCCCAACTGCAACTTCAATTTCTGCACAGAAATTGACCTTTAAATTTGCCGACCAACCCGCACAATCTTTGCCCATCAATGCGCATAATTATGACTGTGAGGCGATGTTCTATTGGCAAGACTCTCTACATCTTTTGTCTAAGAACTGGCAAAATCTCTGGACGCGGCATTATGTATTGCCATGCAACTGGCAAGACACACTCGTGTTGAGCCCTCGCGATTCTTTTTATGTCAATGGGCTGGTAACAGACGCCGCCATAGATGAGGTGTCGAATCATATTTACTTATTGGGTTATAAAAAAGAGCTGAGCGGTCTTTATAGTGCATTTATGTATAGGTTTTTGAATGCGAATAATCTGTTCTTTGGGTCGGATTACCAACGCGTAGAGCTCGGATCAGCCTTAAACTTGGCACAAACAGAAGGGCTTTGTATGAGTGGTGCTCATAAAGGATTTATCACCGGAGAACAAATTGTGTCGGTCCTTACTATCGCACCAAAACTGCATTCTTTTGATTTGAATACTGTTGGCTTGACCCCCACATTGGAAAAGCCCAATATTTATTTCCATGTAAATGTTTTATATATCCCTTCCGCATTACTGCCCGACTATAAATTAGTAGACACAAGTGGAAGAATGGCCTTAGAATGGCAACCCGGAAAAAACCATCAGGATTTAACAAATTTGAAGCCAGGCACTTATTTGCTGATCGGGCCAAATTATCGACGAGCTTGGGTGAAACAAAACTAAAAATAATCTCGTTGTTCTTTGCTGCTCGGCGCTTGTTCAGTAATTAGCCACATTTGTTCATTTGGCAACATTTTTACAACTAAACCACTTACATTCATACTTATAAACTTGCAGTATGATTTTACTTATACCTCAATTTGACAATAATTTTTGGTGGGCTGGTGCAGCAGTGTTGGCCATTTTGAGCATTATTTTTGCCGTTTTTTTGTCAGACCGCAAAAATTAGAAGCTCTTTAGTGCACGCTGAATATCGGTGTCGTGTGTGTTTACGACCTGATAGTAGCCATGTTCTAAATACAAATGCCGGGCAATTTCTGCCTTGAGCAAATGCCTGATATTTTCTTTACTGTGCAAGTATTCATTTCTTTGTAAGCGCACGTTAAATTCTTTTGCTGCAAATAAAGTGAACTTCGCTAGGAGCTGCTCATCGACCTCAAACGTCGTTAAAAATTCTTGTAATTTAAGCGCGTTACTGTTTTGATTCAGGTAGTCAAAAGCAAAGGCATTGAACACGCCATTCCACTGCAATTCTGATAAGTAGAGTGAGGTGCCGGAGGTGTCACCGGCGATAAATACATCGGGCATGATGCCGCCGCCGCCGTAAACGGTTCGGCCTTTGCGGGTTTTGTATTTGAGTGAATCTACAAAAATGCTAGAGTCTGGTTTAAAGTATTCTTCTGTGAGTGCTTTTTGTTCGTCTTCTTTGTAGGCTTCATAGCCTTTTTGATACGGTCTTTGAATAGAGCGGCCAGAAGGCGTGTAGTAGCGCGCAATGGTAATGCGTATGTTGCTGCCGTCTTTCAAGCGCTTATCTTGTTGAATGAGTCCTTTGCCGTAAGAGCGACGACCCACAACTTTTGCGCGGTCGTTGTCTTGTAAGGCGCCAGCTAAGATTTCGCTTGCCGAGGCAGATTGCGCATCGATGAGCACAACCGTTTTGGTTTTTTCTAGGATGCCAGCCGAGGTAGCTCTATATTTTTGCTCTTTGCTATGAAAGCCTTTAGAACTGAGGATGAGCAAGCCACTTGGTAAAAACTCATCGGCAATTTGAATAGCTGCGTCCATGGTGCCACCGCCGTTTCCACGGAGATCGAGTAGCAATTTTTTCATGCCTTTGGCTTGGAGTGCCAGCGCAGCTGTATGGAATTCTTGGGCGGTTGGCAAAGAGAATTGACTGATTTGTATGTAGCCGGTCTCTTTGTTGATCATGTAATAACTTGGAACGGTGGCAATAGGGATGGTATTGCGAATGAGGGTTTTTTGGAGTTTTTTTCCTTTGCGGTAAATCGTCACCTTTACTTCTGTGTTGGGCGCGCCTTTTAGCCTGGCCATGACCTTTTCATTGGTGATGGATTTGCCAGTTGCAGTTTTGCCGTTGATGGCAACAATGCGGTCACCGCGTTTTAAGCCTCCTAAGAAGGCCGGAGAAAGCGCATTGACGTGTGTAACACAGATTGTGTCGCGGAAGAGCAAGAAGCGCACGCCAATGCCGCCAAACGCCGCGTTGGTTTGTTCGTCGAGGAGTTTGAGGTTTTTGGCAGAAATGTAATTGCTGTGCGGGTCGAGCTTGTGCAGCATTTCTGAAATGGTTTGTTCAAAGATCTCTTCCGTATTGATTTTGTCTACGTATTGTTGGTCCAGGACCTGAAAAATTTGCTGGAGTTTTTGCAGTTCTTTGCTGTCGTTGTTGGTTGTTCCAAAAAGTGTGCTCCCAACCCATATGCCGAGTGCAGCAATGGCAGTGAGTAATACGGGCAACCAATAGAGGGGCTTAGGACCTTCTTCAGACATCGTCGATATTTTCAATTTGTGAGACTTCTAAGCCTGCAGATTTGAGAAACTCCACCCCAGAGAGGTCTTTGTATGCTTCTTGATAAACGAGACGCTTGATGCCAGATTGTAACACCAATTTGCTGCAGTCTTTACAAGGCGAATGCGTGAGATATAGGGTGGCGTCTTTGCAATTGTTGGTAGAGCGCGCCACCTTAAGAATCGCATTGGCTTCTGCATGCAACACATACCAGTGCGTTTGGTTGTTGTCGTCTTCGCAACAGTTGTCAAAGCCTGCGGGCGTGCCGTTGTAGCCATCTGAAATGATGATGGCGTCTTTGACAATTATGGCACCAACTTGCTTTCTTTGACAATGCGAAAGCATAGCCCAACTTGCAGCTAAACGCAAATAGGCTTTGTCATAACGGTTTTGTTTGGGATCTGTTTGCTTATGCGCCATGTCTGATATGACCTCCTAAATAACCTGTAAAAGCAAATAAGATAAAGGCGATGATGCCCACTATGAGCGTAAAAAGCTCGATTTTTTTGGCGCTTTTCCATTGCGCGCGTTCTGCCCAAAGCCCAATGATGGCTGCGGCAGTTAATATAAAGACAAAAATGAGTGCATTTTCTGCCATTTCTTCGTGCACGTGAATCAATTTGTGCGAAATACCCTTCAGGTGCTCTATGCTTTCTTCGGCAGGCTCTCCTGTGAAGTAGGCAACAAACCCTCCGATACCACCAATCAAAAGAATGAGGTAAGCGCTAAGTGTTGTTTTGAGATTCGGTTTGATGAGTGCAACGACCAATAGTAAGATGCCAAAGAGTGAGCCGAGAATAGGGAAGTGGTTGCTAAGTAAGTGGAGATAGGCCATAATAGTTTGAATTAGTTAGCTGAAAGTTACGTAAAATTTAATGTGCATAATACGGAGAGATCATTAAATATACAACTACACCTGTAACGGCGACATATAACCAAATAGGAAAAGCAAATTTGGCCCATTTTTTATGCTTTTGATAATTGCCCTCCCAGGCGTGTAGGTAGGTGAAAAGTACTACTGGAATAACGGCAACACTTAAAGAAATATGAGAAATGAGCAAGACAACATAAGCTAGTCTTGATGATTTGACATAATTGAGTTCGATTTCATCTAATTTGCCATTTGCGTCTAGGTCACCATAAACAGTAGAATCGGAAGTCATGTGGTAAGCCACGTAACAAAGCAAAAACAAAACACTTAAGCCCAATGCCACTTGAATGGTTTTTTGGTGCTGTTGAACCTTGCCATTTTTGATAAAATATAGCGCCAAAAGCAATAACAAAGCTGTTAAGCCATTGATGGAGGCATAAATTGGTGGTAAAAAAGAAAAATCAACACCGTCTATTTTGATACCGAACAAGGCGGCTACTGCGATAGGAATGACAATTGAAACCGCGATGATCCATTTGCGGAGGCCTGTTTTATTGGGGTTTGTAGTTGTATTCATAAGTAAAAAGGGTTTGTGCATCATTAATTAACCGTTCAAATTCTTTTTTGTTGACACTGAGGTCTGGTTTGACTACTTCATAAACACCGCGCACATAGCCTTTTTTATCGACAATTGTAAATGCGCCAGAGTGTGCGTAGCCACCCAAAGCCTCTTCTTCTCGACCTGCAAAAATAAGAAAGTGTGCTATGCCCAGTTGGTGAGTGAAGGCTTCATTGCCGCTCAGAAAGCTCCAATTTGGATTGCGGATGCCTAATTTGTTTTTGTATGCCTTGAGAACGCTTGGTTTATCGTTGGTGGGGTCTATGGTAAAAGAAAGGTATCGGATGTCTTTTTGATAAGGCTGCAGCGCTTTTTCAACGTTTTTGAGTTGGGTGTTCATGATGGGGCAGATACTCGGGCAACTTGCAAAGAAGAATTCACTGATCCAAACATTTCCTGCGAAGTTTTTATTGGTAACCAAGATAGAATCTTCGTTGAAAAAAGAAAAGTCAGGAATGCGTTGGTAGATGGTGTCGGTGGTGGTTTTGCCATTTTGTTGGCGATATGAGACATCGTAATTTCCTAAATAAGGAAGAGGTTTAGGTTTTTGCTCCGCGCAAGACAAAGCAAACAATAAGCTGAAGAGTATCCAGTTAGCGTTGTTTTTTAGCACGTTCCTTATCGTATTGTT
Source organism: Chryseobacterium gleum (assembly GCA_945897565.1). GTDB lineage: Bacteria > Bacteroidota > Bacteroidia > Flavobacteriales_D > Crocinitomicaceae > UBA952. Next base: position 99,580 of record CAMDFN010000006.1, read on the forward strand.
TGATCAAAAGCGCAAGGTGTTCTTTCATTTTACGGATCATGCCTTCGGTATGGCCATTGAGTACCATGCGTAAGTGGTTTCTTTTGTCGAGTAGCATGATGAGCTCGTTGTAAGATACGCCCCCAAAGTATTTAGGATCTTTGTGTATTAACTTTTGACCATTGTTGCTGAGGTTGTAAAATATTTTTGGGTCAGCGCAGACTAACTGCCACAACTCGGGGTCAAAGCCCTCTACTCTGCTTTTGAGCATGTCTTGGATATCGAGTAATTCTGATTCAGATACTGGATTTCCTAGGGAGTCAACTACAATGGATAATATCCGAACTTGCTTGAGCTTTTTGCGCTTATTGGTGCGTAGGTCTTTGTAGAGGTTTTGTGTCAGCGGAAAAAAAGCTAAGCCACATTGATGCGGGCAGGTGGTTTGAAGGGTTGTGATGAGTATGATTTGGTCTTGGTAATCTTGAAGAGAAAGTTGTTGCTTGCCTTTGTGGTTATAAACAGAAAAGGTTGGTGTTTTCACCACGCCGTAATCTGCTAATTCTTTAAAGCGGTGGTCGCAACCACGTGTAGCCATGAAAATCAAGATGAGCGCTGGTCCAAATACCAGAGAGAGTGCTAATATAGATCTCTTTTTACTTCGGGTGGCAGCTTGCTCTTCCATGGGTTATTGCCACATAGTTTCCCAAACACGACCTACGGCTGTGCCTTCTACAAGGGCAATGAAAATCAGGTAAGCTACAAAAATAAAGTAGGGAATCAGAATGATGTTGCGCAAATAAGGGCGCTCGTCTCCGAGGTGCATAAAAACCATCACAATGTAACCCGCTTTTAGTAAAGTAAGCAAGATGAAGGTGATTTTAACGGCTGCCCACCAGTCTGAAGATTGCTTGATGCTCGAACCAATAAAAACTTCGATTATGGTCACTATCGTCAGAAGAAGCGTGACTTTATAAATTTTGGAGCGAATTTGTTTCCCTTTAGCATCGTCGTGATGCCCGTGAAGTGAATATTCTATGAGGTCGTCTCTTTCCATGTTGTGTGTTGATTCAGAGAATTACAATAAATAAAAGAAGGTAAATACGAAGACCCAAACGAGGTCGACAAAGTGCCAGTATAAGCCAGTTTTTTCAACCATTTCGTAGTGCCCACGTTTGTGGTAAGTACCAGACAAAACACCAAGTAAGATAAGGATGTTGATCATCACACCTGAAAATACGTGGAAACCGTGGAAACCAGTGATGAAGAAAAAGAACTGAGCGTATTGTTGCGGTCCGTATTCGTTTTGTTTCATGTTGGCACCGTAGATGACACGGTGTTTGTCACCAGAGTAAAGCGCTTCGTAATAGAGTTTCTCAGCTTGTTTGCCTGTAATGTCTTGCCCGCCAACTTTGTGGAGCTTTCCATCTTTTTTGATAATGAGTTTCATTTCGTGGTCAGCCGCTTTGTTGATTTTGGCAACAGAACCATCGGCTAAATGAATTTTACCGGCTTCTAAATGACCTAGCTCAGCTGCGTGCTGGAATTGGTGCATGAGGTCTTCTTTGATGACAGCCCCTGTTTTGTGTTTTTTACCTGCTTCAATGACGGTGAAACTGTTGATTTCGCCAAAATGGCCCTTCACAATGGCTACTGAACCATCGTTGAGTTCAATTTTACCAAATTCAGATCCGTGAATAAAGTGAGACCACTCCCAGGCCTGTGAGCCCAAGAAAAAGAAACCACCGATAACAGTGGCGATCATCCATTTGGTAACGCCTTTGCGGTCCATGCGGTGACCAGCTTCAACAGCTAATACCATGGTAACCGAAGATACGATGAGAATGAAAGTCATGAGGGCTACGTAAAGTAGCGGATAGCCATGGCCTAAGAAAGGCATGGAGTTGAAGGTTTCTTCACCAATCGGCCAAGCATCTTGGGCGTCGTGGCGCGTAAAGCCATAAGCAATTAATAAACCAGTGAAAGTGAGCGCATCCGAAACGAGGAAGAACCACATCATTAGTTTGCCATAACTTGTTTGGAAAGGGGATTCTTTACCACCCCATAGTGTCTTGGCGTCTAGTTGAGCAGAGTGTCCGGCCATTTTAAGAGAAATTTTTGTGCAAGTTTAGTGAATAAAAATCAAAAAGACGAGTAAATACAACCACAAAAGCCCTAAAAAGTGCCAGAAGATGCTACTCAACCTAAGTGATAAATGGTTTTGTGAAGAAAACTTGCCTGTAAATGAAGCAATTGCAACTTTCGTAAGGTATAGTAGCGCAATGAGCACGTGTAGAAGATGCACAAAGGTGATGAGGTAAAGATATGCTGACGCCGAATCAGAAGCTTGCATGGCACTTAATTGTAAGTGTGGCTTTAGTACGGTGCCTTTGTATTTGAGTTGGCGGTCTTCGTATTCGAGTGCCTTGCCTGAATAATAGATGGTAAAATCTTTTCCGTAGGTGCCACGGGCAAAGAAATCGCCACGCTTGTCTCCAATGTTAACGGCGAGTTCACTTAAACGCACTTCTTCTGAGTAGGCGAGTTGTGTGCTGTCATTGGTAAAGAGGTGTTTGTCTTTGATCAGAATGGGGTTGCCACTATAAAAAAGTTCAATTTGGGCGTTTGGTTTTTGGACTTGAAGCGCTTTGTTGTGATTGATGGTCTCAAATTGCTTGAAATAAGCTTGAATGGTTTTGAAATCTTTGTCGGCGATAGGTTTACCTGCGATGAGGTATTCGTTGCCATCTACTGCCACTAAATTGCCTTTGTATTTGATTTCGAAGTAGTCGCCGTAGCGGCCGTTCACTACAAGCATTTCGTTCACCGGATTTACTCCTTTTTCGATGAGTTGGCCGTAGCCTTGGAACTGGAAATACAAAAATGCCGCACCGAAAAGAAGTGTGGCCGCCATAGCGCCTTTCAATTGGCCTTGTTTGTCTTTTTTAGCACCCTGAATGGCCCACCAAAAACTCAAAGAACTGAGCGCAATAAATAGTGTGCTGAGGTAAAAACCAACAGGCATTGGGTATTTGAGCCAAAAAGACTTACCCATAGAGACATAATAACCAGAAGTGAGCCCGGCAAAGAGCATAATGATGCTGAAAATACCGACGTAAACGAGGTTTTTTTTCATTTTTTCCCTGACCTCAGGGTTCATTTGATTTTCGTAGTTCATGACATTGTTTTTAATAATTCAATAAAACGATCTGAGCGATCAAAGACATAAATGAATTGGATGATCGGTAAATAAACAAACGAAGCGAACATGAGTTTACGCGCATCGGAAGTTTCACAACTATGGTACAATTTATAAGATAAATAAAAGAACCAAATACCCATGACGCTGGCGATGATGAGCGTGATATAGCCGGTCCAGCCGAGGATCCAGGGCATGAGGCTAAATGGGATAAGCGCTAGCGAATAAACCATAATTTGAAAGGCAGAAGCTTTGCCTTTACCGCTTTTGGAAGGCAGTAAAGAAAAACCTGCTTTTTTGTAGTCGTCGAAGAGCACCCAAGCAATGGCCCAAAAGTGTGGAAATTGCCATGTAAACTGAACAAAGAATAAAATACCTGGGATAAATCCAAAGGAGTTGGTAGCGGCTATTGCGCCCAAAAACGGAGGAATGGCACCGGGAAAAGCACCCACAAAAACCGCCCAGGGAGTAATTTGCTTGAGTGGTGTGTAGATGAAGACGTAGCTTAAAAAGGCAAAAACGCCTAGAAGTGCGCACTTGAGATTGATCAGATAAAGCAGATAGGTGCCGAGTAAAAGGAAGAGGATGACAGTTATGTAAGCCTCTTTGAGTTGCATTTGACCTGTTGGCAAAGGCCTGCGATTGGTGCGGTTCATGATTTGGTCGAGGTCGCGCTCCCAAATTTGATTGGCGCCGTTAGAAGCGCCTGTTACGAGCGTGCCGCCTAGCATGAGGTAGGTAATTTCGAGCCAGTTTTGCCCGCCGGCAAAAAGATAACCACTCAGTGCCGAAAGAATGACTAGAAACGAAAGGCGAAACTTGGTAAAAACCAAGTAGGTTTTGAACTTTGATGGCGGTTTTAAAGTAGCGTCGGACATTGTTACAAAATTACGTCAAATACTCTCGGTAATTTCATGGTAATATTCATTTTTGATGAAATAATCTAAGAGCCCTTCTTTGAGCAAATGTTGTTGTTGCTGGTGGTCGAGCGCCGGAAGCTGATGGTTGAGTGTGTAGTGTGGCCAGAGGTCGGCATCGCGTCCATCGAAGGTGTAGTAGCCGTAGGGTTCTAAGAGTGTGCAAATAGCGATGTGCATGAGCTCCAGTTTTTGTTGTTTAGAAAACGTTTGGTGCCCCATGCCGAGTTCGTTGACGCCCACCAAAAATAAGAATGTAGACATGTCCATTCCTGGGCCGAAGTCTATTTCGAGGTGTTTTTGAAGTTTTTGAAAGCGGAGTTCGATGTCGTGATCCATGCTGCAAAAATACGCATAGAACGCCGATTGTAGGCACAAAAAAAGGGGCCTCTTTCGAAAGCCCCTCCTTTTCATCAATCAACTTCTTATTTTTTCACAAATTGCTTGCTGCTGTTACCAGCAGTTGTGACAACTTGGATGGTGTAGATACCTGCTTTGAGGTCGTCTACGCTGATTTCTTGAGTAAGACCGTTGCCAACAAATGTTGCAACTACTTTACCTGTGAGGTCAACGATACGGATTTGTTGCATCGCTTCAGTAGCTTGAACAGTCATGATGCTGTTTACTGGGTTAGGGTAGATAGAAACAGATGTAGTAGCTTCGCCGATACCAGCAACACAATCTGCACAGCTTTCCCAACATACTTCTGCAACAGTTGCTGCTGCAGCAACAGTGTAAGAGCGGTTTGTGAAACCACCGTTAGTTACTGTACAAGGCTCACCACCAACAAACATTTCTTGGTCATTCCAACCGTCAACAGTAAATTTATATTCGATAGCGCCTAAACCTAGTGGAAGTGTAACATTCCAAACGTTGTCGCCGTTGGCGTCTGTCATTGGGGTACAAGTACCACACCAGCCGTTGAAAGTACCATTTAAGAATACGCCAGCAGCGGTAGAACCACCTGCAGCAATGTAGTCATTCATGTCTACAGCGAAAGCAACATCGTTTGTACAAATATTACAGCTTGCAAAGCATACGTTAGGTAAAGTAACGTCGCCAGCAACTACGTGGTAACGGTTGTTGAAACCATCGTTGATTGGGTCAATACAAGTTTCAGAACCTGTGAATTCTTCTTGTGCGTTCCAACCGTCAATTGTGAATTTGTATTCAATAGCACCAGGTGAAAGTGGAAGGGTTACTTCCCACATGCCGTTGCCCATGTCTGTCATTGGG
>CAMDFN010000007.1 GCA_945897565.1 Chryseobacterium gleum
GTTTTCTTTGGACAGTCTCGCCATGCAAATGGCACTAAGTTATATTCAGCCAGAATTATTCCTTTCAAAGGATCTTGGATTGAATTTGCTACTGATATTAACAATATCATGTACGCATACATCGACCGTAAAAAGAAATTACCTGTAACCACTCTTTTCCGCGCAATTGGCTACGAAACAGACCGCGATATCCTCGATATTTTTGGTTTAGCTGACGAGGTAAAGGTGACCAAAGCAAACCTTAAAAAGCTCATCGGACGTCGTTTGGCAGCAAGGGTTTTAAAAACTTGGATCGAAGATTTCGTCGACGAAGATACTGGAGAAGTTGTATCGATTGAACGCAACGAAGTCATCCTCGACCGCGAATTACTCATCGGTGAAGAACACCTGGAGTCCATTATGGATTCAGGTGCAAAGTCACTGATCTTACACAAAGAAGATGGCAACTCTACCGATTATACCATCATCTACAACACGCTTCAAAAAGATACCTCTAACTCTGAAAAAGAAGCGGTTGAACACATCTACCGTCAATTGCGCAACGCAGATCCACCAGACTACGAAACCGCAAAAGGTGTATTTGAGAAATTATTCTTCTCAGACGCACGTTATGATTTAGGTGAAGTTGGTCGCTACCGCATCAACAAGAAGCTCAACCTAGATGTAGCCGAAGAGTCTCGTGTACTCACCAAAAATGATATCATTTCAATCATTAAGTACCTCATTGAACTTATCAATTCTAAGGCCGACATCGATGATATCGACCACTTGTCTAATCGCCGTGTTCGTACAGTTGGAGAGCAACTTTACTCGCAGTTTGGCGTAGGTTTGGCACGCATGGCGCGCACTATTCGTGAACGCATGAATGTCCGTGACAACGAAGTCTTTACACCTATCGACCTCATCAATGCCAAGACTTTGTCTTCGGTCATTAATTCCTTCTTTGGTACCAACCAACTTTCTCAGTTCATGGACCAAACCAACCCGCTTTCGGAAGTCACGCACAAGCGTCGTCTTTCTGCACTCGGGCCAGGCGGTTTGTCTCGCGAACGAGCAGGTTTTGAAGTACGTGACGTCCACTACACCCACTACGGTCGTTTGTGTACCATCGAAACACCAGAAGGCCCGAACATCGGACTCATCTCTTCTCTTTGTGTATTTGCCAAAGTCAACAAACTTGGCTTCATTGAAACACCATATCGTCGTGTAGACAACGGACGTGTTGTTTTTGAAGAAAGCCCAATCTACTTGGCAGCAGAAGAAGAAGATTCTAAAACAATTGCACAGGCCAACGCTAAAATCGATGACAAGGGTAATTTCCTTTCTGATTTAGTAAAAGCACGTTACGAAGGCGACTTCCCTGTTGTTGCTCCTGGAGACCTCAGCTTGATGGACGTAGGTGCCAATCAAATTGCATCGATTGCAGCCTCTTCTATTCCTTTCCTCGAGCACGATGATGCCAACCGTGCACTCATGGGCTCCAACATGCAGCGCCAAGCTGTGCCGTTGTTGCGTCCAAATGCACCTATCGTGGGTACCGGAATCGAGCAACTTGTTGCCAGAGACTCTCGTGTTTTGATCAACGCAGAAGGCTTTGGTACAGTTGAATACGTAGATGCGAATGAAATTGTCATTCGTTATGACTGGAATGACCAAGATAAACTTGTGAGTTTTGAAAGTGAAGTCATGCGTTATTCGCTCACCAAATTCATGAAGACCAACCAAAGTACTTGTATCAACCTCAAGCCAATTGTACAAAAAGGCGACCGCGTTGAAAGAGGACAAGTTCTTTGTGAAGGATACGCGACCCAATCAGGAGAGCTCGCTCTCGGCCAAAACCTTAAAGTAGCATTCATGCCATGGAAAGGTTACAACTTCGAGGATGCGATTGTCATCTCTGAAAAAGTGGTCCGCGACGACATCTTCACCTCAATTCACATCGACGAATACTCTTTAGAAGTGCGCGATACCAAACGCGGTATGGAAGAATTGACTTCTGACATCCCTAACGTTTCGGAAGAAGCAACCAAAGACCTCGACGAAAATGGACTCATCCGCATTGGAGCTGAGATCAAAGAAGGTGATATCCTTATTGGTAAAATAACACCAAAAGGCGAGACAGACCCTTCACCAGAAGAGAAACTATTGCGTGCCATCTTTGGTGACAAAGCGGGCGACGTCAAAGATGCTTCCTTGAAGGCAGGTCCTTCACTTCGCGGTGTGGTGATCGAGAAAAAATTGTTCTCTAGAGCTGTTAAAGATCGCAAATCCAAATCACATGATAAGCCGGTACTCGAGGCACTCGATGCCGATTACCATAGAGATCTTTCTGTATTGCGAGACAAACTTGTCGATAAGTTGTTATTGATTCTCGGAGAACAAAAATCTTCAGGAGTATTCAATAACTTTAAAGAAGAATTGATCAAGAAAGGTACTAAATTCAGCAATAAAGCGCTTGGTGCACTCGATTACTCAATTGTCAATCCACTCAACTGGACGTCCCACACAGACACCAATCAACTGATTTCTCGTGTCATCCACAATTTCAATATCAAAGCCAACGACTTACTTGGTATTTACAAACGCAAAAAATTCCACATTTCTGTCGGTGATGAACTCCCTGCAGGAATTGTGAAACTAGCGAAAGTATATGTTGCCAAAAAACGCAAGTTGAAAGTCGGAGATAAGATGGCGGGTCGTCACGGAAACAAAGGTATTGTGGCCAATATCGTTCGTCAAGAAGATATGCCTTTCCTTGAAGACGGAACACCAGTTGACATCGTTCTAAATCCACTTGGTGTACCATCTCGTATGAACCTCGGTCAGATTTACGAAACGGTTCTTGCTTGGGCTGGAGATAAATTAGGCGTCAAGTTTGCCACACCAATTTTTGATGGTGCTAAACCAGAAGAAATCAACGACTGGACAGACAAAGCAGGCTTACCTCGTTCAGGTAAAACTTACCTTTATGACGGTGGTACTGGCGAACGTTTCCACCAACCGGCAACGGTTGGGATCATCTACATGTTGAAACTTTCTCACATGGTTGATGACAAAATGCACGCACGTTCAATCGGACCATACTCGCTCATTACCCAACAACCTTTGGGTGGTAAAGCACAGTTCGGTGGTCAGCGTTTCGGTGAGATGGAAGTTTGGGCATTGGAGGCATTTGGTGCTGCCAATATCCTTCAAGAAATCCTCACCGTGAAATCTGACGACGTCATGGGTCGTGCTAAGGCATACGAATCTATTGTGAAAGGCGACAACATTCCAGAACCAGGTATTCCTGAGTCCTTCAATGTATTGCTACATGAATTACGTGGCTTGTGCCTTAACGTATCAATGGATTAATTCAAAATACTAACGTAAATAGTCGAGATCAAATGGCTTTCAATAAAGAAACCCCAAAAAAGCAAAGCAGCTTCAATAAGATCACTATCTCCTTGGCTTCACCAGAAGTTATCTTGGAGAACTCTAGTGGAGAAGTTTTGAAACCAGAAACCATTAACTACCGCACCTATAAACCGGAGCGTGATGGCTTGTTCTGTGAGCGAATTTTTGGACCCGTCAAAGATTACGAATGTCACTGTGGTAAATACAAGCGCATCCGATACAAAGGAATCGTCTGTGACCGTTGTGGTGTTGAAGTTACTGAAAAGAAAGTGCGTCGTGAGCGCATGGGACACATCTCTTTGGTGGTTCCAGTAGCACACATCTGGTACTTCCGCTCACTTCCAAATAAAATCGGTTATTTATTGGGTTTACCAACTAAAAAACTCGATCAAATTATCTATTACGAGCGTTATGTTGTCATTCAAGCTGGTGCCGTAACCGGAACTGATAAATGGGCCAATGTCAAGAAAATGGACTTCATTACTGAAGAAGAATACCTCGACATGCTCGATTTGCCAGAATTGGCCAACAACCACTACCTAGACGACAGCGACCCCAACAAATTTATTGCAAAAATGGGTGCCGAGTCACTCTATGACTTGTTGGCTGGCCTCAACCTAGACCAAATGTCTTACGACTTGCGTTACCAAGCTGAAACAGAAACATCTGTGCAGCGTAAGAACGAAGCGCTCAAGCGTTTGCAAGTTGTAGAAGCCATGCGCGACTCTCAAAAACGCATCGACAACCGTCCAGAATGGATGATTGTAAAGGTAGTTCCAGTGATTCCACCAGAATTGCGTCCTTTGGTTCCACTAGATGGTGGCCGTTTCGCAACTTCTGACCTCAACGACCTTTACCGCCGCGTCATTATCCGTAACAACCGCTTGAAGCGCTTGATTGAGATCAAAGCACCTGAAGTAATCTTGCGCAATGAAAAACGCATGTTGCAAGAAGCAGTTGATTCTCTATTTGACAACTCAAGAAAATCCTCTGCGGTCAAAACAGAATCGAACCGTGCCCTTAAATCCCTTTCTGATTCCTTGAAAGGTAAGCAAGGTCGTTTCCGTCAAAACTTACTTGGTAAACGTGTCGATTATTCTGCCCGTTCTGTAATTGTTGTAGGTCCAGACCTCAAATTGCATGAATGTGGTTTGCCAAAAGACATGGCTGCCGAACTCTACAAGCCTTTTATCATTCGCAAAATGATTGAGCGCGGTATTGTCAAAACGGTTAAATCTGCAAAGAAAATCGTTGATCGCAAAGAGCCAATCGTTTGGGACATCCTCGAAAACGTATTGAAAGGTCATCCAGTTCTATTGAACCGTGCCCCTACACTTCACCGTTTAGGTATCCAAGCATTCCAACCAAAACTGATCGAAGGAAAAGCGATCCGTTTGCATCCACTCGTTACCACGGCCTTCAACGCCGACTTCGATGGTGACCAAATGGCGGTGCATTTACCACTTGGTAATGCTGCAATTTTAGAAGCGCAAATGCTCATGTTGGCTTCACACAATATCTTGAACCCTGCTAACGGCGCGCCGATCGCGGTACCTTCTCAGGACATGGTCTTGGGTCTATACTACATCACGAAAGGAAAACGCACCACCGATGCTGAAATTGTCAAAGGTGAAGGCGGTATTTTCTATTCTCCTGAAGAAGTCATTATTGCCTACAACGAAAGTAAACTTGATTTGCATGCGCATATCAAAGTCAAAACTTACGATTTAGGCGAAGATGGGCAACCTTGTCTCATGATGGTCGAAACCACTTGTGGCCGCGTGATGTTCAACGACACAGTGCCACGTCAGGTAGGTTTTATCAATGATGTCATGACCAAAAAAGCTTTGCGCGATATCATCGGTGAGGTCTTGAAAATCTGTGGCACATCCAGAACCGCCCAATTCCTTGACGATATCAAGCAACTTGGTTATGAAATGGCCTTCAGAGGAGGTCTTTCATTCAACTTAGATGACATCATCATTCCAAAAGAAAAAGAAGTACTCGTAGCGAAGGCAGAGACCGAAGTGAAAGAAGTCATGGTGAATTACAACATGGGTCTGATCACGAACAACGAGCGCTACAACCAAATAATTGATATCTGGACGCACACCAACTCGCGCCTGACACATACCCTCATGGAGCAACTCAAGACAGATCGTCAAGGGTTCAACTCTATCTACATGATGTACGATTCAGGAGCGCGTGGTTCGAAAGAACAAATTCGCCAGCTATCAGGTATGCGTGGTCTAATGGCCAAGCCGCAAAAATCAGGTGCATCTGTACAAGAAATTATCGAGAACCCGATCTTGTCTAACTTTAAAGAAGGACTATCAATTCTTGAGTACTTTATTTCTACTCACGGTGCCCGTAAAGGTTTGGCGGATACCGCACTTAAAACTGCCGATGCAGGTTACCTCACCCGTCGTTTGGTCGATGTCGCACAAGATGTGGTCATTAACTCAAACGATTGCGGAACCCTTCGTGGTATTGTTGCTACTTCATTGAAGAAAAACGACGAAATAGTTGAGCCTTTGTACGACCGCATCCTCGGACGCACATCTGTTCACGATGTCTATTTCCCAGATACCGATCAAATTATTGTTCGTGCTGGTGACATCATTACTGAAGATGTCGCAAGAGCAATTCAAAAGGGCGGCATTGAAGAAGTAGAAATTCGATCAGTTTTGACTTGCGAAATGCGCAGAGGCGTTTGTTCTAAATGTTATGGTCGCAACCTATCCAACCACCGTTTGGCACAAATCGGAGACGCCGTTGGTGTTGTTGCCGCACAGTCCATTGGTGAGCCTGGTACGCAGCTGACACTTCGCACGTTCCACGTTGGTGGTACGGCGTCAAATATCGCTGACATTTCAGACCTCAAAGCCAAAGCAAACGGTAAATTAGAAATCGACGAAATCCGCACCATCGAACGCAAAAATGCCGACGGTACAGAGCGCGTTATCGTTGTAGGTCGTTCAGCTGAATTGCGCATTACCGATGAGAAAACCGGTATTGTTGTCATGACCGCAAACGTTCCTTATGGTTCCGATTTGATGGTTAAAAACAACACCAAAATCAAAAAAGGTGATGTCATTTGTAAGTGGGACCCATACAATGCCCTCATCATTGGCGAAGTAGCTGGTAAAGTTGTATTCGATGGCATCATCGAGAACATTACTTACCGCGAAGAAGTCGATGAGCAAACAGGCTTTACAGAAAAAGTAATTATTGAGTCACGCGACAAGAAAAAATCCCCGGCAATCCATATTATCGATGCCAAAACCAAAGAGGTGCTCCGCGAATACTCTATTCCGGTCAATGCACACATCTCTGTGGCAGAAGGCGATAAAATTGTAGCAGGAGACATCCTCGTTAAAATCCCGCGTTCAGCAGGTAAAACAGGGGATATCACCGGTGGTCTTCCACGTGTAACCGAATTATTCGAAGCGAGAAATCCATCGAATCCGGCAGTTGTTTCTGAAATTGATGGTACGGCTACATACGGTACGGTCAAACGCGGTAACCGCGAAATCATCATCACTTCTAAACTCGGTGAAATTCGCAAGTATTTAGTGCCACTATCTAAGCACATCTTGGTGCAGCAAAACGACTACGTCCGTGCTGGCCAACCGCTTTCAGATGGCGCAATTACGCCAAACGATATCCTCAACATTGAAGGTCCGACAAAAGTACAAGAGTACATCGTCAATGAAATTCAAGAGGTGTATCGCTTGCAGGGTGTAAAAATCAACGACAAGCACTTCGAAGTAATTGTTCGTCAAATGATGTTGAAAGCTGAGATCATCGAATCTGGTGACACGCGCTTCCTTGAAGGTCAGAGCGTACACAAGGCAGACATCATGGAAGCCAACGATGAGTTATATGGCCAAATGTTTGTTATTGACGCTGGTGATTCTACGGAACTCAACAAAGGTCAGTTGGTTAGCGTTCGTGGTTTGCGCGATGAAAATTCACGTTTGAAGCGCGAAGACAAACAACTCATCGAAGCACGCGAAGCCATGCCTGCAACATCAACACCATTATTGCAAGGTATTACCCGCGCTTCGCTTCAAACTCAGTCATTCATTTCTGCTGCATCTTTCCAAGAGACAACAAAAGTGCTCAACGAAGCTGCTATTTCAGGAAAAGAAGACCATTTATTGGGCTTGAAAGAAAACGTAATTGTTGGTCACCTCATTCCTGCAGGAACAGGTGTGCGTCATTTCCAAAATGTCATTGTAGGCTCTAAAGAAGCTTATGACGATTTAGTGGAGCAGGCACAATAAGCCAATTTAAAACATGTAAAAGGGCGGCCATTTGGCCGCCCTTTTTTGTTAGAACACTTTTGATTTGGTGAAATCCTCTCCAGACTTATGAAATCCTTCCCCAGTTTGGTTTATTTCTAAGGACTTCTCGCAGTGCCTGATTCAATAATGTATGCTCAGGCGAAATCAACTGAGGATCATTGGCTAAAATTTCACGCGCTTTTTCACGCGCTAGCGCAACGAGCTGCCCATCTTTGGCTAAATCAGCTATCTTGAGGGCCAAGGCGCCACTTTGTTGGGTGCCCATGAGGTCTCCGGGGCCGCGCAACTGCAAATCTACCTCAGCAAGTACAAAACCATCGTTGCTGGCTACCATCGTGTCCATGCGCTTCTGTGCTTCTTTGGAAATGCCATCGCCCGTCATTAAAATACAATATGATTTCTCTGCTCCCCGTCCAACACGGCCGCGCAATTGATGCAACTGCGAAAGACCAAAGCGCTCTGCGCTTTCAATGACCATAACCGATGCATTAGGCACATTGACCCCTACTTCAATTACAGTTGTGGCAACCATTATATTTGTTTGGCCTATAACAAAAGCTTGCATGGCGGCCTCTTTATCGATAGGCTTCATCTTGCCGTGTACCATACTGATCTGAAAACCAAGAGGTTTGAAAAAATCTTCTATTTGAGCGTGGCCATCCTCCAAATTTTTGAAGTCTAGTTTTTCAGACTCCTGAATCAGTGGAAAAACAACGTAGGCCTGTCTGCCAAGTTGCAGTTGTTCTAGGATAAAACTAAATAGTTTATTTCGGTGATTTTCACGGCGGTGAATGGTGTGTATCGGTTTTCTACCAGGAGGTAGTTCATCGATGACCGATACATCGAGGTCTCCGTAAAAGGTCATGGCAAGGGTTCTTGGTATGGGTGTAGCCGTCATGATGAGCACATGAGGTGGTATCGTGTTTTTGCGCCACATTTTTGCGCGCTGTGCCACACCAAAACGATGCTGTTCGTCTATCACAACCAGCCCAAGGTTTTTAAATTGAACGGTGTCTTCTAACAAAGCATGTGTGCCAATGAGCAATTGAATGTCGCCATTGAGCAAGCCTGCGTGGATCTCGCTTCTCGCTGCTTTTTTTGTAGAACCGGTCAAAAGGGCCACCCGGATATCCATTTTTTCAAGCATTTCACTGATTCCTATGAAATGTTGCGTGGCCAGGATTTCTGTTGGCGCCATTAAGGCGCCTTGTAAGTCATTGCCAATAGCCAGTAGCAGGCTGAGCAAGGCAACTAAAGTTTTTCCGCTTCCGACATCTCCTTGCAAAAGGCGATTCATATGGCTACCTGCGCCTAAATCTTTTCTGATTTCTTTGAGAACGCGTTTTTGGGCATTGGTGAGCTCAAAAGGGAGGTGGTTTTGGTAGAATGTATTGAATGCCCAACCAACTTCCTGAACAGGATAACCTTTTAATTTCTTACTTTGAATGCCTTTTCGAAGCAATAATTCAAGTTGTAAAAAGAATAGTTCTTCCCATTTAAGGCGGTATCTAGAGGCTTTTATAAGTATTTCAGAACTAGGTTGATGGATTTCGCGCAGCGCTTTGATGCGAGGCAATAAGTTGAGTTCAGTGCAAATTTCAGCGGGTAAAGTTTCTGGAATTTGATGGGCGAGCTGTTCAAATAGGTTGGCAATAAGCTTGCTCAAGCCTTTGCTATGCAGTCCTTTGTGCTGAGACTTTTCGGTACTCGGATAAAATGCTTCGAAACCTTTTCTGTCCATCCCCGGCACAACTTTCAGTAATTCTGGGTGGGGGATATTCCAGTTATTCTGAAAAAATTTGGGCTTGCCAAAAACGATGAATTCGTCTTGTACGTTGAGGTTGCCTTTGATCCATTGAAAGCCTTGAAACCAGACTAAATCAATAGCGCCCGAACCATCTGTGAAACGCGCTTGCAGTTTTTTGTTTCGGCCTGTTCCTATTTCACTGATGTGCGTAAAACGCCCTTTGAGCTGAACATATTGATCTTCGGCGCGAATGAGCGCGATATCGTGAAAACTACTGCGGTCTTGGTAGCGATATGGAAAGTGAAAAAGAAGATCTTGGAATGTGTAAATGCCGAGCTCTTCTTGAAGTGTTTGCGCTTTTTGTGGTCCAACTCCTTTGAGATAGGCAATGGGCGTGGCGAGGAGCGCGTTCATGTGTGTTTTTATTTCCAGAAGCCCATTTGATTGAACTTCTCGATGCGTTCATTGATGCGTTCTTCTGGCTGCTTTTGATCAAGTTCTTGGAGGTAGCCTTGTAATTTGCCGCGCAGGATACTGAACATTTGTTCTTGATCGCGGTGCGCACCATTACTTGGCTCACTGATGACGTCGTCCACTAGGCCGTTTTGCTTCATATCTGTAGAGGTCAGTTTGAGTGCAGAGGCTGCAATTTCTTTGTAGTTCCATGAACGCCAGAGAATAGAAGAGCAACTTTCTGGTGAAATAACGGAGTACCAAGTGTTTTCTAGCATCACCACTTTATCACCCACACCAATCCCGAGTGCTCCACCCGATGCGCCTTCACCAATAATGATACAGATGACAGGTACTTTTAAGCGCATCATTTCGTAGATGTTGCGCGCAATGGCCTCTCCTTGGCCGCGCTCTTCGGCTTCTAAGCCAGGAAATGCACCGGGGGTATCGATAAAAGTAACGATAGGCTTGTTGAATTTTTCGGCTAATTTCATGAGGCGTAAAGCCTTGCGGTAACCTTCTGGATTGGGCATGCCAAAGTTGCGGTATTGGCGCATTTTGGTATTGATGCCTTTTTGTTGGCCAATAAACATGACAGATCTGCCATCGAGTAGCCCAAAACCACCTACCATGGCTTTGTCGTCTTTGACATTGCGGTCGCCATGCAGTTCTTGGAACTGACCATTTGTAAGTGCGTTGATATATGCTAAAGTGTAGGGTCTGTCTGGATGACGAGAAAGTTGAACGCGTTGCCAAGGAGTGAGGTTGGCGAATACTTCTTTGGTCTTGTCTGCAAGTACAGCTTCAAGCTCAGTGATTTGCTCTTGCATATCGACTTGAGTTTGCTCACCTAACTCTCTTGTTTGCTGAATTTGTTCTTCAAGTTCGCGCAGGGGTTCTTCAAAATCCAAATAGGTAGTGCTCATAATTTTCTTGTTTCGTGCAACAAAAATAAGGATTTTCGCCAATTGCTTATCTTTACTGCATGATCTTGTATCCTCCTGCCAAAATCAATCTAGGTTTGCACATTCTTGCCAAGCGCCCCGATGGCTATCACGAGATAGAAACTATCATGGCCGAAACACCGCTTTGCGATATCCTTGAAATCACAGAAGCGGCCAGTGAAAGCTTCGTGCAAACGGGTATCCTAGTGCCTTCAGACGGCAAACCAAACTTGTGTCAGCGGGCTGTTGCCTTACTTCGCGCTCAAAAAGAATTTCCAAATTTACGGATTCATTTGCGCAAGCAAATTCCGGTAGGAGCCGGTTTGGGCGGAGGCTCTGCCGATGCAAGCTATATGCTTACTGGTGTAAATGCGATGTTTAATTTAGGTTACTCAAGTGCTGAGTTAGCCGTTTTTGCCGCTCAAATCGGCAGCGATTGTCCATTTTTTATTGACGGTGGTTTGCAGCTTGCTCAGGGTAGGGGAGAATTATTGACCAAATTAGAACCACTTGGAAAATGTGTTCATTTAGTTATATGCAATCCTCAGATTCATGTTTCTACGGCCAGCGCCTATGCGGGTGTACAGGCGATAGCGAACAGGATGCCTATGCTAGAAAATTTTACTTTCAATGGTATTGAAGCGCTCAAAAACGACTTCGAAACATCGGTTTTTCAAGCTTATCCTTTGATTGAAATGTTAAAAATCAACCTTTACAAAGCAGGTGCAATATATGCAGCGATGTCTGGAAGTGGATCGAGTGTTTTTGGGATTTTTGAAACAGAACCAAGCTTATCCGAAGATTTGGATGCTCAAATCATCTATAATGGCCAATGGAGCTACTAAATTGGTTGAATTTTTTCACATAAAACTTATGAATTTAACCTTGAATTCATGGGATTAAGAAATATTTTTATATTTTTGAACTTGTCAATCTGACACTAAGTATTATTAACCTATTAATTTATTAAGTATGAAGAAAATTTTTACACTTTTAACTGCTCTTGTATTAGGAGCAACTGCCTTCGCACAATTTCCTGCGGTAGGTATCATCGGTTCTGCCTTACCAACAGGTTGGAATTCTGACGTAGACATGCTCACTTTAGATGGTGAAATGTACGGCGCAATTGTTACTTGCACGGCTGGCGAAGCTAAGTTCCGTCAAGACGACGATTGGGCTATCAACTGGGGTGCTGCTGACTTCCCTGTAGGTGTAGGTACGCAAGGTGGTGCTAATATTCCTGTACCAGCTGGTGCTTACATGGTTATTTTCAACCGCACAACTGGTATGTATAGCTTCCAAACTACCTTTGATGTCACGTACAAAGTAGACATTACCAACTACCTTACAGCAAATACTTTGGCTGCAAATGGTATGCGCGTTGGTGGTAACTTTACAGACAACGGTGCTACTGTAGCTGCTGGTCCAGTTGCAAACTGGTCTCCTGCTGATGCAAACTCTGCAATGACAGACGAAGGCAACAACATCTGGTCTATCACAATGTCTTACCCTGTTGCTTCATTGGGTCTTACTCAACTTTACAAATTTGTGAACGGTGACTGGGGTGCTAACGAAGGTACTGATGCTGCCAATACAATCGCAACTGACTCTTGTGGTGTTGACGACGGTGCTGGTAACATCAACCGTACTTACACTATTATGCCAGGAACTGTTTGTTACGTTTGGGATGCTTGTACTGCATGTGGTGTTTCAGTTGCTGAAAACGCAATTGCTAACCTTACTGTAGCGCCAAACCCTGCAACTGATGTCGTTAACTTCACATTCGAAGCGAACAACGCAGCTGTTGCTACTGTAACAATCTTTGATCTTGCTGGCAAAGCTGTAGCTACACAAACTGTTGCTACTTCTGCTACTACAACTGTAGAAATGAACACAACTGCATTGCAGGCTGGTTCTTACATCTACAACGTTGTTGCTGGCGACAAAGTTGCTACTGGTAAATTGATCAAGCAATAAGCTTCAACAAAATGATTTCAAAAGCCTGGGTGAGTTTCACCCGGGCTTTTTTGGTCTTGAATTAACCTATTTATAAATTTCTTTGTGATGAAAAATCAACTTTTTTTATTCTTTTCTTTCCTATCAAGCACCGCTTTTTTACAAGCGCAAATCTTAGAATTGAATCCGGCTTTTCCAACGGTAAATGATGTGGTCACCATCACGTATGATGCTACACAAGGAAATGCAGCACTAGTAGGTCAAAACCAAATCTATGCACATGCTGGCCTCATTACCTCGGCAAGCACTTCTCCAACCAATTGGCAATTTGTACAAGGCAACTGGGGTACCGTAGATCCAGAGGTCGCCATGACCAACATTGGCAACAACAAACACACCATTACCATTGACATCGATCAATATTATGGCTTCCCTGTGGGCACGAACGTATTGAAATTGGCTTTTGTTTTTAGAAACGCAGCCGGTACAGTTGTTGGCCGCTCAGCTGATGGCAGCGATATCTATTACGATGTTTACCCAATTAACGCCGGTTTACTTGCCCAGTTTTTTCATCCGAATGCTGGTGCTATCTTAGATGTGAATGAGCAACTACAAGTAGCCGCAGCAGCCAATCAAAATGCAAGCCTTACGCTCAAACAAGATGGAAATGTGCTCCAAACCTTAGCAAATGCTACGCAACTCACCTATACCCTAACAGCCACGCAAGCTGGCACACACTTACTCGAATTCATTGCCGACAACGGCACCACACAAGTCATTGACTCCACTTATTTTACAGTGAACCCATTGGTGGTTCCGCAAGACCCCACTTATGCCAATTTACAAAATGGCATCAATTACATCAACGACACAACCGTTGTTTTGCAATTATTTGCCCCTCAAAAAGAACACATCTACGTCATTGGCGACTTCAACAACTGGACGCCCACGACCAACTATCATATGAACCTAGCGACCAACAACCAAACTTGGTGGCTAGAAATTACCGGGCTCACTCCTGCTCAAAAATATGGGTATCAATATTTGATTGATGGCAACCTGCGTTTAGCAGACCCGATGAGCTCACTTATTTTAGATCCGAACAACGACAACAGCATCAATGCCCAAACGTATCCAAACCCACATCCTTATCCAACGGGCCAAACAACAGGTTTTGTAACGGTATTGCAAACGGCTGCACTTCCTTATACCTGGAGCAGTACCAATTTTACAGCCCCTGAGAAAAAAGATTTAGTGATTTACGAACTACACGTGCGCGATTTTATAGCCAAACGCAACTACCAAACGCTTATTGACACCCTAGATTACCTGAGTAAACTCGGTATCAATGCCATAGAACTGATGCCACCAGGTGAGTTTGAAAACAACGAAAGTTGGGGTTACAATCCATCGTTTCACATGGCTTTGGATAAGTATTACGGTACCCCTGAAAAATTCAAGGAATTTGTCGATTCTTGCCATGGCCGCGGCATTGCGCTAATTGTAGATATGGTACTCAACCACGCGTTTGGTCAGAACCCAATGGTCAATATGTATTGGGATGCAGCGAATGCGCGCCCAGCAGCCAACAGCCCTTGGTTCAATGCCATTTGCCCGCATGAACCCTACTGCTGGGGTTATGATTTTGACCACACGCGCTTGGCCACCCAAAACTACATCGATCAGGTGAACCGCTATTGGGTCGAAACTTACAATATAGACGGCTTTCGCTTTGATTACACAAAGGGCTTTATCAATAACGGCAATGCTTACAGTATGGACCGCATCAACTTACTCAAAAGAATGGCAGATGAAATCTGGACATATAAACCCAATGCGTATGTTATTTTAGAGCATTGGTGTGACAACGCCGAAGAAGAACAATTGGCAGACCACGGCATGATGCTTTGGGGCAATGTAACCCATGGATACCAACAAGCATTGATGGGATTCACCAATTCAAGTAATATCAGTTCTGGTATTTATACCAATAGAGGTTGGTCTGTACCACATTTAATTTCTTATGCTGAAAGCCACGACGAAGAGCGCACCATGTTTGAGGCGCTTACCTATGGAAACAACACCAATGCCACGCACAATGCACGCAATTTATATACGGCACTTGGCCGTGCACAAGGTTTAGCAGTTATTTTATTGACACAACCCGGCCCTAAAATGCTTTGGCAGTTTCAAGAGTTGGGTTATGATATTTCCATAGACAACCCTTGCCGCGTTTGCAATAAGCCCATTTTGTGGAACTACTATACGCAAGCACGTCGTCGACAGCTCTATGACGTCTATGCCGCAACACTCGCCTTGCGCAACAATTACGAAACCTTCCGTTCTTTGACCTTTCAGTACAGTCTTACAGGTGCGGTAAAACGAGTAAACATGAATCACAGTAGTATGAATGGCGTTTCGATGGCCAACTTTGCCGTGAGCACCCAAAGCCTCATTCCTGCTTTTCAGCACGCAGGCTGGTGGTATGAATACTTTACCGGAGACAGCATCAATGTGACCAACGCGCTTGCACCAATTAGCCTCAGTGCAGGTGAGTATCGCATCTACACAGATGTCAAGCTGGCTCAGCCAGAAATCACCGACGCACCTGTTTCCATAGAAGAAGTTTTGAACTCAACTTTTGAATTAAAAGTATATCCTAATCCGTCTTCGCAAATGGCAACCATCAGTTTTCAGTCCATTGCAATTGAACCTTTTTCTATCTTACTTTTAAATGAAGCAGGGCAAATAGTGCTGCAAAAGAAAGGAAGCACTTCCGTTGGAAAAAATGAAATTCAACTCAATGTGAACGAGCTTTCTTCAGGTAACTATCACTTCTTGGTAAAGGTAGGTGCCGCTATGGCCAATCAAGGATTTGTGAAAGTAAATTAAGCCGGATTTGATGCAAAAAATCTGCTATTCTATCGTTGCGTTTTGGTTTGGAATTTCAGTTTTTTATGCTCAAATCCCGCAGCCACCCTACAATTTAGCATTTCTCCAAAATGAGGTTGCTAGTGTATATGTGGATATTCACCCCGATTCTTTGAATCTCCTTCTTGGTGATAGTTTGTACAGCGCCCATGAATTCATGGCAACGGTTAGCTATCAAAGTTCGGTTTTGAATGTCACTACGGATAGCATTGGTTTTAGAGCAAGAGGGAACACCTCTTTGGCTTCGCAAAAAAAATCTTTTAAAGTCGATTTCAACCGTTTTGTTTCCGGACAAAAGTTTCAAGGCTTAGAGGAGTTAAACCTGAATGGTGAGCACAACGACGTGTCCATCATGCGCACTTTTCTTGCGCAGCAATTATTGAAAACGGCTGGCTTATCTGCTTCCCGGACCAGCTACGTTCAACTGTATGTGAACAACGAATACAAAGGTTTGTACCTCAACTTAGAGCATTTAGACGACGAATTTCTAGATTTGCGTTTTTCGGGGCAGGCCAATGGCAATCTTTGGAAATGTGCTTACGGAGCCGATCTTACATGGTTGGGCACCAATCCGACGAATTATGAGCAAGTGTATGAACTCAAAACCAATAAGGACAGCAATGATTATACGGCATTAATTCATTTTATCGATGTGCTCAACAACACGCCGTCTAGCAGTTTTGCTTGCGCTATTCAAGAGGTCGTAGATGTCGAATTATTCCTGCGCAATATTGCGATGGAAATATTGATGGGTCAATGGGATGGTTATGCCTACAACAAGAATAATTATTATTTGTACCAGCGCGAAAGCGACGGCAAAATGGTATACCTGTCCTATGATCTAGACAATACTTTTGGTATCGACTGGTTCAATATCAATTGGGCGCTGCGCAATATTTATTCGTGGTCGCCGGCTAATCAAAGCAGGCCTTTATACACCAAGCTTTTGGCGGTTCCGTATTTTCGAGATCGCTTTACTTTTCACCTCAACGATATCCTCACTAACGTCTGGAATGTAAGCAACCTACAAGCCGTACTCGAAGCCCAACAGTCGCTCATTGCACCTGCTGCTTTGCTAGACGACTACAAAGGCCTGGACTACGGCTTTTCAGACCAAGATTTTTTAAATGCCCTCCAACTCACCTGGGGTGCACATGTCAAGTCTGGTGTTATTCCTTACCTTCAAAACCGCAAAACCAGTGCGCTTTCGCAACTAAATGCTGATCAAGCGTTGTTGAATCCTTGTACAATAGGATTAGATGAAAATACGGCAACAAATGGCAAATTACTTTTTGCGACCGATATTTTGGGCAGAGAAATTGACCCAAACACCAAAAATTGCATTAAAATTTTGAATTTTGAAAATGGAACACAACAACGTATTTATGAAATGGATTGACCTCGCCCTCAGCTTGCTCATTGTTTCACTCGCTCAAACTCAGGTTTTACAACATGTAGAACCCGCCAATTGGTGGGTAGGCATGGAGCAGCATCAGGTACAAGTCTTATTACATGGCCCTCAAATTGCCAAGTATAAAGTGGAAATCGGGGGCTTGCAGATTTTAGAAGAAATCCGCACAGAAAACCCCAATTATATTTTTGTAACGCTTGAAACCCAAGACAAAGTTGC
The DNA here is from genome assembly GCA_945897565.1 of Chryseobacterium gleum. Lineage (GTDB taxonomy): Bacteria > Bacteroidota > Bacteroidia > Flavobacteriales_D > Crocinitomicaceae > UBA952. Next base: position 17,368 of record CAMDFN010000007.1, read on the forward strand.
AGGGGCTTATCAGATCCGTTTGTTGGACAAAAAGAAAGTTGTGGCCAGCCATGAGTTCAAACTTGAGGCGCGCGTTCCTAACAGTAAATTCCGCGAAAGCTTCACGAGTTCGGATGTCCTCTATTTATTGATGCCTGACCGCTTTAGAAACGCAAACCAAGGAAACGACAACCACCCCGATATGGCCGAAAAAGCAGACCCAACCCAACCGGGCGGACGCCATGGCGGGGACTTACAGGGCGTTATGGAGCAGTTGCCTTACCTCAGAGAATTGGGTGCAACCACCCTCTGGATGACGCCAATTATGCAAGACAACGAGCCTACTTACTCGTATCATGGTTATGCACAATCTGATTTATATCAAGTGGATCCGCGCTATGGCTCCAATGAAGGGTTCAAGCAGATGGTCTTGGAAGCGCACCGCCAAGGCTTGAAGGTCATTAAAGATGAAGTAACCAACCATTGGTCTAGCAAGCACTGGATGATCCAAGATTTGCCAACGAGTTCATGGATCCACCAGTTTGATTCATTTACGCGCTCCAACTACCGCCTGTCTACCCAATTTGACCCATATGCTTCAAAAATAGACCACGATGGTTCGGCCAACGGATGGTTTGATGTCACGATGCCGGACATGAATCAGCAAAATCCCTTGCTATTGACTTACTTGATCCAAAATACCATCTGGTGGATCGAATATGCGCAGCTAGACGGCTTGCGAGTAGATACCTATCCTTACAACGATAAAGAAGCTATTGCGCATTGGACCAAAGCCATTACAGATGAATATCCGAATCTAAATATTGTCAATGAAGTCTGGATGCACGACCAAGCCCAAATTTCTTATTGGCAAAAAGACAGCCCAATCGGGGCTTTACATGGCTTTAATAGCCATACACCAACTGCTATGGATTTTACGCTACACGATGCCATGATGCAGGCTTGGAAAGAACAAGATCAAGGTTGGGATAGAGGGATGGTGCGTTTTTACGAGAATTTCACCCAAGACTACCTTTACGCCAATCCAAAAAACCTAATGGTTTTCATGGAAAACCACGACACCCAGCGCTTCAATGAGCTTTACCCAGCTATCGCAGATTACAAATTAGCCCTTACCTTGATCGCTACCACCCGCGGAATTCCTCAACTATATTACGGCTCCGAGATTGGTATGCGCGGCAACAAAGATTTGGGCGACGCAGATATCAGAAAAGATTTATTTGGGACCCAAGCCACTTTGCAAAAAGACGCCAACCAAGAGGCTTATTTTCAATTTACCAAAACGCTCTTGACGTGGAGAAAAGGTCAAAAAGTGATCCACGAAGGAAAGCTACTCCAATTTGTACCACAAAATAATGTGTATGTATATTTCCGCTATCTGGAGCCTGTCCAAGACAAAAGTCAGCAGCCCGAGGTGGTCATGGTGATCATCAATAATTCAAGCAAAGATCAAGCAATTTCTTGGTCTCGTTTTAGCGAAGGCTACAAAGGCTACACGAAAGGGATAGACGTCCTCAATAATCAAACCTTTGATTTTGAACAAAATTCAGGTCTCATTCCGGCCAAAACTTCGTATATCATCAAATTGACACATTAATATGCGTTTCACTTTTCTTTTATTTGTCGTTTTATTTGGGCTGAACACGGTTGTTGCCCAAAACCCAAACCGCCAGTTTGTTGGCATTGAACTTACAGACGCTGGTGCCGAAATCCAAGTTTCCGATGGAAAGTATCTCATTGCCCCATTATCGGGAAAAATAATCCAAACAATCTTTATTCCTACATCTTCTCCAAGTACACGGAATGAATCTCAATTTCAAATAGATACTTCACATGCCGTAATGCTCAAACCGAGTAAAGACTTGCTATGGACTCTTGATCGCGTGGTACAAGAAGCAGGTTCAGAAATGGGCAAAACAAGTATGTACAAATTAAAGTGTGGCTTACTCGAAATGCAAATCTCAACCAATCCTTTTCACATCAATTATACTTATATGTCGGTTGGTTTGTCTGAAGCCCGAGGCTATTATTTTGATGAAACCCCAAAAATTGAATTCGATTTAAGCGCTGAGGAACAACTGATGGGCGCTGGTGCGCGCGTGTTGGGCATGAACCGCCGAGGCTACCGCTTGCAACTTTATAACCGCGCACACTACGGTTACGAGACCCATTCAGAGCTCATGAATTTCACGATGCCAATTGTACTTTCAGATAAGGGCTATGCACTACATTTTGACAATCCGCAAATTGGTTGGCTCGACCTCGATTCAAAAAAGCAAAACAAACTCACCTATGAAGTCATTGGTGGGCCTTTGCGTTACCAAGTTGTTTTTTCTGACGATTGGAAAGACCTAACCAACTCTCTAACTGCCTTGCTAGGCCGCCAACCGCTTCCCGCGCGCTGGACACTCGGAAATTTTGCCAGTCGCTTTGGCTACCATTCTGAAACCGAAGCAAAGCAGGTTGTGGCCGAATTCAGAAAACAACAAATTCCTTTAGACGCCATCATTTTTGACCTTTATTGGTTTGGCAAAGACATACAAGGCACGCTTGGAAACTTAGCGTTCTTTAGAGATTCATTTCCGAATGGAGAACAAATGATTGCCGATTTCAAAACTCAAAATGTCAAGACCATTCTCATCACCGAACCCTTCATTCTCACAACTTCCAAAAAATGGCAAGAGGCCGACCGCATGAAGTTGCTCGGTACCGATACACTTGGTAATTCTTATCGCTACGATTTTTATTTTGGAAACACAGGCCTTGTTGATCTGTACAAGCCGGAAGCGCGCATTTGGTTTTGGGAAATTTACAAACAGTTTCACGCATACGGCGCAGCAGGTTTTTGGGGAGACCTCGGCGAGCCAGAGGTGCATCCGACTAAGCTAAAACACGGCGACAAATGGGCCGATGAAGTCCATAATATTTACGGCCACGACTGGGCGCGTTTGCTCTATGAAGGCTACAGAAAAGACTACCCCACAGAAAGGCCCTTCATTTTAATGCGCGCCGGTTATTCTGGCTCGCAGCAATACGGAATGGTGCCGTGGTCTGGTGATGTCAGCCGAACCTGGGGTGGGCTCAAGCCGCAAATGGAAATTTCGATGCAAATGGGCTTGCAAGGCATGGCTTACATGCATTCAGATTTAGGCGGTTTTGCAGGTGCCAACAAGGACCCCGAACTCTATGTGCGCTGGTTGCAATACGGCGTGTTTCAGCCAATTTTTAGGCCACATGCCCAACAAGAAGAGCCGAGCGAAGCTATTTTCAAAGATGCGCAAACCAAAGCCTTAGCCAAAGCAGCCATCGAATTGCGCTACCAAATGTTGCCTTACAATTATAGCATCGCCTACGAAAACCACGATAATGGCACACCATTACTCAGACCCATTTTCATGGAGTTCCCTGCGGCTAAATGGTCATTTACTGAAACAGAAACCTATGTGTGGGGGCCATCATTTTTAGTACACGCCATTACCGATTCAATGACTTCTTCAAAGGATAAAGTCTATCAAACAAAACTCCCATCGGATGCATCTTGGTTTGAGCTTTCTACGGGTCGCTTGGTGGTAAAATCAGAAGTCATAATGACCAATGATGGGAACTTTAATGTGGTTTCTTCACCAAAAACGCTGCATCATATCCCTGTTTACGTGCGCTCTGGAGCTTTTATTCCTATGAGCCCGATCATTCAAAGTACGGAAGCCTATCGCGACACAGCTGTTTTATTGCATTTCTACGTGAATCCAAGAGCAATTGATAGTAGTTCTTTTGTTTGGTATGAAGATGACGGAACTACCTATGATGCTGAAGCGAAGGGTTTGGCTAAAAAACTGCTCTGTACTTCCGCAACTCAAAGTAAAAGTTGTACAGTGACCTTTACACCGGAAATCGGCGCCAATGTTTGGATAAAATATTTTCAGTTTGCATTGCTCATCCATACGCCGATATGCCCGAAAGAAGTGATTTGGAATGGTCAAAAAGTAGCTTTTAAGTTTGATCAAGAAAAACAAACACTGCAATTCAAAGGGATTTCAAAACTCAAGATCACCTCTCCACAGCAATTGGAGCTCAAATGGTGAATAACTTTTTCATTGTGTCAACTTGACATTAAGAAAAAATAAAATATATTTGACTGATTAATCTGTTATAAACGCTAAAACGAAAACTATGCAAAAGAAAACTACTACAAGTTTTTTTGCCTTCTTGATGTTTTTTGGTCTTTCGGTTGTGGCTATCGCCCAAACCGGTGTTCGAGGAACCATCACAGACGCTTCTGGTGTTCCGCTGTTCAATGCTTCGGTATTGGTGGAAGGTCAGGGCAAGGGCGCCGTATCAAATGAAAAAGGATTCTACGAAATCACAGGCCTTAATGCCGGAACTTACAATGTCATTTATAAGTTCATGGGTTTTACGCCACAGTCTGATCAAGTAACAGTCGTTGCCAATCAAATGGTGACCAACGACTTTCAATTTGCGTCTAAAACGCAAGATGTAAGCGATGTTGTTGTGATTGGTTACGGTACCCAACGCACCAAAGACCTTACCGGTTCTGCTACCGTCATCAATGAAAAAAACTTCGTGCAAGGTTCCTTAGCTTCTCCAGAACAACTCGTTATGGGCAAGGTTGCTGGTTTGAAAGTTACCTCCAACGACGGCGCTCCCGGATCAGGCTCAACGCTACGTTTGCGCGGTGGAACTTCCATCAATGCCTCAAACGACCCATTAATTGTTGTCGATGGTGTGCCTTTAGACAATGGAGGTATCGCTGGTGCAGCCAATCCTTTGTCGCTGATCAATCCAAATGATATCGCTTCGTTTGTCGTCTTGAAAGACGCTTCCGCGACTGCCATCTATGGTTCAAGAGCAGCCAACGGCGTTATCATCATCACGACCAAACGCGGTTCTGCTTCAAACAATGTCAAAGTGGTCCTCGATTCCAAAACGTCTGTATCTACTATCGCCAAATATTTCGATGTCCTCAGCGCAGATTCTCTTCGCAATCTCGTCAATGCAAGTGGTACAACTGCTCAAAAAGCATTGCTCGGCGATTCCAGCACAGACTGGCAAAAACAAGTATTCCGCTCTGCAATCGTGACCGACAACAACGTTTCTATTACAGGCGGGATCAAAAACTTCCCATACCGTTTGTCAGTTGGAAATCGTATGGATAATGGAATTCTTAAAAGAGACCAATTTGCACGTACTTCCGTGAGCTTGAACATGAATCCGAGCTTACTTGACAAAACTTTGCAAATCGAAGCGAACATGAAATACGTCCAAACGGCGTCTTTCTTTGCCAACCGCGGTGCACTCGGCGCAGCATTTTTTGACCCAACACAACCTATTTATTCGGGCAACGAAGCCTACGGCGGTTATTTCGAATGGATAGACAACAACAAACCAAATGTGCTCTCTGGACGCAACCCACTCGGATTAATCGAGCAGTCTACAGACCAAAGCAAAGTAAACCGTGCTATTGCAAACGCGAGACTTACCTATAACTTGCCTGCTTTGCCTGCTTTGAAAGCAACAGTAAACATCGGTGGTGACTTCTCGGAAGGCACGGGCTACACCATTACGCCAGCTTCATCTGCTTCGGGGTATTATACACAAGGGCGTTATTCAAACTACCGCACGACCAAAACCAACAAACTTTTTGAATCTTACTTGAGCTATAATTCTGGTTCCAAGTGGGAAAAACAAACGTTGGAGATGGTTGCCGGTTACTCTTACCAAGATTGGGATACCTACAGCCCAAACAACCCTACATTGAATGAAGCACAAGATAGCGTTATTGCCCCAGAGGCCGCATTTCCTTTTTATACGCGCAATGTCCTGATGTCTTACTATGGCCGCGCCATCTACAACTATGCTGGCAAATATGTAGTGAACGTTTCTGTTCGCCGAGATGGTTCGTCGCGCTTTAGCCCAGAAACACGTTGGGGTGTATTCCCTGCGGCCTCTGCGGCATGGCTCCTTTCAGAAGAAGCGTTCTTGAAGAACAACAAAACCATCAACATGTTGAAGATTCGTGCAGGTTGGGGTGTCACAGGTCAGCAAGACGGCATTGGAGACTACGCTTACATTGGCAATTATTTCCAAGGTGCTACTACTGCCCAATATGCTTTTGGTGGTCAGTATTACCAAGTTTTGCGTCCGGCAGGTTTCGACGCGAGCCTCAAATGGGAAACCACAACTTCTTATAACATTGGACTAGATTTCGGCTTCAAAAACGACCGTTTCTCTGGAAGCGTAGATGTCTACCAAAAAGACACCCGCGACCTCCTTGCTACTGTTCCTGTTCCAGCAGGTACCAACTTTACCAATGAAATCTTAACGAATGTTGGTGCTATGCAAAACCGCGGTGTTGAGGTGTCTATCAATACAGGCTTGATCGCCAAAAAAGACATGCGCCTAGACTGGAGCATCAACGGTACTTACAACGTCAACACAGTTGTCAAATTGTCTCAAGTGGTGGATACAAGCTCACCAGGTGTTTTGATCGGTGGTATTGGTGGTGGTATCGGAAATACCGTTCAAGCACACCAAGTGGGTTACCCAACTTATACGTTCTTTGTTCTCGAGCAACAATACGATTCTCAAGGCCGTGTCATTGAAGTTGGTTCTTTAGCAGAAATCGATATGAATGGCGACGGTCAAGTCACAGCAGCGGATAAATGGAAAGACACCAATGCATTTGTAGATCAAAATGGCGATGGCATCATCAACGTCAAAGACCGCTACTACGCTGGACAGGCTGCTCCAAAAATGTTCTTTGGTACTGCCCTCAACTTCCAATACAAAAAATGGTACGCAGGCTTCTCGGCCCGTGCTGAACTAGGTGCCACTATCTACAATAACATTCACTCCAATAGTGCTGTATTCCAAACCATTGATGGAACTAAAAAATACCTCAATAACATCAGTTCTTTGTACTACCAAGACGAAGTACAGCGCGTTACTGCTAGCCAGTTAATGAGTAACCACTACCTCGAGAAAGCCAACTTCTTGCGCGTTGACTTCATCAACGTGGGCTACAACTTTGGTAAACTCGGTTTTGCCAAAGAAAAAGTGGGCCTCAATGCGAGTTTCGTAGTGCAAAATGCTTTTGTAGTGACCAAATACTCAGGTCAAGACCCAGAAATTGGTGGTGGTATCGACAACAATTTCTACCCACGTCCACGCGTGTATTCAGTTAACTTAACATTTGATTTCTAATTTTTGAACCATGAAAAGATTAGTAGCTTATACCTTTATGGCCAGCGCACTTTTATTAGGTGCCTGTGGCAAAAACTTAAACCAATCGCCTAAATATGGTCTCAATGCTGAGGCTGTTTACAGCGACTCTGATAACTACATCAAAGTACTTGCGAAGCTGTACTCTGGCATGTCCATGACGGGCAACCAAGGCCCTGCGGGGCAAGCAGACATCGCAGGTATCGACGAAGGCTTCTCTGCTTATGTGCGCGTACTGTGGAACATGCAAGAGCTCCCTACCGACGAAGCAATTTGTGGCTGGAACGATCCCGGAATTCCCGATCTGAACAAAACAGAATGGAATGCCGACAACGTTTGGGTAAAAGGGATGTATTACCGTATATTTTACCAAATCACACTTTGCAATGAATTTATTTGGCAAGCTCGCGATGAAAAACTCAACGAGCGTGGCTTTACAGCAGCTCAGGTTTCAAACATCGTGACCATGCGCAATGAGGCGCGTTTCTTGCGTGCTTTGGCTTACTATCACGCCATGGATTTATTTGGAAATGTTCCTTTCGTAACCGAAGAAGACCGCGTTGGTGCGTTCACACCGAACCAAATTATGCGTGCAGATCTCTTTGCTTACATCGAGTCTGAACTAAAAGCCATTGAAGACGAGCTCACAGCTGCACCTTCAGCAGACTACGGACGTGCTTCAAGCAGCGCTGCACACGCACTCATGGCAAAAATGTACCTCAATGCTGAAGTATACACAGGTACTGCTCGCTACAACGATTGCGCAACCTATTGTGAGAAAATCATCAACACCAATAATTTTCAGTTAGACGACGTCTACCAAGAATTGTTCTTAGCCGACAACAATACCTCACCAGAAATCATCTTCCCAGTTGTTTACAACGGTTTGTATGCTCAGACTTGGGGTGGCACCACCTTTATGATTTGTTCTGCATTAGGCGGATCAATGGTTGCGGCAGATTACGGCGTAAACGGCAAATGGGCTGGTAACCGCGCTACGCGTCCGTTCATCGAGAAATTTACTGACACCACTGAAGATTCCCGTTGGATGTTCTACACAACAGGCCAGCAAATTGACATCACCTCTATGAGCACCTTTACGCAAGGTTATGCCAATCCAAAATACAAGAACAAAACCAAAGACGGCCTCAACGGTTCCAACAATGCAACTTCTGCTCACGTCGATGTCGATTTTCCGATGTTCCGATTGGGCGATGTTTTCTTGATGTATGCTGAGGCTAAATTCCGCTCTGGAGATGAAGCTACGGCACTCACTTACATGAACAAAATTCGCGAACGTGCTTACGGAGATGCCAACCACAACTACAGTTCTTTAGTGCTCAATGATTTCATTGACGAACGTGCACGCGAACTCAATTGGGAATGTACGCGCCGTACAGACCTCATTCGCTTTGGTCTCTTCACGAGCAGCACTTATGTGTGGCCGTTTAAAGGTGGAGATGCTGCTGGTCTTGGGGTAGATGACAAATACAATTTGTATCCTATTCCAACTTCTGATATCGTACTTAACCCGAATTTGCAACAGAATCCTGGTTTCTAATATTCAAAATGTTGATTGATGGAAAGGGGGGAGTTTTCGGACTCTCCTCTTTTTTTATGCAGGAAAATAAAGGTGCTTAGAGTTGGATTGAATAAGATAACCTTCCCAATGCTTGAATGCCACTAGATCGTTCCCGTAAGCCAACTTGTAATTTGAGGCTTTGTTTCTTTGGCAAGTCTATTTGTGTACCAATAAAATAGCGCCATTGTACAGTTGCTCCACTCGCTACAGTGCCTGTGGGTGTATTGATGATGTTTGCGTTCCAACGGTAAAAATGTTCGGCGCTCAATACAGGTGTAAATGGAGATTTTTTGATGTCGTAGCTCAGGCTGAGTTTATTGCGCCAGATACTACTCATTTGTTTGCCAGTTTGTATGCTCCACTGTTGCGTAGAACTCCAAGAAAGGTCTAGGCGTTTGGAGCCAAAGTCAAAAGCATCTAAAATGGAGATTTCAGTGCCAATTTGAAATCTTTGAGATAAGCGGTCTGCTTGGAGTACAAATTGACCCCCCTTTTCATTGCTTACCAAACGGTATGCACCAGCGATTTTGACTCCGTCGAGCACTTGATAAGCAGGGCCAACTTCAATATAAAGCCTGTCAAAGCCGACCCCTAGATTTTGGCGCTCACCGATTTCAAAGGAGGTCTTGAATGATTTATTCCATTTTTTTGTAATGCCCGCGTCAAGCCAAAGACCGGTTTGTGCGCTAAGTGCTTGACTGAACAATAGAATGGGGAAGAGTATTTTTTTCATTAGTGAAATACGTGCAGGGTGCCGGCGTCTGCGATAGTTCCCTTTGTGGTAATTTCAATGGTTTGCTCTATTTCAATATACTGACCATCTATGGGCGGGTTTTCGCTGATCACATAAACTTTATAGGTTCCAACTTGTAAATTGTTAAACTGGAATACTCCCGATGCATTGGTTTTGACGTTGTCACTTGCAAAGGTATTTTCTCCAAAACAGATATAGACATTTTTTTCAGCCATGTTTTGGACCATAGGGCTTAAATAATCAGCACTGCCTTGATTGGCTACATCTAAAGCAAAGTTGGTGGTGCCGTTGTCCGGATCTGGAATAGCTTGATGACTTTTGTAGAATAGCGTTAAAATATCTTGATCCAAACCCATAGTGAAATTCACTACGCCTAAGCTGGCGATTTTATTTTTTACGGCTTGTGCAACTGTGGTATTGGCATCGCTGTAATTAAAGACAACTTCTAAGCCAATTCTACCCTGAATATTAGGGTTGGCATTAGAGACCCAATTCGGATTTTTGAAATAGATGTAGTAGTTGTCGCCATTTTTTACTTCGTTGAGTAAAAAGTAGTCGCCGTGCTCAATTTGTGCTCCGGAGGTAAAGGTGATTTGCTGCACTTCGTTTTCGCCTGCAATAAAATCCTGACCTGTAATCTTTCCTTTTATTGCTGAAGTGCCGCCTAAGCCTGGATTTTTTTTGACGCAAGAAAATGTAGTGAGCAATAACGCGATAAGAAGAAGTTGTACGAGATTAATTTTTAAATATTTTTTCATAAATACCTTTGTTTGGTTCTGAAAGAAAGTAGATACCTGTTTGTAGTTCGAGAAGATTGATTTGAATGGTCGGAGACTGATAAGGAATCGTCAATATTTGTTTACCGAACAAGTCAATTAAAATTAATTCTCCGTAGTTCGGTAACCCGGAAATTGTCACCACAGATGAAGTTGGATTGGGAAACAATCTAATTGACTCATTATTAGGCTCAGAGATACTTGCCGTACAACTGCCAAACATATTGGCATCCATCCAAGCAGTGCGGTTCTGGATCCAGGTTTTGAGGTAGTTAATTTCTGCTTGATAGCTAGTGCCAATAAAGTTGTTGGGCCAAACATAGTTGCCTAGAATTGGCCATTTTTGATAGTGTCGCTCTGCAGGAATAGCTAGAATGGCAGCCATTGAATCGATGTAATTGAGTAATGACGAATCACTTAAAACGGTTTGTCTGAGGTCTGTCCAGCGGCACTTGACCTCATTGGCATAAAGTGTATCTTCTAGCATGCGGTTCCACCAAAATGGATTTTGCAAGGCGCCGCTTCCGCCACAGACGCTATTGAAATTGATTTCCCAGCCAGAAGTATTGCCTCCTTGACAGTAATTTGCATTGCCCCAGGCAATGTTGTAATCCCATAATGGGCCAGCCACGAGTTTGGCTCCTTCGCTAAAGCGCTGCTTGTGTAAAAAAGTTGAGATGCGGTAGCCGTCTACGTTTTTGGAGAGTTCTGTGATCAAAAAATAGTCAATAAAAGAGCCTACATCTACAAATGCTTTGTAACCAGTTATAGGATTGGCAAAGTTTGGGCTTTTGAGCGCAAGCTCCCAATCGGTGATGAAATCTTGGATGTATGCTTTTTGTAAAGGATGTATGCTGTCTATTTCTGGATCGTGCAGCTGAAAATGAATAGGGCCTGTGCCAGGTGCTTGGCAAGTGTAGGGGGATGTCCAGGCGATGACGCCACCAGCTGTGGTTTTGTCTACCTTAACGATGTAACCGCCGGTTAAATGGTTGTCGAGCGTATCGCTGTAGGTCAATGGATCAATGTTCACGCGGCCAGGGTTGGTTTTGATGCGTTCCATCAGTACATAAACACCAATATAATTGCCATTGAGCACCACCTCGCAAAACTGTGTGCGCGGTGCCCAACGGCCAAGCTCAGCGCCTAATTTGTAGGTGAGGACATTGCGCATGAGTGCTTTGTCTGTATAAGGCGCATAGAGGATCCAGTCGTTGTCTGAGGGCCAATCAAAGAGTGAAACGTTGTAATTGACGGAGTCTGGCCCGCGGGTTTCTAAGCCGTAAGACTGCTGAGGGAAACTGGCCGAAGAGGAGCCACGCTTTTCAATAGCAATTTGCCCGTCGAATTCATTGAAGGGGTCGTTTAAGTGATTGATTTGCCCCGGGCCATTGTAAATAATGCCCATCAGGGCGTCTATTTTGGGTTCGTCGGGAATGCCAATACCGTCGGTATCAATGACTACAATAGGAAGCGTTGAACTCGTGAAGTTAACTTGCGCATTTGTATCCAAATAAATACCCAACGCACCTAAAAAGACAAGCCAAATTTTCATGCCTGCAATTTACGTGAATTCTTGCCAATATGCCTGAGAAATATACTGAAGCAGAGTAATATCCAAGAGATGGAAATACCCGCTAACCAATCGCCATAAGTTGTATAAAAGGTTTGGTCTGTACGCAATTGAATCGTTTGCGAAAATGCAGATTTTGTCCAATATGCAGATTTTTTGATGATTTTTCCACTAGGATCAATGCTGCCACTCGTGCCGGTGTTTGCACTGCGCAATACCCAGCGGCGGGTTTCTATGGCGCGCAAGCGGGCAAACGAAAAGTGTTGTTGGTAGCCAGGTGTGTTGCCCCACCAACCATCGTTGGTCAAAATACAGAGCACTTGAGCGCCTTTTTTTACTTGCTGGCGCACGAAATCGCCGTAAATGGACTCATAGCAAATGATAGGTGCAAGTTTAACTTGATCTAGATGCATTATTCGAGGTTCTTTTTCTACGCCCAAGGTGCCTGATGTGCCACCATTTTCGATGGCAATGGCCGAAAGAAAGGGGAGATAAGCAGAAAATGGAACGAGTTCTACGCCAGGAACTAATTTAGATTTGTGCACATATTGCGGCGCTTCATTTTTGGTGAGTAAAAGAGATGAATTGTAACTTTCATACCAACGTTGCTCGCCGGGAATAGGCGTGCTGGCTACAGAATTTTTGAAATCAAAAACACGGACCGTAGACGCGCCAATAAGCAGGTTGGCATTTGGCCATTTGAGAACTTGTTGAGTGAGTTTTTGTCCGAATGAGAATGTACCAAGACGCTCTTCGATAAATGAAAGAGGCAAGGCGGTCTCGGGGCAGAGAATCAAGTCTGTTTGGGAGGTCACGTGTCGATTGGCCAATACAATAATGGAGTCGGCAAAGGCTTCGTTGGTGGCCGAGATGGTGAATTTCTCTTTGTAGGGGTCGATATTGGGTTGGAGAACAACAGCATTTAAATAGGTGGGTTTTTTATCTGTGTCAGAAAATGTAGCAAAGGGAATCAGTATTTGACTGCCCACAATTGGCAGAAGCAAAACGCCTAGAATTGTAAATATATTTTGGTTTCTTTTGGCAACATCTCGATACACATTATACAAACGGAACAGCAAAAGATTGACCAATAAAATCCAGGCACTTCCGCCGAGTGTGCCGGTCCATTCATACCATTGCACCCAACCGGTGCGCACCGAAAAATAGTTGCCTAAAGTGAGCCAAGGCCAAGAGAGGTCCCAGCGGTGGTGACCGAACTCAAAAAGGAGCCAAATTGGAATGAGCATGAAAAAGGAGTAGCGCGTATTGATTTTGCGGTCAATAATACTCCAGAGCCCAAACACAAGGGTCATGAGCAGCGCGTTCACGGTAAAAGCAAAAATACCCCCGCTTAACGATGCGTTAGCTACCCACCAAGTGCTGCCGATATTCCATAATAAAAAAGAGATGTAGGTCCAAAGCCCGAGTTTCCAAGGTTTATTGCCATTTGACATCAATTGCTGACGCAACAATAACAAAGGAACAAAACCAATAAATACAAAAGGTGTAAAACTTCCAGTATACGGAAAACTCAAAATGAGTAAGGTACTTGATAGGAAGGCGAGCAGGTAATTTTTCATTCAAGAATTCGTCTGATCAAAATTAAGGATTAATTAACGAATAAGCTGATTTTGAGAAAATGAAAGGCATAAAAAAAGCTCCCGGTGGGGAGCTTTTCAATGGGTTGTTATTTGTATTTAAGCCTGTGTTGCCTCAAACGGAACAACAGATACAAATGAACGATTGTCTTTCTTTTTGCGGAATTCTACAAGACCATCTGTAAGGGCAAACAAGGTGTGGTCTTTGCCAATACCTACGTTGTTGCCTGGATGATGCTGGGTGCCTCGTTGGCGTACGATGATGTTGCCAGAGATGGCAGCTTGGCCACCAAAAATTTTAACACCTAAGCGCTTGCTATGTGATTCACGACCGTTTTTCGAACTACCGACTCCTTTCTTGTGTGCCATGGTTTCTTTTATTTAGTTCCTGTGAAGGAAATTATGCTGTGATACTTTTGATTGAAATTGAAGTAAACTGCTGACGGTGACCGTTTTTAACACGGTAACCTTTACGGCGTTTTTTCTTGAAAATGATGACTTTGTCACCTTTTACGTGGTCAAGAACTTCTACGGTGACTTTAGCACCTTCTATAGCTGGGGCGCCAAGGGTTACTTTGCCAGCGTCTTCGATCAACAAAACACGGTCAAATTCTAATTTCTGACCTGCTTGCGCATCTAAACGGTGAACAAAAACCTTTTGGTCTTTTTGCACTTTAAACTGCTGCCCTGCTATCTCTACAATTGCGTACATATAGCTTTATTTAATTGTTAAATAATCCAAAATTGGAGTGCAAATATAGTGCTTTCTGCGTGTACTCCAAAGATTTACCGGGCTTTTCTTACGGTTTTTGTAATTATTTGTTGCTTTTTCTGCCTTTTAAATTCACCAAGAGCACGCCTGCAATGATCACAAGCATGGCTAAAAGCTGCTGCCAAATGAAGCGTTCCCCATTATAAACACCAATTGCTACAGCAATAATCGGGATAAAATAAGTAACCGTACTGGCAGCCAGTGCGGTAGTTTGGGCAATGATCCGATTGAATAGAATAACGGCAAAAGCTGTGCCTATAAGGCCTAAAATAACTACGTAGGTGAAGCTTTCAAGCGCAGCAGTGTTTTGAGTAAAAACGTCTGTGGTATCAAAATAGAAAAAACAAAAAACAGCAGGTAAGAAGGCTGTGCTGAAACCGCCTGTTGCAATTTGAATCGGATTGTATTTGGAGAGTTTGTGTTTAATGGTGTTCAAACTGAGACCATAAAGAAGTGTAGCAAGTAAAATGGCAAAAGCAGGTGCTAACTGAAAACCACTTTGGACCGGGCTGCTCAATAAAATGAGCCAAGAAATACCCGAGAAACCAATGAGGGTACCTGCTAATTGTTGTTTGGTAATTTGTGTTCGAAATAAGAGTGTTCCCACAATTATGGTGAAGATCGGCGTAAAGCTATTCATGATGCCGGCAATTCCGGAGTCTAGCGTCTGCTCGGCAAAAGTGAATAGAAAAGCCGGGATGAGGTTGCCACCCAAGCCCACAATTGCAAAGAATAATAAGTCTGTTTTGCGATCGAGACGGCGAAGCAAGCCGGGGAGCAGAGGAAGGAAAACCACGCTAGCTACAAAAATACGGATGCTAGCTACCTGGGCAGCACTGAAAACAAGCGCATCGTCAGCTGTAAACATTCCGCGCTTCATCAAAATAAATGAGCTGCCCCAAATGCAAGCTAGTAAAGGAATGAGCAAATAGCTGAGTTGTTTATTTTGCATGTGCAAATTTAGTTGAAAAGCAGCCCTGTTGCACCCCTATAAAATCGGATATTAACAAATTGTTGAAAAAGTTCCCACTTATTCCCACTTATGGTACTTAATTCATTGTAAATCAATGGTATTAGGCCTTTTAAAATTGTTCATATGTAACCTTTATTTGCTCTGTACGTTAGAAGTTATCAACAATAGAAAACAGCTGTGGTAAAAAGTGGTAGGAATCTACTAATTTTACCCATTATAAACGCTATGTCAGGACTAGTAGGTGAATTTGAGGTCAAAATGGATGAAAAGGGGCGCTTCCTCTTTCCATCTGGTTTGCGCAAGCAATTGCCTGCTGTTTCCCAGCGTGATTTCATGCTGAATAAGGGTTTTGAAGATTGCTTGACACTTTTCCCACTGCCAGAGTGGGAGCGCATTAGTCAAAAGCTTTCCAAAATGAACTTGTTCAAGCCAAAAAACCGAATGTTTTACAGGTTGTTTCATCAAGGTGCTAAACAAATAGCACTGGACAACGCTGGACGCATTTTGGTTCCCTCCGCCTTAATGGAGCGGGTTGGTTTGGTTGGCGAGGTAATGTTAATTGCCTACAACGACCGCATTGAAATCTGGGATAAGTCTAAGTACTTCGAAATGATCGAAGGCAACATGGTAGATTTCGCTGATTTAGCGGATGAAGTAATGGGTGATTTAGACAATGAAGATTAATACTGACTACCACATCCCCGTCATGTTACAACCTTGCTTAGATGGTCTCGACCTTCAAGCAAATGGCACATATGTGGACGTCACCTTTGGCGGTGGTGGTCATGCGCGCGCTATTTTTGATCAGCTGTCTTCAAGTGGCCAACTCATCGTTTTTGACCAAGATCCAGACGCGCGCAACAATGCTTGGGAAGCCTCAAACTTTCATTTCATTCCTGCTAATTTTGCTTTTTTAAGAAACCACTTGCGCGCCCTTGGGATACCACAAGTAGATGGTATAATCGCCGATTTAGGGGTTTCTTCTCATCAATTTGATACCGCCCAGCGCGGTTTTTCTATTCGAGAAGATGCGCCTTTAGATATGCGCATGAACCGCAATGGTGGGCAGTCTGCCGCAGCGCTAATTGCCACCGCCGACGAACAAAAATTAGCAGGCATCCTATACGAATACGGCGAGCTTCGCAACTCAAGAGCTTTGGCAGCTGCGCTTGTGCGCCAGCGCGACAACACTCCTATCCTCACCACTTTTGACCTCATTAAGGCACTCGAGCGCTTCGCGCCCAAATTCAAAGACCACAAATTTTACGCGCAGGTTTTTCAGGCGTTTCGCATTGAGGTCAATCAAGAAATGCAAGTGCTCAAAGATTTTTTAGAGCAGGCTGCTGAGGTGCTGAAGCCCAACGGTCGGTTGGTGGTCATGTCTTATCATTCCCTAGAAGACCGCTTGGTAAAAAACTTCATGAAAAGAGGGAGTTTTTCGGGCGAAATCGAAAAAGACTTTTTTGGCAATGTCCAGAAGCCAATGACAGAAGTGAATCGCCATCCGCTTGTTGCCGATGCGCAAGAATGCGAAAGCAATTCAAGAGCGCGCAGTGCCAAACTCAGAATCGCAAAAAGAAATGGCTAAGTCACAGGCAAACCCCACCAAGAACCGCAAGGGAAGCAAAGTCAACGCTTTTGCTCAAATCCTAAATGGAGAGTTTTTGACGAAGTCATTTGTCTTGGACAACCTCAATTACATCTTTTTCATCATGCTCTTGTTGTTAGTGCTCATTTCAAAGGGCTACTACGGCAAGCAACTCACCAAAGACACCGATGCTGCGCAGCGCAACCTAGACCAACACTCCGCAGAATTCATTGAAGCAAAAGCCAGGTTAGAATTAGTTACGCGCCGTTTCAAAATGGCTGAACGCCTCGCCAGCCGAGAGCTCAAGGAAACCCAGAACGCAACCAAAGTGATCCGCATCAAAGAAAAAATCAATGAGTAAGGACAGAAAATACCTTTATAACCGCGCTTACCTGATTTATTTTGGGTTTGTGGCTATAATGGTGCTCGTCTTGTATTCTACACTTAATTTGCAATTCAACGGCCCTGGTGTAGCCTATACTACTCAAGAAGGCGAGCTGCCTACCCGGGTAGCCGACCGCATTCCACGCATGGGTCAAATTCTCGATCACAATGAAGTGCCGCTTGTAACGAGTGTGACCTTCTACGACATCTACATGGATCCAACGGTAGTGGATGAAGACGTTTTCGATGAGAAAATCAGTGAGCTTTGCGGGGGTTTACATCGTTTGTATCCAGAAAAATCAGCTTACGAATACGAAGCGCAAATAAGAAAGGCACGTGCCAATGGGGTACGCTATTTATTGATCCGCAGAAAAGTAACCAACGCTGCGCGCAAAAAACTCCGCAAGCTGCCTATTTTTGATTTAGGTCAAATGAAGGGGGGCATCATTGACAACATCGAGGTGATCTTGCGCAAAAAACCATTCGGTAACCTGCTCAACCGCACACTTGGCTACTTTAAAATTCAAAACCTTCACGATACGCTGCGCGTCGGTATCGAAGGAGCCTATTACGATTATCTCAAGGGCGAACAAGGAAAGGAAATCGAACAGCGCATTTCGTCGGGCTGGAAACGCACTGGTAAAATCATCAAAGACGCCGTTGAAGGAGCTGATGTCATTAGCACAATAGATAAAGAAATTCAGGAAGTAGCACATTCAGAGCTCGAAAAACAAATGATCTATATGGATGCGCAGCACGGCAGTGTCATCTTAATGGAGGTTGAGACGGGTTATGTCAGAGCTATTGCCAATCTCACCAAAACAAGTAAAGGCAGGTACTCGGAGAGCTTCAATTATGCCATTGGGCATTTAGAAGTACCTGGCTCCACCTTCAAACTCGCCTCTATAATGGCAGGTTTAGAAGACGAGCGCTTTAAAATCACGGATAAAGTCAATGCAACGGGTCGTTACAATGTAGGTGGCGATGGCATGTCTGATGCCAACAATGGTATGGGCTACGGCGTCATTACCATCCAAAAAGCTTTTGAAAAATCTTCGAATGTCATTTTGCAGCTCATGAACCGCAGCTACCGCAATGACCCAGAAGTTTTTATCGAAAGACTCAAGCAATTCGGCCTCACCGAAAAATTAGGCATCGATTTAGAAGGGGAGCCGCGCCCAAAGGTTTCTCAGCCTGGCGATGCCAATTGGTCTGCACTTTCTTTACCTTGGACCTCAGTAGGTTATGAAGTGATGCAAACGCCTTTGCAAACTTTGGCATTTTATAACGCTGTTGCCAACAAAGGTCAGTTGGTTCGTCCTTTATTTGTCGAGAAAATCAAAAGACACGGGCAGGTCATCAAAACCTTTAAGCCTGTAGTGCTCAATCCAGAGATTTGTTCTGCCCACACACTTCGAATTCTCCAAAATTGTTTGGAGGGCGTCATGATCCGCGGAACCGGTAAGCAATTGAAAAGTTCGTTGTTTACCATTGCCGGCAAAACAGGAACAGCGCAATTGCGCGGCGATGCTGGTTACCGCGATGACAAACAAAAGTCTTACCAAGCGTCTTTCGTGGGTTATTTCCCGGCTAAAAAACCCATTTATTCATGCATTGTAGTTATTGCCCGTCCTGTGCGTGCGTATTATGGTGCAGCAGTTTCAGGAACCGTTTTTGCGGAAATCGCCAACAAAATTTATGCCTCAGCTTTACAATATCACCGCGCTGTCAATGACCCCCGCGCCACGCTAGCAACAGATGTGCCAATGCTCAAATGTGGCAATAGCAAAGATTTGACCTACTTACTCAAGCAACTCAATGTGCGCTATCAACTCAATTCTTCAAGTGAATGGGTGCAGAGCGACACCACCGATCAGCGCTTACAAGTACAGCGCAAGGCCATCCTTGATAAAAAGGTACCAAATGTCAGTGGAATGAGCGCCAAAGACGCTGTGTATTTATTAGAATCTCGCGGTTTAATTGTGCGGCTTATGGGCAGAGGCCAGGTCTATAGCCAGTCGATTTCATCAGGGCAGCCCTTCGCAAAAGGACAGTTGATTCAAATCAAATTACAATAACAAATGAGTCAGGTCAAGCAGCTATTTTCGGATATTCCCTACACCCTTCTTCAGGGTGAAATGAGCGAGTTGCCTACCGCACTTGTATTTGATTCGCGCAAAGCTGAGCCTGGCGTTTTGTTTTGTTGCATGGTTGGCACCCAAACCGACGCTCACCAATTTGCGTCCAATGCCTATGAACAAGGTTGCCGCTTATTTGTGGTGCAACAGCAAATCGAACTTCCTGCAGCTGCTACAATTGTTTTGGTAGAAAACACCAATACGGCTCTAGCAAAATTGGCTTGTGCTTTTTATGGGCATCCGTCCAAAGAACTCACCTTGGTGGGTGTTACGGGTACGAATGGCAAAACCACCACTGCGACGCTACTCCACGATTTATTTAGTCAGTTAGGCTTTTTCTGTGGCCTTCTTTCTACGGTTGTCAATAAAATTGGAACACAGGCAATTGCCGCTACCCACACCACTCCAAATCCAGTGGCACTCAACGCCTTGCTACGAGACATGGTGCGTGCAGGATGTCAATATTGCTTCATGGAAGTCAGTTCGCATGCCATAGACCAAGGAAGAGTTGAAGGTTTGCATTTTGCTGCGGCAGGCTTCACGAACATCACGCATGATCATTTAGATTACCACCATACTTTTGCGGAATATTTGCGCGTCAAAAAGGCCTTTTTTGATGGTTTGCCACCCAGCGCTTTCGCTTTGGTCAATTCCGATGACCGAAACGGGATGGTAATGCTGCAAAATACGCGCGCCAATCGCCAAACATACGCCCTCAAAACGCTTGCCGATTTCAAGGGTAAAATCATGGAGAACAGCCTGAGCGGTTTGGTTTTACAAATCAATGGGCAAGAAGTCCATACGCGTTTAGTAGGCGCTTTCAATGCTGCTAATTTGCTTTTGGTTTACGGCTTGGCTGTGGGCTTGGGTCAGGAGCCACTCGAGGTGCTGCGCGCAATGAGCCAACTCACACACGTGGCTGGGCGCTTTGAGCACTTGCGCAGCCCTAAAGGCATTACGGCAATTGTCGATTATGCGCATACACCCGATGCGCTAGAAAACGTATTGGCAACTATTGCCGCTTTTCAGCAAAACAACAAAGTGATTACCGTAGTAGGTTGCGGCGGCGATCGCGACAAAGCAAAGCGCCCACAAATGGCGGCTATTGCCGCAGCGCGTAGCCAGCAAGTTGTCCTGACCTCAGACAACCCACGCACCGAAGATCCGCAGCAAATTATTGCCGACATGGAAGCTGGCCTAGATGCTGCGGCTGCATCCCGCACCTTAGCTGTTCTCGACCGCAAGCAAGCCATCAAAACCGCTTTATTACTTGCACAGCCCGGCGATATTTTACTCATTGCTGGCAAGGGTCACGAAACTTATCAAGAAGTCAACGGCGTTCGCACCTCCTTCGACGACGTTGCCATTACCAAAGCACTTTTTAATCAACTAGATAAATAACATGATCTATTATTTGTTTTCCTGGCTCGATCAATTGAATTTTCCTGGTGCAGGTTTGTTTCAATTTATTTCTTTTCGCGCAGCTTTAGCGCTCATCACCTCCTTGGTTGTATCTGTAGTGATTGGCAAGCGCATCATTGCCCGCCTGCGCCGCCAACAAATTGGCGAAACCGTCCGCGACCTCGGTTTGGCTGGGCAGTTAGAAAAATCGGGTACACCAACCATGGGTGGTCTGATCATTTTGGCTGCTATTTTGGTACCGACTTTATTGTTCGCCAAACTTCAGAATGTGTATGTCATCACCATGGTCATTGCCACTATTTGGTTGGGCCTCATCGGTTTTTTAGACGACTACATTAAAGTATTCAAAAAGAACAAAGAAGGTTTAAAAGGCACTTCTAAAATCATCGGTCAGATTGGAGTTGGGCTCATTGTTGGCGGTATTCTCTATTTCTCTAATGATGTGGTGGTGCATAAAAGAGTTTCTGCACACTACAAGCTGCAGGCAGATGAAACTTTTGTGACGCACGAACACGCTCAAAATACCGGTGAGCACTACAAATGGATCCGCACCGACGACATGACTACCACCATACCTTTTTTCAAAGGCAATGAATTCAATTACAATTGGCTTATCGGCGACGTCAATAAGTCTTATGGCTGGCTGATCTTCATTCCAATTGTCATTTTTATTGTCATTGCTGTCTCCAACGGTGCCAACATGACCGATGGCCTGGATGGTTTGGCGACCGGAACCTCTGCTATTGTTGGCTTAGCCTTAGCTGTATTGGCTTATGTCAGTTCGCACGCCAAATTTGCCGACTACCTCAACGTCATGTACATTCCAGAAGCCGAAGAGCTCGTGATTTTCATTGCCGCATTTGTTGGCGCGTGTGTCGGCTTTTTGTGGTACAACGCTTTTCCTGCACAAGTATTTATGGGTGACACCGGAAGCCTGGCTTTGGGGGGTATCATTGCGGTATTTGCCATTGCCATTCGCAAAGAACTCCTCATTCCTGTACTGTGTGGCATTTTTCTTATTGAGAATGTTTCTGTGCTGCTGCAGGTGGGTTATTTTAAGTTTACCAAAAGGCAATACGGTGAAGGCCGGCGCATTTTTCTTATGGCACCGCTGCACCACCATTACCAAAAGCAGGGTATACACGAAGCAAAAATTGTTGCTCGCTTCTGGATTGTAGCTGTGCTCTTGGCTGTAGTAACCATCGTAACCCTCAAATTGCGTTAAGATGGACGCTCAAAATCGCTTGCTTGTAATTTTAGGCGCCGGTGAATCTGGTGTCGGTGCAGCTATTTTGGGCAAAGCGAAAGGCTGGCGTGTATTTGTTTCCGATGGCGCGCAGATCAAGCAGACGTATCAACAAGATTTGCAAGCAAACGACATCTCCTATGAATCTGCGCAGCACACGATGTCGCAAATTTTGGCCGCAGACTTGGTGATCAAGTCACCGGGTATTCCAGAAAAGGCGGAGGTCATGAAGGCCATTCGTCAAAAAGGCATTCAGGTGATCTCCGAAATTGAATTTGCAGGTTATTATTCCACGGCAAAGCACATTTGTATCACGGGAAGCAACGGCAAAACCACCACAACTATGTGGTGCTATCATATACTGCGTAAAGCTGGGCTAAATGTAGGTTTGGCCGGAAATGTCGGGCAGAGTTTTGCAAAGCAGGTGGCTACTGAATCTTTTGATATTTATGTGTTGGAGCTGAGTTCTTTTCAACTCGACGACATGTATGCTTTCAAGGCCGATATTGCGATTCTAACCAACATCAGCCCCGACCATCTCGATCGCTACAACTATCAAATGGAAAACTACGTGAGTGCGAAGTTCCGTGTCTTACAAAATCAACTTGCAAGCGACTATTTTATATACAATGCCGACGATGTCACTATCAATTCCTACTTAAAAGAAATACAACCCAAAGCTCAATTAGCGCCTTTTTCTTTGACAACTGTTCAAGAAAACGGAGGCTACGCAGATCAGCAACAACTATACATCAACATAAACAAACAACAACTTACCATGTCTATCCACGAATTAGCTTTAAAAGGCAAACACAACACCCAGAACGCGCTTGCTGCAGGAATTGCAGCAAGGCTCGTCGAAATCCGCACGGATATCGTGCGCGAAAGCCTCGAAGATTTTATCAATGTAGAGCACCGAATGGAGTTTGTTGCTAAAGTCAACGGAATTGAATTCATCAATGACTCCAAAGCGACGAACATCAATGCGGCCTGGTTCGCATTGGAATCAATGGAAAAACCAACCGTTTGGATTGTAGGTGGTGTAGACAAGGGCAACGACTACAGCGAGCTGCAAGATTTAGTGGCTCAGAAAGTAAAAGCAATTGTATGCCTTGGCGTCGATAATCAAAAAATTATTGAAGCTTACAAAGACAAGGTGGAAATAATTGTAGAGGCGAAATCGGCTCACGAAGCGGTTTCGTTTGCGTATCAACTTGCCAAAAATGACGACGCTGTTTTATTGTCTCCGGCTTGTGCAAGTTTTGATTTATTCAGCAGCTACGAAGACCGTGGTCAGCAATTTAAAAAAGCTGTCCGCATGTTATAAGAATTGATATGAGAACCTATCTTTCCTATCTTAAGGGCGACCCCGTTATTTGGATCATTACTTTGCTAATGATGGCTTTTTCGTTGGTCACGGTGTATAGTTTCGTTCCTATTCTGATCAAGATAGAAGGGGGTTCTCCGTTTTTATATCTTTTCAAGCATTTAATTTATGTGGTGCTGGGCTTTGGGAGTATGTATGCCATTCATCGGGTGCCGGCCAAATATATTAGTCAGTTGGCCAAGTTTGCCTATTATTTAGGCTTGGCCTTATTGATTTTCACTTGGTTTTTTGGTGCTGAGGTAAATGGTGCAGGCCGTTGGATACGCATTCCATTTGTGAATCTCACGTTTCAATCTTCCGATTTTGCCAAACTTGCGCTGCTCCTCTATCTGAGCAAGTTGTTGGTTAAAAAGCAGCAAAAGTTCGACAGCTGGCGAGAAGGGATATTCCCTTTATTGATCCCAATCGGAGCTATTTGTTTGCTCATCTTGAAAGACAACTTCTCTACCTCAGCAATGGTGTTTATGTTGAGTATGCTGTTGCTGTTTATAGGTCGAGTTCCGATGTTGAAATTATTGACAATGGTGGGTGTTGGGCTTGGTTTGGTACTTCTGATTGTTAGCTTGCACCTTGCTATTCCGAAAGCTAATATTCTACCGCGCTACGATACCTGGATGAATCGCATCAATAATAGGGTAGATGCCAAAGACCAAAGTATTGAAAGTTTACAAGCCAACCAGCAGGCCAATAACGCAAAGTTAGCAATTTCGGTAGGTGCAGTTTTCGGTCAGGGCGTGGGCGATGGCAAACTCAAAGAATTTTTACCGGAGGCTTATGCCGATTTTTACTACGCTACTTTTGTAGAGGAATTCGGATTTGTCTCTGCTTTTATTTTAGTTCTGCTTTACATGATCTTGCTTTATCGCATGATCCGTTTTGCACTCAAAACCCAAGATTTATTTCAGAGTTATGTGGCTTTAGGTATTGGTATTCACCTACTGACCCAAGCGAGCGTAAATATGTTGGTCTGTACGGGCGTTTTTCCTGTTACAGGTCAGAACATGCCATTTTTGGCGATGGGAGGCTCGGCCTTAGTGATGGCCTGCGTCTCAATTGGCGTGGTACAATCTTTTGCCAAAGAACTTCCTACCAAAGAACAAGAAAATCAATTTGCTAGCCCTGAACAAAATGAAATTGACTAGAATCATCATCTCTGGAGGCGGAACAGGCGGTCATATTTTTCCTGCACTGGCGATAGCCGACGAAATCAAGCGCAGAAATGAAGCTGCCCATATTTTATTTGTTGGTGCCGAAGGTAAAATGGAAATGGAAAAAGTGCCACAGGCAGGATATCCAATTGTAGGTTTGCCTATTGTGGGTTTTCAGCGCAAACTGACACTTAAAAACCTGTTGCTTCCGTTCAAATTGGCACTGAGTTTAACGAAGGTATTTTTTGTCATCAGACGTTTTAAACCTGAGTTGGTCATCGGTGTGGGTGGGTATGCGAGTGGCCCCACTTTGCAAATGGCACAGTTACTCGGCGTGCCTACCTTGCTTCAAGAGCAAAACTCCTTCCCTGGCAAGACCAACCAAATTTTAGCGCGCAAAGCCAAGGCGATCTGCGTAGCCTATCCCGAAATGGCAACATTTTTTGAAGCGTCCAAAATTCAGCTCACGGGCAATCCAGTTCGCGCAGCTTTACTCCAAAACTTGGAGTCAAAAAAGCAAGAGGCAGCCGCCTATTTTGGTTTAGATGCCAACCAACCAACATTGTTTGTAATGGGTGGTAGTTTAGGTGCCAAAACGCTCAACATGGCGCTGAGATCAGCCATCAATTATTTTGAAACTGAATCTGTTCAGTTACTTTGGCAGTGCGGTAAATCTTACGAGCAAGAATTGGCAACGTTTCAAAGTACTTTAACTCCGAATATCAAAGTTTTTGCCTTTATCCAACGAATGGACCTCGCCTATGCGCTGGCAACGGTTATTGTTTCGCGCGCAGGTGCGCTGTCTGTGAGCGAGCTTGCGCTCGTGGCCAAGCCTGCAATTTTGGTGCCTTCACCAAATGTAGCCGAAGACCACCAAACTAAAAATGCACGCGCGCTCGTGGATCGAGACGCAGCTATTTTAGTGACCGATGCACAGGCCCAAGACCAATTAGTGCCCGCGGCGCTTACACTTTTGAAAGACCAGGCCCAACAAAAAGCCCTTGCTGAGGCCATTAAAGCAATGGGGCTGCCAAATGCAGCAAGAGATATTGTAGATGTCTGTTTGAAAGTAGCCAAGATATGAAGCAGCTAGCGGCGTTTGATCGGGTATATTTTGTGGGCATTGGCGGCATAGGCATGAGCGCTCTGGCGCGTTATTTCAAGTTCAATGGCAAACAAGTGGCTGGTTACGATAAAGTAGAAACACCGCTTACGCTCAAGTTATCCGATGAAGGTATTGCTATTCATTACGAGGACCTCGGAGCTGAAATTCCATCGGCTTTCCAAAACCCAGAAAACACGCTTGTGGTATATACACCAGCCATTAAAGCGCTGGGCGAGTTGGCTTTTTTCCAGGCCCAAAAATTTACCATTCTCAAACGCGCCGAAGTGCTCGGTGCACTGACCAAAACATATAAGGGTCTTTGTGTGGCCGGTACCCATGGTAAAACCACTACAAGTGCCTTACTGACTCATCTATTGACAGCAATTGAAGTAGGTTGCACTTCATTTTTGGGCGGAATAGCAAGTAACTTTGACTCAAATTTAGTGTTGCACGCGAGCAGCCAATATGCGGTCATAGAGGCAGACGAATTTGACCGCAGCTTTTTACAGCTCTCCCCGTATGCGGCTATTGTAACGGCTGCAGACCCTGATCACCTCGATATTTATGGCAGTGAAGATGCCTTTGTACAAGGTTTTCGTCAGTTCACCATGCGTGTAGATCCAAAAGGATTTTGCATTCAAAAAGAAGGTTTGCAACTCCAGAGTTTGGCGCCGGTTTTCACCTATGCAATTGCTTCTCAAACAGCAAATTACAGTTTTTTAAATCTGCGCTATGTGAATGGTTTTCAAGTGGCTGATCTTAAAATTGGTGAGCTCATGCACGAAGGTTTTGAATTGGGTTTGCCCGGAATTCACAATGCGGAAAACGCACTGGGCTGTATTGCGCTGCTCCATTGTATGGGTTTCGATGTAGACCTGCTCCGGCCAGCGCTCAAGAGTTTCAAAGGAGTCAAAAGACGTTTTGAATACCAACTGCGCACCGAAAATTTAGTCTACATAGATGACTACGCGCATCATCCGACAGAGATCAATGCCCTGATCTCATCGGTACGGGCCATATATCCAGGCCAAAAAATTACAGGGATTTTTCAGCCTCATTTGTTTTCGCGTACCCAGGATTTTGCAGCAGAATTTGCGTTGGCGCTCGCTCAACTCGATGCGCTTTATTTGTTGCCCATTTACCCTGCTCGCGAACTGCCTATTCCCGGTGTGAGCAGCGAGTGGTTGGCTGGCCTCACTCAAATGCAACATAAATGGGTACTGCAACCTCATGAGGTGCTCACTGCACTTCAAAAACCTCAAAATGGGGTATTGCTCACTATTGGAGCTGGCGACATCGATAGGTTGGTTGGTCCGTTGACAGATTTACTCAAAATGCAAACTCTACACCGATGAAAATTTGGCTTTTTAGGATTTTTTGGTTGCTGCTCGCTTTTGGTGTAGCTGTCGTTTTTTACTTGGCTCAAGCATCGGAACAACAAAAAGTGCTCAGCACGCCCAAAATCGCCATTCATGCAGCTGATGAAAACGCGTTTTTAACCAAACCTGAATTGTTAACGCGCCTTCAGTTGCGCAAATTATTTCGACGCGATATGCAGGCTAATGAACTCAATATTCACGGCATCGAACGCGCGATAGCTGCCATGGCAGAGGTGAAGACCGTAGATGTGTACAAGCATTTAGGCGATCGGTGGGAAATCAAATTAGAACTGCGCAAACCTATTGCGCGAATTTTCAATTTACAAGGCCAGAGCTATTACCTTGACCAAGACGGTTTTATGATGTATCGATCCGCTTTGCATACGGCCAGAACGTTGGTCTTTTCAGGGCATATTTCAGATACCTATAACCCCCGTCTTCACTGTGATTTTATTAACAATCCGAATTTGAAAAGTTCTCAAAAAATTGGTCAAATCTACCGCATTTCAAATTATGTTTGTAATGATCCATTAATGCAGAAATTAATAGGTCAAGTTTACCTAGAACCCGACGGAGATTTCATCCTTATTCCGTTGCTTGGTGAGCAACAAATTGTCTTCGGTCCAGCGCGCACCACCGAAGAAGTTTCAGACAAATTTGAACGTCTGAACCATTTTTACAAAGAAGCCCTGCCCTACGAAGGCTGGAACAAATACAAAGAAATAAGTGTCAAGTATGAAGGACAAATCGTTTGCAGAAAAAAATAACAATCCCGAGGTAAAGCGCACACGTGTGGTTGTCGGTTTGGATATTGGCACCACTAAAATCGCCTGCTTTGTCGGCCGCAAGAACGAGCACGACAAAATCGAAATCATCGCTATGGGCAAAAGCGAGTCTTTGGGCGTTATGCGCGGAGTTGTTTCCAATATTGAGCGCACTGTCCAATCTATCAACACCGCCGTAGAAGCTACTCAAGAAGCCGTTGAGGGCGACCTCAAAATTAAAAATGTGCACGTGGGTATTGCTGGGCAGCACATCAAAAGCATGCAGCACCGTGGCATCTACACGCGTCGCGCCACCAACGGTGAAATCTCCCAAGTCGACATCGATGCATTCGTAGACGACATGTATCAAATGGTCATGAGCCCAGGAGAAGACATCATTACGGTCATTCCACAAGAATACATCGTCGATGGCGAACGTGAAATCAAAGACCCAATCGGTATGGCTGGCGTACGTCTAGAGGCGAATTTTCATATCATTACCGGTCAGGTATCCAACGTTCAGAACATTACGCGCTGCGTAGATCGCTCAGGCTTGAGTGTCAAAGACATCATCTTAGAGCCAATCGCCTCTGCCGAGGCAGTGCTCTCCGAGGAAGAAAAAGAAGCGGGTGTTGTGCTTGTCGATATCGGCGGCGGCACTACCGACGTAGCTATTTTCCACGATGGCCTCATTCGCCATACCGCAGTCATTCCTTTTGGCGGTAACGTCATTACACAAGATATCAAAGAAGGTTGCCGAATCATGCAGCGTCAGGCCGAGATGCTCAAAGTAAAGTTTGGTAGCGCATTGGCTTCTGAAAGCAAAGAAAACGAAGTCGTTTGCATACCTGGTTTGCGCGGTCGTGACCCAAAAGAAATTACCTTGCGCAACTTGGCGAGCATCATTCAAGCGCGCATGGAAGAAATCATCGAATTGGTGAACCTCGAGATCAAAAGCACCGATTACGAGAAAAAACTTATTGGTGGTATTGTAGTTACGGGTGGTGGTTCGCAACTCAAGCACCTTACCCAACTCATTGAATACCTCACAGGTATGGATGCGCGCATTGGTTATCCTACTGAGCACCTAGCCAACACCAACGATATCGACGTTTTGTCCAGTCCGAAGTACGCAACAGGTATTGGTTTGGTTTTGAAAGGATTTGAAAGTTTTGAGGCAGCCAAGCCCTGGGAGCAGCAACCAATCACCAACCAAGATGACCCTATCATCGAGAAAAAAATTGCTGAGAAGCAAGAAAAGATCAAAACACACTCAAATGCTGAACGCAGAGGTGAATTCTTTGGCCGCATTTTAGACCCACTCAAAAAATTCTTTGACGGTTCAGAAGATTGATATTTAAGACAAAATTGGTTATACAAAGCAGTATTATGGAATTTGATTTACCCAAACACGACACCCCTCAAGCCGCTTCTATCATTAAAGTGATAGGCGTTGGCGGCGGCGGCTCAAATGCCGTCAACCACATGTATTTACAAGGCATCGCCGGCGTAGATTTTATCGTTTGCAACACCGATTGCCAAGCGCTTGATCTTTCACCAGTTCCGCACAAAATACAATTGGGTCCGAACCTGACTGAAGGTCGTGGCGCAGGCATGATTCCTGATGTGGGCATGAATGCCGCCATGGAAAACATCCAAGAAATCCGTGAACTACTTTCCAAAGACACCAAAATGGTTTTTGTAACTGCCGGAATGGGTGGGGGCACAGGAACAGGTGCTGCGCCAGTGATTGCACAGGTTGCCAAAGACCTCGGTATTTTAACGGTAGGTATTGTTACTGTTCCGTTTAATTTTGAAGGTCGCAAAAGACGCCAACAAGCCGAAGAAGGTTTGGAGCGCATGCGCCAAAATGTAGATACCTTACTGATCATCAACAACGAACGTTTGCGCGAGTTTGGCAAGAACATGTCTCTGTCTGAGGCCTTTTCTCATGCCGACGACGTATTAACGGTTGCCGCAAAAGGCATTGCAGAAGTGATTTCCGTCACTGGCGCCATAAACGTAGACTTCAACGATGTCAATACAGTCATGCGCAATTCAGGCCATGCCATTATGGGAAGCGCTCTTGCTTCAGGTGAAGACCGCGCAGTTGTTGCCGTTAAAAATGCACTCAATTCGCCCTTACTCTACGACAACGACATCAACGGCGCACGTTATGTCTTGCTCAACATCTCTTACGGTGAGCGCGAAGTCATGATGGACGAAATCACCGACATCACCGATTATATCCAAGAAGCAGCAGGCTCTACAGCAGACGTCATTTGGGGTCATGGCCACGATGCATCTCTCGGAGACCAACTCAGCCTTACAATTATTGCAACTGGTTTTAGTTCGTCACCTTTAACTGGTTTTGAAAAAAGCCCTGAGCGCACTGTAGTCGATCTTGAAGAAGATAAAAAGCAACAAATCACCTCACCGCTCAGTTCTCCTTTTGAGACTATTGCTTCAGCTCCTGTTGCGCACATCACAGAAGAGCCCTTCATGAAGCAAGTTGAGGCTCCGCTTGCCAATCCTTTTCAAGTTCAAGAAACACCCATAGACGCCGTTGCGGCGAGTCCCAAAACTACTTTCAACCTTTATGATGAACAAGAACAAGTAGTTTCTTCTACTCAAACTTCTATGAGCTGGGAAGTATTTGATGTGCAAGCAGACGCTATTGCGCCAGTATCTGCAGCGCCAACGCCTATTCAAGATGAAGTGGTAAAGCACGTTTTAGAAGATGACAGCCAGCAGCACATTGAAATGGAAATGCCAAAGCGCGTATTGAGCCCAGAAGAACAACAGCGCAAGAATCAAGAGCGCGTTTCGCGCATTCAAGAATTTACATCTAAGCTCAAAAAGCCAGATGGTTTATTAGAGTTTGAAAACGAGCCAGCATTTGTGCGCAGAAATATCCAATTACAGCAGCAAGAACCTAGTTCGCAAGATGCCATTTCGCGTTTTGGAATTGGTAAAGATGCCCATGGAAATAGCACTTTGCGCAGTACTAATAACTTCCTTCACGACAACGTCGACTGATCATGACTTTTACCGAACGCATTAACCTAGATATCAAAAACGCCATGCTTGCTCGTGAAAAAGAGAAGCTTGCCGCGCTGCGCGATATCAAATCCAAACTTTTGCTCGAAGCTACCTCTGGTGCTGACGCCGGGGTTTCTGAAGAAACTGCAATTAAAATCTGCATGAAGCTTCACAAACAACGCATGGAGACTTACGCGCTCTACCAAGCCCAGCAGCGCGAAGACCTTGCAGCCGAAGAATTATTTCAAGCTGAGGTTATCGAGGCGTATTTGCCAAAAATGCTCACCGAAGATGAAATTCGTGCCGAAGTACAAGCTGCCGTCATCCAAACAGGGGCAAATGGTCCACAAGATATGGGCAAAGTAATGGGTGTGTTGTCAGGTAAATTAGCGGGTAAAGCCGACGGTAAAGTCATCGCTGCGCTTGTCAAGGAGACGCTTGCCAACTCATGAAAGCAGCTTTAGTTCAACTCATCAGAACCCTCAACGCCAGAGGTTGGTCACCAGCTACCTCGACTAATTATTCTTTTATAGACGAACACCAACAATGTTGGGTCTCTCGATCTGGAGTCAATAAAGCTGAGTTTACAGAACAAGACTTCATGAGCATCGATGGTAATGGCATCGGATCGGGTATGTTTCACGGTGTCAAACCTTCAGACGAAACCCAAATACATCTCTGGATTTACCAACATTTTCCCGAGGCCAAGGTTATTTTGCACAGCCACGGTAAATATCCGGTCTTGATTTCTCAGTTTAACGAAGATTTCTTTCCTGTTCAGGGTTATGAAATCCAGAAAGGCTTCAAGGGCTGTACCAACCACCTCGAGAGCTTGCAAATCCCAATCATTGACAACCAGCAAGATATGGCTGAGCTCTGCACATCTTTAGACGCTAGGCAAACTGATATGCAACAACATTGCTTTATCATTGCGGGCCATGGTACCTATGCTTGGGGAGACACCCTTTTTGCTGCCCAGAGGCATCTCGAAACCCTAGATTATCTTTGTGAGTGTGAATTTTTACTCTAAAAAATGGCTATTCTATTTATTCCGGATCAAGGTGTTCAAATCAATGGAGCCTTAGAAATCAAAACTTTTTTAACTCAATACGGTATCTTTTTTGAGCAATGGGAATGTCCGGTTGAATTCAAGGCCAGCGCCAGTCAAGAAGATATTTTAGCGGCATATACCAAAGATTTAAAACCCTTTATGGATAACGGAGGCTATCAATCAGCCGACGTCATTTCTATCAATGCACTCACGCCCAATTACGACCAAATCCGAGCCAAATTCTTGGCTGAACATATCCATGATGAAGATGAAATCCGCTTTTTCGTCGATGGTCAGGGCTTGTTTTGGTTTCATTTGAATGGTGCACCCATCTTCAATGTGCTTTGCCAACGCGGAGACCTCATCAGTGTACCGGCAGGCACCAAACATTGGTTTGATGCGGGCCCTGAACATCCATTTGTAAAAGCAATCCGCATCTTTACCGATATGTCCGGTTGGACACCTCACTATACGCAATCTGGTATCGAAGACAATTACCTACATTTTAAAGCACCACATTTTGGATAAGCAAATCAAATATATCCTCACTGATATCGAAGGCACAACCAGCTCTATACATTTTGTTTATGAGGTCTTGTTCCCCTATTTTCGGGAGCATCTCAATGACCTCACCCAACATGCGCAGAACAATGAGGTCAAGCAGGCGTTTTCAGAAATCATAGAAATAGCAGCAAAGGAAGAGGGGATACACCTCACTACAACAGAAGATGTTTTGGCTTGTCTTAAACAATGGAGTGAAGAGGACCGCAAGCTCACGCCACTCAAGGCCGTTCAGGGAATCATCTGGAAAAGCGGTTATGAATCTGGACAAATCACTGGGCATGTTTATGAAGACGTTCCCACTGCACTCAATCAATGGCGCGCACTCGGCTTAAAAATAGGCGTGTTTTCTTCGGGTTCAGTGTCGGCTCAAAAATTATTATTCAAGTACAGCGATTTCGGCGATTTATCGAATCATTTTTCGAATCATTTTGATACCACTACAGGTCCTAAAAAAGAGATAGAGACCTATCTCAAGATCACTCAGCTCTTGGGGTTGGCACCAGAACAAATCTTGTTCTTATCAGATATAACTGACGAACTCACTGCTGCGGCAGCAGCAGGTTTACAAACGACCCAACTTGTTCGGCCGGGGGCAAGCGCCAATTGGCCCAGTACGGCCCAACACTTTTTGGAAATATAAAATGTATACACACAAAAAAAGCCACTCCGAGAAGTGGCTTTTTTGATGTTTAAAAATCTTAGTTGTTGGCTTAATTGTTAGTGGGCGCACCGGTATTGTTAACGGGCATTCCGCTCTCTGGAGCTGGGCCAACTTCACCTTTAATGCGGATCACTTTGTTGGGCTCGTTGAGTGCATTAGAGGTAATGGTAACACTCTTGTTGATTGGACCCGGACGATTGGTATCGTATTTTACACGGATAGAACCTTTTGCACCTGGTGCAATTGGCTCTTTGGGCCATTCAGGAACAGTACAACCGCAAGATCCTTTTGCGTTCGAGATGATCAAAGGCTCATCACCGGTATTTTTGAATTCAAAAGAACAGTAAGGCTCACCACCATATTTGATGTTTCCGTAGTCGTGTACCTCTTTGCTGAATTCAATTTTAGCACCTTTTTCAATTTGTGCATTGATGCTGTTAAGGCCAAGTACAGCCATGAAAACAACACCAAAAGAAAGCAATAATTTTTTCATAAGTATCAGTTTAACTTTCCGAAAGATAAGGAGCTTCTTTAGGTGTTTTTTGTATTTAACACTTCATTAACATCTAGTCGCGCTTTAGCCAGCCGCGCTTGACAAAGAAAAGGAAAAGGCCTAAAGCCAAAGCAAACATAACACCTACAACAGTATAATAACCATGCGGGTAGTCTAATTCAGGCATGTATTTGAAATTCATGCCATAAACACCAACAATAAATGTCAGCGGTATAAAAATGCTACTTACGACGGTTAAAACTTTCATAATGTGGTTCATGCGTTGCCCTTGCACCGCATAGTATAGGTTGGCTAGTCCGTCTAAAATCTGTTTGTGTTCATCGATGTCTTCCATCAAACTTATACAACTGTTTCTTAGGTTTTTGTAGTAGTGCTGGTTGCTCGCTGCAATGAGCATATTGTCCATTGATTCAAGTGCAGCAAGCAAGTCTTTGATAGGTTGTACAATCCTGCGCATGCTAATGAGTTGCCTTTTTTGGTCTTCAATAGTGCGCAAAAGGTCGGCCTGCATTTTGGTGTGGATGCGTTGGTCTATGCGGTCAATTTCATCTGAAACGAGCGAGGCGCACTGAAACAATTCGTCTAGTAGGGTTTCGAGGAGGCGGAATAGCAAAAAATCAGCTTGTTGTGTTCTGATTTTACCTTTTGATTTCTCGATGCGCTCGCGCACTTCTCCAAAATGCAGCCCTTCATTGGTTTGAAACGAGAGTAAAAATTGTGAACCGAGTACAAATGTAATTTGATCGGTTTGGTTGGCATTGAGGTTCGTATTTTGAAGTGTATGGAGCTGAAAAAGCAAATAATTAGGGTATTCTTCAACTTTAGCGCGTCGAAGCGGCAAGAAGATGCTTTCATAGCTTAGTTTGTCTATGCCTATCTTTTGGCAAATTCTTTCAATACTTGTGCGGTCTTCGAGGTCGTGAAAATTGAGCCAATAAACGTTGTCTTTATCGATGAGCTTTGGATCAAATTCATCGGCAAAATCGCTAGCTGATCCTTTTTTTACAGCAAAAAAATCATGACTGTATTGGTAGGCTTGTGCTTTTTGAGTTGGATTCATGTTGGTTTTTTGGCGTTAGTCCGCAACCCTTGCAATTGTCTTGCTGCTTAAAAAACAGCTGGTAAACGTGCCTCAGCAGGTAAATTCCTGCGGTGAGAATAAGTGCCAAGACCAAGATTTGTTGCATGAGCGAAAGATAACGATAAAGTGCTTAAACCAACAGTTGAAATACGATAAATGCACTCAAATACGCAACAATACCCATGAAAACAAGCTGTAGAAGTGGCCATTTCCAAGAATTGGTCTCGCGCTTCACTACAGCCAGTGTAGCCATACACTGCATAGCAAAAACATAAAATACGAGTAGCGAAGCACCGGTTGCTAGGCTATAGGTGGCTTGCCCCTTTTGGTTTTTTTCTTCTTTGAGTTTCTCGATCAAGCGTTTTTGAATATCGGCGTTGTCTCCAACTGCGTAAATAGTGGCCAATGAACCTACAAAAACTTCGCGAGCCGCAAATGAGCTCAGTAAGGCTATACCGATTTTCCAATCGTAACCAAGTGGTGCGATAGCGGGTTCCATCCATTTGCCAAAATGACCAATGTAGGATTCAGCAAGCAATACGCCGTTGTCGAGTTCTTGCTGTTTGGCTTGAGTGGCTTTTGTATAGGCGCGCTGTTGATGAAGTTCTTGAAGCGCTTTTTCTCTAGAAGCAGGGCCATAGGTGGCCAAAGCCCATAATATAATGGAAATAGCCACAATGATTTTTCCTGCATCGAAGACAAAAACCTTCACTTTTTCAAATACTGTGAAACCAACGTTTGCAAGTCTTGGTGTTTTGTAATCAGGGAGTTCCATGAGATGAAATCCAGGTGTGCGGCTCTTGACGAGTAACTTGAGCAATAAAGCGGTACCCAATGCAAACACAATACCGAGCAGATACAAGCCGAACAAAACAAGCCCTTGCAGGTTCAAAAAGCCGCCAATATAGATTTTGGGAATCACCAAGCTGATCAGCAAAGTATAAACGGGTATTCTAGCTGAACAGCTCATAAACGGCGCCACCAAGATAGTGATCAGGCGTTCTTTCCAGTCCGAGATTGTTCTAGCCGACATAATACCAGGAATGGCGCAAGCTACGCTTGAGAGCAGCGGCACAACGCTTTTGCCATTGAGCCCAAACGGCCGCATCAGGCGGTCCATGATAAAGACAACTCGCGATAAATAGCCGCTTTCTTCTAAAAGCGAAATAAAGAAAAACAATATGGCAATTTGTGGCACAAATACCAAAACACCCCCAATTCCAGGAATCAGTCCTTGGGTAATGAGTTTGCTCAGTAATCCTTCAGGTAAATGAGCGGCTATCGCGCTACTCAAATGCACGAATTGTCCGTCGATGAAGTCCATCGGGATGCTTGCAAAACTGAAGATGAACTGAAAAATAATGAGTAAAATCGCTGAAAAGATCAGGTAGCCAAATACGCGATGTGTCAAGATGCGGTCTAGGCGAGTAGACGGATTGACAACAACTCTTTTGGCATCAGATACAAGCCCCAATGCCCTGATTTTTTCCAGGCGTTCGTTGGAATTCTGCGTCTGTTCTGCGTCTGTTTGTAGCGTTTGAAAATTGTGGTCGTCGAAAGCGGTTCTTTCGCCGTTGTGAAGATGGTCAAGCGACTTTATGATACGGTCTTTACCGAGAGAAACCCGCGCATTGGCTGTCACGACTGTTGCTGCTGGAAAGTATTTTTGGAGTACATCGAGCTTGATTTCTAAGCCTTTTTGTTGGGCGCGGTCCCACATGTTGAGTACCAAAATGATCGGGAAACCGAGATCGTATAGCTGACTAAAAAATAAAAGATTGCGCTCCAAGTTGGCAGCATCTGCCACATAAATGATTGATTCGGGGTAATCGGGGTGGAGTGGGTTGCTGAGCACTTCTTTGACCACCTGCTCGTCTAAAGAACGCGCAAAAATACTGTAGGTGCCTGGGAAGTCGGTGAGTTGGTGTTGCCCTTGTGCAGTTTTGAAACTCCCCCTTTTTTTATCGACAGTAACCCCCGGGAAGTTGCCCACTTGCTGGCGCAAGCCGGTCAGCATATTGAATATGGTGCTTTTTCCAGTATTTGGGTTGCCGAATAACGCGATTTTCATGACTTAAAAAGCTAGTAAAATTTGCTTTAAGCCCGCTGTACTTCTACTTGCATGGCTTCTTCTTTGCGCATAGAGATGATGTTGCCGTTGATTTCGTAGGCGATGGGGTCACCAAATGGTGCTTTGAAAATCGCTTTGATTTTTTGACCTTTAGTGAGGCCCATTTCTGTGAGTTTGGGTGCTATTGTGTTGTTGACAATAGCCGAAATTTCTACGAGCTCATTTAATAAAATGGAATCCAAAGTCTGTGACATGTGCAAATGTAAACTCATTAATAGAAAAACCACATACCATTTTTGTGGTATTTTGAATCTTTCTAAATAAAACATCAAGATTTGGTCTGCAAAACCAAGCGAGCCGTGTTACGGGTCTGTTGGTTCACTAAATTGGTTTTGCCCGCACTCATTTGTGCAAGAATAGCATCGTTGTAATGGCGGATGGTCACGAGTTCTAAATTTTCGTTGTAGCGGATGTGATAGCGCGCTCCAAGTGCGCGTTGTAAACCATCGACGTCCATTTTGTCGCGATCTATCAGGACCGAGAAATTGAGTGCTGAATTTTGCATCAGGTTGATATGCGCCTGCATGGTAGCGAGTGCCGCAAATATCTCAGCGAGTTGCTTTTCGGCAATAAAAGAAAAATCTTTGGAGCTAAAAGTCACTAAAACTTGGTTGAACTTCACAATGTAGGAAGGAATCTGTGCATCGCGCTCCGCATTGGCAGAAATAGTGGTGCCCGGAGCTGCCGGATCAAGGAAAGAGCGCACATATAAAGGAATATTTTTCTGTTGTAAAGGTTGCACAGTTTTGGGATGGATTACGCTTGCTCCATAGTAAGACAACTCAATGGCTTCTTTAAATGAGATTTGTGCAAGCAGCTGCGTGTTTTCAAAGTATTTTGGATCTGCATTGAGCATTCCCGGTACATCTTTCCAGATTGTGACGCTTTCGGCTTCGCAACAATAGGCCAATATACCAGCGCTGTAGTCCGAACCTTCTCGGCCAAGTGTTGTGGTAAAACCTTCGGCTGTATGGCCAATAAAACCTTGTGTAATTGCGATATCTACGCGTTCAAATACTTGCTTAACGTTTTGTTGGCATAAATCGATGGTTTTTTTCCAGTCGACTTGTGCTTCTTGGTAATTGTTGTCTGTGCGGATGAGTACTTTGGCATCGAGCCAATAGCTGCTATAGCTTTGTTGGGTCAAATAAGCTGCCAGAATTTTACTTGAAATCAGTTCGCC
This sequence comes from Chryseobacterium gleum, assembly GCA_945897565.1. Classification (GTDB taxonomy): domain Bacteria; phylum Bacteroidota; class Bacteroidia; order Flavobacteriales_D; family Crocinitomicaceae; genus UBA952. The sequence continues at coordinate 55,423 of CAMDFN010000007.1, forward strand.
GCAAGAAACGAGTTGGTCGTATTGAAATGAGCGGTTCTCTTCCAAAGGCTCGAAAAACAATTGAGCTATCTGTTCAAAGATGTCCTCGAGTTCTTGGTGAACTTGCATATGACTTTCGGCAAACAAGCCCCATAAAATTTCTTGATGATATGCTTTAAGATCGTCGAGTAGGCGTGAATAAATAGAATGATCTTGAGCATAAAGGGCACTGATCAGCTCCTCTAGTTTGTTGGTGGTTTTGCCCATTGCCGACACTACAACGAGTAGCTTTTGGTTGGGGTAGCGCGCTAAAATAGCGCTTACATTTTTGACAGCAGCGGCATCTTTTACCGATGCGCCGCCAAATTTAAAAACCTTCATCTTAGGCAAGTTTTTCAGCTAAAATTTTCATTTCAAGAGCAGGGGCATTTTTCTCATAAATAATGCGGTATACTGCGGTGAGGATAGGCATGTCCACCTCAAATTTTTGATTGATTTCGTACAAACTTTTGGTGGCGTAATAGCCTTCCGCAATCATGTTCATTTCGAGTTGGGCTGTTTTGACTGAATAACCTTTGCCAATCATGAAACCAAAAGTGCGGTTGCGCGAAAAGTTAGAATACGCCGTCACTAATAAGTCACCGAGGTAGGCGCTTGTTTTGGTGTCGCGGTGCACTGGATGCAACACATCTATAAAACGCTCAATTTCTTGAATGGCATTAGACACCAACACCGCTTGAAAGTTATCGCCGTAGCCCAAGCCATGGCAAATGCCAGCGGCCAGCGCATAGACGTTTTTGAGTACGGCCGAGAATTCTGTGCCGAAAAGGTCATCGCTGGTGGTGGTTTTGATATAGCGACAACTCAATGCAGCAGCCATTTGCTGAGCGCGTTGTGCATTTGAACAAGCTAATGTAAGGTAAGAAAGACGTTCCATGGCTACTTCTTCAGCGTGGCAGGGCCCCGAAATGATGCCAATGTGGTCATACGGAACACCAAAACTTTTGTGAATGAAGCGCGCCGGAATGGCATTGAAAGTCGGGATAATTCCTTTGACAGCCGAAAAAACGACTTTATTGGCAAAATGACTTTCGCCGATGCCTGCAAAAGCTTCTTCCAAAAAAGCAGCCGGCGTGGCGATAATGACCCAATCAACGGCATTTAAGGTGCTTTCTAAATCTGTACTCAGGACCAATTGCTTGGTGTCAAAAGCCACAGATTGAAGGTATTTGGGGTTGTGTCCAAATTGCTGGATGTGCGCAATGGCTTCTTGGCTGCGCATCCACCAATGGACTTGCGTGCAATTGTTGCAAAGAATTTTGACCAATGCTGTAGCCCAGCTGCCGCCGCCAATGACCGCAATTTTTTGTGGTGTTTCCATTTGGCAAAGTTAAGCAATCCTCCGCAATCCTAGACGGCGATGGTCGTTAAACTCTTGGGTTGTTTAGGGAGCGAATACCTTCGGCTTCCAAAGCAATGCGTCTGTGTTTGTATAACTTACCAATTGCTTGCTTGAATGTTTTTTTACTCAATCCGAGCACCGCGCGCACTTCATCTGGGTCGCTTTTGTCGGTGAGTGCCAAAAAGCCGTCGTTGCCAGTCAAAACATCCAATATTTTTTGCTCGGCTGCGTCATAACGGCTATCGTTGGGTACTTCTAGGCGAATATCTAATTTGCCGTCGTCACGTACTTTGGCAACGTAACCTTTGCACTCTTGTTCGCTTTGTACCGGTTGGTTGAGGTGGTCTCTAAAGATGAGCCCTTCGTAGCGGCTATTGACAATGACATTTCTGCCCAATTTTCCCTCATCGCAGATCAATAAATCAACTTCCTGACCTTCCATACTTAAGTCCTGACAAGGGGTGAGTGCTTTTTTGACCTTCATGCTGCCAAATAAGCGGTCGGTTTCAGTGTCGTAGAGTAATGTGAATAATTCGCGATCGCCAATGACCAAGCGCTGGCGCTGTTCGGCAAAAGGCACAAACAAATCTTTGTCTAAACCCCAGTCAACAAAAGCTCCGTACGGATTGACCTCAACTACATTTAGAAAAGCGAGTTCGCCAAGTAGGATGTATGGTTTTTCGGCGACGGCCACCATGCGCTCAGAGGAATCTTTCATCACAAACACCTCTACCTCTGTGCCTTCTTCCATATCTGGTGTCAGGTATTTATTGGGCAGTAAGATTTCATTTTCTTGTAAATCGACAAGATAAGCTCCAGGAGGTGCAAAGCGCTTGATGGTGAGTGTATTTATTTTTCCGAGTTCCATAGGATTTATTCTTGATAAGATTCTGGGTTAGTTGGTCTGCTGAAGAACTTGAAACGCTTGCGCTTCTTTTGGCTTGGGTTGAGTTCTGGGTTGTTGGCGGGCGTTGGTAGATTGGCTTGATGCGTGCCATTGCCTGGGTTTTGTTGGTCTGAGGGGTTCATCCAGTCGCCGCGCATGCGGTTCTTTTCGACTTTACCTGTTTTTTGATTGAGCGCATAATAATAGCGCTCGCCAACGTCATCAGGGTTGGTGGCAATTACATCCGCTTCGAGGTTCCATAGTTCGCGGTCGTAGTCGTAAACGTAGGCATCGTAGGACATATCCGGAAAATAATAGGAGTACACCCCTTCAAGTGCAGGAGCCTCCGGAGACAAGTGATCGAAGACAATGCGCGCACGCTTGGGCTCGAACTCAAGCGACATACTGGCCATATTGGCGTATTCAAAAACAACGCGTTTTTTCAATGTTTTGGGATCTTTGAACACAGGACTACCGAATTTAGCACTCTGCCCAGTAAAACTCAGCACATCTAATAATTTGAAATTGCTCATGGTGGTGCCGCCATCGTAGCCAAAAAGTAAATATTGGGTTTTTCCCTGAAAAGAGAAGTCGATGATTTTGTAGTAAATGGCGCCATACCAGTTTTTGGTATCGACTACATTTTCTGGTTTGCTGTTGTAGGGGTCGAGCATATCGATGAGTTCTAGTACCAATACCCGCTCTTTTCCATCTTCTCTTCGCAAGACAAAACCACCGTAGGTATTGGAAAGATCGGATAACTCGACGTTCCAAGTCAGCAAGCGAACCGTTTGGTCGTTGCTTTTGAGGTCGGCAATTTTGAGGGCTTGTAAAGGGAAGTCAAAGAAATCTTTGCTGCGCACGAGTTCAGACATTGCTTTTTTGAAATCGGCGTGTAATTTTTGGGTTTGGGTGTCGTCTTTGCTCGAGCGGAGCGCGGTCAAGAGTTGGTAAGCCTCTTGCTCTTTTTGCGCAAGCCCCTGTGCTTGGCTGAAAAACGGCAAAAGCAACAAAGACAAAAGGAGTAAAGCAATAAGGTGCCTCATGTGGCGTTTAACGTCGAATGTGCTGTTTGGTTACGCAATTACAAGCTTTTTAGCTCGGCTATGGTAGCCACAGGATCGGCCGCGCCAAAAACAAAGCTTCCTGCTACTAAGGCATCGGCTCCGGCAGCTGCTAATTGCGCGCCTGTTTCTAAATTCACTCCGCCATCTACTTCGATTAAAAAATGAGCGTTGTGGGCTGTTCGTAGCGCTTTGAGACGCGCTACTTTGTCTGTAGCTGCAGTGATAAACTTTTGACCTCCAAAACCTGGATTAACGCTCATGATCAAGACGAGGTCTAGCAGATGAGCTACTTCGTTCAATACTTCGATTGGCGTATGTGGATTGAGCGCCACGCCTGCCTTCATGCCGAGTTCTCGTATGCGACTTAGGGTGCGGTGGAGGTGTGGGCAGGCTTCGTAATGTACGGTCAGGATATCGGCGCCGGCCTTTTTAAAATCTTCGAGGTAGGCGTCTGGGTTGGCAATCATGAGGTGTACGTCGAGTATTTTATCGGTGTGCTTGCGGATGGCTTGCAAGACCGGGAAACCAAAAGAAATATTCGGCACAAACACGCCGTCCATGACATCGATGTGCAACCAATCTGCAACGGAATGGTGCAGCATAAGCGTATCGCGCTGGATATTGCCGAAATCACAGGAAAGTACAGATGGAGAAACGAGCATGGTCTAAATTTTTGCTAAAATTAGCCATTATTTCCCGAACGAAATAGCGCAATAAGTGCGCGTTCCTTTTGATAGAGGTCTAAGTGAAAATACAAGCCTTTTTGGTCGGCAGTGACCGTGTAATATTCAACAAAAATCGGAATGGCCTTTAGTAAGCGTATTTTTTGGTGCCGCTGTTGATCAATCAAGCGTTGAAGAGAATCTCCATTCACTTTATTATACTTTGTACCGAAGCTATCTTGGTTTAACATCAGTTTGCCAAGTTCAATTGGATCCTCTGCGCGCATGCAGCCGTGCGAAAAGCTGCGAAAGTTTTGCCTAAACAGCCCTCTGCTAGGGGTGTCGTGTACATAGACGGAGAAATGATTGGCAAAATCAAATTTGATCAGTCCGAGACTATTCCAAGGCCCCGGATCTTGTTCAATCAAATAAGGAAAGGTGTTGTTCTTTATTTTTTTCCAGCGGACCATTTTTGGATCGATTTCTTTTTTGCCCGCACCATAGATACGCATGTGCTCCTTTTCGAGGTAAGCCGCATTGCGTTTCAAGGCAGGTAAAATTTCATTTTTTGCAATAGAGCTCGGTACGCGCCAATAAGGCATTGCGATCAACTGATAAATTTTTGATTGCAATAGGGGTGTTTGGTGTGCTATCTTCCCAATGATGATCCGGTGTATAGACCTCAGGGTGTCATTGGAGATGAAATGCAATTCAAAGGAAGGAAGGTTAATGGCGACAAAAGTTGTCGGTTTTTTTGCAGTTTGCCTGAGTTTATCTAGGGAAATTTGCGCGTGATATAGTTGATCTTGTTTTGATTGTGCAAATGCTAAAACAGTTGCTGAACCTACACGACCATCTGCATTGAGCCCTTGTTTTTTTTGATATACTTTTAATGCGGCTCTAAATTCTAAACTATCGGTGTTTTCAGCGCAATAACCGAGCCCGATGAGCGCAATTTGGAGTTGTTGCCAAGCTAAAGTTTTGTCGTCTTTTTCTGCGGTCAGCTTAAATGACAACGTATCTAATTTTGCAGTATCAGCAAAGTGATACAGGTGTTGGGCCATATAACGGTAGTTGGTGTCTGCAGGCCCGCAGCTCAGCAAAAGTGAATCGGTGTTTTGTGGTTTGGTGAGCCAGGCAGTCGGGAATTTTTTCCATGTCTTGACTTTGAAGGCTTGTTTATTGAAATCTATCAAGCCGCTGTCGAGGTCATGAACCATTGTGCCAATTTGGTAATTGAGCACTAGTTCCCGGACCAATTGAGGTTTTACTTGAAAGGAAATGACCCTAGCCTTTGGCAAGCCAAAATGATGGTGTTTTGAAATAGTTTTCAGCCAATGTTTTTGAATAGTTTGGCCAATTGCAGTGCGCGAATAAACCGATCTGAAGCCAATTTTTTGATAGAAGGCATAAAGCTCTTGGCGTTGTGTTTTGTCGAGTGGCAACAAGGAGTGCCCATCGGTAAGGAGCCGTTTAATTTTGACGGCAGTGGGCAATTTTCGATCAAAAAGAAAATCTTTTGGAGCTGTTGTTGCAGGCCCATCTTTACAAGCAAAAAGCACCAAGAACGATAGGAGCAGTACGGAGCAGATATGTAAGGCGTACTTCATTATTATGCTTAATTTCGTTGAAAGTAGTTAAAACTTTGCACTCACCATGGTAATTTTCCTGATCATACTTACAACATTCCTATCTTGGCAAGGATTTCAAAATCCGGCTTTTTTGGAGCGCATGCTTTTTATCCCCTACCGCAGTAAACATAATGCTGAGTGGTACCGGTTTTTTACACACATGTTCGTGCATCTCGATTGGTCGCATTTGTTGTTCAATATGCTTACGCTTTGGTTTATAGGTGGTTTTCTAGCTGCTGAGTATAGCCTCATTTTTGGTGTAATGAAGGGCACTTATTATTTTGCCATGCTCTATCTAATGGGCGGGCTATTTGCAACACTTTATTCCTTTTATAAACATCAAGATCAACCGCATTACCGCAGTTTGGGTGCTTCAGGAGCGGTAAGCGCGGTGCTTTTTGCCTTTATTGCAGCACACCCTACACAAGGGCTCATGCTCATGTTTATTCCGATACCAATTCCAGCCTATATTTTTGGCCCTATTTATTTGCTTATCGAGTATTATGCGTTTAGAAAGGGCAACACCGGTATTGCCCACGACGCACATATTGCTGGTGCGCTTGCGGGTCTTTTGTTCGTTTTTATTTTTTTACCGGGCTATGCGCAATTTTTTGCATCTTTGTTTCACTAGAAGTTCTGCCATCCATGCGCTACGTCAATAACAACGGTACCTTATTGCCAGCAGATGCCCCAACCATCTCGCCAGGTAACCGCGCTCATTTATATGGCGATGGCGTGTTTGAGAGCATCCGCATCATTAATGGCCGCCCACTCAACTTAGAAAACCATATTTTGCGCTTGTTGGCCGGTGCGCGCGCCATTCACATGCGCCCATCTGCGAGTTATACAACTCCTTTTTTTGAAGCAAAAATTATCGAGTTGTGTCAGCATTCGGGTATCAATGAAGGGGGCAAGTGTCGTTTGTCTTTGGACAGAATTAGCGGTGGTGCTTATTTGCCAGATGCCAATGAAGCAATCTACTACATTGAGGTGGCACCCTATGAGGTCAATCATTTTGAACTCAATGCCCGCGGTTTAGAGCTCGATATCTATCAAGAAATCAAGTTGCAGAAAAATCTGTTGTCCAATTTCAAGACCAAAATGGGTTTGCCATACGTAATGGCCGCATTATATGCCAAATCTAAAGATTTAGACGATGTGTTTTTAACAGATTACCGCGGCCAAATACTCGAAACCTCTTCTTGCAATTTTTTCATTATTAGCAATGGCGTGCTTTACACACCAAGTTTAGAAGAAGGCTGTTTGGCCGGCACCATGCGCATGCAAGTCATCAATTTGGCCTTGGCCAACGGCATCAAAGTCTACGAGAGCCCGATCTTACCTCAGCATTTGCTTGCCGCAGATGAAATCTTCCTCACTAATGCCATTCGGGGCATCAATTGGGTAGGTGGTTACCGCACGAAGCGTTACCAAAATAATATTTCACGTAAATTGGTGGTGCTTTTAAATGCTCATTGGGAAAAAGCCACACAATAGTTTTCAACAATTGCCAAGCCGCGCAGTAGAATTCCCTAAATTTAGAGTTCTCATTTTACTGCTGCCATGTACCTCATTTTTGACACCGAAACCACCGGTCTACCCCGCAATTTTAATGCACCCATTACCGACCTAGACAACTGGCCGCGCGTGGTGCAGCTCGCTTGGCAGCTCCACGACGAAGCTGGTGAGCTCGTTGCGCAACAAGACTTCATTATTCGTCCGGATGGTTTCAATATTCCATTTGAGTCAGAGCGCGTTCATGGCATTTCCACCGAATTAGCGCTTGCCGTTGGCGAAAGCCTCTCAGACGTATTGGCGTTATTCAATAAAGACCTCGCACGGGCTAACTTCATGGTTGGTCACAACCTGCGTTTTGACCTCAACGTCATGGGAGCCGAATACCTGCGCTTGGGCCAAGAAACTCCGCTTACGCTGCCCGTGCTCGATACCTGTACTGAAAATAGCGCCCAATTGTGTCAAATTCCAGGTGGCCGAGGGGGTAAATTTAAATTACCTACGCTTACCGAGCTTCATCAGCATCTTTTTGGCGAAGCATTCAGTGAGGCACACAACGCCACCGCCGATGTCGAGTCCACTACCCGCTGTTTTTTGGAGCTCTTGCGCAAAGAACATTATTCCCTCGGAGAAATTCATCAAGAGCCCGGCTATTTCGAATCGTTTAAGACACTCAATCCAGCACCTATTCAAAAAGTAGGGCTGCAGCATGTCAACCTAAAGGCAGAAAGTGAGAAAATACGCGCAGCCAAGCGCCCTACACAAGCGCCACCCATTCCAAAACCAAGTGTACAGCTCGGTCAAGAAGCCGTTGTGTTTGCACACCTACACAACCATACCCAATATTCCATCTTGCAATCTACAGCAGAGGTGGGTGCGCTCATCGCAAAAGCTGCTGAAATGAAGCAACCAGCAGTTGCCCTTACCGATACCGGCAATATGATGGCTGCCTTTCAATTTGAAAAAATAGCGGCTGCCCACAACGCCAAAATAGCTGCTGCCCGGGCAGAAGCGCAAGAAAAAGGAGCGCCTTTTGAGGGCCAAGAAATCTTGCCCATCATTGGTTGTGAATTCAATGTTTGCCGAAACCATCAAGATAAATCTGTCAAAGACAACGGCTACCAAATCGTCTGTCTGGCCAAAAATAAAAACGGTTATCAACAACTGATCAAACTAGCTTCTATTGCCTACACCCAAGGGATGTATTACGTCCCGCGAATAGACAAAGAAGTTTTGCTACAATACAAACAAGACCTCATCGTTTTGAGCGGCAACTTATACGGAGAAATCCCAAATTTGTTACTCAATGTGGGGGAGCGCCAAGCAGAAGAAGCCCTCCTATGGTGGAAAGCACAGTTTGGCGAAGACTTCTACATCGAAATTGGCCGCCATAACATCGAAGTAGAAGAGCGGCTCAATCCGATGCTCGTATCCTTGGCTGAGCAACACCAAATAAAGCTCATTGCCACCAACAACACCTACTACGTCGAGCAAAAAGATGCAATTGCCCATGACGTCTTGCTTTGCGTTAAAGATGGCGAATTGGTCGAGACGCCAAAAGGGCGGGGGCGCGGCTTTCGCTATGGCCTCGAGAACGACTCCTACTACATGCGCAGCACCGAAGAGATGCAAGAGCTCTTTTCAGACTTGCCACAAGCCATCACCAATGTATCCGAAATTATTGCCAAATGCGAACACTACGGTTTGGCCCGCGAGGTCTTGCTTCCCGCGTTTGATATCCCCACTGAGTTTGTCGATACCCAAGATGCTCTAGATGGCGGCAAGCGCGGAGAAAACGCCTTTTTGCGTCATCTCGCGTATGAAGGCGCTAAAAAACGCTACACCGAACTCACCCCCGAACTCACTGAGCGCATGGACTTCGAACTCGCAACCATCGAAAAAACAGGCTATCCCGGTTATTTCTTGATTGTCCAAGATTTCTGTAATGCTGCGCGCCAAATGGGCGTTTCGGTAGGGCCGGGTAGAGGTTCGGCGGCAGGCTCAGCCGTGGCCTACTGCATTGGTATTACCAACGTAGACCCCATCAAATACAATCTGCTCTTTGAGCGCTTCCTCAACCCAGACCGCGTCTCGATGCCCGATATCGATATCGACTTCGACGACGAAGGCCGCGGCCGCGTGATCGACTACGTCATCAACAAATACGGCGCCAAGCAAGTTGCCCAAATCATCACTTACGGCACCATGGCCGCAAAGTCTGCTATCCGCGACACCGCTCGCGTCATGAACCTTCCGCTGCCCGAAGCAGACCGCCTGGCTAAGCTCATTCCCGATCTTTCTTTGCGCAAACTCTTTACGATACCAGAGCCTGAGCTCATCGATAAATTGCGCAACCAAGAGGCCGTGACAAATGCCAAAGAACTGCGCCGCATTTACCAAGGTACCGACCTCCAAGCTCAGGTTTTACAAAAAGCCATGGAAATCGAAGGGTCTGTCCGCAACACCGGCATCCATGCCTGTGGCGTGATCATCACCCCAGACGACCTCACTAATTTTGTCCCGGTAGCCACGGCCAAAGACTCCGATATGGTCTGTACCCAATACGATAACTCGGTTGCAGAAGAGGCAGGCTTACTCAAAATGGACTTCCTTGGGCTCAAAACCCTCACCCTGATCAAAGACGCCGTTCGTTTGGTCAGAGAAAACCATGGCATAGAACTTGACCCCGATGCGTTTCCAATTGACGACGAAGCAACGTATGCCTTATTTCAGCGCGGCGATACCGTTGGCATTTTCCAATACGAATCTCCCGGTATGCAAAAACACCTCAAGGAGCTGAAGCCTACTGTTTTTGCCGACCTCATTGCCATGAACGCTCTTTACAGACCAGGGCCAATGGAGTACATCCCTTCTTATTGCAAGCGCAAGCACGGCGATGAACCCATCGTTTATGATTTACCCGATTGCGAAGACTACCTCAAAGAAACTTATGGGATTACCGTTTATCAAGAACAGGTCATGCTCTTGTCTCAAAAGTTAGCCGATTTTACCAAAGGTGAAGCCGACACCCTGCGCAAGGCAATGGGTAAAAAAGACCGCAAAGTGCTCGATAAAATGAAACCAACTTTTATTGAGCGTGCAACGGCCAAAGGGCATCCCTCCACAACGCTAGAAAAAGTCTGGAAAGACTGGGAAGCTTTTGCCTCTTATGCTTTCAATAAATCTCACTCCACCTGCTATGCATGGGTGGCGTATCAAACCGCTTATTTAAAAGCCAATTATCCAGCAGAATACATGGCGTCTGTGCTCAGTAATAACATGTCCGATATCAAACAAGTATCTTTCTTTATGGAAGAATGTCGCCGCATGGGCATTGAGGTCTTGGGCCCAGACATCAATGAATCTGGCTTTACATTTTCTGTCAATGCATTGGGCGCCGTACGTTTTGGTCTAGGTGCCATTCGAGGAATGGGCAGCGGCCCCGTTGAGGCCATTTTGGCTGAGCGTAAAAACGGTCCGTTTGACTCCATATTTGATCTTACCAAACGTATCAACTTGCGCCTTTGCAACAAACGCGCCTTCGAGAGTTTGGTCTATGCCGGTGGTTTTGATTCCTTTAAAGAAGTGCACAGGGCCCAATATATGGTAGCTGATGCCAATGGCCGAACCTTTTTAGATGCCGCGATGCGTTTCGGTGCAAGTGTTCAAGAACAAGCACTGTCTTCTCAACAAAACATGTTTGGCGATGCTACGGGTACCACCATGCCGGCGCCAATAGTTCCTCGCGCCGAAGAATGGCCCGCTATCTACAAACTCAATCGTGAGAAAGAAGTGGTGGGCATTTTTATCTCGGGTCATCCCCTCGACGACTACAAAGTAGAGATCAGTTCTTTTTGTACGGGCACGGTTGCTATGCTCAACGATCCTGCCGCCTATTTAGGCCGAGACCTCCTGCTTGCCGCTATCATCACCACGGCAGAGCACCGCATCACCAAGCGCGGAGATGCCTTTGGTTCACTCATCATTGAAGATTACCAAGAGGCGTTTAAGCTAAATTTATTCAATGAGTCTTACCTCAAGTTCAAGCATTTTATGGAACCCGGCACATTTGTAGCCATCAAGGGCCGCATAGAAGTGCCGCGTTTTAGACAATACCCTGAATTTGTAGTGCACCACATCGAATTGCTGCAAGAGCTTCGAGACAAACGCGCCAAAATGCTCAAGTTGCGCTTTTCAGCCAAACAGCTCGATCAATTGGTTATTGACCAACTTCACGATCTCTTTGAAGCCAACCCAGGGGCTTGTCAATTGCATTTTACTGTATTTGATCCATTAGATGGCATTGAAGTTTCCTTGCCGTCGCGCAGCATTAGGGTGCAGCCTTCAAGTCAGTTGTTCAAAGAACTCGCCAAGCTCGATATTCAATTCAAGTTGAACTAATTGAAATTGTGAAAAGTTTAAACGTGCACAGGCACTAAACTTAAAGACATAAAAAAAGCGCTCGAAGGAGCGCTTTTTTTGTTTGAGCAATGATTTAGAATTATGCTTCTGTTGCTTCTTGCGGAACCAGAACGCGGCCGCAATGTTCACAAACAATTATTTTCTTTTTGGTAACGATATCGAGCTGACGCTGCGGTGGAATTTTGTTGAAGCAACCGCCACAAGAACCACGCATCACTTGCACTACAGCTAAGCCGTTCTTGGCATTGGTGCGCAAACGCTCATAAGCAAATACCAAACGGGTTTCGATGTTTTTCTTGGCTGTGTCAGAGGCCTTGATGAGTTTTTCTTCATCTTTTTGCGTTTCGCTGACAATGGCATCTAGTTCTGATTTTTTGCCGTCGAGGTCACCTTGTTTCATTTCAACGCGCTCAACTGCTTCGGTCAGGGTTTCTTTCTTGAGGTCAATTTTGAGCTTGGCTTCTTTAGACTTTTTGTCGTGTAATTTAATTTCGAGTTCTTGGAATTCAATTTCTTTAGAAAGAGATTCGAACTCGCGGTTGTTGCGCACGTTGTTTTGCTGCTCTTTGTATTTAGCGATAGCACCTTCGGCGTCTTTTACGGCGATTTTACGGTCAGAGATTTCTGTCTCGACTTCTTTGATGTCGTCGTTGATTTTGGAAACGCGTGTATTGAGTCCGATGATTTCGTCTTCTAGACTTTGCACTTCTAAAGGAAGTTCACCACGGATGGTGCGAATGCGGTCGATTTCAGAGTCGATTTTCTGGAGTTCAAAAAGCGCATCTAATTTTTCTGCGATGGTACCTTCTTTTTTAGTTGCTGCTGCCATGGGCTATAGATAGTTAACGGGATTCGTATTCAACTGAGTTAAACGGACCGCAAAGTTAGGAAATTTTTCCGTAAGTTGTTCAGCTAAAAGTTCACTTGTAAATTGCTCACTTTCATAGTGACCGATATCGGCAATAATAATTTGGTCTTCGGCATCAAAAAATTCGTGGTATTTGAAGTCGGACGTGATGTAAATATCTGCTTTTGCGCGAAGGGCATCTGGCAGTAGAAAGCTGCCAGCGCCACCACACAATGCAACTGTTTGGATCTGCTTTGCGGGTAGCTTCGTATATCTGATGGCTCCGCAATTGAACTTTTCCTTGATCATTTTTAAAAATTCCATGGGTTCAATTGGTGCTGAAAGCTGCCCGACAAAACCTGCTCCGCGTTCTTGATGTAGATTTTGTGTGGCGAGTAACTGGTATGCTACTTCTTCGTAGGGATGTGCTTTGCTCATGGCTTGGAGCACCGCAGAGACCACACTGGCCTCCACCACATATTCCATTTTGAGCTCTTGAACAGATTCGCGTTGTCCGGCGCTGCCTAAATACGGATTCGCTTTTTCATTGGGTCTGAATGTGCCTGTGCCAAGTGTTCTAAAATGACAGTCTTGATAGTTGCCGATATGGCCAGCTCCTGCAGCTAAAATAGCGGTATCTAAGACCTCATAATCTTCTTGTGGTACGTAGACTTCTAATTTGAACAATTGCGCAGCCATAGGCCTGAGTATGCGGCAGTCTTTTAAGTCTAATTTTTGCGCAATTTTAAAATTCACGCCTTCTAAATGGTTGTCCAGATTGGTATGAATGGCATATAGTGCGATGCCATTTTGAATACAGCGTTCTAAGACGCGTTCGACGAATGATTTTCCATTGAAGCGCTTGAGTCCTTTGAAAACGACAGGATGGTGCGCGATTATTAAATTGCAACGATGGGCAAGCGCTTCGTCCACAATGGCTTCAGTGACGTCAAGTGAGATCAAAATACCTGTTACTTCTTGCTCTCCGCGCCCGTAAATGAGCCCGCTGTTGTCATAGCTTTCCTGAAGTTGTAGAGGAAACTTAGCCTCTAAAAAGTTGGTGATGTCTTGGATTTGCATTTAAAGTTGTTTTGAAAGACCAATATTGAGGCCCCAGCCCATGCTTTTGTGTATGTAGTCTTCGTAGGGGCTATATGAATTGTTAAGTTGGTTTCGATACAATGCACCCAGCCGCAGCGCATAATTGTTGTCTAATTGTGCTTCTATACCCACAGATACCATCCAGGAAAGTGTAAAGCTATTCATGGCGTTATTGACTTTAATTTGGTCATCGTATTTGGCGCCCAGCGCGTTGGTCCATTGGAGGTCTTGTTTGTAGCCTTGATAAAGTGCGGGCACCAAACCCAAGCCACCGTAGCATTTAAATTTTTGACCAAAAGTCACTTTCATCTGTAATGGCAGGGCCAAGTAGCGGTAACGCGTTTGATAGGCAAAAGTGGAGTCGGAATCTAGTGCAGCAAATGCATACGCTTCTGCGTTTTGCAGCCAAGCCACCCCGCCATCAAGGTAAAAATGTTGAGATAAGCCCATGCATATACCTAATTGATGAGACCAAGCAGTGAGTGCCATTTCATTGGCGCGCTCACCCAGCGGTGTTGGCAAAAATGCATCATTAGAGGCCAAACTTCTGAACAATTCCATCCGTTGACTTTCAAAGTAAAAGCAGGAAGGATAAGTTTCTTTTAGGTTTTCATTGAGAAGTTGCGCGTGTGCAAAACTGATCAAAAGAAGAAAGTATAAAACGATGAGTTGCTTCATAGTTCAAAAATACGCTTTTTGAATGGCTTCAAAAAGTCTTGATGCAGGTCAAGTATATTTGGTAGCCACGCGCCATACCTTTGTCAAAATTCTAAAATAAATTGAAAATGGGATCGCGATGGCCACCTCAAGTCTGCCGATTTCTTTGACGCAGAAAGCCATCCAGCTTTGACCTTTACCTCTACAGGCATTACAAAAATCAACGACGAAACGCTAGAAATTGCAGGTCACCTCCAGATCAAAGGGCAAACGCATCCTGTGGTGCTCAAAGCAGCATTTGCTGGCATTGCCGTAGATCCTTACGGCCAAACCAAAGCGGGCATGACGCTTTCTGGCAGCATCAAAAGAAGCGATGACATCAAGCTTGCTGCCGAACTTCAGTTCATCAAGCAGTAAGCATATTTCGAACCACCTTGAGGGCCTCAGTAATGTGCCCAACAGGGTTGGTCTGTGAATTGAAAATACCGGCTACTTTTCCGTCGAGCCCAACAACATAAGAGACTCTTCCCGGAAGCAAGCCAAATAAAGAAGCAGGTACGCCAAATAATTGGCGTACCTTTTTTTGTGTATCTGACAAAAGCGGGTAGGGCAGTTGATGTTTTTGTTGGAATATTTGGTGCGCATTGCTGGCATCTGAAGAAATGCCAAAAACTTCACAACCTAGCTCCACAAAATCAGCATAGGCATCTCTAAACGCACAAGCTTCCTTAGTACAACCTGGGGTGTCGTCTTTAGGATAAAAAAAGAGCACTAAGATCTTTTGCCCAAGGTAATCATCGATGTGAATTTCGTTCCCTTGGCTGTCTGGAAGACTAAACGCGGGGCAGTTGTCTCCGATTTGGATGGCTTGGCTCATGGTTGTAAGGCGGTTTTAAATCGATCTAAAACGCGTTCGCGCGCCATTTTATGATCGATAATTGGTTTTGTATATGCAGGTGTTCCGAATTCTGGAACCCATTTTTTGATGTATTCAAATTTCGGATCGAATTTCTTTTGCTGCGCTTCTGGGTTGAAGACCCGAAAATACGGCGCGGCGTCACAACCGCAACCAGCGGCCCACTGCCAGCCGCCCACATTGCTCGCCAACTCAAAATCGAGCAGCTTTTCGGCAAAGTAACGCTCTCCCCAACGCCAATCAATGAGCAGGTGTTTGGTAAGGAAACTCGCCACCACCATGCGCACACGGTTGTGCATAAAGCCAGTTTCATTGAGTTCGCGCATGCCTGCATCAACTAAAGGATAACCCGTTTTACCCTCGCACCAAGCTACAAAATCGGCTTCGTTGTTTTGCCAAACAATGCGGTCGTATTGCGGCTTGAAGGCGTTGTCTGTGGTGGCTGGAAAATGAAATATAATGGCTTGATAGAAATCGCGCCAAATGAGTTCGTTGAGGTATTTCTCGTTCAACTGCAGTGCTTTTGTAGCCAAAGCGCGAATAGAAATGGTGCCAAAACGCAAATGCAAACTGAGTCTGGAGGTGCCTAATACGGCAGGGATATCGCGCTGTTCATGGTACTTCTGAATGATGTTACTTGGGGTTGAGCGCTCTGGAAAAGGCTGAGTTTTTTGCTCCTCAAAACCCATTTCTTGAAGTGAAATCAGCGCTTCGTTTCGGAATGGATGTAAATTTTGGATATATTTTTCGGTTGGGTACGCTTTGAAATGGTAGTCGCTAAGTTTTGCTTTCCATTTACGTGCATAAGGCGTATAGATGGTGTAGGGCAAGCCGTCGTCTTTGGTGATTTCATGTTTTTCAAAAATAACCTGATCCTTTCCCCCCATAAAGTCGATGTTTTCTTTTTTGAGCAACTCAAAAAGAAACTGATCTCTTGCAATGGCATTTGGTTCGTAATCTCTATTTATGAAGACCGCAGTCACATTCCACTTTTTGGCTAGCTTCGGTATTTCTATTTTCGGATCACCGTAAAGCACTTCTATATCAGCGCCAAATGAGCGATAGTTTTCCTTGATTTTATTGATTTCTTGGTGGATAAACAACACGCGCTGGTCGTTTTTTGGCAGCAGGTCAAGAATGGTGCTGTCAAAAACAAATACAGGAATGACTTTCGCACATTGTTTGAGTGCTTTATATAAACCTGCGTTGTCGTTTATCCTGAGGTCTCGGCGATGCCAGAAAAGGGCAGTACTCATTTTCCGTCGTATGCGATGATGTTGTTTTGGGTTTCCCAAAGCTTGAGACTGAGCCCATATTTAGCATCGAGTTTGACGCGCAACAAATTCCAAATCACTACGGCAATATTTTCTGCAGTTGGGTTTAGATTGGCAAATTCAGGGCAATCTAGATTGAGGTTGCGGTGGTCAAAACGATCCTGTATTTCTGTTCCAATAAGGTCTTTGACGAGTTTGAGGTCGATGAGGTAACCCGTTTCAGGGTCAACTTGCCCCTCGATCCATACCTCTAGGGTGTAGTTGTGACCATGAAAATTCGGGTTATTGCATTTGCCAAAGATGGCATTGTTTTTTTCATCGGACCAATCGGGTCTATACAAACGGTGCGCCGCATTGAAGGTCGCTCTTCTACATACTTTCATTTGCTGCTTTTATTATTTTTTCTAGGTGTTGGTCGAGTAAAATTTGAAACCAAACGGTAAATGATTCTCGGTTTTTTTCGAGTTCTTGGATGAGTTGATCAATGGTGATCCATTTAAAGGAAGCCACTTCATCTGGGTTGATAGTTGGTTTGTCGTTGGTGTAGCCAAATATGACATGATCGAGCTCGTGTTCGGTGAGCCCTTGGTCTAGTTTCACCTCGTACAAGAAAGAGAAAGCGGGTTTTAATGTTGCGTTTAAGCCCATTTCTTCTTGTAATCTTCTTTTGGCTGCGGCTGCAATTGTTTCTTCGGGTCTGGGGTGGCTGCAACAAGTGTTGGTCCAAAGCAATGGAGAGTGGTATTTGTGTGTAGCGCGCTGTTGGAGCAATAATTCTCCGTTTGAATTGAAAATCAATACAGAAAATGCACGGTGCAAAAGACCTAAGCGATGCGCTTCTATTTTTTCAAGCTGACCAATTTCTCGGTCTTGTTCATCTACCAAGACAACGTATTCGTCGGGCATTAAAGCAAATTTAAATTGTGGCGTACATAGGAGGTGAGTAAAATGCGCATTTTGCGATAATTGGGGATGCGAATGCGCTCGTTGAGTACTTTTTCTGCAGGTGTTTGCTTGATCTTATTGAAGAGCTTGAAGTAATATTTGTAGGCCATATAGACCCCAAAACGCGCTTTTTTTGGCAACAATAAAATGCCTTCATAACCTTTCTGGAAGTCGAGTGCGATATCTGCTTCAATTTCTTTTTTAATGGCACTATTGAAGTCTGATAGATTGATCCCTGGAAAGTAAGTTCTGCCCAATTCTTGGTAATCTGCTTTGAGGTCTCGTAAAAAGTTAATTTTTTGAAAAGCAGCGCCAAGTTTCATGGCATAGGGCTTCAATTCTTCGTATGTTTTTTGATCTCCTTCTACAAAAACCTTCAAACACATCAGGCCAACGACCTCTGCAGAACCTAAAATATAGGTTTCGTACTTGCCTTGATCGAAGGTTTGTTGTTGCAAATCCATTTCCATGGAGTCTAGGAAGGTGTCGATGAGTTCCATTGGAATTTGGTACTTATTGACAGCCCATTGAAAGCTGTGGAGTATTGGGTTGAGTGAAATGCCCGCTGCAATGGCCTCGTAAGTTTGGGTCTTGAAATCTTGGAGAAGCTTTGCTTTATCATAACCATGAAAGGTATCGACGATTTCATCGGCGAAGCGCACAAATCCATAGATGGAATAGATGGCTTGTTGTAATTCCTTGTGCAAAAAACTAATACCCAAAGAAAAAGAGGTGCTGTACCTTTTGGTGGTAAGCTCGCTCATTTCTTGACATACGTTGTCGAATAATGCTTTCATAGAATAGGTTTATTGGTGCTTAGCGATGATATGTTTAGCGACAACTTCGCCAGAAACAATAGAAGGAGGAACGCCAGGACCTGGTACCGTAAGCTGACCTGTATAGTAGAGGTTTTTTATTTTTTTATGTTGCATGCGCGGCTTTAATATAGCCGTTTGAAGCAAGGTGTTGGCCAAGCCATATGCATTTCCTTTAAAGGCGTTGTAGTCGCTTTTGAAATCGGCAACACAAAAACTTCTTTTGTAAACGATGTGGTCTTTGATGTCGTTCCCGGTTAAATCCTTGAGCCTTTTGACTAAAATATCGAAGTATTTGTCGCGCGTGGCTTCGTCGTCTTTGAGGTCGGGGGCCAAGGGAATCAAAAAGAATAAGTTTTCTGATCCCTCGGGCGCAACAGATGGGTCTGTCATGGAAGGCGCACTCAGGTAAAAAAGAGGTTTTTCAGGCCAACTTGGATCTTTGTAGATGGTTTTACCGTGTTCTGTTAATGATTCATCAAAGAAGAGGTTGTGGTGCTCTAAATTGTTGAGTTTTTTATTGACACCCACATAAAACAAAAGGCTAGATGGTGCCATCGTGCGTTTGTCCCAGTAGGCATTGGAATAGTTGGCGTTTTCTTTGAGGAGTTGTTGGTCTGTATGGGCGTAATCTGCACCAGAAATAACGATGTCAGCAGCATGAAAAACTCCATTTACAATGGTCCCAGTTGCTTTGCCGTTTTCAAGCACAATGCGTTCCACATTGGCTGAGGTTTCTATCTTGACACCTTGTTCTTGGGCAATGCGTGCAAAGGCCTTGATGAATTCGTGCATACCGTTCATCGGGTACCAGGTACCAAGTTGGATATCGGCGTAGTTCATCAGAGAATAAAGCGCAGGTGTTTCGTTGGGCATGGCGCCTAAGAATAACACTGGAAACTCTAGCAATGATAGTATTTTAGGGTGCTTGAAATATTTGCGGATGAAGCTCGAAAAAGAGGAGAAAAGGTGCATCTTGAAGAGCCCACCGAGCACGCGGCTGTCAAAAAACTCGGTTAAACTAAGACTGGGTTTGTAGACGAGGTCTTCCATGCCTACTTTGTATTTGTAGGCGGCATCTTTTAAAAAGGCTTGAAGTTGTAGGGCGCTTCCGGGCTCTAAAGATTCAAACCACTCTTCGAGTTGCGGCATCTGAGCCGGTACGTTGGTATAGCTGTGATCTGGCCAATAAACGCGGTACGATGGGTCTAGGCGCTTGAGTTCATAGAAATCAGCGGTGGTGTAGCCAAATTGCTGATAAAATTTTTCGAAGACATCTGGCATCCAGTACCATGAGGGGCCCATGTCAAAAACAAAACCTTGTGTTTCAAACTGACGCGCTCTTCCACCGATGGTTGGGTTTTTTTCAAAAATTTGAACGTCATAGCCTGCTTTTGCAAGAAATGAAGCTGCGGAGAGGCTCGAAATACCCGAGCCAATTACGTGAACTTTTTTTGTCATAAATTAATTTGCTGAAAAAGCGAATTCCGGTAAAGCTTCCATCAGCTTTTTTCTGGCGATGAAAATCCGGCTTTTCACTGTTCCGATTGGAATACCGAGTTTGTCTGCGATTTCTTTGTATTTGAACCCTTCAAAATGCATTTCAAAAGGGGTCTGATACTCTTCTCCTAATAAGTTAATTTGTCTGTTGATGTCTTTGACACCAATTTTCTCAATTGCGCTGTCTTCATGGCTATGGATGTTCCCGACCAAGAAAACTTCTTTACTGTGGTCAAAGATGGCACCCGATTTTACTTTTCTACGGTATTGATTAATGAACAAGTTACGCATAATTGTGAAAACCCAAGCCTTAAAATTGGTTTGTGGGGTGTAATAACTGCGGTACGTAATTGCTTTTAGCATGGTCTCTTGGGTCAAATCCCTTGCATCTTCTCGGTTTCGAGTAAAAGACAAGGCAAATGATTGTAGGTTATTTTCTAGACCGATTAATGCTTCATTGAATTCGATTGTCGACATGGCTTTTAATTTTGTTTAACAATTGCGAGATAAAGTTAAACATAAATTGTTTAACAAAACAAGAAAAAGTTTAAACAAAACAATAAATTTTTTACATTATTCTTGTGGAAAAAAGCTATTATAAGTTCTCCAGCATCACTTTCACCATGGCTTTGGTATCAAATTGTGCCTTCCAACCCCAATCTTTGTGGGCCTGGCTGTCGTTGATAGAATTGGGCCAGCTGTCTGCAATGGCTTGGCGGAAATCTGGAGCGTAGTCTATGGTAAAACTTGGCTGCAGCGCTTGGATTTCTTGGGCGAGCTCGGCAGGTGTAAAGCTACATCCAGCCAAATTATAGGCCGATCTGATCTTGATCTGTTCAGCTGGAGCTTCCATCAGTTCAATTGTGGCGCGAATGGCGTCGTCAATGAACATCATTGGCAGCATGGTGTCTTCACTTAAAAAGCAGGTGAATTTGCCTTCCGCTTTTGCTTTGTAAAAAATATCGACAGCGTAGTCGGTGGTGCCGCCGCCCGGCAAGCTTTTGTAAGAGATAAGGCCAGGGTAGCGGATGCTGCGTACGTCTACGCCAAATTTGTTGTGGTAGTATTCGCACCAACGCTCGCCTGCTTGTTTAGAGATGCCGTAAACGGTGGTGGGTTCCATAATGGTATGCTGCGGCGTTTGGTCAGCAGGTGTAGTGGGGCCAAAAACGGCAATTGAACTGGGCCAAAATATTTTTTGCAGCTGCCCTTCTTTGGCGAGGTCAAGGATGGTAAACAAACCTTCCATGTTGAGTTTCCAAGCAAAGTCTGGGTTTTTTTCGGCAGTTGCAGAAAGTAGTGCTGCTAGTAAATAAACTTCTTTGATATCTTGTTCTATAATGTAGGTGCGAACACTTGCTTTGTCGAGGGCGTCGAGTTGGATATAGGGTCCGTTGTTGAGGATAACAGGGCACTCATCTCGGAGGTCGGCAGCAACAACTGCTATGTTTCCAAATTTAGCACGGAGTGCTAAAACGAGTTCGGTTCCAATTTGGCCGCATGAACCGAGTACCAATATTTTTGACATAATGTTGCTTTAATATAAGGACAAAAGTACGAAAACTGACCAAAATCATTTCTTGGATTCGCGTATTGGTTTAGTTTTGCGGTAACAAAACTTTGTAATATGTCTTTTTACCACAAGCTCGGACAAATTCCGCACAAACGACACACCGTTTTTCGCCAGCCAGACGGCGCAATATACCACGAACAACTCTTTGGTACCATTGGCTTTGACGGCATGTCTTCCTTGTTATACCATATCCAGCCACCAACGGTTGTCAAGTCTATCGGTGCTCAAACCAATATTGCGCCCGAAATTGGCATTCAAAAAAACATGATGATGCGCAGTTTCAGAGGTTTTGACCTCAAACCAGCTGCCGATTATGTAGAGAGCAGGGTTCCGGTATTGGTCAATTCAGATGTCTATCTCGAGCTTGCCGCGCCTTCCCAAAGCATGAAGGATTATTTCTATAAAAATGCCGACGCCGACGAAATTATATTTATCCACAAAGGTGCTGGCAAGTTGCGCACCCAAATGGGCAACATCGATTTTGCCTACGGCGACTACCTCGTCATTCCACGTGGCATGATTTACCAATTGGAATTCAATGATGAAAACAACCGTTTATTCATCATCCAATCTTTTCATCCGGTCTATACACCCAAGCGCTACCGCAATTGGTTTGGTCAGCTTTTAGAGCACTCTCCATATTGCGAGCGCGATATCCGCCCACCGCACGAACTCGAAACGCACAACGAAGAAGGCGATTTTCTGATCCGCATCAAAAAACAAGATGTCTTATACGACTACACTTATGCGCATCACCCGTTCAATGTAGTAGGTTGGGATGGCTATAATTATCCGTATGCTTTTTCTATCCACGATTTTGAACCCATCACAGGCCGCGTGCACCAACCGCCACCGGTTCACCAAACTTTCGAAACCGCTGCCTTTGCGGTGTGTTCGTTTGTACCGCGCTTATACGACTACCATCCAGACGCCATTCCATCGCCTTACAACCACTCCAACATCGATTCAGATGAGGTGTTATATTATGTAGACGGTGATTTCATGAGCCGCAACCATATCGAAAAAGGCCAAATTACCTTGCATCCGGCAGGCATTCCACACGGCCCACACCCCGGTGCCTATGAACGCAGTATCGGAAAGACAGCAACCGAAGAATTGGCCGTTATGGTCGATACCTTCAAGCCGCTCTCGCTCACCAAGCGCGCTTTGGAGATGGAATTGCCAGACTACATGTTCTCTTGGCAGCACTAACTCGCTTTTAATCCCTAATTTTGACTTAAATTCAATAAAATGGCTGAGATCAAAAACCTACAAGATATCCAAAACTACGACTACAGTCTGGAGAAAATATTCCACGATGCCGAAGATTTCCTTCCACTTTTAGGTACAGATTACGTCGAGCTTTATGTCGGCAATGCCAAACAAAGCGCACATTATTACAAAACAGCATTTGGTTTCCAATCGGAAGCTTATGCAGGGCTCGAGACCGGCGTCAAAGACCGCGTTTCTTATGTGCTCAAACAAGATAAAATCCGTTTGGTCCTCACAACGCCTTTAACAGAAGGTGGCGAGCTCAATGCACACATCAATAAACATGGCGACGGCGTAAAAGTGGTTGCCCTCTGGGTAGAAGATGCCACTAAAGCATTTGAAGAAACCACCAAACGAGGCGCGAAGCCTTACATGGAGCCCACCCGAGAAGAAGACCAAAATGGTTGGGTAGTGCGCTCAGGTATCTACACCTACGGCGAAACCGTCCATATTTTTGTGGAGCGCAAAAACTACAACGGCATTTTCTTGCCGGGCTACAAAAAATGGGAATCGCATTACAACCCTGCTGATGTGGGCCTTAAATTCATCGACCACATGGTGGGCAATGTAGGCTGGAATGAAATGAACGACTGGGTTGAGTTCTACGGAAAAGTCATGGGTTTTGCCCAAATTGTTTCTTTCGATGACAACGACATCTCCACAGACTACACCGCTTTAATGTCTAAAGTGATGTCCAACGGCAATGGCCGCATCAAATTTCCAATCAACGAGCCGGCAGAAGGCAAGAAGAAATCTCAAATCGAAGAATACATCGACTTTTACAATGGCCCGGGTGTGCAGCACATCGCTGTTGCCACTAACAATATCGTAGAAACCGTATCTGCCATGCGTGACCGCGGTGTTGAGTTTTTGTATGTACCAGAAACCTATTACGAAGATTTATTAGAGCGCGTGGGTCAGATTGACGAAGACATCGAACTTCTGAAGTCTCATGGTATTCTCATTGACCGCGACGAAGAAGGATATTTGCTGCAGTTATTCACCAAACCGGTTGTGGATCGCCCAACTTTGTTCTTTGAAATCATTCAAAGAAAAGGTGCACAATCTTTCGGTAAGGGTAATTTCAAGGCATTATTTGAAGCCATTGAGCGCGAGCAAGAAAACCGCGGCACCCTTTAATTCAACTGTTCGAGGATTGCTTCGAATTCTTGATAAATTCCATTTTGTTTGTCGTCGTTGTAGGCCTTTTGGATGGCCTCTACTAGCATAGCAATTTCAGTAATGCCTTGCGCTTTTAAGCGATTCATCACTTCTTGTATAACCGCTGGGCGCGGCCCCCAAGTAAAAACTTCCGCTCCTTTTGCATCTATGCAAATCAATTTAGGAATGGCGCGGCCACCATTTGTGAGGTAGGCGTCCATGATTTCTAGTTGCTCGTCGCGTAAAATATAAAACGTTTGAATATCGCCTACAGCTAAAGCTAATTTTTCAAGCACCGGCACACACTGCGCAGCATCACCACACCAAGGCTCGGTAATCACCACCCAAGTCCAATGCTTGGCCTTTGTATGAAGCAATTGTTTCAACAATACAGGAACTTCAGCCGTTTTATTGAGCCGTTTCATTCGCTGTAAATTGAGTTTAGTATAGTGTACATATGGCGCGCTTTGGTTGGGCCCACTGGTGCGTTCTTCGGCAACAAGTTGTTCTGAAAGTTGCATGTAACCATGGTAGGACATAGCTTGCGCCAATAATTCGCTTGTAAAGAGGTCTTGTGCTTGCACGTAAGCTAGGGTGTTGAAGTATTTAACTGCAAAACTACACATAGAATTATTGCCATTTTACAAAACCACAATTTAATATCAAGAAGATTTTGTATATTTGTACCCACCAAAATGGAGGTTGTAGCTCAGTTGGTTAGAGCGTCGGATTGTGATTCCGAAGGTCGCGGGTTCGAGACCCGTCTTCCTCCCCAGTTAAAAAGCCAGTAATTTCACTGGCTTTTTTGTTTTTATAATTTTTCGAGTGTCTTTTTACACAACGCACTCAATTGCACGGGCATTTGTTGTTTATCCCAAGGGTGCGTAGCCCCAAAAACATGATCAGCACCTTCGATTTCTATGACTTGCGTCCCAGACACTTCTGCCAATTCATAGGCCTCCGATAACGGCACCGAAGCGTCTTGGTCTCCATGGAAAATGCAGAGATTTTCACCTATCAATTTTGCAGCATTAAGGATATCCAATTTTTCTCGATTGGCCAAGAAATCGGTATACAACCCATATTGTTGAGGTAAATTTTGCTTGGTTCGGCTATTTTTGACAAATCTCGTCCCAAACTTTTCCCATTCAAGCAGTTCTGCCCCAGAAGGGAAGCGCCTCCCGATGTCGCAAATACCTGCCCAAGTGCAGACTTTGCCAAGAGCAGACTGAAAGTTCCAGTGTTGGCTTGCTAAAATAGCAGTTCCTCCCCCTCGAGAATGACCGATCAAATGAATGTGTTCCCAAGTTTGGTGTTTTGCTTCTAAATGACCAATTAGGCCCAAAGTATCTGCTACTTCAATAGAGTAGGTGTTCAGACCAAAAGCAACTAGATCTGTAAACGCGGTTGGTTCGTCTATTGTGGTGCCGTTGTGGCTGAGGTTGAAGCGGCAAAAGTCGTAACCGGCTCGACTATAAAAATCGCGTACTAAATGCCATGCGCCCCAATCCATGAATCCCATAAATCCGTGCACAAATACAATTAATTCTTTGGCATTGTGTGTTGGTGTGAACTCATAACGTGCTTCTCGTTTTTGAGCACCTATGTATGTGTTTTGCTCCATTGCTTTTACTTGTTCATTAACATGAACCTTGAACAATATAGACAAGGTCAGCGCTGATCCGAAGGTAACCAAAATCGTAACAAAAGATATACTGTTGCCCCGTTTTGGCTTGTTTAGTGTGCGTGTGGTAGTCAAAAAGATAACCTTTAGCGCGCAAATCAATTTCTAAAACCCGCCTGCGTTTCTCGACAAGCAGGTAATGCGCCAAAATTTGCTGGTTCTGAACCAAAATCCGATTGATCTGACGCTGCAGCGCTAATTTTTGGGCATAATTGCGGTTGTTGTATTGGTTCCTGCATTGATCCGAGCAAAATTTTTGATCGCTGCGTCCTTTGAGCAGCACCGCACATTCCCGACAGTAACGTTTAGAGAGGTAAAAATCCATATGAACCAAACGCAGTTTGAAGGGTTAAGTATATACAGAGCAGTATCAAAGGGTTGAAATTTCTTCCATGACCCAAAAAAATCTTCATTCAACTCCGTAAAATATGCAGTAAAAGAGTGCATTGGCTCAAAACTTTGTAACGCAGGAAAAAAAAATACGTTGAAGGCGAACCTTTCTGCATTTTATCAGTACAAGGGAAGGCAATTAGAAAATATGAGGCAGTTAAAAATCGCAAAACAGGTCACCAACAGAGAGACCGCATCTTTAGACAAGTACTTACAAGAAATTGGTCGGGTCGACCTAATCACCGCTGATGAAGAGGTAGAGCTCGCCCGCAAGATCAAAGCCGGAGACCGCTTGGCACTCGAGCGCCTTACCAAAGCCAACTTGCGCTTTGTGGTTTCTGTAGCCAAACAGTATCAAAACCAAGGTTTGGCTTTGCCAGACCTCATCAACGAAGGTAACTTAGGTTTGATCAAAGCGGCAGAACGCTTCGATGAAACCCGTGGTTTCAAATTCATTTCGTATGCCGTTTGGTGGATCCGTCAATCTATTCTTCAGGCTTTGGCCGAACAAGCGCGCATTGTGCGTTTGCCTTTGAACAAAATTGGCAACATCAACAAAATCAACCGTGCGTATTCAGAACTCGAACAAAAATTTGAGCGTCCGCCATCAGCAGACGAACTCGCCGAGTTCTTGAACGTCACGCCAGAAGAGGTAAAGCAAACACTTTCTCAAAATGGCCGTCACATCTCTATGGATGCGCCTTTAATTGAAGGCGATGACTCCACTTCTACAATGTACGATGTCATGCAGGGCGACTCCCTGCCTGGCCCAGAAGCAAGCCTCACTTTAGAGTCTTTGCGCTCAGACATCCGCCGCTCCCTCACGAGCCTAACGCCGCGCGAAAGCGAAGTCATTAGCATGTTCTACGGCTTAGATGGCAAAGCACCGCTATCCTTAGAAGAAATCGGCGACAAATTCGAACTCACCCGTGAGCGCGTCCGCCAAATCAAAGAGAAGGCCATCCGCCGCCTCAAACACACCAACAAAAATAAAGTGCTGAAAAGCTACTTAGGATAAATAAAAAAAGGAACCGAGAGGTTCCTTTTTTTATGTCTAAAAATACCGTTGTTAATTATTCTTACCGACCACAAAGAACAAAAGACCGACGAGCATCAATAAAATTCCAACAAGAATACTCGCAAATATGAGTATGAGAATGCCGATGATAATGAATACCCAACCAATTCCTGTTAAGGCGCCGTTGCCTTCGTCGTCAGCACCAATAGAGGCTTTGTGTTCTAGTGTTGCACCTTTTGAATATTGGGCTGCTTTCTTCATGTTGTAAGTCGGAGCCTTCTCAGCATGTGCGCTAACTATTTTACTTTGTTTTTCTACGGCAACTTCACCCGTTTTGGATGTTGAATTCAAGTAATCCTCAGCTTGTAGGCCTTCATAATCTGTATTAGCAGTTGAATTGGTAATTTGTACTGTAGCTAGATTTTGATCAGCATCCGTATTTGTGCGGATAGCTAAATTAGTCGCTACATTGCCATTTTCGACCACCCTATCAGCAAGCGCCTCTTTTTCATTTGACTTTTGAAATTTATCGCCTTTCCACTCAACTGTAAAACCTGGGCGGTAAACTCTTTTCTGAATGGTACAAGAACCTAGAAATAAAAGAAAGCCTAATAAGATAATGGTAATATTTTTCATGTGTCGATTGATTGAAGTGGTTGATAATGTTTTTGTTTAAAAATAACGATTAATTCCAATCAACCACTTTTTTCTCAAAAACACATAAAACAAAAAAGGAACCGTGAGGTTCCTTTTTTGTTTTACATCGGATCTACATCAATGCTAATTTGAATGCCTTTGAAGCGGACGTTTTGGTAGAAGGTGTCGAGGTCTTGTAAGATTTTTGCCTTGACTTTTTTGTCGGGTGCGCCGCGTTCTATTTTGAGCTTGATTTCTTTGAGGAATTTGTTTTGAATGCGCTTGATGATCGGAAATTCAGGCCCTAAGACGCGTTCTTTAAAAACCTCGCGCAGTTGGTCTGCTAGAAATTGAGCGCCTTCTTGCACTACTTCTTCTTTTTCGTGTTTGAGGGTCAGTTGTATGATTTTATAATAGGGGGGATAGAAAAAGCGCTCGCGTTCTTCTATCTCCACTTCATAAAAGCCAATGAAGTCATGGGCCATAACGCGTTCAAGTACCCAGTGTTCAACTTGGGCGCTTTGAATGACAACCTTTCCTTGTTTTTCTTTGCGACCAGCTCTTCCGGCAACCTGAGACATCAGTTGAAAGGCACGCTCGTAAGCTCTGAAATCTGGCCGATTCAAAAGCATGTCTGCGTCGAGGATTCCGACCAAAGAAACGTGGTCAAAATCTAGGCCTTTGGTGACCATTTGGGTGCCGATCAAGACATCGATGCGGCGATTGGCAAAGTTGTCGATGATTTCTTCGTAGGCATTTTTGGCGCGCGTGCTGTCGAGGTCCATGCGTTTGAAGATGGTGTTGGGGAAGAGGAGCTGGAGTTCATCTTCGATTTTTTCGGTTCCAAAACCAATCATGCGCAGGCGGTTGCTGCCGCAATTGGTGCAAGAACCGATAGGAGCGGTGGTGTAGCTGCAATAGTGGCATTTGAGCAAATTGCTGTGCTTGTGGTAGGTGAGGCTGACATCGCAGTGCTCGCAGCGAGGAGTCCAGGCGCAAACTTCGCAAGACCAAATGGGGGTGTAGCCTCGTCTATTTTGGAACAGGATAATTTGCTCTTTTTTCGCCAAAGCCTGTTTCATTTCATCGAGCAACAAACTAGAAAAATGCGATTGCATATTTTTGAGTCGCTTTTCTCTTTTGAGATCGGCGCAAATCATGAGTGGCAATTGAAGGCCTTTGTAACGATCGGCAAGTTGGACTAAATGGTACTTGCCTTGCTTGGCATTTGAATAAGATTCGATAGATGGCGTGGCCGAACCCAACAGCACTTTTGCGTTGTGTAATTTAGCCAATACGATGGCCGCATCTCGGGCATTGTAGCGCGGAGAGGGGTCGTATTGCTTGAAAGACGCTTCGTGTTCTTCGTCTACAATCACCAAACCGAGGTCGGCAAATGGCAAGAATACAGAACTACGCGCCCCAACAATAATTCGGAATTTATGTGGGTCATTGGCCAATACATGATTCCAGATTTCGATGCGTTCATTTTGATTGAAACGGCTGTGGTAAACGCCCACTAAATCGCCGAAGTAATGTTGCAAACGGCCAATGAGTTGGGTAGTGAGCGCAATTTCTGGAATCAGAAATAATACTTGTTTGCCTAAATCTAGGTATTGTTGGATCAGTTGGACGTAAATTTCGGTTTTGCCCGATCCGGTTACACCGTAAAACAGACATACATCTTTTTGGGAGAAGCCTGTTTCTATTTCTTGAAGGGCTGTTTGTTGTACTTCAGTAAGTGGCTTGAAGGCGCCTTTTCCCTCGCCTATACTTGCGTGTCGGTCTACTTGTAAACGTTCAATTTGAAAGATGCCCTGCTTTTCGAGCGTGGCGAGTGCCGATGCGCTGATGTCGTGCTTGAGTAAAAGTGTTTTGGATACTGGTGCAGCTAAACTGCCTGCTTCTGTAGCCAATTGGATGAAACGTAATAGTGCTTGGACTTGTTTTTCAGCCCGTGGTTTGCGTTCAATTGTATTCAAAAACGCGGTGAGTTGTGCTTCTTGTTGAAAAGCTGAATGTAAAAAGATAAAGAGCTGCGTTTTTGGGGTATAGCGCTCCTGCACTTCTTCGGCACTTGCAATGAGCTTGAGCTCGAGGAGTTTCTTGAGGTAAGGCTGAATGGTTTTGATGCCCAACCTTTCGGTGAGTTCTTTACTGCTCATTTGGCTTTGCACCATGAGGAGTTCTAAGATCTCTTCTGCGCGCGCACTGAGCTCTGGTCTTTGCAGAGGAGCGTCTGGATGCAGGCAAAATTTGGCTTCGCTCGCTAATTTGAAGTTGGCAGGAAGCGCCGCATTCATGACGTCGCCGATGGGGGCCATATAATAGCTACTGATCCAGTCCCAGAATTCGAGTTGTTTGCCGGTGATAATGGGGTGTTCGTCGAGGAGGGTATCGATGTATTTGGCTTGGTAATTTTGAGGCACGTTCGGATGAACGTTGGTTACTAAACCGGTCAGGAGTTTGTTTTTACCGAAGGGAACCAATACGCGCAATCCGCTTCTAATTTGCGCATTGAATTCAAACGGAACGCGATAAGTGAAAACCTGCCGCATCGGGACTGGCAGCAAGACATCGGCAAAGAGTGTCTGGCGGTCGGTCA
The DNA here is from genome assembly GCA_945897565.1 of Chryseobacterium gleum. GTDB lineage: Bacteria > Bacteroidota > Bacteroidia > Flavobacteriales_D > Crocinitomicaceae > UBA952. Next base: position 85,381 of record CAMDFN010000007.1, read on the forward strand.
TTTAGTTACAAGCAAAAGACTCCTCTTGCCCCACGACGTTATCGCCGGGATGGTTGGAGCAAAAGAGCAAGAATCCGGTAATTGGGCCGTTGCAAAGCTCGCGGGTCGATTTTTTATCGATGGCTCTGATGTAAGCTTGCTGAGGTGAAGTGTAGAAAGGTTTGTAGTATGTGACGGTCTGGCGGGAGGAGAAAATACCCACTACGCGCTTGCCGTTGGTGACACTTAAATTGGTGTAGGTTGGTTTGCTTTGTGCCAAACTAGAGCTCGGTGAATTGACACTCATGTAGTTGTAAAGTTCTTCGGCACCACCAGTGAGGATCACGCGAATGGCTTTGAAAGTGCGCTTGTCTATCGCTGGGTTATTGCTCACATTGGTTTTGATGAGGTCGTAGAACGTACGGCCCACAGCAGAATAAGTGCGAGTACTGTAGGGTTCTGCTGCTGCCTCGCCGAGCTTCCAACGGAATGATTTTTCAGCTACAGAAGTACCTTGGAATTCATTGAAAAGCACATCGAGGTGCGCACTTGTGATGTATGAATTACCGGTATTGGAGATAGCGATTCCGGTAGAGATGTATTCTCCTGGATCGTCGGCAAATTTGAAGCTAAAGTTTTGAGATGCCGAAGGAGAGGTCATGCCACGCACAAGTTCTGTTTGCCCACTGACTTCAAACTCACCGCCGTTAATGATGGCTTTGAATTGATACGTAGCAGTAGGTTTGAGCGAGCTCAGCATAGGGTTGCTTGCTGTTTGAATTGCCTCTAGCGGGCCCGTTGGGAGGGTCTTGAAATAGTAAGCTTTTTGTTCTGGGCCGTAAAATAGGCCGTTGGTGTCTTTGTCTTGGATGGTGGTGTCTTGGAGCGCCCATGTGCGGGTTACCTGACCATTTACCACTTCAGATACGGTTGCTTCTACTTGCTCAAAGTAACTGGAGTCTGGGATTTGAGCGATATCGAGGGCAGAACCTGGGCCAATAAAAGCACGGGTAATTTTGATCATGTGGATGGAGTCTGCTTGATCAAGTAGTCCGTATACCACTGCTGTTTCGACGAAGTCGCCATCTAGGATGATGTTTTCTTCACAGGAGTTCAATGTCAAAGCACCTGCAACAAAAATGGAGAGAAATTTTAATAAGCGCATGGTCTAAGGTACGAATTATTGTGGGGTTTGGGTAGGCATTGGCATGGCCGTGTTTGGAGCAGCAGCTTTTTCTATTGCCATGAGTTCCATTTCAAAAATGAGTGGGGAATAAGGTTTGATGTTGGCACCTTGTGGTGGGTTGCCTGCGTAGCCAAGTTCTTGAGGCACAAACAAACGGATTTTACTGCCAACGCTCATGAGTTGGACGCCTTCTGTCCAGCCGGGAATCACTTCGTTGAGGCCAAAGCTAATGCCTTCTCCGGCAGGTGATTGGTCAAAAATACTGCCGTCGGGGTTCATGCCGATATAACTCATTTTGACGCGGGCGTCGCGGCCAGGCTTGGGGCCTTTACCTTCCTTGAGCACCATGTATTGAAGGCCACTCGCTGTAGTTTTGATGCCTGGTTTGTTCTTGTTGGCACTCATAAATGCTTCGCCATCAGCTTTGTAAGCTGCAGTAATTTTTTGATATTTTTGGTTCATGAGGGCTTCAAAACCAGCCATGATTTTTTTGCGGTCTTGACCTTTCAGGGCTTCGGTGTCTTTCTTGTTGAGGCCATCGGCAAAGCCTTTCTTGACAAAATCGCTGTTAATGAGTGCCTTGGCGTCGAGTTCTTCAAAGTAATGATCAAAGCGCTCGCGGTTGATTTTACCAACAGCAAAAGAACCCTGTTCTTTGTATTTTTCATTGAAGCTTTGTCCGTCTTGCCCAAGTAAAAGCTCGAGTTCTTTGTAGCATTTTTTGAGTTCGGTTTCTTTGACCGGATTTTCAAAACCTTCTATCATTTTTTCTTTGTCCATTTTGGTAAATGGAGCTTGTGTTATAAAAGGCTTGGCAATTTCTACACCTAAAAGGTAGGAGTAGCGCTCTTTGTCGGTTTTGAAAGTAACGACGTCTTCGCCACAAGCAAATAGGGTAAAGATTAGAGCAAGAAGGGGTAAGAATTTCATAGCGAAGAAGGATTAGGCGATTGATAAAAGTTCGACATCAAAAATGAGTGCCGCATATGGTTGAATAGCGCCACCTGGATGCGGATTGGCGCCGTAAGCTAACTCTTGAGGAATAGTGAGGCGGTATTTTGAGCCTGCAGCCATGAGTTGCAAAGCTTCGGTCCAGCCGCGGATCACTTGATTGACACCAAAGGTTGCGGGTGCGCCGCGCTCTACTGAGCTATCGAAAACGGTGCCGTCGGTGAGCGTGCCGTGGTAGTGAACGGTGACTTGGCTAGTTGGGCTAGGCTTGGGCCCGTCGCCTTCTTGCAGTACTTCATACTGCAAACCACTTGCCGTGGTCTTGACCTCCGGCCGCTGCGCGTTGTCGGCCAAGAAGGCTTCTCCGGCCAATTTATTGACTTCGTATTTTTGTGTTTTTTGAGCGTCTAGATAGCGCTGAATATGTTGGTTGGCTTCTTCTGCTGTAATGAGTGGAGTTTCGCCGTTGAAAATAGTGCGCATACCCGCCAACACCTGATCTAGGTCAAGGGTGGAGAGTTCTTGTTGTGCTAAGCTTTCGGCGATACTCATGCCGACGCCATATGATGCTTTTAATTTATCTGCTTCCATAAAATGCTAAAAACGCGAATTTACCTAAAAAAGACCTGTTATGCTCGTTGTTTGGCAAATAAAATCATGAAACATTTGCGGTGCTTTTGCGTACAAACGCCCGATGACAAAGCAACTTTCCTTTTCCTACCGTTTGATTTCTTCTAAACAAGCCTTAGCTGGCCCTGACCAAGCATTATTGGCGGCGGCAAATAAAGCACTTTCAAGAGCCTATGCGCCTTATTCTAAGTTTCAGGTCGGCGCGAGTTTACTATTGGAAAGCGGTCTTATTATCGAGGGCAATAACCAAGAAAATATTGCTTATCCATCTGGACTGTGTGCAGAGCGCGTCGCACTTTTTTATGCTGGGGCCAACTATCCAGAAGATCCCATTGTTAAAATTTGTGTTGTTGCACAAGGCGATTTGATGCCCAGCGGTAAGCTGCTGTCTCCTTGTGGTTCTTGCCGACAGGTCATGTTGGAGAGTGAGGCACGTCAGCAAAGTCCGATTGAGGTGCTCTTAGTGCAAGGTTCAGGTGAAATCATCGTCTTAGATACGGTTCAAAACTTATTGCCATTTGGCTTCTCGAAGTAGTGTAAATTCCAACGAGCGTATTATCTTTGTAGTCCAAATTTATTGCGCATGAATAGCTGGTTTACCGTCAAAGTCAAATACACCAAACAACTCGAAAACGGCACTTTCAAAAGGGTTTCTGAACCTTATTTGCTAGCCGCCATGACCTTCACAGATGCCGAAGCGCGCATCTACGAAGAGCTCGGCTCCAGTATCCGCGGAGAATTCCAAGTAACCGGCATTGCCCGCACTGACCTCCACGACATCTTCCAATACGACGACGCCGAACAATGGTTCAAGTGTAAAGTCACCTATGACCGCATAGACGAAGACGGCGAAAAGGCCAAAACCATTTCCCAAAACTTTTTAGTGAGTGCGGCCAATGTCAAAGAATCATATGACCGCATCGAAGAAAGCCTAGCTACCCTCATGATTGACTTCAATGTGGTTTCTATCACTTCATCGCCAATTGTAGAAATTTTCCCTTACCGCGAAGAAGACGTCCAATCTCCAGCGCAAAAAGCGCCCAAATTTGAAGAAGAAACCACCCACACGCCTATCCGCCAAGTGTTTTCTGCTTCGGGTTCCGATTCAGACGACGACCTCACCGACGACGACGTCTTCCTGACCGACTCAGATTCCGAACTCACCGACGAAACCGCAGAGGCCTAAGCATGAGTGAGTGGCTCAAAGCATACCGTCAAAACCACACCGATTTCGACCAACCATCGGCTATTGGCAGCCTGCCTACTGATCCATTTGCAGCTTTTTCACTATGGTTCGATGCCGCTGTCAATGCCCAAGAGCGCGAGGCCAACGCATTTGTACTAAGCACTTGCAACACCCAGTTACAAGCCTCTGCGCGCATCCTCTACCTCAAAGAATTACTCGACCATCAATTTATTTTTTACACCAACTACAGCAGCCATAAGGGGCAAGAATTAGAGGTCAATCCTCATGCTTCCTTGCTGTTCTTTTGGCCTCAACTCATGCGTCAGGTCCGCATAGAAGGTCGTGTACAACAAATTGACCCAGCCATTTCAGACGCTTATTTTGCCTCCCGTCCGCGCGAGAGCCAACTCGGTGCTTGGGCTTCTCAGCAATCCGAGACCTTAAGCGATCGGTCTGCGCTTATTGCGCGTTTTGAAGCTTTTGATCTTCAATTTCCCGCTACAGTGCCTCGTCCGCCACATTGGGGCGGTTTTGCACTTCAGCCACATTACATGGAGTTTTGGCAAGGCCAACCTTCCCGCTTGCACGAACGACGTGTCTACGCGCTCGGCCAAAATGAATGGAAATCCAAACTCCTCAACCCCTAAATGAAGGCTTATCAACCCATTTGTGAAGTATTGTCTAACGGTACGCGCTTGGTTTACCTAAAAGTACCTAGTCAAGTAGCTCATTTGGGCTTTTTCTTTGCCGCGGGCTCACGCCATGAAGCCCCAAATCAAATTGGTTTGGCTCATTTTCTGGAGCACTGTCTTTTCAAAGGAACACACAAGCGCAAGGCTTTGCATATTCTGTCGCGTATAGATTCCGTTGGCGGAGAACTCAACGCCTACACAGCCAAGGAAGAAATGTGCTTGTATGCCTCTTTTTCTAAAGAACATACCCAACGGGCCATCGATTTATTGGCAGATATCTCCATACATTCTACTTTTCCACAAAAAGAAATCGAGAAAGAAAAAGAAGTCATTTTAGATGAAATCAACTCTTACTTAGATTCTCCGAGCGATAAAATTTTCGATGACTACGACGCTAAACTTTTCGAAGGTCATCCCTTGGGGCAAAACATCCTCGGCACTAAAGAAAGTGTGTCGGGTTTTACCCAACAAGATCTACAAGACTACGTTCGGCAATATTTCACCGCCGACAACTTGGTGGTGTCCTTTGTTGGCAATATGCCTTTGTCAAGACTCAAGTCTTCATTAGAGACCGCACTCGCAGATATGCCTAAAACGGCCGTGAGCCTAGCTCCTCAGCCATTCAACAGCACCGCACCTTTCAACGAAATTGTCAACGAAGCCAACTATCAAGCCCATGCTGTATTAGGTGGTTTTGCACCTAGCTACCACCAAGATGAGCGCATTGCGATGTCTTTGCTGATCAATATTTTGGGTGGTCCTGCGCTCAATTCTCGCCTTAATTTATCGGTCAGAGAGCGCTATGGCTATGCGTATTCCATAGAAGCCAATTACCATACCTTTGCCGATACCGGCTATTGGCAAATTTATTTTGGTTCGGAGTCTAAGAACATCAACAAAACATTGACCTTAATAGACAAAGAACTCGAAAAATTGAGAGAAAAAACGCTCTCTGTAAGCCAGCTGATGCAAGCCAAAAGACAATTCAAAGGTCACCTTGCTTTAGGGATGGATGTCAATTCAGGGCTTATGCAAGGGCTCGGCAAGAGCATGTTGGCTTTTGGACAAATCGATACCATTGCCGAAATGCACCAGGCCATCGATAAAATTTCAGCTGAAGAAATTCAAGCTTTGGCACAGCAGTACCTCAGAAAAGAACAGATGTCTTCTCTGATTTTTGATGTTGAAAAATCTTGATAAAGAAGCTTTGCAGATTGTGAGGCTTAACGTCCGCCAAAAATTTTGCTACCCACCCTCACCATTGTGCTTCCATTTTGTATGGCCAATTGGTAGTCGCCACTCATGCCCATCGAAATTTCTTTAAAGCAGGACTTTTCAGCGAAATATTTGTTGTTGAGTGCTTCAAAAATTTGCTTTAATGTTCGGAACTCGGTAGCTACTTGCTTTTGATCGGCGGTATTGCTCGCCATGCCCATGACTCCGCAAATTTGAATGCATTGGAGTTGTTTGAACTCCACCGAATCTAAAATTTCGTTTGCTTCTTGTAGGTCAAGACCAAATTTCGTTTCTTCTTGAGCAATAAAAAATTGAAGCAGTACATCTTGCACCCGCCCCGCTTTGCGGGCTTGTTTGTTGATTTCTTGGAGCAACTTGAGGCTATCCACACCATGTATGAGGTGAACAAAGCTGGCCATGTATTTGACTTTGTTGGTCTGTAAATGCCCAATGAGATGCCAATGGATATCGGTTGGAAGTTGCTGTGCTTTTTCGACCATTTCCTGTACTTTATTTTCTCCAAAATGTCGTTGACCTGCGTCGTAGGCCGCCTGAAGATCAGCAAGGGGTTTGGTTTTAGAAACGGCGATGAGCGTAACGGGTTCAGGAATTTCTGCCCGAACTAATTGAAGTTGTTTTGAGATCATGCTTCGAGTGAATAGATAGTAAGACCGCTTCTCAACTTGGGTTCAACCCAAGTAGATTTAGGAGGCATATTGAGCCCCGCATCAGCCACTCTTTTGACGTCGTCTATGCTTGCGGGGTGCAGTAAAAAGGCCACCTCAAATTTCTTCGTGTCTATGGCATCTATCATTTTTTGTAAAGGCTCATTTCCGGGCACAAATTCTATTTGATCAGTAGTTTTGAGATCGGTAATACCAAAAACGGGTTTGAGAATGAGGTCCGAAAGAATAAAGGAGTCGAGGGTTTCTATCGGGTCTTGGTCATTGATGAAATGAAGGTTGGGTCTGAATTTGAGCCAGGTTTTTTCCATGTAAATATGGATATCGTGTTTTTGAGCAGGTAGTTGAGGGCTAGCTAATGTTTCGACTTTTCCTTCATTTGCTAAGATGGCGATGAGTCCTTTTAAATCGAGGCCATTTGTGGATTTGAGCAAGCGATGAAAAGCGGCAATTTGCACCTCGCGTTCATCGACCAAGTAGCCTAAAAAATAATCGGCTGCCGCCGGATAAGCTGTTCCTTTCTCTCGCAGTTGTTGCGTATAGCGTGCCGATGACGCCGAGCGGTGATGACCGTCTGCTATATACAGCGCAGGTACTTTTTGAAAGGCCTCGCAGATCAATTGGGAATCTGAAGGGCTCAAAAGCCAGACTTCATGCGTAATGCGATCGGTTGTAGTGAATTCGTATTCTGGCCTTGTCGCTAAATAGGCATCTAGTATCTTTTGGATGGGTGCTTGCCCCGCATAGGTAAGTAAAACAGGCTCTGCATTGAAACCAACCGAATGGAGGTAGTTGGTAAAAACGTCTTCTCGTGCTGTGAGGGTTTGCTCGTGTATTTTGATCGTGCCATCTAGGTAGTCGTCTACACTAACACCTGCAAAAAAACCAGAAACCTCAACACTTTCTCTGGTTTGTCTGTAAATGTAGAGCTGAGTTTGCTGATCAGTGGTGAGTATACCCGCGTCAAGAAACTCATTGAATCTTTGCTTCACCTGTAAAAACCGTTCAGTTGAATTGGGCTTGGTTTTGAATTGGGCGCCAAATTCAGGATTGATGATGTGTAAAAAGGTAAACGGGTTGTCTTCTAGTTTGGCTTTGAGTACATTTTTTTTGTAGGAGTAGTAAGGCCGCGTAGCCACTAAATGTACTTTATTCCGTACTGGCCGAATTCCTTTAAATGCTCTGATTTGCGCCATTCTTTAGAATTTGTAACTGATACCCATACTTGGTAAAAAAGGGAATTGGTAGATGATTTCGTTGGTGATGCGGTTCACGTAAAAAATATTGTTGCGATTGTAGGCGTTGGTTACACCGAGTACAATTTCTAGATTGTTCTTGTTTTTGGTTGTGATGCTGTGTTTCACGGTGATGTCCAGGCGATGATAAGAAGGCAATCTTTGAGAATTAAAGGTGCCGAGCATAGTAGCTACGTTGTTGGGGTTATTGGTGACGTAGTCTGTGGTGAGGCCTTCTCCGAAATTTTCAAGTTGGTAGTAGCCGGCTGTCGGTGTGAAGGGTAGTCCTGAACCTAGATTCCAACGGATATTGAGTTCGGTTTGCTTCTTTTTACCAAAAGCATATGAGCCCACAAGGTTGATGTTGTGACGTCTGTCAAAGACAGGGAAATAAGAACCAAAACCATCCCAACGGGTGTTGTGACCCAGTGAATAGACGGCCCAAATAAAGATGCGGTCTTTGGCGTATTTGACGAGTGCATCTACACCATAAGATTGCCCAGATTCAATGATAAAGTCCTTTTTGAAGACGTCGTCGATGAGTTCAAACTGAGCGATGTCGGTGTAGAGTTTATTTTGGTTGATGTTGCTGAGTTGATCAAAATATTTATAGTAGGCCTCTATGTTGACATTCCAATATTTATTGAGGTCATATTCAAAACCAGCGATGGCATGCCAAGCATATTGCAGACCATTTTTGATGTCAGAAACTTGCTGAAACTCATTGATAAATTGGTCCTGGACGTTAGTCGGGGCAGAGAGGAGGCCATTAAATAAATTGACTACATCTTTGTCTGAAGATGCAGAAGTGAAGTTTTGGGAGAATCTTCCGCCCGAGAACTTGAAGCGCAGTTTGTCTGTCGCGTTGTACTTGGCACCTATGCGGGGCTCGAGAGAAACCGTATTCAGGGAGGCGTATAATTGCATGCGCAAACCTCCTTGATAAACCCAACGTGGTGTTACCAAACGGTAATTGACGTATGAGCCAATTTCTGTGGTGAAGTTACTCGCTTCAATTTTTCGTTCGAGTTCATTAAAAGTGATAAATTGGGTATTGAAACCACTCAAATTGAAACCGTAGTTGAGTTCGCTTTCATTCTTTTGAAAAAAGGTGAAGTCAAAACCGAGGTCAAAGCCACCAATTTTAGAATAACGGGGCTCTTGACCTGTTTCTAAAAAGGTTGTTTCATAGTTACTGCCGTTGACATGTCCGCGGATAAAGATCGGTGAACTACTTGGTACAAGTGTAAAATTGAGCCCGCCTCCGGCAGCATTCCAATCGAGGTCTGCAACGTTGTAATTGACTGAATCTTGATTAGAGAAACCAAAAACACTTACCTTAGAACCACCATCGCCATTGAAGGTAATTTTACCGTAAAGGTCGGTGAAGTTGAAGGGAAGGCCGTTGCCGTCGTTTATTGTGGGGTATAAAGACTTGCTAGTGTAATCCAAAAGTGAATGCTTACCCGTAAGCATATAGGATCCACTGGATAAACCATCTTTTCCTTTTTTGCCCAGCGGACCTTCAATAACAGCCTTAGACATAAATGGAGATGCAGAAACCTTTCCAGCAAATTTGCTGCGGTTACCGTCGCGATAGGTGATGTCCATAATGGAAGAAATCCGCCCGCCATATTTAGACTCAAAACCGCCAGTATAAATATCGACGGACTTCACAAGTTCGGTCTCAAAAATCGAATAAAAACCAATGGAGTGGAAGGGGTTGTAGATGGTCATGCCATCTAGTAAAGTTTTGTTTTGGATAGGCGTTCCACCGCGGACATACAACTGACCTCCTTGATCGCCGGTAGTGATTACACCTGGCGTGACGCTCAAGGCGCCAACGATATCGCTTTCTGCACCATACATCGGAATGCGCTCAACGGCTTGTTTGTCCATTTTGATTTCTGACATCCCAATTTGTTGCTTTTTTTCTTTGCCTTGATTGCTCACCCTTACGTCTTGGATGTTGAGTGTATTGGGGTTCAAGTTCCAAGAGCCGATATCGTATATTTTTTTAGCTGCAGTCATGTCTACATTGAGAAAGCTGAGCTCAAATTTACCTTTCTCAATTTTGAGAATATAAGAACCTATTGGCAATTTTGGCACCGAAAAGAAACCTGCAATATTGGAATAACCCACCGCAATTGGTGTGCTGTCTTGCTTGAGTACTTTTACGCGTTCATCGGAGATAGGCTCGCCGTTAGAGGCGTCGTGTAAAAAACCGCGGATGACGTAATCTTGGGCAGCAAGGTTGTTGCATACTAGAATTAGGAGTGGAAGGAGTATTCGTTTGAGCATTTGTTCAGATAAGAGTTCCCGAAGTTAATGAATTGTTTTGATTTTTGTGTGCTGTTAACGCTTAATCAATACCATAAAACTCACTCCATTTAAATGAAGAAAATAAGAACCTTTTGGGAGCTCATTGAGAAGAATTGTTGAATTTTCACCACCCAATGTACCACCCTGCACGAATTGCCCTTGTAAATTCAAAATGGTATAACTGCAGTCAATCAAAGGAAGGCCTGCGATTTCTATGAAATCTTTTGCTGGATTTGGAAAAATATTCAGGGTATTTTTTTCGAATTCAGCAACTTGCGCAATATTGTTACTGTACTGACAGCCGTAATCAAAATACACCAATAATTGATAGACTCCCGAAAGGTTTCCTGACACTTGTAGGCTATCATTGGTTTCACCAAGAATGGGTTCTCCATTGAGATACCATTGATAGGAGTTACCTTGGGTTGTGGTGCTGAGTAGGTTGCCGTTTTGGGTAATCAAGACGTCATCCAAAACAAGGGCCGGGCAAGTTGTGGTGAGGGTTATTCCAGGAATGGTGTAGGAAATAAAGGCGTCATAGGCCAGACAAGAGGAATTCAGAAAATAGGATAACCAAGAATTGAGTTGCTGAAACATCAGGCTTTGTTGTTCTGCTCTGGTGAGGCTAATGCCTGTGGAAGTGGTGCTTTCGCCGAAGTCGCAATTGAAATTGGTGTTGGCAAAATAACAATGCCCACCGCCGATCAAGTTGGCGAAACTTTTGCACTCATGCGGGATGGCATTGTAAATAGGTAAGTGGTGCTGTGCGGGTGGCGTTACGCCGTCATTACTTCCTGAGAGAATAAGGGAGGGAATTTGAAGTGAAGCCGCCGCCGCAATGGCACTAGGGTTGGTTTCTGCAGGTGCAAGGCCTAAATAACAATCAAAAATAGAACTTTGCGCTGCCGCCAAAACCGCGGCTCCGCCACCCATGGAGTGCCCCATGGCGCAGGTGTAATCAGAAAGTTTGGTGTAAAAAATACTGCTGCTACTTTGCCCCGCATCGGACATCTTTTGAGCGATTAGTGCGATATCTGAGCCGAAATCGCCATGGCTTGGAGACGGGAAAAGACCACTTTCAGTTCTCGGAAAAGCCATGATATAGCCATAAGGAACCAAAGCAGACCAGATATTTGAATAGGCGTCCCAGTTCATGGCAAAACCGTGACCAAATACGATGAGCGGCCATGTACCATTAGCAACAGCCACGTTTTCACCTGCCGCTGCCGCGGGATAATAAATCTCGGTTTGGATTTGTCTGCCAGGCCCACCGCCGCTGCCAAAACCTCCTGTGCGGTTGGGGTCGTTGAAGGTAAGGGTGGTATGGCCTACATTGAGATTTTGCGCAATAACAAGTTGTGCCGAGCACAAACCAATGAGAAGGAAAAGGCAGAATTTGGATGTAGAGATTGGCATGGGCTTCTTTTCTATAAATGTACTGAATATAGCACTAACAACTTAAGTACAAATTAGTTGCTCCGGTCCAAATTTCGGTACTGAATGGCTTCGGAGAGGTTAGCGGAGGTAATGCTTGGGCTCGCTTCGAGGTCGGCGATGGTGCGGGCTACTTTGAGGATGCGTTCATAGGCGCGCGCAGAGAGGCCAAGTTTTTTCATCGCGCTTTGCAAGATGCTTTGCGCATCTGGGGAAAGCTTGCAGTGTTGCTCTACTTCGCGTCTGCTCATGTGTGCGTTGGCATAGGTGCCGGGTTGTTGGGCATAGCGCTCTTGTTGTATCTTGCGCGCGGCTAAAATGCGCAGCCTGATCTGCTGACTACTCTCTGCCGCCGCGCTTTGATTGAGCTCTGTGTATTTGACGGGACTCACCTCTATATGCATGTCTATGCGGTCGAGCAGAGGGCCCGAGACGCGCTGCAGGTAGCGCTGCACAGCATTTGGGTGGCAGCCGCAGGCTTTTTCGGGGTGGTTTAAAAAGCCGCACGGGCAGGGGTTCATGGCGGCTACAAGCATAAAATTGGCCGGATAATCTATAGTAAAGCGCGCTCTTGAAATATTGACCGCGCGGTCTTCGAGGGGTTGGCGCAGTACCTCAAGTACGTGCCTTTTGTATTCTGGGAGCTCATCTAAAAACAAAACACCGTTGTGCGCCAAGGAGATTTCACCGGGTTGTGGGTAGCTCCCTCCACCGATGAGCCCAATATCTGAAATAGTATGGTGTGGCTTGCGAAAGGGCCGCTGAGACACAATGCCTGTGCTGCGTTTTTTGCCTGCAACACTATGTATCTTGGTGGTTTCGAGTGCTTCTTCGAGGGTCATGGGGGGTAAAATAGTGGGCAGCCGCTTGGCCAACATCGACTTTCCGGCGCCTGGAGGCCCAACGAGGATGAGGTTGTGCGAGCCAGCAGCCGCAATTTCAAATGCGCGTTTGACATGCAATTGTCCTTTGACATCTGCAAAGTCTAGGTTGGTTTGCGTGGCGAGCTGCTCAAACTCTGCTGGGCCAATAGTTGGTGTTGGTAATACAGCAGATTTTCCATTGAGAAGGGATATGACTTCGAGAATATTCTTCACGCCATAAATCTCTAACCCTTGTACAATTGCTGCTTCGGGCGCATTTTCCATGGGTACAATTAAGCCTTTGAAACCTTCGGCTTTGGCTTGCAGCGCAATGGCCAAAACACCTTTGGTGCGCTGGATGCTGCCATCGAGGGAGAGTTCTCCGAGTAAGAGCAATTCGCTGAGCCGCGTTTCCTTTACTTGCTTGGTAACGGCAAGAATTCCGATCGCAATAGGAAGGTCAAAAACGGAGCCTTCTTTGCGGATATCTGCAGGGGAGAGGTTGATGGTTACTTCTTTTCCGGGAAAATGGAGCTTGTTGTTGCGAAAAGCAGCTTTGATGCGCTGATGGCTTTCTCTGACGGCGATATCTGGCAGGCCTACCAAATGAAAGTTGATTCCGATATCGATATTGACTTCGACTTGAATGGTGGTGGCAGAAATACCGAATACGGCACTGGAGTAGGTTTTGATGAACATAATAAATCTTGATTTGATTCAAAGTTCAGGATCTTGCACCAAAAAGGATTCAGTATAAATACCGAAGCCAAATATTCGAAACGCAAAAATTGCTTACTCTATCAGTAATTTTTCCACTAAAAAACCATTTACGGTCAATAAATAACATCCTTTGGGTAAAAATCCGAGTTCCATTTGAATTGATTTTTGACTTGTTGTCATTTGGAAAACTTCTTTCCCAAGTAAATCTGAACATGAGATTTTTGAATTCATGGGTAAATGATCGATGTGAAATAACCCTCTACTTGGATTAGGGAATACTGAGATCGTGCCACTAAAAGGCGCTTGAACACGACTCGTAACGCATTCTCCTTGGTAAAAGGAACTTACGCCATAGTAATACATGGCCTGACACGAATTTTGATAAGTAACAGAATCGCAACCGCACACGGGGTCAATGACACCCGGGCAAAGCACTTGGATGTCTATCAGACTTGAATC
>CAMDFN010000008.1 GCA_945897565.1 Chryseobacterium gleum
TGCCATCACTTGCCTGATGTGTTCAAGCTTGGCATTGTATTTTTCCGTATTCCACTTGCTTTCTGCAGCAGGCAAAAACTCGGCATCGTCGTTGGGGCCGTCAATGGTGTCAAACAAGTTCTCTACATTGTAAAAAGCTACCGTTTGACTTTGTTGTGAAAACGAAACGAAGTGAAGGAGAAAAACAAAGATTGCGAATAGATATTTCGGTATTTGTGTAGTCATTTTATAGTCGATATTTGGTAAATCAGTTCTGCGAATTTATTCTTTCATTTTCAATTTGGGTTCAATTGGATTCAATTGGATTTCAATTACCAACTGCCACCGGATCCGCCGCCGCCAAAGCTTCCGCCGCCAAAGCCACCAAAGCCACCGCCACCACCAGAAGAGCCTCCTCCAAATCCGCCGCCGTAGCCGCCAAAATAAAAGAAGCCAGGCCCACCGCGTCTGCCACCGAAGGTTGTGCCGCCTCCACCGCCGCGCTTAATGATTAAAAAGAGAATGAATAAAATAGCGAGCAAGCCAAAAACACCTTTGACCCAATCATTTTGATGGAGTTGCTTTCGGTAACTTTTTTCGTTGATTTCGCCTTTAGCAAGCCCGAATAAGACATCTAGTGCCTTATTGATGCCGTTAGCATATTGGTTTTGCTTGAATTCAGGCAGGATTTCGTGCTGGATGATATCTTGACAGGTGAGGTCGGTAATGGCAGCTTCTAAGCCGCGCCCGGCTGCCAAATAAACTTGCCTGCCACCATTTTCTTGGGTAGGCTTGATCAAAAATACCAAGCCGTTGTCTTTGTCTGCTTTACCTACGCCCCAAGCTTCGCCGATTTCGGTGGCAAAATGCCAAGGCTCGTCTCCTCCTAAGTCGTCGATAATAACTACCGATATTTCGTTGCTGGTCTCTTGTTCGAATTGGTCTAGGCGCTTTTCAATTTGAGCTTGCTCTGCTTCACTAATAATATTGGCATTTGATAAATTATTGAGAAAGCGAGCAGGCGAGGGGGCTTTGGGTATTTGACCCAATAAGGTGCCAAACCAACTCAGGAGCAAGAGCAGATAAAGGTGTTTTTTCATCCGAAACTGATTTGATTGGGCAATTCGTTTTGGTCGTTTGCTTGCGGCGGAAAGTACTGAGCGAGCTGTGTACCAGCTTCGGTTATGGCTGCGCAAAGCCCTTCGGTAATTTGACCAATTTTAAAGTTTGCCACCATGATATCGCGAACACTATCCCAAAAATCAGCTGGAACTAAATCATTGATACCAATATCGCCGATGATGGCTAAATTTTTGGTTTCATAGGCCACGTAAATCAATACGCCGTTGCGCTGTTTGGTGGCTTGCATGCCGAGCTCATAAAATAAATCGACGGCGCGCGCGACTGGATCTATTTGGCAAGTAGCCTCTAGGTGCAAGCGCAGTTCGCCACTGGTTGTGGCCTCAGCCGCTGCAATGCTCGCCAAGACCTTTTGTTGTTCGAGGTTGCTGAGCATTAAAACTTGACCTTTGGCGCGTTTTCAGTGCCAGCAGCGGCCGCAAAACCTTCTTTTCTTGGGAATTCTTCGCTGTTCAAGAAAAAGCGCGCAAAGAAGCCGCGGATATGGGTGTTGTATTCCTTGACAGACTCGTTGTAGCGATCGCGCTCGGTTTTGATGCGGTTTTCGGTACCTTCTAACTGATTTTGAAACTGACTAAAGTTTTCTGTAGAACGGATTTGCGGATACGCCTCATAGGCCAAATTGATGGCTGTATTGATTTTTCGACCCATTAGCTCTAGATCTTCGGGCGTTTTGGCACCAACAATTCCGGCGCGTGCTTGCGTTACTTGCGTAAGGATGTCTTTTTCGTTTTGCGCGGCACCCTTGACGGTTTCAAGTAAATTTGGAATGAGGTCTGCGCGGCGTTGGTAGGCCGATTGTACGTTGGCGAATTTTTCGTCGAGCCCTTCTTGGAGGCCCACGGCTTTATTGTACATGTTGTAGTATCCTAAGAAAAGGAAGAGGAGTAGGGCGCCTATTGCGGCCAATACGACATAAATTGGTTTCATTTTTTACGTAATTAAGTGTTCGTTGCTGCGTAGCAAATTGTGTTCCAAGTTACAAAAATGACACATTGTCAGTGCCTTTTTGTATTCTTTTTATTTGTTGATAACTTTTGATTATAAATTAATCATTTATTTGATGAGTTATTGGTCAATATGTTTAATTTTGTGACACCAACCAATCGAACTTTTATTGTTTCACTTTTAAACTGACAGTACCTATGGCTACACGTCGTTCGATTGTTCATATGGACCTCGACACCTTTTTTGTTTCTTGTGAGCGCCTCTTAGACAGCCGCCTCAATCACAAACCTATTCTCATTGGCGGCACCAGCGAAAGAGGGGTGGTGGCCTCCTGTAGCTATGAAGCCCGGCGCTTTGGCGTGCACTCCGGCATGTCCATGAAAATGGCCAAAGAGCGCTGCCCTGAAGCCATCTGCATCAAAGGCAATACCCAGACCTACAGCAAATTCTCCAGACTCGTAACCGACGTCATCAAAGAAGCAGTGCCCGTCTATGAAAAAATGTCCATAGATGAATTCTACATAGACTTCACCGGCATGGATCGCTTTTTTGGCATCTGGACCTACGCCTCCGAATTGCGCTCGCGCATTATGCAAGAAACAGGCTTGCCTATCTCCTTTGGTTTGTCCGAAAACAAAACGGTTTCCAAAGTAGCCACAGGAGAGGCCAAGCCCAACAACCAACTCCACATCAACTATGGCGCCGAAAAAGATTTTTTAGCGCCGCTCTCCGTACAAAAAATCCCGATGGTGGGCCCAAAAACCTATCAAACACTCTGCAGCTTAGGCGTCAAAAGAATTGGCACCTTACAAGCGCTGCCTTTAGAGCTTGTAGAGCAAGCCCTCGGCGAAAACGGCCGCACCATTTGGTCCAAAGCCCAAGGCATAGATTTAAGCCCCGTAGAACCCTACAACGAACGCAAGTCCATTTCCAACGAGCGCACCTTCCACCAAGACACCATAGACGTTGGCAAGCTCGGCGGCATCCTCACCGCTATGGCCGAAAACCTTACCTTTCAGTTGCGGCGAGCGGGCAAACTCACCGGCACAGTAACGGTCAAGATTCGCTACGCCGATTTTCAGACCCAAACCCTCCAACAACAAATCGCCTATACCGCCGCCGACCACGAGCTCTTGCCTTTGGTTCAGGAGCTTTTCAAGCGCCTCTATCAGCGGCGCGTACTGGTGCGGCTTATTGGCGTTCGCTTCAGCTCTTTGGTTTCAGGCGCGCACCAACTGCGGCTCTTCGACCAAGACCTCGCTTTTCCAGCACTCTACAAAGCCCTAGACCACATCCGCGTGCGCTACGGCGACCGCGCAGTCGTGAGGGCCGTAGGGCTAGAGGCGCGCAGTATTGGCTACCACAATCCCTTCGATGGAGAGCCGCCCATTTTACTGGCCAATCGCAGCGTTTAAAGATCAATTATTCCGCAAATGCGTGTACACTCTTGTTTCAGTTTAGGCTACGGCATACTCAAGCCCGAAGAATTGGTGCTGTGGGCTCAGCAAAATGGCTATTCCCAATTGCTGCTCACCGATATCAACCACACGGGTTCGGGCTTGGCTTTTGTGCGCGCAGCACAAGCAGCAGGCTTGCAACCGCTATTGGGTTTAGAACTCCGCAATGGTTTGCAGCACCTCGCCACTATTATTGCCCGCAACAACAACGGCTTCCAAGAACTCAATACCTTTCTGACCCAACACTTGCTGCAGGCCAAACCTTTTGAGCTGCCGCTACCTGAATTTTCAGATTGTTTGGTGTGGTATCCTTTTGAAGCGCAACCCGCACACTTGCGCACGCATGAATTCATCGCCGTTCAGCCCCAGCAAATCTTTCAATGGCAGCGGCAGCCTTCTCGTTTTGAAGCCTATAAATACGTCGCAGACCACCCCATGACCTTCCGCCACAAACGAGACCACAACACCCACCGCTTGCTGCGCGCCATTACACACAACTGCCTGCTTTCCAAATTACCCGTGCAAGCCCAAGCGCCGCCAGGCGAACGCCTGCTGTCTGCTGCACAATATGCAGCAGCTTTTGCGGCGGCGCCTGAACTTTTTATAAATACCCAAGTACTGCTTGCCAAATGCAACATACACTTTGAATTTGCAGAAGAAGCCGCACCCCAGCAACCCGCAAATATCCATGGTTCTAAAGACGCCGACTTTCAGCAGTTAAAAGAACTTTGCGCCGAAGGATTGACCTATCGCTACAGCACCATCACCGACGAAATCATTGCGCGCATTGAAATGGAACTCGATATCATCGCCCAGAAAAACTACCTCTCTTATTTTCTCATTACCCATGACTTCACTTCCTATGCGCGCGCCAAAGGCTATTTTTATGTGGGGCGGGGGAGCGGCGCCAACAGCATTGTGGCTTATCTCTTGCGCATTACCGACGTCGACCCCCTAGAACTCGACCTCTATTTTGAGCGCTTCATCAACCTCTACCGTAAAAACCCACCAGACTTCGACATCGATTTCTCCTGGAAAGACCGCGACGACGTCGTTCGCTATATCTTTGAGCGCTACCCCAACGCAGCTTGGCTCTGTACCTACAGCACCTTCCAATACCGCGCTTGTGTCCACGAACTTAGCAAGGTTTTTGGCCTGCCCGCTGGCGCCAGTAAAACACTCAGTAGAGGCAGTGGAAGCATCGCTGAGTTTACCGAACTCGGGGCGCTCATTTTGCGCTATGCCAAATACATCGAAGGCTTGCCCGCGCACCTGAGCGTACACGCAGGCGGCATTGTCATTAGCGAGCGCCCACTCGCTGCATTTGCAGCTTGTTTCTTGCCGCCAAAAGGCTATCCCTGCACCCAATTCTCGATGCTAGAAGCAGAAGACGTCGGGCTCTATAAATTCGATGTCCTGAGCCAGCGCGGTTTGGGCAAAATTTCCGAAGCCCTCGATATCGTTCGGCAAAGCAACCCTGAGCAGGCACCGCCAGATATCCACAACATTTCCATTTTAAAGCAAGATCCAAAAATTGCGCAATTTCTGCGCAATGGTTGGGCCCTCGGTTGTTTTTATGTGGAGTCTCCGGCTATGCGCATGCTGCTCATCAAGCTCCAAGTAGACAACTACCTCGCCCTCGTGGCCGCAAGCTCTATTATCCGTCCGGGCGTAGCGCAATCGGGCATGATGCGCCAATATGTATTGCGTCACCGCGAACCCGAACGCCGAAAAGAAATCCATCCATTGCTCTTAGCCATTATGCCCGAAACCTATGGGGTCATGGTTTACCAAGAAGACGTCATTAAAGTGGCGCATTACCTAGCGGGGCTCAGCTTAGCCGAGGCCGATATCTTGCGCCGCGGCATGTCAGGTAAGTTTCGCTCGCGCTCAGAGTTCATGCAGGTCAAGACCCGCTTTTTAGACGCCTGCTTGCAGCGCGGCCACGAAGCGCAATTTGCCTCAGACATCTGGCGACAAATCGAAAGTTTTGCAGGCTACGCCTTCTCCAAAGGCCACTCCGCCTCTTACGCCGTAGAAAGCTACCAGAGTTTGTATCTCAAAGCACACCATCCGTTGGCTTACCTCACGGCCTGTATCAATAACTTTGGCGGCTACTACCGCACCGAAATCTATGTGCATGAGGCCCGGCGCTTTGGCGCGCAAATAGAAGCACCCTGCATCAATGAAGGCACCTATAATTGTTTACTCATAAGCAAGCGACTGTTACTCGGTTTTAATTTAGTGCTGGGCATAGAAGCCGCACTCATTGAAAAACTCCTGGTGGAGCGCATGCAAAACGGTGTTTTTTTCAGTCTAGAAAACCTCTTGAAAAGAGTTTATATTCCGCTTGAGCAACTGAGCCTCCTGATCAGAATAGACGCGCTACGCAGTTTTCGAAAAGCCCGCAAAGCCCTCTTGTGGCAGGCTTATTTCTTTCACAATAAAGCTTTTAAAGGACAACAAAAACCCGAATTATTTGAAGTGAGGCAAAAACAACAACACTTACCCGAACTAGAAGAACACCCCCTCGAAATCACCTTTGAGCAATTTGAGCTCCTCGGCTTTCCGCTCTGTGATCCTTTCTCTCTCTTGAAAGAACAGGTCCAAGAACCCTTTAGTCGTGCGCGCGACTTCATCCAAAACGCCGGAAAGCTCGTACTGAGCTATGGCTACCTAGTCAGTATCAAGCAAACCAAGACCAGCAAAGGAGACCTCATGAATTTCGGAACCTTTCTCGACCCTAACGGCGACTTCATCGATACCGTTCATTTCCCGCAAATTGTACTTGCTTATCCCTTTTATGGCAAGGGCATTTACCGTATTGAAGGAAAAATTACTGCGGAATACGAATATTATACTTTAGAGGTCCGGACCATGATCAAGTTGCCTTTTATGGAAGACATCCGCATCAGTTTAGACCAAGATAGCAGCCAACGCAAAGCACATCAAGAAGCAACGAGTTGAACACCATCGCAAAGAGCAATCGGGTAATGTACAGCGCTTACACCAAACGCGCATTGGTAAGCCGTGAAAATTGAAGCAAGGGCACCTGATAGCGAAAATTCAGCACTTGCCAAGACCAACAAGCAACCCCCAAAACCACCACCCATCATGCGTGCACCATAAACCCCCGGATGCTTTGTGATTTGCTCATGTATAAAATCAAGTTCGCGACAACTCACCTCATAAAGGTCTCTGAGCCCTATATGTGTCTGCGTCAGACAAGCGCCTAATTTCCTAAGCGCCTCTTCGGTATTACTTGATAAATCTTGTTCTGACAAAGCGCTAGCAAGTTCTTGCACCTCATGTACGCGCTTGATTTCTTCCAAAACATACTTTAAACGTTTTTGCGTCTCCACATCCAACTTTTCAAAGATTAGCTGGGCGTTTTCATCTTTTAGCTCACGCCAACTCTTTAAATCCGGGAATAAATCTTGGGCTGCCAACCAGGCCTGCTCCATACTTGCTCTTCTTTTATTGTAAGCAGACTCCGCAAGGTTGTGCTTTACTTTTGAATCGATCAAAAAGAGTTGTGCGCCATTCAAAGAAAGTTGAAAAGGTTTGATTTCATGGGAGATACAATCAAAAGCGAGCAGATGGTTTTCTTTTGCGAATAAAGAGGCCACTTGATCCATGAGGCCACACTTGACGCCTGCAAACTGATGTTCTGTTTGTTGGGCAAGTAAAGCCAGCTCTAGACGTGTTTTGCCAAGGCCGTAAAAGGAATTCAGGCCAAAGGCCAAACCACAGCAAAGCGCGGCAGAGGAAGACAGGCCAGCGCCAATCGGAATATTGCTCTTGAAACGAATATTGATACCCATAGGAGGGTGGGAATCCAAGCCCATTAAAAGAAAAACCCCTTTTACGTAATTTCTCCAACCTGTTGTTTGTGAATCTTTTAGCTCATCCAGTAAAAACTCCCACTTTTCATTCAAGTCCAGCGCTTCGATCAAAATAAAGGAAGATTGGATTTCTTGAAAATCGAATTCAAAATAGCGGTCAATGGCGGCAGGCAATACAATACCATGGTTGTAATCGAGGTGTTCGCCTATTAAATTGATGCGACCAGGGGCTTGAACGCAAAGATGCTTCATGGTGCGGGTTTCCAAATCAGGGTTTCTTTTAAGTTCAATTCGGGAACGCTTACCTTTATTTGAATGGGGTGTGTTGGCGCTTCCGTTCGCAACAATGCACTGGCAATTCCGGCTTCCATTGATTGAATAGAAGGACACATCAGGCCGGCCTCTTGCGCTAAAATACTAAAAGTAACTTTGTATTCATTTGTAGGTACAATTGTGCCGTTGGCATCGAGGAGTTTGGCGCGTATAAAGATGAGATCTGCTTGCTGAAGAGCAACACCCTTATTCATTGTATCCAATTCCAATTGGATGCGTGTTGGTTTTCCTGGGGTCTGAACTTGATCTGAGGTGGTTCTGAGCTGACGCGCATCGAGCCCGAATGCGGTGAGTTTACCAGACTCAAATTGAGGAATAACAAAAGTATAAGGTGGTCCTGTTAAATACGTTGATGCTTCGTTATAAGTTTGTTTTTGTAGCGCTACTTGCTTATCGTTTAAAAACAGTGACACACTCGGGCAATTGGAATAAACGGTAACCGTGGTGCTCGAATTGACATCCCAGCGCGAGGCAATTGATACATAAGGTTGTTGGGTCAATGAGATTTCTTGACTTTTGTAGAAGTCCACAGCATATTTAGGTAAGCGGCAAATGTCGTACACCCCAGACGCTTCAAGGTCGGGGCTGTAGCCGCGGTTGTAGTCAAAACAAACCCAATTGGCTTCTCCGATGATATTTGCTCCCTTTCGGTTGGAATTGGAGGCTTCTTGAAAATTGAAAGCTTGCTGTAACAATGCCTTTTCTGATGCACCGCGCAAATGCCTTGAGTTTCTCTCGTTTGGTGCTAAATCGGCAAATTGAGTTTGATTGAAACCAGCGTTTTGGGCATAGTATTCCCAATCGCCGTATTCTGCAATGAACAGCGCCTTAGCTTTGAGTTTATAGTTAGACCAGTAATCGGTAGCCTTGGCATGCTGGCGCGCTGGTATAAAAACATCATAGCTCGGGTGATCTAGCCATCCAGCGGTAAATCCTTGGTTTTTGAGTAGTGACTTTGCAAGCTGATTCATCTCGAGCATAAACTGCTCTGGCATATCGGTTTCGTTCAGAGAGTTTTCCCAAAAAATAACACTTGGATGGTTTCGGTCTCTATGGATTAAAGCTTCAAGGTCAGATTTGCATCTTTGTTCAAAAGGCGGAGGGCCAAAAAACTGCCAACCCGGAATGGCATCCATGACAATAATACCAAGCTCATCGCAGGCCTCATAAAAAGCAGGGGCTTGCGGATAATGGGAAAGCCGCACAAAATTAAACCCCGCTTCTTTGATCAGAAAAGCATCGCGCTTTTGTGCATTATCCGGGACCGCATAACCAACATACGGATACTCTTGATGCCTGTTGGTGCCGCTCAAAAAAAGTTTTGTTCCATTCAAGTAAAAACCGTCAGCCTTCAATTCAGGCTTGCGAATGCCCACTTTTAAAACTTGCCTTGCAATGGTATCTTGTGCATAAATGGCAAAAATCTTTAATTCATAGAGATTCGGATCAGAAGGTGACCACAATAGAGGTGTTTTCAGGTTTATTTTCCCGGTATAGGAAATGACATTTGCAGCATCTATAAATACTTCATTAGTGAGTGTGTATTTAAGCTCACCCAATTGCGCCTCAACGCGAAGGGGCGTGATGATCCAATCAGGTTGGTATTTCAATTGAAAATCCAGTTGAAGAGTAGCCGATGAAGCGTTTGCATCTATAGTTTGAAAATAAGCATCTTGAATTTGAATGCCGCCCACTTCTTGGAGCCAAACATTGCGGTAAATTCCGGCGTGGTAATAAAAATCGAGGTCTTTGAGCGGCTTTCCGGGTGGAATAGTGGGGTCTTCGCGGTTGTCGAGAACAACTTCTAATACATTGGCTGAATCTTTGAGCGCTTGCGTTAAATCAATTTGAAAGGGCAGGTAACCACCCACGTGAGTCCCTACTTCATTGCCATTCAAAATAACTCTTGCTGAATGCATGGCGCCTTCAAATTCGATTATTAAACGCCGGCCGCTTTGTAAAGGATAAGCAAAGCGTTTGCGGTAAATGACCTCACCAAGAAATTGTGATTTCATCACCAAAGGCTCTAATTTGGGTGTATGTGGCAAAGAAACGATAGAAACGGGATCTGATGGGCGGGCTTGAAATTCCCAATTGTCGTTGAACAATACCTTTTTGAGTTGTCCAAAGGAGGAAGAAATACTCAATACAAAAAGAAAAAGAAAGTGAAATTTCATCAATTGAAGAAGGGAAATTTAATATAAAAATGCGTCGAGGGCAGGTGAGGGGCGGCCGTTGTCTTGCCAGCAATTGAGTTGGTAGCCACTCCATGGCTTGGCACCTTGTGGCTCCCAGTAAAACACCCCTAAACATTGGTTGTTGGCAACGTCTTGGGCTGCGCCAATTGTAGCCATCAGTAAATCTTTTGAATTTTGAACCTGCCAGTAATCGCCGCCCACTTCTACAATCATGACGGGCTTGTTGTAGCGCGTCACCATATCTTGAAGATTGAGGCCCAAATCGGCAATGGTAACGGTGTAGTCTGTACCTAACCAATGTGGGTAATATGACGCGCCAATGATGTCAAACTGTGCGCCATTTTGCGCCATGAGGTCGTAGAACCAGCGAAAGCGGGCGTTGTCATTGCCTTGATCGATGTGCACAATGGTTTGAATGCTGGTATCGATGTCTTTCACTGCTTGATTTCCTTTGTTGATGAGCTGGGCAAGTTGCTGCGGGTTATCGATGTGCCCTGAGGGCCAAAGCATGCCACTTGGAATTTCATTGCCAATCTGAACCCATTTAGGCGTTACGCCCGCTTGTTTGAGCAAGTTCAGCGTGTATTGTGTGTGGGTATAAAGCGAATCTTGTAAGGCAGCAAAAGAAACATTGGCCCAAGTAGCGGGTTTGGTTTGGTGTGCGGGGTCTGCCCAGGTGTCTGAATAATGGAAGTCTATCATGACATCGAGCCCTTTTGCTTTGGCGCGAGCAGCCATTTGAGTGGTTTCTTCAGGGCTGCAATGACCACTTATTTTGTCGTTGCTCGGATGCACAAATACACGCAAACGCACCGCATTGATTCCTCTTGCCACCAATAAATCTAGGCATTCTGCGGGGTTGCCATTTTCATCATAAAAGACGTAACCTGTGGCTTCCATTTGGGCAAGCCAGCTGATGTCTGCGCCCTTAAAGAAAGTTGTTGGCGCTGTTGGAGTAGGTGGTTTGGGCTTTGGTTTTTCTTTACAAGCAAGTAAAGTCAAGGAGACAAAAAGTAATACGAGTAGGTGGAGTTGCTTGGTCATTGTTCAAATTGAATCTGAAGTGAATTGACTTTCGTTTGGTCTTTGGGCAGATAAATATCGCTAAAATGTTTGTGATTTGGCGCATCTGGTTCTGCTTGCTGCTCTAAGCAAATGCCGGAAAATGTATGGTATGTGATTTGTCCCTTTCCTTTTAGAGGCGTTTGACCCCCAATATATACTTGAAAAACAGGCTGATTGGTCAAAAAAGTCAATTGAAATCCGTCTGCCGCCTCGAGCCGGACCTGCTGCTGTTCTTTGTTCATGACAAAAGCGGTGTCTAACTGAGGATACAGATGGAAATCAGAAAGAAGTATTCGGTTCGTTGCATCCTCTTTTTGAGGAATACTATTGATAACTCCTGAGGGTAATTTCTCTTCATTGAGTTCTAAATATGCTTGGGCGCTCAATAAAACCTGGCTATCTAAGATGCTTCCTTGGTGCCCATTCGGGTTGAAATAGCCATGTTGGGTAGGATTGGCGATCGTGTTTTCAATAGCCCTACTTTCGATTTTAATTTCTAAGGTCGTATCTGTTAACGTGTAGGTCACTTGACAATTCAACATTCCGGGCAGATTGAACTTTTCTTTTTCTTGGAGTTCAAACGTAACAGTTGGATGCGGTGTATCTTTCGTGTCTTTAAGCGACCAGTTGTGGTTTGAAAAACTTTGGCGCCCGCCATGTAAAAGATGCGGACCTTCATTGGCTTCAAATAGCCATGTTTCTGTACCCCAAGGAATGCGTGCGTTGGCAATTCTGCCCGCAATAGGCCCAACTAGATTGCCCATGTACGCATTGCCCGAAAAATCAAATGTATGCCGATAGGAAGTCCAGTCTGGATAACCCAAGACAATATCTCGCTTTTCAAAACCAGGTACGTCGACCACAAAGCTTTGGAGGGTTGCACCAAATGAAAATAACGAAACCGTTGCGTTGATATTCGACAAAATAACCTGATAAACGGGCTGTTCGTCTAGTTGCGCAGCAAAATCAATGACTTGAACACCTGAGCTCATTTTATTATTGCAACCAATTCTTAAACAGACCGTGCCATTTTGGCAAAAAAGCGCCCATTAAAGGTACCAAAATGAGTGTGAGCGTAAATGTTTTTAGCAACTGATGCCATTCTTTCATGAGCGCAAAGAGCAAAAAGAAGGTGATATTGATCACAGGATAGATGAAAAGCCATGTCAACAACATGAGCTTCCATTTAGGGGCTTGTATTGGGTTCATGGTCAAAGATAAGAAGTTTGCTTTATCTTGTAGGATTTCTACTTACTACCTAATGCAGATGCCAAATCAGCGATCAAGTCTTGCGGATCTTCTACACCTATACTTAAACGAACCAATTTTTCTGTGATATTCATTTGCAATTTATCTGCAGGTGGAATGTCGACGTGTGTCATGGTGGCTGGGTGCTCGGCTAAACTTTCTGTAGAACCTAAGCTAACTGCTAATTTGAAAAGCTTCAGTTGATTGAGAAAAGCAAATGCAGTTTTTTCATCGCCTCTGATGTCAAAACTGATCATAGCGCCCGGCCCAAGGCATTGTTCTTGATAAATGGCTTGTGTCCTTTGGTTCAGGTTTTCTTTGATTCCTAGAAAATATACTTTTTCAACTTTGGGATGAAGTTGTAAAAATGCAGCTACCAATTGTGCATTGGCTTGTTGGCGCTCCATCCGAATCTGTAACGTTTCTAAGGAGCGCAGCAGCATCCAAGCCGTATGCGGAGATATCATGTTGCCTAAAAAGGTGCGAAGGGTCTTGGCGCGGGTAATGACTTCAGCTGTTCCCATAACGGCCCCAGCGATGAGATCGGAGTGCCCACCTAAGTACTTCGTTGCAGAGTATATGGCCATATCGGCACCCAGTTCAAGTGGCTTTTGCCAAATTGGGCCGAGGTAGGTGTTGTCTACCGCTACAAAAACTTTATGTTGGTTTTTTTGTGTGTATTGATTGGCCAATTGAACCATCTCTGTAATGGAAAAAAGATCATTGGTTGGATTGGCTGGGGTCTCTACATAAATAAGGGCTAAATCTTGCGCTTTACCACTGTTATTTATTTTATTTTCAATGTCTTCAAGCGTATCGTGAACGCCAAATTCAAGAGCGCTGATACCAAATTTTGGCAAGACGTGATGAATAAAATGGTGTGTGCCGCCGTAAACAGGTGCTGAATAAAGCAATAGCGCGCCTGGTTTTAAAAATTCCAAAAGCACAGTTGAAATGGCACTCATTCCAGATTCAAAAACAGCAGCGCCTGCTGCGTTATCCCATAGCGATAGTCGGTCTTCTAAGATTTCAAGGTTAGGATTGTTGATGCGACTGTAGATGAGTCCTAATTCTTCATTGGGGCGACTCTCTCGGTGTCCGTAAGCCAACTCAAAAAAATCTTTACCTTCTTCTGCGGTATTGAACACAAAAGTCGAGGTTAAAAAAATAGGGCATTTAATGGCTCCTTGACTGAGCGCTGGCTTATAACCATGGCTCATCATTAAACTTTCAGGTTTCATGTTTTAGTTGTTGTTGACGACTTGTAAAGTTAATGGAATACTCCTCATATCATGTTTTCTTTATATTTAATTCACATGAAATGTGGAGCTTTGAAAAATGAAGTATTTTACAGTTATTTTGATGTGTTTTGCGCTGTCTAACACCTCTTTATCGCAATTAGTCAATGGCCCTATGTTAGGCTATTCTACCTATCGAGAGCAAGCTGTTTGGGTTCAGACAACCAAAGAAGCTCAGGTTCAAGTGGCCTTTAGGCCTTACTTGTCAGGTCAAAAATGGTCAAAAACCGCGGCATTTCAGACAACAAGTCAAAACGCGCAAGTTTGTGAAGAAATATTAACTGACTTAGAACCCGGTACAAAATATGAATACCTGATCTTCGTTGACCGCAAGAAAATAACTCCAAAAGGTGCGCAACAGTTCACGACCCGGCCTATTTGGGCTTACCAGAAGCCTGCACCTGATTTCAGTTTTACACTCGGCTCCTGCAACTACATTAATGAGCTGAATACAGATAGATCAGGAACACCTTATGGTGGGGATTACACAATATTTCAAACAATCACTTCAAAGCAACCTCAATTTATGCTTTGGATGGGTGATAACGTGTATTATAGAGAATCTGATTGGACGTCACGCTCGGGCATGATCCATCGCTATACACATTCACGAAATATTCCCGAACTAGCTACACTTTTGGCCAATACACCCCAATTTGCCATTTGGGATGATCACGATTTTGGACCAAATAATTCAGACCGCAGCTTCATTCATAAAACCATCAGCAAAGAAGTTTTCGATTTATTTTGGGCCAATCCGCCACAATCAAATTCAACTTTACCCGGAATTACCAATCAATTTGACTGGTCTGATTGTCAATTCTTTTTACTAGACAACCGCTATGAGCGCGCGCCAAATGACCGCAAAGATGCGGACCGAACCATCTTAGGCAAGTCGCAATTAGAATGGCTGAAGGAGTCGCTTTTAAACAGCCAAGCTACCTTTAAATTCATTGCATTGGGCGGTCAATTTTTAAATACAGCTCCTGTTTTTGAAAACTACAGCGCTAACGGCTATCATACCGAAAGACAAGAAATCATTGAGTTCATCACGCAACATCATATTAAAAATGTTGTTTTTTTAACTGGTGACCGACACCATAGCGAGCTGAGCATATTAAAAAATCCTGATCAGCCAACGATTTACGACATCACTATTTCTCCACTTACATCCGGTGTTCATGACGCCAGTCGCGAACTCAACATGCTGCGCCAAACCGAAAGTCATATTGCCCAAAGAAATTTTGGTTCAATTGCCGTTTCTGGCCCGAAAGCGCATCGTCAAATCTCACTCACAATTTTAGGATCAAATGGTGAGCAACTCTACCAATATCAATTCGAGGAAGAATAAGTATTTTTACAATATGATGCAAGTATGTGTTTACTGCGCCTCAAGTGGGCGCATCCATTCCGAATATTTTGAAGCGACGTCGCGCTTGGCGCATTTGCTCGTCGAAAAAGAGGTGAAAGTTGTTTTCGGGGGTGGTTCGTCTGGTCTCATGGGGCAGTTGGCCGACAGCGTATTGGCTGCAGGCGGGCAGATCAAAGGCATCATGCCACAGTTCATGAACGAAGTTGAGTGGGGGCACAAAGGCGTTTCAGACTTCGAGTATACGCAAACCATGCACGAGCGCAAGGCTAAATTTCTCGAAGGCACAGACGCACTCATTGCCTTACCGGGCGGCCCCGGAACATTTGAAGAACTTTTTGAGGCCATTACACTTAAAAAGCTAGCTCAATTCACCAAACCTATTGTACTACTCAATACGCGTGGCTATTTCAATGCTTTTAAATTGCTAATGCAACAAGCTGTAGAAGAACGCTTTATGCCTGATGAATTGAAGTATTTATACACTATCGTCTCTACGCCAGAAGAAGTGCTACCTGCCATTCGCAATGCGCATGCATGGAATAAGGGTTTGCATGATGCCGGAAGCTTGAGATAGGACCTTCATTATTTAAAAGTTCTATATTATTTATTTGTTAAAATTTACGCTTCTACTTCTTTTCAAATTATATCATCGTAATATTGCGATATATAATTATTATTATTTTTGAATGATGTAATTAATAAAAATATCAATACAATTCCTCAAGATATAATTCATCTAATTTCACCAAATGGGTATTACCAAAACCGAAACTTACACCGATCAAACCTTAAAGCTTGCAAGCATTTTCAAGGCACTCGGGCATCCGGCAAGAATTGCTATTTTGGAATTTATTGCCAAGCAAACCACTTGTATTTGTAGCGATATCGTGACAGAATTACCGCTTTCTCAAGCGAGTATCTCTAGGCATCTGGTCGAACTCAAAGCAGCAGGATTGATCAAAGGAACCATCAGCGGCACTTCGGTATGCTATTGTATAAATGAAACGCAATTCCCATTTTTAGAAACGTTTATCAAACAAATTCAACCATCCAACTCACAAACTTGTTGCTCATGAAAATCTCTCAATTCAAAAGTGCTTTGCAATTGGCTAAGCCAGACGCTAGCCCCATTTTTCTCCAAACTTCAGGCATTCATGTCGCTGCCCATTACCATGTTACGGAAATTGGCCTTGTTTTAAAAAACTACGTTGATTGCGGCGGGGTTGTGCGTCAGGAACGCAAAGCCACCATGCAAATCTGGCTGGCAAATGATACCGAGCATCGTTTGAGCATTCAAAAGCTACTTGAAATCATTGAAAAATCTGAACAGCTCTTTGGGCTCAAAGACGAGGAATTAGAAGCTGAATTCCAAGGAAACACCATTGAAACTTATGGCTTGGAAGCGCAAGATTTTGGCTTTCAATTCACAACCAAAAAAACAACTTGTTTGGCGCCAGGGCATTGCGGTATACCCAATGAATTGTTGCCGTTAGATATGCAAGCAAAAACCAGTTGCAGCCCTGGCTCGGGCTGTTGTTAATTCAGTAGGATATGAAAAACAAAAGACTCAACTTCGTTGACCGCTACCTCACCCTATGGATTTTTTTAGCAATGGGCATTGGCGTTGCACTCGGCAATATTTTTGCGAGTATTGATCAAATCATCAATCGTTTTTCGGTCGGAACCACCAATATTCCGTTGGCTATCGGCCTCATTATCATGATGATTCCACCTTTGGTCAAGGTGGATTTCAAAAAAATACCCGTTGTTTTTAAGAACGGAAAGTTATTGAGCCTTTCACTGCTCATCACTTGGATCATTGGACCTTTTTTGATGTTTGTTTTAGCTACAACTTTTCTTTCAAACGAACCTGAATACCTCACAGGCCTGATCATTATCGGCTTGGCGCCATGTATAGCAATGGTCATTGTCTGGAATGAACTCGCCGGGGGTAACCGAGAGTTGGCTGCCGGTTTGGTGGGCATCAATAGTTTGCTACAAGTTTTTTTCTTCTCTGCATACGCATATTTTTATCTTGAAGTCATGTTGCCTTTATTTGGTTTTGATGCTATTCAAATTGATTTGAGCTTTTGGGAAGTCGCCAAAACAGTTGGTATTTATCTCGGGGTTCCTTTTGTGATCGCACTCGGCCTCCGATTTTGGACCCTCCGATTTAAAGGTGAGGTCTACTTAAATACAAGGCTTATTCCAAAAATATCTCCATTTACGCTGTACGCTTTGCTTTTTACTATCGTGGTCATGTTCAGCTTGAAAGGCCAATTAATTGCTCAATTGCCATTTGATGTGCTCAAAATAGCCCTGCCATTGGTGATTTTCTTTATCGCCATGTTTTTCTTGATGTTTTTTGTTGCCAAAAAAAGCGGCGCAAGCTATCCAGAAACAGCAACCGTAGCCTTTACGGCGTCAGGAAACAACTTTGAATTGGCCATTGCCGTGGCCATTGGCGTTTTTGGTCTCAACTCTGGCCAAGCCTTTGCAGGGGTTATTGGCCCATTAGTGGAAGTTCCAGCGCTGATTTTATTGGTGAAAGCAAGTTTATATCTTAAGAAATATTTTTGATGGAAAAGAAAAACATCTTGGTGCTGTGTACCGGCAATAGCTGCAGAAGTCAGTTAGCAGAAGCGTATCTTCGGTATTATCATGGCGACATCGCCACTATTTACAGCGCCGGAGTAGAAACGCATGGAGTGAATCCGCGAGCAATAGCAACAATGGCCGAAGACGGTATCGATATCAGTGGCCATACCTCGAATCATGTCGATGAATACCTTCATATCCCGTTTGATTTGATTTTGACTGTTTGTGACCACGCAAGCGAGCGCTGTCCTATTTTTCCGAGTACAGCAAAACGCATCCACCACAACTTTCCAGACCCTGCCAAAGCAACAGGATCTGAGCAAGAAATCAAAGCAGCTTTTGCTTCAGTACGAGAGCAAATCAAGCAATTCTGCGCTGAATTATTGGTATAGCTAAAGCTTTGCCAATATCTTCGAGCGGAATGCGGTGAATCACATCTAGATGTCGGTATTCAGAGGGTGACAAACCCGTTATTTTTTTAAACTGATTAGACAGATGTGCAATGCTACTATAATGCATTTTGTAGGAGATTTCTGACAGATTCATTTCACCATAAAGCAGCAGTTCTTTGATGCGCTCAATTTTATGGGTAATGATAAATTGCTGAATGGTCATCTTGTTCTCGGTCCGAAATACGTTGGACAAGTAAGTATAATTCAATTTTGTTTTTTCACTTAAATAGACTGAAAAATTGGTCTTGATGTGTTCATCTGAATAATGGACCATTTGGATAATGACCAACTTGATGCGCTCAGACAGCAGCGTTTTGGGGTCGCGAATAAGACTAAATCCAAGTTGCTGCAGTTTAAACTGTAAATCAAGCTCCTGGATCATGCTTAAGTTTTTTTCAAAATGAACTTCTCCAAGTTCAATTGTTTGGAAAGGGATGCCCATATCGACAAGGATGCCTGCAACTTGATTGATGCAACCATGGCTCACCATGTTTTTGATGTGTATTTTCATAAGAATAAGGTTATTTTCTAAATTAAAAGCCTGATGATAGCTATCTTGTGTCATTTTGTAAATGACTTACGTCTATTTCAATCGGTTAATGAAGCTGTAATTGTACCTCATTCAAAAATTTGGTCAAGTGCCGTTGGTTCGCAATAGAGTTTGAGTGATAAATTTTTGGCGTGAGTGCAGAAATTTGCACTAGGCACTTGTACTTTTCTTTGTTTGTAAATGTCTAAATGAATCATAATTTGAAGTTTGAAGCGTGTGGGTGTTTTTATGTATATTGTTGGATGTTTGTTCTTGAAAATGGAGCTCCATGCGATTGCGCGCCATAAGGTAAGTGACAGTTGATTCTGCACCTTGGTTGATATTTACTTCGTTTGCTTCTAGGCCATCAAGGCAACCACCTGAAATTGGATTATAGACAATTTGGTTTAAAGTGTTATTGCCTAAGTACCAATCAAATGCGTTCTTCATTTGTACAAGGTACGGCTTTAATTTGGTTATTTGATAAAAAGTAGAAAGTGCTAAAATTACTGAATTTGCTTTTGTTTATACAATTGAATGCAGCGATCACAGAAAAAATATAGAACATGTTCTAGCGCTATGTACTGCCTTCAGGAAATATATTCTATTGGTCTTTGCTTATTTTTCCACTTGACACATGAAAATAGACTCCATTTTAATCCTAACTTTATAAGCATCTTAAACCGAAAAACAATGGACTGGTATATGAAAAACAGATGGTGGATTTGGACCGTAACGGGAGTCTACCTTGCTTATCGAATTTTTGTGGGTATTTATTACATGCCGGAGTAAGCTAGAAAATGTTCTATTAGTTGTACTTCTTAGAACGATTTAGCGAAAAACCCAAACAATACGCTCCTTTTATTGTTTATTTTTGGTAGCCTTGATTTTGACAAGGTTGTGTAACTTTCTTGAAGTTCAATTTGTTTTAAGCTTGTTTTAAGATACAAAAAAAGCCGACCATTTCTGATCGGCTTTTGCTCCCCCTTCAGGACTTGAACCTGAGACCCTCTGATTAACAGTCAGATGCTCTAACCAACTGAGCTAAGGAGGAATGTTTATTGAGGTTGCAAATATATGTAATTTTTCGAAATCAAAAAATGAAAATTATAAAAATTTAAGCACTTTTTTTTGCTTTTTGCTAAGTTATTCAAAATCATCACCATCCAATGAAAAATCATCGAGGCTTGCACCGTACTGATCTTCGTCGTCGTCTTGATCAACAAAGCCAAGGCTATCTTGATCGTCTCGGTTGGCAGGGCGTAGGATGTTTGTTTTGGATACATTTAGGCGGATTTCAGTGCGCATTTGACCGTCTTCGAGTTGGACGGTTTTGGCAAAGGGTGAACCAAGCACTTCGAGAAGTGTGCCCCGCGTGAGAAAATCTATGATGCGCATATTGGAGCCTTCTCGCTTCCAAATGGTGCAATTGACCCATGTTGTTTTGGTGCGCATTTGACCGGTTTTTTTGTCTTTCCAGTTTTTGTTGTGGGCAACAGGAAAATTGATGGCAATGATGCCGCGGTCCATTGTTTTGACGTGCGCGTCTTTGCCGATGTTGCCGATAAGTCTGGTTTCAAATACTGTAGCCATAGGTTCTAAAATAAAAAAGCGTATGCCGAAAAATACCGACATACGCTTTGTAACAATAAAGTAGTCAAATTGTTGCGTTTAGTGCTGATGGCCATTTGGGCCGTGTGCATGGCCGTGTGCCAATTCTTCGTCTTCAGCATCGCGTACTTCAAGAATAGAACCTACAAAATGAAGGTCTGTACCTGCAAGTGGGTGGTTGAAGTCCATTTGAACGGTTTCTTCAGCTACCTCCAAAATGCGTCCGCGCAATTGGTTGCCTTCGCTGTCAGACATCGGCACCATACTGCCAACTTGGAACATTTCTTTGTCGAAACTTCCGTTTTCGTCGTGGAAAATATTGCTAGGCAACATCACGATATGCTGCGGGTCTTGCTCGCCATAGGCGTTGGCTGCCAAAATATGAAAATCAAAATCCTCACCAGTTGTTTTACCTGCGAGTTTTTCTTCAAATTCGGGAATCATTCCGCCTACACCATACAAGAAAGTCAATGCATTTTCAGGAGTTGTTTCTTCGATTGTTTCTCCGGTGGTGTGATCAGAGAGTTTGTAGGTCAAGGTGACGACCTTGTTTTGAGAAATTGTCATGTTATTGTTGAATTAATTGCTTTACAAAATTAGGCAACGCAAAAGTTGAGAAATGAATGTCTTCGTTGTAGTAACGAAGGCCTTTTTCGGCAACAAAAGTTTTAATGGTTTGTAGATCAGTTACTTTGCGTGGATCTGCAGCACCTTTGAGGCCGTATTGGAAACTCCACATGCCGGTAGGGTAGGTTGGTACGAAAAACAAACCAACTGGTGCGTTTTGTTGACCGAAAATTCCTTGAAGGGTTTGGTTGAGCTCAGCAAATGCTTTTTCATTGAATTTAGGCGACTCACCCTGAGCAACCAAAATACCATCGGCCTTGAGCGTGCGGTAACAGTTTTGGTAGAATTCTACGCTAAACAAGCCCTCTGCTGGGCCAACTGGGTCTGAGCCGTCTACGATCAATAGGTCGTAAACTGCGTCTGCTGCACTTTTGACAAAAGCAATGCCGTCGTCTACGATGAGTTCCAAGCGGGGGTCATTAAAAGAAGCGGCAATTTCTGGAAGGTGCTCTTTACACGCCTTAATGACTTCGCCGTCGATTTCGACCATGGTTACTTTCTCGATGTTGGCATGACGCAATACTTCGCGCACCGTACCGCCGTCGCCACCACCAATTACCAATACATTTTTGGCATTTTGCAAAGTGAAAAGGCTAGGGTGGGAGATCATTTCGTGGTAATGGAACTCGTCTTTGATGGTGGTCATGACCATGTCGTCAAGGGCCAGCATTTTGCCGTATTTAGTGGATTCTAAAATGCGTACACGCTGAAATGGCGATTGCACATCAAAGAAGACGTCGCCGGTAAAACGCAAAGAAAGCGCTTGGTCTTCGTCTTTATCGGTAAACCACACGTTGCGGGTATAGAAGTCTGGATTGCGCCACTCAGCGGCTTTTTCACGCGCGCTAGTGATGTCGAAATCGTTGCGGGTAAGTAAATTCACTGAACCACGCTTCATTTCGATAGCTGAATAAGACTTGGCACCAAAGCATTCTTTGAGGTGGTCAAAGGCAATCCAAGCGTTCATGTCGCCACAAGTAAAGACGTCTACTGCAGCATAACCGTATTCTGGCCAAGTATGAATGGCAAGATGACTCTCTTGAATAACAACTACTCCAGAAACGCCATATGGCGAAAAGTGATGAAACGTAGAGTTGATAACGGTAGCCTCTGCTTTGCGCGCAGCGCCAACCATATCGCGTTCGATAGCTGCTACGTCATTCATGACATGCGGGTCACAATTCATAAACTCCACCAAGATGTGGTTTCCAAGGGCTGTACTACTCATTTTGTTGAGATAAATTAAAAAATTGAGCGCAAAGTTACGGATTTTCTAAGGGATTCACGTGTAACTTATGTTAAATTTCAGTCGGCCAAGAAACGAAGTTTTTCTAAACTCACCTTGATTCTTGCCTGACCAAATATGACCGTGAGTTGCTTGCCTTTCATTTCTTCGACAATTCCGATGCGGTTGGTCTGGAGGAGCTGGACCTGAGAACCCACCTTGATGTGTTCCTGCTCGTACTTTTCGGCGCGCTGTACTTCCTTTTTCGTAGGTACCTGACTAGCAGAGGGGTTCGGCGCTTTTTTCTTGATTGTTTGCTTTGATTTCTCTAGGCGTAAAAATTGGGTAAGTTCCTGAAATAGAAGCGTATTGACATCCTTTTTGCGCGACGTCGCATTGAATTTTTCAATAAATGCCAACATCTTTTTTCCTGCCTGTAACTGACGCTGGCTTGTTTCTTGCACCTGCGTAACCTGACTTTGCTTCTGCTGCAATTTTTGGATTTCTTGCTCGTGCTGCACACTAGATTTTTCTGCGGCCTGAGCAGCTTCGGCCAGACGCTTATTTTGAGCCAATAACTGATTGCGTTCCTTTTGCAGGCCACTTAAAAGTTTATCAAGTCTTACTTTTTGCTGATCTAGGCGCAATTTGGCATCTTGAATCAAGGCTTTGGAGATGCCGTTGAGCTGCGCCACTTCAAAAGTAAAGGAACTACCGGGCTGCCCCATTGCAAATTGGTAAAGCGGGGAGAGGTCTTTTTCATTGAACAACATGCAGCCGTTTTGCGCTTCTGGTAGTTCGTCTGCTTTTAATTTGATGTTGCTGTAGTGCGTAGTGAGCACGCCATAAACCTGCAGCGCATACATTTGTTCGAAGAAAACCTCCGCTAAAGCAGCGCCAAGCTCAGGGTCTGAGCCCGTTCCAAACTCGTCTAGTAGCAGCAAAGTTTGGGCATTGGAGCGTCCCAAAAAGAACTTCATGCGTTGCAAGCGGTAAGAGTAGGTACTTAACTCATTTTCAATAGATTGATTATCACCAATATCGGAGTAAATCTGCTTGAAAAAACACATCTGACTATCCGGTCCCACGGGTACCAACAAGCCTGCTTGCAGCATGAGTTGCAAAAGGCCAATGGTTTTGAGCGTGATGCTCTTGCCGCCGGCGTTGGGGCCAGAGATCACGAGCATCCGAGACTTTTGTTGCAACTTGAGTTCTTGTGCAAAGGTTGTTTTGCCGGCTAGCTGATTGGCGCGTCTCAGCAGCGGATGATACGCTTGTTTGAGGTGCATTCCGGCTTGCTGCCCAATGGCGGGTAGAGCAGCTTGCATTTCTATAGCTAACTTGCATTTTGCATTTAAGAAATCAAGTCTCGTCAATAAAATTTGATAGGCGTTGATCAGTGGGCGGTATTGCACCATGAGCGCCGTAAGGGCTTGTAGAATGCGGTGAATTTCTTTGCGTTCGTCGTCGAATAAAAACTCGAGTTCGTTGTTGAGCGGAACGTTGACCATTGGCTCAATAAACGTAAGGCTTCCCGTTTTACTTGAGCCCTGTATATTGCCTGGTACTTTGCGCTTAAATGTAGACAACACGGTCAGTACGCGTCTTTCATTGACAAACGTCTCGAGCGTTTCTGCCAGCACTTTATCTTTATTGTAACGGCGCAGTTCTTTGTCAAAGTTCTTATTGATCTGGTTGCGCAATACCCGAATACGCGCCCGAATTTCGGCGAGTTCGGCAGAGGCGTCGTCTTTGATTTGTCCGTTGCGGTCAAATACCTGATCAATTTCTTCAATGATCGCTTTGGTGTAATAGACGTCTTCGGTGAGTTCTTTTAATAAAGGATACTTGAAGAGCGCATTTTCAAAAAACTGCACCAAGGCATTGACGAGTTCTGAAGCTTGGTAAATACGCCGAAATCCTTCTAATGAAATAACTGCCTTTTGAATACCGAGTAATTTAATTTCCTGCAGGAGCTCTTCAAATTCGAGCTGAGGAAATTTTTCGCCGTGTACGCGCACCAAACGCAGTTCGTCTAGGCGCTTGAGTTCTTGGCGCAAAACCACAAATTGTGTGCGCGGCTGCAAAGTTTGTACTTGGTGAATTGCCGTGGGGCCGATGCAGAATTTCTCTAGCCATAATTTGATGGCTTCAAACTCGAGGTCGTGGAGGGTCTGTTGATCGGTGCTAAACACGGTGCAAAGATAAACAACGTTTTGAATGTTGTTTTGTTGTATCTGTTATATAATTAATATTATGTTAAATAGACTATGCTTCATCATAAGTGGATTTACTTGGCATACCTACTATTAAGGATTGATTCTCTATCTTTAACACCCAAAAACATCCTATGTCTATTTACGCTTTCATTGGTTTTATTCCTG
This sequence comes from Chryseobacterium gleum, assembly GCA_945897565.1. Lineage (GTDB taxonomy): Bacteria > Bacteroidota > Bacteroidia > Flavobacteriales_D > Crocinitomicaceae > UBA952. Next base: position 24,310 of record CAMDFN010000008.1, read on the forward strand.
TGGTCAAAGCATCGAGTTTTGTACACCCGCAAGCCAACGTCACGGGCAACGTCATTATTGGTGAAAACGTTTACATTGGCCCCGGCGCTGTGCTCCGTGGCGACTGGGGCCAAATCATCATTGAAGACGGCTGCAATGTGCAAGAAAATTGCGTCATTCATATGTTCCCCGGGACTACAGTGCATTTAAAAGCTGGCGCCCACGTCGGGCATGGCGCTGTTATACATGGTGGCATCCTCGAAGAAAATTGCCTGATCGGCATGAACGCCGTCATTATGGATGACGTTGTGGTCGGAAAAGAATCCATTATTGGTGCGCTGGCTTTTGTTCCGGCTAAAATGAAAATTCCTGCACGTAGCTTAGTAGTTGGAAATCCGGCTAAAATCATCAAAGAAGTTTCCGACGACATGATCGCTTGGAAAACCGACGGAACTGCCTTATACCAACAATTGCCTTCAGATTGTCATTCAAGTCTTGTTCCTTGCGAACCATTAACCGAGGTAGAAACCGATCGGCCAACGCAACAAAAGACCTATTTTAAGTGGCAAGAAAGGAAATAATGTATTACATTTGTTTCCCGTAGTTACAAACGTTATATGTCCAATTCAACCAAATATGTTTTTGTAACCGGGGGTGTGACTTCTTCTTTAGGGAAAGGCATCATATCTGCGTCGTTAGCAAAACTTTTACAGGCCCGTGGTTACACCACTACCATCCAAAAACTAGATCCATATATCAATATCGATCCCGGAACCCTCAACCCTTATGAACACGGCGAGTGCTACGTCACCGACGACGGCGCCGAAACCGACCTCGACCTCGGCCACTACGAGCGCTTCTTAAACGTGCCTACTTCACAGGCCAACAACGTCACCACCGGCCGCATCTACCAATCTGTCATTGAGAAAGAGCGCCGAGGCGACTACTTAGGGAAAACCGTACAGGTCATCCCTCACATTACTGACGAAATCAAAGAACGCATTCAAGCGGTAGCTAAGAACGGTCAGTTTGACATCGTTATTACCGAAATTGGCGGCACCGTCGGTGACATCGAATCTCTACCCTACGTAGAGGCTGTGCGCCAAATGCTTTGGGAATACGAAAACGACTGCATTGTTGTGCACCTTACACTCGTTCCTTACCTTTCTGCAGCCGGCGAACTCAAAACCAAACCCACTCAGCATTCCGTCAAGCAACTCCTCGAACTCGGCGTTCAGCCCGATATCCTTTGCTGCCGCACCGAGCACGAACTCGATCTAGGTTTGCGCAAAAAAATCGCGAAATTCTGCAATGTATCGGTCAATGCAGTCATTGAAGCCCGCGATGCAGCCTCTATTTACGACGTTCCGCTACTGATGCAAGCAGAAGAACTCGACACCGTTGTACTAGATAAACTTGGTTTGTCTAAAAAACAAAGTCCCAAACTAGACAACTGGAAGGCCTTTTTAGAGCGCCTCAAAAACCCCAAACACACCGTCAAAATTGGACTCATCGGTAAATATGTCGAGCTCAAAGACGCCTACAAATCAATTTCAGAAGCCTTTATTCACGCAGGTGTTTCAAACGAAACCAAAGTGGAGTTGTGCTGGATTCACTCCGAAACGCTTCATTCAGACAATATCAGTACAGAATTAAATGGATTAGACGGCATCTTAGTTGCACCTGGCTTTGGATCTAGGGGCATAGACGGTAAAATAGAAGCCGTGCGTTTTGCCCGCGAAAACAACATTCCTTTCTTAGGTATTTGCCTCGGGATGCAAATTGCCGTGATCGAATTTGCAAGAAATGTGCTTGGTCTCAGCGATGCGCACTCCACAGAAATGTCTGAGAATACCACTGCGCCCGTGATTTCCATGATGGAAGAACAAAAACGCATCTCCAACATGGGTGGCACCATGCGCTTGGGCGCCTACAAATGCGAGCTCAAGCCCAATTCCAATACAGCTAAAGCATACCAATACAACAATATTTCTGAGCGGCACCGCCACCGCTATGAATTCAACAATGCCTACCTTTCCGATTTCGAAGCCAAGGGTATGCTCGCCACCGGCCGCAACCCAGAAACGGGTCTGGTAGAAGTGGTAGAAATACCTACCCATCCTTGGTTTGTAGGCGTACAGTTCCACCCCGAATACAAAAGTACGGTAGACGCCCCTCACCCACTCTTCGTCGCGTTTGTAAAAGCGACACTTAAAAACAAAAAACACTAACCCTATGGATCGCAATTCCACCATCGGCCTGGTCCTGATTGGCCTCATTATTACTGTTTTTTCGGTCATGAATCAGCCTTCAGAGGCTGAAATCAAAGCTGCTCAAAAGAAAGAAGCTGCAGCCGCTCAAAAAACCGAAAAAAAGGAAAACAAATCCAAAAAATCAACAAGAACAGCAGCCAACACCTCTAGCAACACCTCTAGCAACGCTTCGCAGGTCGTCAGTATGGGTGAAATCACGAGCATAGAAAACAAAGAATTGCGCATCGAGCTCAATTCCAAAGGCGGCATGCTTGCAGGAGTTTATTTAAAGTCTTACAAAAGCTACAAAGACTTCGTTGACAAAAAAACCGACGCCCTTTGCTTATTTGAAGACGGCGATGCGCACAACCAATTAGTACTCAGTACAGCGAAAGGCAAAATATACACCAAAGATTATCTTTTTGAATTGGTTAAAAGCACCAAAAATAAAGCTGTATACGAAGCCCAATTCAATGAAGGCACTATTCGCCAAACTTATGCGCTCAAAAAAGGCCACGACCTCTCTTACAACATAGAAGTTCTTGACAATAAAGGTTTTTTACTAGACAACAGCGTGCTCAACTGGGCAGCAGATTTCAAGAAAACAGAGCGCTTGTTTACCGAGCAACGCCGTGTATCTACCATTTGTTTTGACCAAACAGAAAGCGGTCTAGACTACCTATCAGAAACTTCGAGTGAATCTGGTGTCGCAGAAGAAAATATCAATTGGGTGGCTTTCAAGCAGAGCTATTTTTCTGCTATTCTGCACCCTACCAACCCATTCCCTAAAAAAGGAACAAAGTTTTACATTGAAAGCTTTAAAGAAGGGCATCCACAGGCCTGGACACACCTCAAAGGGTACCACGCCACCATGGCGCTGGATTTCCAAAACAACGCCGCTTCTTTCAATTGGTTTTTTGGTCCGAACGACTACGAAGTACTCAAAAACTATGGCAGTGGTTACGACGACATCCTCAACTTTGGCTGGGGCTTCTTTCGCTGGATCAATATTTACGCAGTTCAGCCCATTTTCAACTTACTGATCAACAACGGCATGGCCATTGGTTGGGCTATTTTGGTGCTCACCCTCATTCTCAAAACGATTTTGATGCCAGTGCAATGGAAGATGTTTGTGTCTTCGGTCAAGATGCGCATCTTGAAGCCTGAAATCGACGAGCTCAATGCCAAATATCCGAAGCAAGAGGACGCCATGAAAAAACAAATGGAAATGATGACGCTCTACCGCGAATCTGGCGCGAGTCCGTTAGCGGGCTGTGTGCCCATGCTTATCCAGATGCCGATCCTACTTGCGGTGTTCCGCTTCTTCCCTGCAGCATTTGAACTGCGCCAAAAAGGATTTTTATGGGCCGAAGACTTGAGTTCTTTTGACTCCATTCTCGATTTCGGCTTCCATATCCCAGTTTATGGTGACCACATCTCCTTGTTTACCTTACTCATGGCCGCCACTACCCTCGCCTACACCTACATGAACAGCGGCAACATGCAACAACCGCAGCAGCCAGGTATGCCTGACATGCGCATCATCATGTACATCTTTCCTTTCATGATGATCTTCTTCTTCAATAACTACTCTGCCGGTTTGAGCTACTATTACTTTATCTCGACATTGCTCTCTATTGTCATGATGGTCTTGATCAAGCAATTCTTTGTCAACGAAGACAAATTGAAGGTCAAAATGGCCGAGAGAAAAGCCAATAGTGCAGCCAATCCGAAAGTGAAGAAAAAATCTAAATTCCAAGAGCGCTTAGAAGAAATGCAGCGCCAACAACAAGAAACGCTCAAAAACCGTAAAAAATAAGCTTATGAAATTTTTTATCGACACCGCTAACCTGAACGATATCGCCGAAGCCCACGACATGGGTATTTTAGATGGCGTAACCACCAACCCATCTTTAATGGCCAAAGAAGGTATCAAAGGAAAGGAAAACATTTTACAACACTACATCAATATTTGCAACATCGTCGACGGCCCGGTTAGTGCAGAAGTCATTGCCACCGACTTTGAAGGTATGGTGCGCGAAGGTGAAGAACTCGCGGCTTTGCACAAAAATATTGTCGTCAAAATACCAATGGTGACAGACGGGCTCAAAGCCATCAAATATTTCTCCAATAAAGGTATCCGCACCAATTGTACGCTCATTTTCTCTTCAGGACAAGCCTTGGTTGCTGCCAAAGCTGGTGCAACATATGTTTCTCCATTCGTTGGGCGTCTAGACGACATCTCAACAGATGGCTTACATCTTATTGAACAAATTCGACTCATTTTTGACAACTACGCATACGATACAGAAATCTTAGCTGCCTCTGTTCGCCACCCCATGCACATCATCAATTGTGCAAGCATAGGTGCCGATGTCATGACTGGCCCACTTTCAGTGATCAAAGCGTTGGTGAAGCACCCACTTACAGACAGCGGTTTAGCGCAATTCTTAGCTGATCACGCTAAAGGAAATCAGTAAGTTAAGGCATGTTACCTAAAGAAGAACGCAAAGCTTTTAACGAGGCATTTTGGGCGGGCTTTAAGACACACATGCGCGCTTGCATGTCCGCAAATGGCAAGCGCATCAATTGGATCAACTATCCAACTCAAGTAAAAAACACCTACCTGCGCATGACCTGCGATGGCAAAGCCGTTTCTATTTGTTACGATATCCAATTCAAAGACCCCGGTGTCCAAGCTATTTTTTGGGAACAACTTACTGAATTAAAAGTCGTCCTTGAAAGCAATATGTCTATTGCAACAACCTGGGAACCTCAATTCGTCAACAACGAAGGACAAACCATTGGAAGAATCTACTGGCAACTTGAGGGTCCAAACTTTTATAATCAACAAGATTGGCCAAGTATTTATACGTTTTTCAAGAAACATTTAAGGGAGTTCGACGTCTTCTATCAGGAGTTCAACGAAATCCTGATCACATTGGTCGACTAACTAGAATGACTATCTTTACCACATGAAAATTCCTACTTTTCTTTTCCTTCTTTTACTTGCTGTTCAATATCAGGCCCAAACACCTATTTTAAGCACTGATTTTCAGTCGGGAATACCGAGCAACTATACCCTACTGAACTTAGATGCACAAGCACCACACCCACAGGTACTCGCTTACGCAAGCGGCTGGATCACCACCCCCGACCCCGAAAACAACTCAGATACCGTAGCAGCGGTAAGTTCTTACTTTGAAAACCCCGATACGGCCAATCGCTGGCTCATTACCCCTGCCCTTGCGCTCGGAAGCTTTGGTAACTTTTTTCATTGGGAAGCCAAATCTCACGACCCGTCATACCCAGACGACTACCTCGTGTTGGTTTCCACCACTACTACAGACCCCTCTGCCTTTACAGACACCATTGGTTCTGTTCAACAAGAGAATTTTGAATGGACTTTTCGCGAGGTAGACCTAAGTGCTGCTGGTTACAACGATTCTACCATCTACATTGCGTTTGTGTTGCGCACTTACGACGGTTTCAAATTGTATCTAGACGACATCGAAGTGCGCAAAGAAGACCCCGTTGGCCTGAATGAAAGTCCGAACTTCGCCTTTGATATTTTTCCCAATCCAAGTCAAGACTTCATCTACATCAAATCAGCTGCATCTGATCAATTTATTGAATTAAGAGACCTCAGTGGTCAGTTGTTGTGCACCACAACACAATCCTTCCTATCATTAACGAATTTCAAACCAGGTCCTTATTTCATTACCATTTTCGCAAATGGACAGCACCTGACCAAACGCATCGTTAAGTTGTAATGCAAGACCTCCTTTCTCAAGTAGCACATTTGGTGAAAGCCAAGTTCACCAATCAAGAAGGCAGCCACGACTGGTTCCACATAGACCGCGTCAGAAAAAACGCACTGCTCATCCAACAATCTGAAGGCGGAGACCCGCTGGTTATTGAGTTAGCTGCCTTACTCCACGACTACTCTGACCACAAATACAACGGTGGCGATTTCGACAAAGGTGCTCAAGAAGTACATGCCTTGCTACGCGATCTCAATTCACCTGAAGAGCTGGCCTTGAAGATTGCTCAAATAGTTGGTATTGTTTCTTACAAAGGTGCTGGCGTCGCTGATCAAGAAACCATTTTAGAAGGAAAAATTGTTCGGGACGCCGATCGGCTAGACGCTATTGGCGCAGTTGGTATTGCGCGGGCCTTTTCATATGGCGGCAGCAAAGGCCGGGCCTTATACGACCCCGCTTCAAGCCCCACCATGCACAACACCAAAGAAGCATACGCCCAAGACAAAGGCCACACCATTAATCACTTTTACGAGAAGCTGTTGTTACTCAAAGACCGGATGGAAACGCCTACCGCTCAAAAAATTGCAGCGCAAAGACACAAGTATATGGAAAATTTCTTGCTGCAGTTTATGCAGGAGTGGCATCCAGAAAATCAGGATATCTCCTAAAAAAGTCGGCTGTTCGCTTTTCTAGATCCACTTGCAACTGCCTGGCCTCCTTACTTTCTGGATAAAGGATGTGGTGGGCTTTGCTTTTTTGTAGCGCGCCCCATTCTTCCAATATAGTTCTTGTTGACGCTTCCAAAAATCTTTGCTGAAAATGCTCCCAAACTACAGCAATAGCTTTCTGATTTGGATGCGCGCCATCTTCTTTGAAAAAAGTGTAGTCGCGTAGCAGATCTGTCACCAACTCATAAGCTTCAAAATAAAAACAGTTGGCCTTTTCACAAAGGGTTTCAACCAATAAATGCAAGCGGGCTTTGCTGCGGTTGTTGTCCACCAAACCATCTTTGAGATGCCTAACCGGGCTTATGGTCAATACAACTTGTAAGTTGGGGTTGAAGCGCTTTAATTTGTCAAGCAAACCAAGCCACTGAGTTTGGAGTTCCTGTAATTCAGTTATTTCTTTTGTGAAATTTGATTTTGGAGCCTTGTGACAATTCGCCACAAGTTGGTGATCCGAACTTAAGGTATAAGCCCAAGTTGAACCGAAAGTAAGGAGCAGGTGACTGCTTTTTTGAAGTTGCGCGCGAAGTTCTTGATGCAATAACCTGGTTTTTTCGGACAAATCCTCTGCTGACATAGCGTAAAAAGTGCCAGATAAATCCCAGGATAAAAAGATGTCGTTGCGTTGATATGTTCTTAGTGGCGTAAATTGTTCGTTCAAGGCCCAAAGAATGAGTTTAGAGATGGCCAAGGGATGAAAAATTGTACCGCCCGGATTGACCAAGCAGTCAAAACCATTTTGTTTCAACAAGCTGCCGATTTCTTCTGAAAAGCAACTCCCTATGAGAAGCTTTGGCTTTTGGTGCTCAAAAGGTTGTGGCGTACTCATGCACCTTTCAATAAAGCTTTTGCATTGGCAATGGCTGCAGGGCTAATTTCTTCACCGCTCAGCAACCTGGCTATTTCGTTTACACGTGCCACCGGATCTAGGTGCATAACGCTCGTTTGCATGCGTTCGCCTACAATGTTCTTTTGCACCATCCAGTGATGGGCTGCTTTTGCAGCTACTTGCGGCAGATGTGAAATGGCCATGCATTGGCCCTGGGCAGACATTTCGTTGAGTAACTTGCCTATTTTAAGCGCTACATCGCCAGACACGCCGGTATCTATTTCATCAAAAATGATGGTCGGAAGCGCCTTCTTTTCGGAAATCATTTTTTGCAGAGCTAGCATGAGTCTAGACAACTCTCCCCCACTTGCTGCGCGTTCTACCGGCACCAAACTATGGCCAAGATTGGCAGAAAAGAGCAATGCTATTTGGCTGCAGCCACTCGCATTGAGCTGCTCGAGTTCTTGGAGTTCAAAAGCCAATTTGGTGTGAGGTAATTTGAGTTCTTCCAAGATACCAGCCAATTGAAGAGCGAGCTGTTCAGCGCCAGCTTCTCTTTGGCTATGGAGCAGCTTTGCGGCAAGCCATAAATCTTTTTCAAGTGCCTGACATTTTTGCTCAAGCGCCTCGAGTACTGCTGCCTGGTCTTCAAGCCCCCTACTCTTTTGCAGCAGCGTTTGTTGAATTTGCAGTAACTCCGCTACATCTCTTGCCCTGTGCTTGAGTAAGGCCGTGTTGATTTTATCCTGAAGTGCTTCTAAAACCTGTAAATCAGCGGGCTCTAATTCATGATAAGAAGAAGCTGCTGCATCTCGAGCAACATCTTTGAGTTCGATGAGCATTTGTTGCAAGCGCTCCGCATAGCCTTTCATATCGGAGTCGATATCCTTTACTTTATCTAGAATCGATTTGATTGCATACAAATTGGTATAGGGCCCGTTGTCATCTGTGAGGCTCACGAGGGCAGCTCTGGCTTCTTCGAGCTGGCTAGCGCTGGCATGTCGCTCGATCTCTTGTTCGAGTTGCTGTATCTTGGGATCTTGCAATTGTAATGCTTGGAGCTCTTCGAGCAAGAAGGTATTGTAATCTTGCTGCAATTGATCTTGTGCAAATGCCTGTTTTTTGGTGAGCACCTCTTTTTGGAGCTGTTGGAGCTGAGCAAAAGCACTTGCAAAACCGAGCTGTTCTTGCTGCAAACCCAAGAGTATATCCATGAGTTCCAACTGAAAGCGTTTGGATTTGAGCTCTAGTGTGTTATATTGCGAATGGATTTGCAACAAATGAGAAGTGAGCTGCTTGAGCACCTGAAGCGAAACGGGTACATCATTGATAAAAGCTCTGGATTTCCCTTCAGTGGCAATTTCACGGCGAACCAGTGTTTGGACTTCAAAATCTAAATCGTTTTCTTGAAAAAAAGGACGATAACGCTCTGAAATTTCAAAAACGGCCTCTACAATTGCTTTTTTGGCACCTGGCGCAATGACCTGTAAATCGGCGCGCTCCCCTAATATGAGCTGCGTTGCCGCCAAAATAATCGACTTCCCAGATCCGGTTTCACCCGTAAATACCGTAAAACCCTGTTCAAAATCGAGCTGCACCTCTTCGATGAGGGCAAAATGTTGAATACGAAGACTGCGGAGCATTATTCGAGGATAGTTGAATAGCGCGTGGCGTTGGCGGGATCTAGTTTTTTAAGCAAATTGACGAGGTCCTGCTTTTCTTTGAGTTCGGAATCTGAATAAATGTTTTTGAGTTCAGTAGTTTTCCCAAAGAGGTAACTCACCACATTGACTGTATTTGGTCGGGTGGCCATAATTGGACTCAAGAGGTTGAGGGAGGCCATTATGGCTTTTTTACCTTCTTCTTTTTTGTCGTAGAGCTGATCAATGCCCAAGCGGTGGTATTGATAGATACAAACTCTAAACGGCTCGAAAACAGGTTGTAGCATGTTGTCTACGAGGTAAAAACGGTTTCTTTTGCTGCTCTCCGAGGATTTCCAACCCGCGGCACCACCCGTTTGGGCGAGCGTTACAATTTGTTGGGCCTCCTGAAAATAGGGTGTGCCTCCTTTTAGAGAAAATGAGTCGTAGTCCATGCCGATGATGTAGTAAGCATAAAAGGCTAAAATGGAAGTGAGGTTGTCTCGGTATTGATTGGGCACATAATTCAAGACGGCTCCCCTAGAGAAAGAAGCTTGAAAGTTTTCGTCTTGAAAATTAAAAACAGTGGAGTTGTAATTGCTATTGAAAGCGGGGCGCACAGATGAAACTTGGATGTCGCCACGGTAAGCGCCGGTAGCAGGTATTTCGCGAATTTGGATTTGCAAATTACAATTGATGCGCTCCTCGACCTTGAATTTGTCTTTGGTCCATGCGGTGTTGTTCATGATTTCAGTGATGCTCTGCTTCATCTGATTGATGATTTCTTGTTCTGTGGAACTCACCTCTACTTTGTTGTCTACAACAACATTGACCTGACAATTGAGTTCTTGGGCTTGCAAGCCAGTATAGACCATTAACGCAAGCAAAATAGAAAAGCACTTATTCATGATGAGCTTCAAGTATTTGAATGAGCGCAGCAGCGGTATCGGATTTACTTTGAAGCGGTAACTCAAGACGACGCTCTGCTTTATCGAATATAATAATTTTATTGGTATCGCTGCCAAAACCACTCACGCCATTTTGCTGTTCGTTGAGCACAATATAGTCGAGGTTTTTACGGCGCAATTTACTTAACGCATTTTCTTGCGAATTATTGGTCTCGAGTGCAAAACCAATTACTTTTTGTTGGGTTTTGTGGGCAGCTGCCCAAGCCAATACATCTGGATTTTTAAGCAAAGACAACTGCATTTGGTCTTCCTGCTTTTTGATTTTTTCTGAAGCGACATCCGCCACGCGGTAATCGGCAACTGCAGCGCTGAAAATGCCAACCGTAGCCCAAGCCCAATGGGCCTGCACTGCGCCCAATAATTCTGCGGCGCTTTCTATTTGGATCAGTTTGAGTTGGGGATGCGCGAGGTGCTGTTCTGTAGGCCCACTGATCAGCAACACTTCATGGCCTGCCTCGAGCGCGGCTTGTGCCAGCGCGTAGCCCATTTTGCCCGTAGAGTGATTGGAAATATAGCGAACTGGGTCTATGGCTTCACGGGTGGGGCCAGCAGTGATGAGCCATTTTTGAGTTGTTTTGGACTTTGGCTGGGCCTGATTTTCAAAAAAGCGCTCCAGGTATGCATAAATTTGCTCGGGCTCTTCCATGCGTCCTTGGCCTTCTAGGCCACTGGCTAAAGCGCCAAATGTAGCTGGAATGACATGCATTTTATCCGCTTCTAAAGTGGCTAAATTGCGCTTGAAACTCGGATGCTGATACATATCGAGATCCATGGCGGGAGCAATAATACACGGGCACTTTAAAGATAAATAAGTAGCCAACAAGAGGTTGTCGCAGGCCCCGGTTGCCATTTTTGAAATGGTGTTGGCCGTAGCTGGGGCAATGAGCATGACGTCAGCCCACAAACCAAGCTCGACGTGGTTGGTCCAGACGCCTGTTTGTTTGTTCCAAAATTCGCTGTAAACAGCTTCTTGCGAAAGCGTAGCCAACACCAACGGACTCACAAAATCTTGGGCATTAGGCGTGAGTACACAACGAACTTCTGCGCCTTGTTTTTTGAGTAAGCGAACGAGAATAGGGATTTTGTAGGCGGCTATACCTCCTGTAATACCAAGAAGGATCCGCTTGCCTAGCATGCTTATTGCAAAGACTCTGGCTTGCGTAAATAGATTTTATCTTCTAACAACTCTTGCATGGCAATGGCTGTTGGCTTCGGCATTTTTTCGTAATGCTTAGAAATTTCTATTTGCTCGCGGTTTTCAAAAACCTCTTCGAGGTTGTCTGTGTGGGTTGCAAATTCTTGCAATTTTTGAGTCAACTCTTCTTTGAGTTCTGAAGAGATTTGATTGGCTCTTTTGGAAATAGCCACCAAAGATTCGTAGATGTTGCCTGTTTTTTCTTCCACGAGGATGGTGTCACGGGTAACTGTAGTACGTTCTGCAGCGATATTTTTGAAACTCATTTTTGTGTCTTTATTGTTTTTTTTCTAGTAACGCCACGTAGCTTTCTAATTCCTTGAGGTATTTGGAGCTTGCATAGCGAAGTGCAAAGTTACGGAATCTTTCCGTTGTTTGGGCGCTTCGATCACTTTTTTTGCTTTCGATGCTGTTGATGGTCATGAAATAAGAATTTTTGACCACCATATAATGGACTTCTTCTATAAAAGTAGACCTGCTGTAGTGTTCCATAAAGAGCTCGCCAGCCGCCACCGCTGCTTTGTAATTTTCTGTGCGGTCATAAAGCTTCACTGTTTCGAATTCTTTACGCTCCAATTTAAAGCGGAGCTGATCGATGATGAGATTGCAAGAATCTACCAAATATGAGCTCGGAAAGCGATCCACAAATTGCTGTACATTGCTGATGGCCAGTTCGGTTTCTGTTTGGTCAAGGGTGTATTCAGGTGAGTTTTTGACCGAACACATGGCGATCATGAATAAGATTTCTTCGGATTTATCGCTGTAAGGAAAGCGTTGCATATAAGAGCTATAGTAATACTGCGCCATATAGAAATCTTCAATTTCATAATAGGCCTGGGCCATGCGGTAGTAAGAGAGCTCCCCCTCCCCTGATTTGGGTGCATGCTGATAAATTTGCTCGTACAAAACAATCGCTTTATCGAATTCTTTTTGATCGTAGAGCGCATTGGCACTCACAAATTTTTGACTGTAGTCTGAGCCCTTCACAATTTTTGAGTAGTCCGAACAGGCACTCAGTAAAACAACAAGGACGGTAAAAAAAAGTATGTTTTTCATGTTATTTCACTCTTAAACTGCGGCCTAATTGGAGCACAGTTGTTGGTTTGATGCCGTTGAGTTGGCAAATTTTAGTGACGGTTGTGTTGTTGCGTGCAGCGATTTCGGTAAGGGTATCGCCGGGGCGGACCTTGTAGTATCGTACTTGTGGGGTACGCACCACCACTGGCGCTTGAACAACTTCTGTTGGGTGGTCTTCGTAATAATCTGATGGTTTGGCACCAGGTCTGAACAAGCCTTTATGCACAAATAAATTTTCATTTTTAAGCCCTCGCGCTGAGAAATCGATGACTTCTTCAGGGTTCATGGGTGCATCGTAAAACCGTATCTCAAAATGGAGATGTGAGCCATAAGAGTGTCCGGTATTGCCCCCAAGGCCAATGGGTTCGCCGGCTACGATATCTTGATCGGGATAAACCAAGAATTTACTTAAATGCGCATAGATTGTTTCAAGGCCATTTGGATGGCGTATGATCACTAAATTTCCGAAGCCACCATCATTGTATTTGGCGTAGCGGACTTTTCCTGACCAAGTTGCGTATACGGTGTCTCCTGTTTCCAAATCGATGTCTATGCCGTTGTGGTTTCTTCCATTACGAGGGCCGTAACGAGAAGTAACAATACCGGGTGCAGGCATGTGGAAATTTTGGTCGTATTCGTCGTTGACACAAAGCCAGAGGGTATCTTTGAGCTTGGACATGTCGTTGCGGCTCGTGAAGCAAACGTCGTTGCTCCAGGGATGACGAAAACTGGGGTCTTGCGCAAGCATTACGGCGTTGATGCGTGGATTCATGATGCCATCAAATGTACTCACCTGTAAGAAAGACCAAGTTTTATTGCTGTATAAGACAACCTTGCCCAGTTCGGTTTCGACGGTATCTAGCGCACGCTGCGCAAAGGACAAAAAGCCAAAGAAAAAACAAAAAATATATAAAAGAGTTATCTGACGCAAAACAAAAATTTCAGTACAAATTTAGGCATTTCCTATGATATGGACCGGACACCCACAATGTCTAGCAAAAAGAATACAGGCTCATTGGGTGCAATCACCTGACCGTAGCCTTTGCTTCCATAGGCCTGTTCTGGCTGTAAAACAATATAATAACGCTCTCCTTGCAGCGCATTTTTAAGGATTTTTCTCAAGCCTGGTACTGTCGTTTTTTGACCAACAACATAGCGCTGTGGAAATTTGCGCGCCATGATTGCATTTGCCTTATTTGGCGTAGAAGCCACAAATTCAAAAGCGATTTCTTTGACATCTCCAGCTGCTAAGTTGATGGGCTGGCCTTCGGCGAGTTTCCATGCGCGTATGCCGTCGGCATCAGTGCTCGGCTCGATTTTCGATATAACTTTCACATAAAGCCAATTGGGCGTATTCGGTGCCAATACATCTTTGATGCCTTTGCTGCCGTAGGCCAACGCTGCAGGAATCTCTACTTTGACAAAATCGCCGACACGCAAATGCGCAAAAGCTAGATCCCAGCCTTGAGTTTGCATGCTGTAACCTACTACAAAAGGAATAAAAGGTAAGTCAATTCGGTTGTTCCCGTCAATAATACGGCCGTCTGGCGTTCCTAAACGGTAGTCTATCAAGGCCATCTCGCCCGCTTTAAAACCCGGGCCTGAACCGCGTTCAATCCATTTGAGGACAATGCCGCCGGGTAATTTCTTGCGCATGCTCACTTTTCCTTTTTCAAAATTGATCAGGTTTTGCTTGGAGCCAGCTGCACTAGTGTCTAAGTCGGTGAGGTCTTGGGTATTGGCCTTCACAATATTTTTGTTTGTCGGCTTCGGCTTAGGGGTATCGTTGCAGGCCGAAAAGACCAAAAGCAACGAAAGAAATAACAGACTTCTCATTGGAGCTCAATTAGTTGAATATCGATATATAAAATACTTTGTGGCGGAATTTTACTGCGGTCGCCAAGCAAGCCATGCGCCAAATAACTCGGTAAAATGAGCTTGGCTTTGTCGCCTTTTCGCATGAACTGAAGGGCTTCGTGTACCCCAGATTCTTTTTCGGAATGCGCAATTGTGATGCGTTCAATTTGGTCTGGTTTAGTTTGATAACATTGGGTGCCATCTAATAGGCCGATGGTCATGCGGACAAGCGCTTGCTGGCCATCTTTAGCAAAAGATTGGGTTTGTGCGCCATGTTGATAAATCATGTAGCGCAAACCCGAAGGCGTTTGTTGCATCTTTAAATGCGTGTAATGGGCTAAAAACGTATTGATCTTTAGGTTTTCACGTACGGAGAGCTCCTGATTGAAATCCACAGAATGCTGCGAAGACCATTTTTGCCGCTGCTGATCAATGGCTTTTTCTCTTCGGCAAGCCGAAAAAAACAGGATACCTGAAAGCGCAAGTAAAAAGGCAAAATGGTTCGGCATGCAACTATATTTGATCTATTAAAGATGTGAGTTTGGCCAGGGCCTCTTTAAGGCTACCGGCATAAAAACCACCGGCTGCATATTGATGCCCGCCGCCATTGAAATGAGCCTGGGCAAAAGCATTGACAAAACGCGTGCCCTTTGAGCGAAAAGAAAATTTAACGCCCTCTTCGGTTTCCATCAAAAATACTCCTGCATCATAGCCCTCTATGGATAAGATGACGTTGACCAGGCCTTCGGTATCCCCTTTTTGATACGAAAAGCGCTTGAGCTCTTCTTTGTTCAGACTCATGATACCTAGGTGATGTTCGGGATGCAACTGCAGCTTTTCGGCAATGGCATAACCGCGCAATTGCAAACGCGTTACACTATTGACGTCGTAAACAGCTTCGTGGATTTCATGCTGCGCCAAACCTAATGACAACAAATGCGCTGTCATTTGATGTGTGTAGGCCGATACTGAAGGGAAACGAAAAGAACCGGTGTCTGTCATGAGGCCAAGATACAAACCCTTGGCCATCGCCAAATTGATTTGATCGCGTTGCCCGAGGTCTTCTAAGACATGATAGATCACTTCTGTTGTGGAGCAAGCTGTTGGGATAGAAATTGGAATTTGCACAAAATCGGCGGGGTTCGGATGGTGATCGAGCATCACTTTGATAAGCGTTTGTTTGTCAAACCATTCTGACATTGCATCCCCTACGCGTGACGAAGAATTATAATCTAAGGCAAATAGTAAATCGCCGGAGTAGATTTTATCTGCAGCAAAGACTTCCCAATTGTAACCTTCCAAAAACGGGCATAAATAGGCAGCCGGCTGATCTGGAAAAATAATTTGATAATCTTTGCCACACAGCTTTGCATAAGCAGCCCAAGCAACTACACTGC
The DNA here is from genome assembly GCA_945897565.1 of Chryseobacterium gleum. Classification (GTDB taxonomy): domain Bacteria; phylum Bacteroidota; class Bacteroidia; order Flavobacteriales_D; family Crocinitomicaceae; genus UBA952. Next base: position 39,993 of record CAMDFN010000008.1, read on the forward strand.
CAACGGCATCGCCATCTGGGCCTTTATGTGTGGTAATTAACCAATTGTGGTGGCTTTGTAATGTCGAGAAGAGATGGTTTGGCGTCATTTAGTCTTTTTGCATGTGCTCGTCCTCTTCTGGATCGGGCGGAAATAATTTGGGCGCGTCCGATTTGTTCTGGAGTTTATCGAGCATGTCTTCTAGTTGCGAAACAGAAAGGTTTTTGGCAATGATTTTTTTGTCCTTGTCCAAAACGAATACTTTGGGCGTGGAATAGATATCATAAGTTTGCTGATAGTTCAGACTCTGTAGCGTGGTTGGCTTGCCTTTTTCGCCGGGATAGAGCGGTACCAATTTTTCGGGGGTCGCTTTGGCAATTTCATAAATACTATTGGTTACAGCAACGTTTAAAAACGTCAGTTTGGTATCGCGCACGTATTTTTTCCAGGCCTCAAAGTCTTTGCCAACACCTTTGCCCACGGCGAATACTTCAATGTTGCGGGCCTTCCATTTTTCGGTGTAAAGCGTTTGAATTTTTGGCGTTACTTTTTTGCAATGACCACACTCTGGATCCCAGAAATAAAGAATGGTGTATTCTGAGGTGAGACTATAAAAATCTATCCATTTGGTATCTGAGGTGTCTCGCATGATGAGATTTGGGGGTTTGATGCCCATGACGGTGTTCATTTTGTTGTCGAGGTTTTCGCAGAGGTCTTCGAATTTGTCTTCGGCCACCCAAAAAGCTGGTGATTTACCACTACCGTCTTTGGTGCAGAAATAACGCTTGAGCATGTAGTAATAGACCTTGTCCATGCCCATGATATCGCTTTTACCATAGCTAGAAGCAATCCAGCCCACGCTGTATTCGTACATGCGCGATTTCGGATCCAGAGCATCGCAAAATGCAAAAGCATATTTGATAACGGTATCCCAGTGCTGGATCATCATTTGCTTGCCGAAATAAAACTCGAGTTTATTGGCAAAAATGGGGTTGTTTACCAACGCATCGGTTTTCAGATCGACGTTGTCCCAGTAGTGGGCAAAATAGTATTTGTATCGAAAGTTGGAGTCTAGCAAATTGCCTTTGTCGTCTTTTGGTGGTTCTGGAACTACAACTTCTGTAGACATCAGTACAATTTTGGAAACGAGTTTACCTGGGTTGTTTGCCACCAATGCGGCCTGATACACCTCCACTTCTTTATTGAGTGCATCGATTTGCACACCGAGTGTAGCAAATTCGGCATCTTCGGGTTTGAGTTTAGAACGCTGCTCAGCAAGCTTAGTGATTTCACCTTTTTTACTACTGATGAACTTTACGTATGGAATGAACAATTTGTTTTCCTCTGACTTGTTAACGACCATGTTGGCCATGAAGTCTGGGCCTTTTGTGGAGAGTTGAATTTCTTCGTTGTTGTAAACAAATTCAAAATAGCGCTGCCCGGGTAAAAACAAGCCGACAATGCCTGGTTTCTGCTTGGTGCCATCAAAGACCACCTCGCCATTTTTCATTTGAGCGGTGTCGGCATAAAAGAGTTTTGTGCCAAAGTATTTGATCAAGAAAACGGTGGTATCTTTTTGATCTTCAACTTTCAGGCGTATTTTTTGTGCGCTAAGTTGTTGAAGAAATAAGAACGATAATACGAGCAGTAGATGTTTCATATGTATAACTGTTGAGGTACGAAAATGCTTGATTTTAAGCTTCGCCCATTGTTTTTAACATTTCTTTAACCAATTTTAACAAGCGCCGCTGCCAACAAATTTGAATCTTCAGTCGGATCTAAAGTATTTAGTTGCTCATAACGGGCCAGCCAGGTGAGTTGCCGCTTTGCATAATTGCGGGTGTGTTGCTTGATTTTTTCTATGGCCTCTTCCCTAGTCATTTTACCCTCGAAATAGTCGAAAAATTCGCGGTAACCAACCGTTTGCAAAGCCTGTAAATGCGCTTGCTTCGGAAAAAACTGCCTGGCTTCATCCTCTAGCCCCTCAAGCAACATTTGATCAACCCTTTGATTGATGCGCTCATACAAGCGCGGACGTGGCCAATTGATGTAAATGCGCGAAACAGGAGAAGGGTCTTTTCTAGGCCCTTTTCGAAGAGCTAAATTGGATGCTCCGGTGAGCTCATTGATTTCAAGCGCCCTCATGAGCCGCGTTGGGTTCATCGCATCAATTTGTTGATAAAACGAGGGGTCTTTTTGCTGCAACGCAACTTGCAAGGCCACCAAACCTTCTGTATCAAAAATAAGTTGCCACTTGGCTTGAATGTCCGGATCGCAAGGCAGGGGATCTAAACCCAAAATCAGTGCATCGGCAAACAAAGCTGAGCCACCAACTAAGACAGCAGAGCCCTTGTCTTTGAGCAATTGATCTAAAATTGGCTGTGCCTCTTGCACAAAAGAATTGGCGTTGAGCGGCTCGTGAATAGACCGACAAGCGATCAAATGTTGCTTGACCTGCCCTAACTCCTCGACACTAGGCCGCGCTACACCAATAGCGAGCTCTTTGTAAAACTGGCGAGAATCAAAGGAGATGATTTCGGTTTGGTAATGTTGGGCTAAGGCAATCGCTAAGGCAGTTTTACCTGATGCTGTAGCGCCCTGAACGACAATGATTTTTTGACCTGACATTTATTTCCAACGCGCATAAATTGCCAGCACTTTAGCCACATAAGAGGTAGCCTGACCTCTGTACGCACCACAGCGCACGAGCTCAGAGCGGTAAAACTGAGGTTCGTCTAGCTTATTGACCATCAAAGCCACGTTGCCATCCCAGAGGTTTGGGTTGAGACCCGCCGCCCGGGCCAAGCGCTGTGCATCTTCAATATGACTCATGCCCGCATTGTAAGATGCTAAGGTAAATTGCAAACGCGTTTGCTCGTCAGAGATAGCAGCCCAACGCTTGCTTAAGGATTGCAAATAACGTATACCGCCCTTGATTTGAACTTCAGGGCTCGACTCCGGAAAAACACCAAAGTGAGGCCCTGTATTTGGCATAAATTGCATCAGGCCATAAGCCCCACCAAAACCGCGCGCATTCGGATTGAAGCGAGACTCTTTGAAGGCCACAGCGGCCAGCACTTTCCAATCCCAGTTGTAGGTTTGTGCTGCTTTTTTAAAGAGCGCGTCAAAAGGAGAAAGTGCGCCCTTGGGCGTGAGGTAAAATTCTGTAGGTGTGGAGACAATGTAGTCGAAATAGCGCTTTTTTAGCTGCGTAAAGGATTCAGAAGCAATGTAGGTCTGTAAAAACGCATCGAGTTTTTCCTTGAGGATTTTGCTCTTGGGTCTTAACGCAAAGGCAATCCGCTGCTCAAAAGACATGCGGGTGGCAATATCTAAATTTGGATGCATGTCTTTGACAACGCGCGCTTGGTTTTCATGAGCCAACGTGTAGTGAATGCGCCCATTGGCCACTTCTTCAATTAAATCCTCGGCAAGTGGTGAGTTGGATTGGTAGCGGATGTTTAAGGTGGCACCGATCTCTTCTTGCAGGGCCGACAGGCGTTTTTGGTAAGCTGAATTTTTGCGGACATAAACCGTTTTGCCGGCCAACTGAGCAGGCTCAGAAATAATAGAGTCGGATTTGCGCTGCACCAATACTTGATAAGTTTGATAATAAGGAATGGAATAGTTGAATTGCTTTTTTTGACCTAACTCAATTGGAAGATTTGCCGCCACAACATCGCCCTCGCCTTTGCGGAGCATGCGCATGAAATCGCCAAGTTTATTGACAACCTTCACCTCCAATTTGAGCTGATGAGCCTTGCAAAAGGTGTCTAGAATTTCGTATTCAAAACCCATGCGCTTGCCCTTGAATTCAAAAAAGGAAAGCGTGGAGTTTTCAGTAAGTAAAGTAAGTTTGCCGGCGCGCTTTATTTGCGCCCAATCTTTGTGCATTTCGTCTTGTGGAGAACGGAAATTACAGCTCAGCAGCAAGGCATTGAGGCCGAAGAAGAACAGCATGTAAACAAGTGTGCTTTTGCGCATAAGGCCAAGTATACGAAAAGATTTTAGAAAAGTTGCAACTTGCAACAAATTGAAATTGAACTCACTACAAGAGTTGAACTCAAACGTGTTTGAAATAAATCATCGAAAGACAGCGTCTTCCCTACTCATTTTTAAAGTCATTTATTGAAGCACAAAGTAAAAAACTCAATTTTTTCTTTTGATTATTGAATTATTTCATATCTTTGCACTCGTTAACTCAAGGGGGTTTAGCTCAGCTGGTTCAGAGCATCTGCCTTACAAGCAGAGGGTCGGCGGTTCGAACCCGTCAACCCCCACTACAAAGCACTATCTTCGGATGGTGCTTTTTTTTTGCGCCTTTTTCAAGTACTTTCGCAATGCTATGTTTTCAAACCTTTTAACCTGGATTAAAGCAACGCCCGTCAAGACTTGGGCTTGGTTAGCCTTAGCGCTCACTGTCTCTTTGTCGGTATTTTTTGTGCTTGCGCTCCGCCAGCTGCGCTTTGATTACAACTTCGAGAAATTCTTTCCAAACCACGACCCGCAAACACAGTTTTACCATGCCCACCGGGCGCGCTTTGAGTCAGACAACGACTTTCTTTTGTTGGCCATCGAGCACAAAAAGGGAATTTACCACCTCGATTTTCTCAAACATATCGAACAACTACGGCAAGATATCGAAACGCATGTGCCGTATATCCAAAGAGTTGTTGCGATTACCAATGCCAAAGAAGCCAAAATATACGCTTTTGGCGGCCTGATTTTCGACCCTTACATCCATTTCAAAACACGCCTACTAGCATCAGATGCCAAGCGCATTAAACAAACGTTAGAATTGCAGAATACTCTGGTGGCCAAAGATGCACAATCGGTGTGTATTTTTATCAGACACAAAGATTTCATCCAAAGAAAGCAATCGGACCGCATGTTGGCACTTCTACAGCAGCAACTTGCCAAGTACGATTTTGATAGCGTACACCTGACCGGCCGCACGCATGGGCAAAAGGTATATGTAGACCGCATGATGCAAGAAATGGTGTTCTTTTTGGTCTTGAGCGCCCTATTGATCATCGCCTTTTTATACCTGACTTTCCGTTCTGTTTGGGGCGTAATTGTACCGATGTCGGTCATTGCAATGGCTACTTTATGGCTTTTGGGCGGTATGTCTCAGGCGAATGAACCTATTAATATTTTACTGATTACCCTACCCACCATCCTTTTTGTGGTAGCCATGGCCGATGTCATTTATATCGTGAGCCGGTTTTTGCAAGGCATCCGAGATGGGCTCACCAAAGAAGAGGCCGTGCGCATTACCTACAGAGAAATTGCGTTTTCGGCTTTCCTGACTTCTATCACAACCGCTATTGGCTTTGGCAGTCTTTACTTTGTTAAAGTTATTCCGGTACAGGTTTTTGGTGTGGTAGCAGGTATTGGCACACTTCTCGCCTATTTCTTTACAATGTTTCTGCTGCCTATCTTATTTCTGCTATTTCCTATCCCAAAATACATTCACGAGCAAAAAGAAGCCCCATTTTGGGATCGCCTGTTGCGTTTTCTGTTTCAGTGGCTGATACGCAAGAGAAAAATAGTCCTAATTGGCAGTGCGGCCATCGCAATTTGGGGCATTTGCTGGACGCTCCAAATTCAGACCAACAACCTGATCATGGACGACCTCCACCCCAAAGAACAACTCAAAAAAGATTTTCGTTTCATTGACAAGCATTATGGCGGCATCAGGCCTTTTGATGTTTCTATTGCCATCAAAGACCCCAACTTGCAAATTTGGGACCCCGAAGTACTGCAGGAGCTTGCCACAGTGGAAGCGTATCTCGAAAAAACGTATGGTGCTGAAATCAAGAATTCATTGGTGCAGAGCTTGCGCATCATGAATCGTGCAACACATCAAGGTAGAAAAGAATTTTATACACTTCCAAGCTCTCGTTCCAAGATTAAATTATACAGGCGCAGTTTGCGCATGCTCGAAAAAGGAAAGTTTATCCGCACTATTCTAGATACGACAGAGCGTTTTAGCCGCATGCATGGCAATTTACCCGACCTCGGCAGCGCACCTATCGCTAGGAAAAATAAAGCCTTCAAGCGTTTTTGCAAAAAGCTGCCTTTGCACGGAAAGGTTGAATACCGCATCACGGGAGCTGCCCACCTACTCGACCGCAATATCCGCTTCATTTCAAGCAGCCTCGTAGAAGGCCTTATCTTTTCGGTGATCCTCATTGCATTGATCATGGGATGGGTGTACCGTTCTGTGCGCATGATGCTCATCAGCATGATACCGAACCTCATTCCTTTATTGGTGGTTGGCGGTTTAATGGGTGTGTTGGGCATCGAACTCAAAACAAGTACGGCCGTTATTTTTACAATTGCGTTTGGCATTGCCTACGACGACACCATTCATTTATTGGGAAAATTCCGCATCGAAATGGCCAAAGGTTTGTCTCATCGGATGGCCTTGAAAAATGCTTATTTGGCGCGGGGAAAGGCCATGATTTTGTCTAGCTTGATTTTGTGCTGCGGATTCTCGCTATTGGTTTTCTCAACCTTTATGGGCTCCTTTTATATGGGTATTTTGATCAGCATCACGCTATTTGTTGCGCTCATCTCCGACCTTTTATTGCTCCCTGTTTTGGTCTTGCTTTTTTTCAAGACCCAAAAACCACTCCTTGAGGCCAATGAAGCCCATCGCTAAAACCAAAAGCAAGCCCCAAACAAAATACAACATAGGCAAGGATGCAAGGCCTTTGTAATGAAAGAAAAAGCCCCAGTAAAACAAAAAGCCAATTTGGCTGAGTATACTGATCCACATGATCAAATGCAAGACGGTTTCAAAAAAGGTACAGCGCTCCTGGTGGTAGCTCACTTCGTCGATCACTTCATGGATAGTTCGGGTGAGTAGCAGCGCTAAAAAGATAGGCAGCACCTCGATGTCAAACCAATAAAACAACAACAAGGTGAACTGCAACATGCCTGAACTCAAAATCAAGATGCGGTGCGTCTTTAATTCTGGATCAGAGATGTCTTGCTTGGAAATACCTGCATGCGTATGCGCATCATAGGCCCACGCCACAACAAAAATAGAACTACAAATCAGGATCAGTAAGGCGAGTATTTGTGGGTCAGTTTGCATCAGTCAAGTAGAAATAAAGTGAGTAAAAAAATCCAAAGACAAGTCAGGATGTTAAGGTATTGTGTCCAGAGCTTGACCGAGTGGTCTTGTTGCACCTTTAGCAGTATGAGCGCTTTATAGGCAATGATCAGTAAAGAGAGTTGCAGCGCACTAGAAAAATTCCAGCCAAAATAGAATAGCGCCACGCCTACACTTGCCAAATTTACGAAATGTAAAACTAAAAGGGTTTTGCGAATGCCTAGCCATACAGGAAGTGTCTGAACTTGGGCTTTTTGATCGTGACCAACATCTGAAATGTCGCGTATAATGCTGCCAAAACTAATTTGAATAGCGACAAACCAAAATACAAACTGCACGGTTGTATTGCTAAAACTCCGCGCGCCCAAGAGCACCAAAGCGGCCCAACTCAAGCCAATCAGTATGTTTTTGAGACCCGTAATTTTTTTAAGCCGTAAATCCAATCGAGAACCTCGGATCGGGATTTGATACAGCAATCCTGTGCAAGCCATACAAGCTAACACTGAAATTTGAAACTTTTCTAATAAATAGAAAGCCAATACAAACGCTACTGCAAGTTGAGCAAGAAACAAACGCTGCCAACCTCTTTTAAAAGGCGCGCGCCAATCAAAACCATAGAGCAGCCAAGTACCTAATGCACCTACATAAAGACTAAATAGATTTTCGAGCAAAGATGTTTGTTGCGCAAAAAGCACCCCACTACCAACCAACGACAAAGCGGCCAAAACAAATAGCAAGAGGATAATCTGCCTAGAATTTTGAATTCCCATACTTCAAAAGTGCAGGTTTTTTTGACGTACGGCAAATTGAAATTTGCAGACCCGAAGTATGGACTTGTGAAAAACGCAAGAGTGTTTTGTATGTAAAGCAATTTTGTAAGCTTACTTGAACATCTTTTAATAGCAATACCCTTAGTTATTAATAGTAATTTAAACAAATCATAACGCCTAATTCTTAGCGCTTCGGACAATCCTTTTCAACTTTGTAGCAATCAAAAAAACTACTTTATGATGAAAAGAAAATTACTAATTGGATCGCTACTTTCGCTAGCAGTGAGTCCGAGCTTTGCGCAAGTGGGTATGGATACCGATACAACACGCGAACAAAGTGTCAAAGAGGTACGTGTCATTTCTAGTTATGGAAAAGACCGTAAAACACCTGTAGCGATGTCTACGGTAAATGCAAAGCAGATTTCTGAATTGTATGGTGGTTCTGCAGAATTACCTGAAGTTTTAAAACTTACTCCAGGTGTATATGCTACTAAAACGGGAGGTGGTGTTGGCGATTCCCGCATCAATATCCGTGGTTTTGACCAACGCAACGTAGCGGTAACCATCAATGGTATTCCAGTGAACGACATGGAAAACGGTTGGGTTTACTGGTCTAACTGGGCTGGCTTGGGTGATGCAGTTTCAACTATCCAAGTTCAGAGAGGTCTTGGTGCGTCTAAATTGGCCATCAACTCAGTGGGTGGAACTATGAACATCATTACCAAAACTACTGATGCAAAAGCTGGTGCTTCTGTACTTACTTCAATGACTGATTATGGTCAGTACAAAGTGATGGCTTATGCGTCGACAGGTTTGATGGAAAACGGATTTGCACTGACAACTGTATTGTCTAAAACAGCAGGTAGTTCTTATGTAGACGGCACTTGGATCAATGGTTATTCGTACTTCTTTACGCTAGCCAAGCAACTGAACGCAAAACACCGTTTGGTGCTAACTGGTATTGGTGCTCCGCAATCGCACGGCCAGCGCAGCTCAGGTCTTACGCCAGGGCAATACGACACGTTAGACATCCGGTTCAATGGTGACATCGGTTACTACAACAACGGAGAGTTATTCAATGACCGCGTCAATTACTACCACAAGCCACAGTTTTCTTTGAACCATTACTGGACTGCATCTGAAAAAACGACTATTAGTACTTCATTATACTACTCTATCGGACACGGTGGTGGTTCTGGGCGCTTGGGTTCTGCATATGCACGCACTGCCGAGGGCTTACTCGACGTTCAAGCTGCCTATGACTACAACGTAGCGAATCCTGTAGTGACAAGTGGCGGTGTTAAATATGCACAACGCAACTCTGTCAACAACCATTACTGGACTGGCTTGATTTCTACGGTCAATCACAAGGTTAATCAATACATCGACCTTACTTTAGGTTTAGATGCACGTTCTTACCGCGGTGAGCACTTTAGAGAAGTGCGTGACCTTTTGGGTGGTTCAGCACGTTACGACGCTGTAAATGGTTTGGTTGGCGTAAATGAATATGCTTCTAATTACGGAAATGTTTTTCACGTCACACCAGTAGATCAGCGCGTTGCTTATGACAACGATGGTTTGGTAAAGTATGCTGGTTTATTTGGTCAAGCTGAATATAGCAAAGACAAACTTTCTGCTTTTGTAACAGGAGCCATTAACACAACATCCAATCAACGTGTTGACCGCATGTTGTACATCAACGACACAACTGGTCGCGGTGAACTATCTGAAAAAGTAAATATTATGGGCTACTCTTTCAAGGGAGGCGTAAACTACAATATCAATAAGAATCACAATGTTTATGCGAATGCTGGTCATTTTTCACGTGCGCCATTCTGGACATTTGTTTTTGTCAACAACTCTAACGATGTGGTTCAAAACCTACTCAATGAAAAAGCAGAATCATTTGAATTAGGTTATGGCTTCCGCAGTGAAAAAGTAGCAGTGAAAGTCAATGCTTACCTTACTAGCTGGAAAGACAAATCTTTATTATCTGGCAACATTACAGGCCCTAACGGCACAATCACACGTGCGTTGATGTCAGGTGCAAATGCAACTCACAAAGGAATTGAAGTAGAATTCAACACCCGTCCAATCAAAGGTCTTGAGCTTGGTGGCGTTGTCTCTCTTGGAGACTGGCGTTGGGTAGGTGATATCAATGCAACTGTTTATTCAGAAATTGACCCTACGCAATCGGTTACTGTTACTTCTTACGTAGACGGCGTACATGTTGGCGATGCGCCTCAAAACCAATTTGGTTTGCAAGCACGTTACCAAATCACCAAAAACTTATATGTTGGTGCAACTTGGATTTATAACGACAAATTTTACGCAAATTTCGATCCTTCTAAAAAGACAGACCCCGAAGACCGCGTAGATGCTTACCAAATCCCTTCTTACTACAATCTTGATGCACGCATCGGATACGAAGTAAAATTAGGTGACCGCATGCTCAACCTTGGTATCCAAAGTTTTAACATTACCAATGTCAAATTCTTGTCTGACGCTACAGATTTGGACGGAACAGCATTTGCATATGGTTTCCCTGGTTTTGGTCGCAACTTTAATTTCTCTGCGAAGTTTACCTTCTAAGCGAACTTTAACCATAAATTAATACAAAAAAGCCTTGTCGTTTCTCTCGACAAGGCTTTCTTTGTAATATGAATTTAATAAATAGAGAACTCAGCTGGCTTTCATTTAACGAACGCGTGTTGCAAGAGGCGATGGACCCGAGCGTTCCGCTTACAGAGCGCATGCGCTTTTTAGGTATTTACTCCAATAACCTCGATGAATTTTTTCGGGTGCGGGTGGCCAACCTCAAAAGAGTGATGGACTTCAGACACGAGAAAGTACAAGGTTATAAAGGCAGTGCAGAAGACCTTTACGTTGAAATCAGAAAGGTGGTGCTGCGTCAGCAACAACTTTTTGAAAGCACTTACCAAGAGATCAAAGCGGGTTTTCAGACCGAAGGCATTTATTTCATCGATGAGTCTGGTTGTACCAATAAAGAACTCGTAGAGTTAGACGATTTTTTCCATGACAAACTCAAGCATGCGATTTTCCCGATCATGCTCGACAAAAAACGGCCACTACCCAAACTCCGCGATTACGCCATCTATTTGGGTGTCAAAATGATCAGTAATGCAAAAATTCGGTACGCACTCATTCAGATCCCGACAGAATACAGCCGCTTTTTTATCCTGAACCGCGAAGCCCACACCAATGTGATTTTGATAGATGACATCATCAGGCTTTACTTGAACGACATTTTTTCGGTCTATCAACCACAGCACGCCGAAGCATTTACCTTCAAGTTTACGCGCGATGCCGAACTCGATCTAGACGACGACCTCTCGCTTTCGTTTTTCGAAAAAATTGAAAAAAGTATCAAGCAACGCAAAAAAGGATTACCCGTGCGTTTTGTCTATGACGCAGCTATGCCCGACGACTTATTGTCTTTTTTACTACAACAACTCAAACTGAAGAAAGGCTTCAATACCATACCCGGTGGGCGTTACCATAATTTTAAAGACTTCATGCGCTTTCCAGATTTTGGCAATTCAGCCTATCGTTTTGCTGCACAAGCGCCCGTTAAACACCCTGCTTTTCGGAGTGGAAAAAGTCATATTGGAACCATCCTCAAGCAAGATGTATTGCTGCACTTTCCTTTTCAGCAATTTGACCACGTTGTTGACCTGCTGCGCGAGGCGAGCCTCGACCCCAAGGTAAGAGATATAAAAATCAATATTTACCGCGTTGCCAAGAATTCTGAAATCATGAATGCCCTACTCGCTTGTATCTTCAATGGCAAGCAAGTAACGGTTGTGTTTGAACTCCAGGCGCGTTTTGACGAAGAAAACAATCTCTGGTGGAGCAACCGCCTCAAAGACAACGGCGCAAACGTTATTTACGGGCTGCAAAACCTCAAGGTACATTCAAAACTCTTGCAAATCAGACGTGTATCTGAAGCCAAAACCCAATACATAACCTACATCGGAACCGGTAATTTCAATGAATCTACCGCGACCATCTACACCGATTTAGCGCTCCTCACGGCCAATAAAGAAATTTCTTTGGAGGTAAGCCGTGTCTTTGGCATGTTGGAGAACAACCTCGAACGCCATACCTTTCGCCACCTGCTTGTTTCGCCCTTCAATACCCGCCGCAAATTACTCGCTCTTATTGAGCGCGAAATCAAGTTTGCCAGGGCCAAAAAACCCGCGCACATCCGTCTGAAATTCAATAACCTTACGGATATCCGCATGATTGACAAGCTTTACGCGGCAAGCAAAGCCGGAGTTAAAATTGAACTCATTATCCGTGGAATTTGCTGCCTCAAACCTGGCGTCAAAGGTTTGAGTGAAAACATAACTGCAATCAGTATTGTGGACCGCTATTTAGAACACACGCGCTTCTTTATTTTTGGCAACAACGGCCAACCTGAGTATTTCATTTCAAGTGCAGACTGGATGGAACGCAACTTAGATCAGCGCGTAGAAGTAGGCACTGTCATTAAAGACCCTAAAATCCAAAAAGAAATTGAGCTCATTTTTGAGTACCAATGGAAGGGAAGTGTCAAGGCCCGCAGCATTTCTGCCGACTACAAAAACGTCTACTCCAAGCGCAACCTTCCGCCATTTCATGCCCAGAAGGAGTTGTACGGGTATTACAAAATACTTTCAGAAGAAGTAGCGGAGTAAACCTAGTTTTTGCTTCAAGGTTTCAAATTCTACCGTTGGCTCATAGGCCGCCCTGCCTTCTCTTTGAAATGAAGTCAGGATATCCACCAAAAGTTGTTCTGTTTGGTCCGCAAACAAGACGGGTTCTTGCGCTGTTTTCTCCAACCAATAATTGATTTGTCGGTGGTAAAGAAGATCGAGTTCTGGAATGGTAGTAGCACCTACATCTGCCGCACCTAGCGCGTTGCAGGTTTGTTCGTAGTGCCCTTTCATCGGGATCACCATCGTGTTTTTACCTAAGAAGAGCGCCTCTGAGGGCAATTCAAAGCCAGCGCCACAAAGTACGCCCGTTGCGTTGATCAAACTTTGTTGAAAGCGCAGCTGGCTGATCGGCTCAATAAATACGTTGTCTACGCGATAAGCGTACTGGGCATGTTTAGAAAACACTTCCCATCTGACATCAAATTGTCGCAAAAAATGCATCAGCACGTCGTCGTGGTAGCCCGGAAGATACACCGTATAATGCCCTTGATCGGAAGGTTGTGCATTCCTGATCTCATGTCGAATGACAGGTGTAAAAACACGCTCGTCGTAGGACTTGAAATGAAAACCATATTTCTGTCGCGACGGTGCATAATGCTGCAACACATAACGCCCAAACGCGGCTCTTCCCTCGGGTTTAGGTGCCAAAGGATGCACCACAGCAGCCTGATGACTCAGCTCAATGCAAGGCACCCCATTGAGTAGCGCTGACCAAGCCGAAACAGGTTCGAAATCACTAAGAACGAGGTCATATTTCTTGATAGGAAAAGACCTAATTTCTGCTATGAGGTCTATTGGGTGGGTATTCTTCAAGGATTTCAATATGCTGATATCACCATTTTTTCCACTTGAAAAAGTAAGGCCTGTGCGTTGGTAGTTGATGTCGAAATCGGCCTGGATTTGAGCTTGATTGCCACTTATGAGGGTGTCGACGTCTACATATTTTTTCAATAACGGCACAATTTCATGAGCTCGGCTCAAATGACCGTTGCCGGTACCTTGGATGGCATACAACACCTTCATCTTAGTTCACTTGCAAACCAGAAATCACTTCTTTCAACAACTGCTCATAATTGAGCGCGTCTTTGTATTGCGCTTTCATATCGGTTTGGTCAAAAACGACACTGCGGTCATGGCGATATAGCGTCCACTTTTCATCGTGGTATTCGAGTGCAGTAGAATTTTCTACCCAGTCTCCAGAATTCAAATACAAGACTTCTCCCCCATCTTTACCGGTCATTATCTTGATTTGTGGCTGGTGGATATGCCCACATACTACAAATTGATAATCAGAACACATGGCAATTTCAGCGGCTGTTAATTCAAAATTATTGACGTATTTCACAACGCCTTTGACACCGTCTTTGACCTTCTGAGAAAGTGAAATTCTACCTCTACCCAAGCGTTCCGAAACCCAGTTCATGAACGTATTCAATACAATTAGCAAATCGTAACCTTTTCCACCTAATTTGGCCACCCATTTCGAATGCTTCATGGTGGTGTCAAATACATCGCCATGAAAAATCCAAGCCTTACCTGTGGGCAGATCCAGCAATAACTTATTTTGGATTTCTAAACCACCCATTTTGAAGCCCTTGAATTTGCGGAGCATTTCATCGTGGTTACCAGTGATGTAATATACTTTCGTGCCGTTTGTCAGCATAGAAGCTACCGATTTGAGTACTTCCATGTGCGCCGCCGGAAAATAGCGCTTGTTGAACTGCCAGATGTCAATGATATCGCCATTGAGCACCAATGTTTCTGGATCAATACTTTTTAAATACGATACCAATTCGGCCGCTCTCGAACCATAAGTTCCTAGATGCACATCCGAAATCACGACTAAATCTACTTTACGCTTCATGGCTTTTTTTGGTAAAGTTCAGGTTGTGATGTTTCTTTGGTTTTAAGTAAAAGTTAATCTTCTCTAGATCTTTCAAAACCAAATTGTTGATAACAAAAAAAGGGACCCGATGAGTCCCTTTTCTAATTGGTAAAAATTGTTTTATTGTTTGATAATTCTTTGTGTTTGCATATGATTTTCTCCAGTGAGTTGAAGCAAATACATGCCGCTTGGGTAATTGGTCATGTCCAACAAGATCGGACTGGCATGCACACTTGTTTGACTCAATAATTTACCTTCCAAGTTGCGCAGCGATACTTCAATTAAAGCCCCTTCGAACTCGATATTTAAGAAACTATTTGTTGGGTTAGGGTAAATTTCAAAAGTGAAAGCCTCATCTTGTAAGCCTACACATGGATCTGAACCAATGACCACGCTATCCACAGCCTGGCAACCGTTGGCGTTCAAGCCGGTAAGCACATATGTTCCGGGCTGGTTAATTGAAATGATTGGCGAGTTACTTCCTGTATTCCAAGTGATAGACTGTGCGCTTCCACTCGCAGCTAGCGTAACAGGAAATTGATCAGCACAAACCACCTGGTCTTGACCCGCACTCACTACAGGAGAATTAAGTAAATTCACTTGAAAAGTACCTGCGTTTTGACAACCATTTGCATCTTCAACTTGTAGGTCAAATGTACCCGCTGAGCTGCCTGTTAAGGCCTCATTTGTTTGTCCGTTAGACCAAATATAAGTCAGTGAAGTACCTGTGGCATTGGACAGAATTGAGTAAGGTAAATTTGCCGAACAAACACCAATTATGGTATCTTGAACCAAAACCGGTATAGGTAAAACGCTCACTTGTGTTGCTGCCGAATTGACACAGCCTGTTGCAAGATCGGTAACATTCACGGTATAAGTGCCTGCACTTGAAACCGAAACTCCACTAGTTTGCGCACCTGTATTCCAAGCAAAACTTACATTGGACGCAAGAGAATTGACAGCTATAGGAAGGTTGTTGGCACAAGCGGAAAACTGTGTAGCTAAGGCAACTAAAGGCAATGCATTGACCACAACTTGAAGGGTGTCATTGGCACTACAACCCGCAGCAGATGTTCCTGTAACAGCAAACAGTTGCGTTCCAGAAAGTGGTGTTACATAACTTCCGTTGACCGCGTTGTTGTTCCAAGTATAACTCAACGCACCACTTGCGTTCAATTGAATGGAGTCTCCAGCGCATATGCTTAGATCTAAACCTGCTTGTGTTGCAGGTAAAGCATTCACCGTGAGCTGAACCGCATCTTGTGCTTGGCAACCTGTTGTTGTATTGACACCAGTAACGGTATAGGTGTTGGTACCTGAAAAGCCTTGCGTCGTGATATTCAGTTGCGTTCCGGCCTGACCATTATTCCAGATATAGTTTGTAGCGGTACCGCTGGCCTGAAGATTGACCACAGCTCCAGAACATACGCTTAAGTCATTACCTGCATTGACTTGCGGCAATGGATTTACGATGAGGTTGAAAACCGCCGAAGTATCCACACAACCAAGTGTTGTATTTTGAACTGCTACTTTATAGGCTCCTGCACTTGTTGCATTTAAGGTACTCGCAGTGGCACCCGTAACGACTTGATTATTGACTAGCCATTGGTAGGTAATATTAGAGAATGTATTGATATTCAAATTGACAGACTGGCCTGAACAAATGGTGTTATTTGCAGCAGTAATGACAGCTCCAGATGCAACCGCACATGAGTTCATTTGGAAAATAGAAAGCGTTGAACTGACTTCATTGGCCAATAAAACCAAATGCTGACCATTCGGTGAATCTTGCGCGTCAATGACAATAATGCCTTCAGCCCCTAAGTCCGGACCGTTTGGATTGCTGGCCGATCGGTTGTTGGCATAACCCACATAAATTGGTGTAGTAGGGTTGTCAACATTGAAAATCATGACCCCACCTACTCGCTCTAATGCAGCGAATACATAAGTGTGTCCGTTGAATTGATGCACAGCGATGCCTTCCACTTCCGGACCTTTATCGTCTGAACGGTTTTTGAGCGCTGGGGTTCCTACTGTATTAGAAGCATTGAATAAAGTACTAAAAGTAGGATGGTTGGCAATGATTTGCTCAATCATATCTTTTGAATCAAAAACTTGTGCACCGGTTGTCGGGTTCCAAATACTAAAAGACCTGCCAGACATCACGTGCAGCTCGTCGTAGTCGCCATCTCCATCGGTGTCTCCTGAATATTTCAATGCCGATAAACGACCTAAGAACTTATTATTTCTAAGAATAGACGCATCGGGGAAAGCGGTAGCATCAAGCAAATTAAAGGTTGTAGAGGAAATGCGATTGGCATCGATTACCGAACCAAATTCACGAGAATCACCCTCATTTGCAGTAAATAAATATCCTTGACTTCCTATTGTTTTGTACGTCATGGCATCTGGCATGTAAGCACCTTTAATTGGTAAATCACCAGTGATCAAAACCATTCCACTCTGATCCGATGCATCGAGTGCATTGTTTGATCCTGCAGCGTAAGAGGAATAACCAAACGGTGTTAAAGAAATAATTGTATTGGTAAGTAAGTCAATGGTAAGCAAGGCGTTGTTTTCTTGCAAGGTGACATAAGCTTTGGTATTGTCAGTAGAAACTGCAATGTATTCTGGTTCTAAATCTTGTGCTACACTTGCACTTGAGCTAAAAATACGGATGCCTTGCGCGCGCAACGCAACCTCTTGTCCGTTGTATTGGCTTAAAGATATGTTTGTGACGTTGGCTTGTGTAAGCGCTGTAATGCCTCCAGAGATATTGATAATAGAAACAGAACCCTCTGGATCGGCTGAATAAGTAGCATTCGGCTCACCTTCGTTTGCAGTCAAAATTTTGGTGTAATCTTGATTGAAGGCAATCATGTCTGGCATAGCGCCAACTGTAACTTGGTTTTGAAAAACACCGTTTTGATCAAAGAAAACTACCGAACCGTTGAGTTGCGCATTGGCATTCTCTATTGCAACGGCCACAATACCGTTTTTAGCGACAATTGAATTGATACCACCATAAGGCGCCATAGATATACTTGTAATCAGAACAGGCACTGCAGGATTGCTAAAGTTGACTACATCCATTTTCTGACCAATACTATTGGCGATATACAAACGATCTGTTGTTGGGTCAAAAGCAACAATTTCAGCGGAGTTTGTTCCGGTAGCGCCGTTAGAGAAACTCGTGAGTAACTGCAAATTGAGCTCATTACTCGGTGTTGGCGCAACATAATCATTGTCTTTGATGAATATAATGCTGTAATTGTTGGTCAAGGAGGCCGTAGCGTTCTCAGAATTGAGCAACTTCACCACAATGCGCTCCGCTTTTTCAGCAAGGGCATCATCGGTAATTTGGATAGGTAAATTAAATACGCCGTTGCTTGCAGAAGGAACTGTTAGAGTACCAGCCCAAGTAAAATCAGAATTCACGGTAGCGTTGTGATAGGTCGAAAAACCAAAATTGACGGTAACCGGTGCTTGATTGGCGTTGGCTATTGTTACAGGTACATTTACTGTACCTGCATTTTCATTGATTGCAAAGAAGTTGCTTGCCGAAGCAATAGATACATCTACTGGTGCTTCAAAAACACGCACGAGGTCAAAACGTGAGGTGCCGGTAGTAGAAAATGTACTCGTTGAGCGCGCTGCCAAATAAGTACCTGCTGTAGGGTCAAATGCAGCTACCAAACGAAAAGCTAAATTAGGTTTGTTATTGAAATTGGTATTGGCGGCAAACGATGCCGTTCTAAAATACCAAGTATCACCCGTTCCGGTAGCTTGCGGAGTAAAGGTAAATGTAGTGGTGTCAACCCAAACTGCCGTACCGCCTGTGCTTGCGCCCGTGTGGTCTAGTGTATACTGCAACACCCAAGTGTTGGGCGCCGTATTGCTCAAGCGCTGCCAAAAAGAGATGCCGATTCTTGAAAAACCTGTTGTATTGGCATTGATCTGAACACCTCGGGTTTTGGAACCCGTAGCTTGCGCAGGCCAACCTGTTGCATTGAAACCTGAGTTATCTGTTGTATTCGTTTCTATTGGAAGCACTGTTCCGGTGTATCCAGTTGCGTAGGAATAAGTGGAGCCACCTACAACATCGAAAGAACCGAGTCCATTTACGGGAATGTTTGTTCCAGTGGCTGCATTGACATCATTTACCAATGAATTGAAATCCCAGTGTGTTACTAAAGATTGTTGGGTTTTCCCTAAAAAAGGAACAATTAGAAGGCATAAGAGTAGTTGTCTTTTCATCATCTTGATTTTAAGACAAAATAAATGCCTTAAAATCAAGTGCATATTTCCTATTTATTAATATTATGTTTAGTTTTTATGAACGCTTTAATGCTACAAGTAGCTCCACCAAACTCGGATCCAAAAGTGTACTGGTATCGCCCAAATTGGTGGTATCGCCTTCGGCAATTTTGCGCAAAATGCGGCGCATGATTTTGCCGCTGCGCGTTTTGGGCAAGCCCGGCACAAACAAGATCTGATCTGGTTTGGCAATGGGCCCAATGATGCGCGCAACCGTTTGTAAGATATCTTGTTTGCTTAGTTGCACATTTCCGTGTGTGTCTTCAATAATGACGTACGCAAAAATGCCTTGCCCTTTGATGTCGTGCGGATAACCCACCACTGCGCTTTCGATAACACCCGCGTGCATATTGATGGCGTTTTCGACTTCTGCGGTGCCTATGCGGTGGCCACTAACGTTGAGCACGTCGTCTACCCTACCTGTAATTCTGTACATGCCGTTTTCATCTCTAAGGCAGCCATCGCCCGTAAAATAGAGGTTTTCATAGGTAGAAAAATAGGTCTGGCGACAGCGCTCGTGGTCGTTGTAGGTGCTTCTGATCATGCCTGGCCAAGGGAATTTGATACACAAATTGCCATTGACGCCATTGCCTTCAATTTCTACGCCGTTTTCGTCCACTAGGCAAGGCTGAACACCTGGTAGTGGAAGCGTCGCATAAGAGGGCTTTGCTGGTGTAACCCCAGCTAAATTGGAAATCATGACGCCACCCGTTTCGGTTTGCCACCAGGTATCTACAATTGGGCAGCGTTTGTGACCAATTTGTTCGTTGTACCAATGCCATGCTTCTTCGTTGATAGGCTCACCAACAGAACCCAACACTTTTAAAGAACTGAGGTCTTTGCCTTTGATGGCATCTAGCCCAAAACTCATGAGACTGCGAATGGCGGTTGGCGCGGTATAGAAGATGTCTACTCGGTATTTTTCGATGATTTCCCAGAACCTGCCTGCATCTGGCCAAGTGGGCACACCTTCAAACATAAGCGTGGTGGCACCGGCGCTCAGCGGACCGTAAATGATATAGCTATGGCCGGTGATCCAGCCGATGTCTGCAGTGCAAAAATGAACCTGCCCTGGTTGGTATTGAAACACATTCACAAAAGTATAGTTGGCCCAGACCATGTAGCCCGCTGTGGTGTGCACCACACCTTTTGGTTTGCCTGTTGAACCCGAGGTGTAAAGGATAAATAAAATGTCCTCGGCATCCATGGCCACTGGCGCAACTGCTGGGTTGCCCATGGTTTCTACTTTCTTGATTTCGTCTTCCCACCAGACATCGCGGCCTTTCAGCATGGACACTGGCGTACGCGTACGGTTGCAAACAATGACGCGCTTGATGGTTTTGTTGCCCACCAATGCGTCGTCTATGACACTTTTGAGCGCAATATCTTTGGCACCGCGAAAGGCGCCGTCGCAGGTAATGATAAATTCAGCACCTGCGTCGGCTAGCCTATCGGCAATGGCTTGGGCTGAAAAGCCACCAAAAATAACCGAGTGAATGGCGCCAATGCGGGCACATGCCAGCGTTGCAATGGCAAGTTCAGGCACCATGCCCATGTAAATACAAACGCGGTCTCCTTTCTTGACCCCATTGTTGAGCAGCACATTGGCAAATTGCTGCACTTTGAAATGCAATTCATTGTAGCTAAGCACGCGGTGCTGCTCTTCGGGGTCATTGGGCTCCCAAATGATAGCGGGCTCATTGCCGCGCGTAGCGAGATGTCTGTCCAGACAGTTTTCAGTAATATTGAGCTGAGCCCCTTTGAACCATTCTATTTTTGGGTCTTTGAAATTCCAGTCCAGGACTTTGTCCCATTTCTTTTGCCAGGTAAAATTGTCGGCAATGGCTGCCCAAAAGCCTTCGGGGTCTTGGATACTTTTTTGATAAGCAGCTTTGTAGGCAGCAAAGGTATGGAGTTGATAAGGATGGTTCATTTCAGCAAGTTTGTGCTAAAATAACGAGAAATCACATGCTACTCAATTTCAAAAGCCACCTCATTGCGACGACCAATAAAATCCCAGGGGGCGTTGTAGCCCATGTAAATCAATTTATCTTGATAAGCAATGCCTTCATTATTTAAAAGTGCTCTCAATTCCTGTGCTTTTTCGGCAATTTTGTCGTCATTGGTATAACCTCCAAAACGCAAAACGGCGAGCGTGCGCTCTGCTTGTTTGGCAATCTTCACATTCTGGCTATTCGGATTCGGAAGAGCCTCCATACTGTATTGCTTGGGCATCACAAAAGCCACTTGGGTTTTGGCACCCATCTCCATCACAACAGGTGAGGTCATGGCAATTTTTTCGCCCTTTTCATTGCCGCCAAAGATATAGCCCGCCACTCTTCTGAAGCCCAAACTACTGTTTTCGCTGTAGGTATTTGAATCTAAATCAGTTTGTGCCAAAACCAAACTCGGATAGCGCCGAATCTCTGCTTTTTTTGACAACACACGAAGTACTTCGTAGTCAGGCGTTTCTATTGATGAGCGCATAATGGAGAGGAGTAAAATGAATAAAAGTCCAATGACAGAAAGGACAATAAGTAGTTTTTTCAAGCGCTTTTTTTCTTTTATAACATTGCTTTTGCAAAAAAGTTCATATATTTGCAAACGAAAATGGCCTCGTAGCTCAACTGAATAGAGCATTAGATTACGGCTCTGAAGGTTTCAGGTTTGAATCCTGACGAGGTCACAAAAAGAACCCAGCACGAAAGTGCCGGGTTTTTTGCTTTTAGGAGCAAGCAAAATTTATTTTGACTTGCGGATAAAACAAAAAAGACGAGAACTGCGCAGCAGTTTGGGTTCTATGCTTGGATTGACCAAATACGAGAGGATCTGAAATCCTGACGATAATGTCCAAATGAGCGCAGCGAATAAAGGCGTTTTGTCCACTGCACGTACAGAGGAAGGATCTGAAATCCTGACGAGGTCACAAAAAGAACCCAGCACGAAAGTGCCGGGTTTTTTTGGTTTTAGTTTGTTAAAAATTGTTTTAGTGGGCAAAATCAATCTTATCGTTATGACTCTAATTAAAGGATAAATAATTTGGAGCTCAAACAAAAATCAAGAGATCGCCGTTAATAATTTCTTTGGATCTTGGCGATTATCCCAAAATGCCATGACGATTATATGATCTTCCGTGATTTTATAATACAAACTAAAATGACCCATGGCAGATTCTCGCAATCTGTCAAATTCCGTTTCCTTGAATGCTTCAGGATTTTTTGAGATGACCTTTAGATGATTTGCGGTAATCTCAATTAACTTCTCGGCAAAGGCTGTGCTTTGATTTCTTTTGGTCCAGTATTTCAATATTTGTCGACGCTGTTTGGCAGCGGTTTCTGTCCAGACTATTGTCCTTTTAGCCATTCAAGATCATTTTTGTCTAGCTCATTTTGAGATATTGTTCGACCATGTTGAAGGTCCGCTTCACTCATTTCGAGCATCAACTTTTGCTCTTTAGTCAATTGAATTTTTTCATTTTCAACTGCACTATTATCTACCAAACGTAGCAGAGCCATCAAATAATCTTTATCTGAGATAGCCAGCAGTCTGTCAATAATTCCATTTCTAATTACATCGACTTGAGCCATTACTTTTATATTTCTACTAAATTAATACTTCAATTTAGTAAATCCAAATGCATTACATCCCCCACCCCCTCCAAATCCTTATAAAAGTTCGATTTATCGGCCCCTTGGGTCATAAAAAAAACCGATAACTGCGCAGCTGAGATTGTCAAATTTTGTCGTTTTTACGCAAATGGAGGCACTTACGGAAAACGAAGTGAGGACCTTCATTATGAAAAGCGCAACAAGTCAGGTCGGAACGGAGGCTGCTGTTGAAGCTTATTATAATTCTCTCAGTGATCAACTCGTTTATTGGTTTAATCCGGTATGGAAGAACAAACCAATAGCTTATATCAAACCCAAATCAAAGGATGGTAGTAAATTCTATGAAGATTCCATTACGGTTGAAATTCATGATATCCTTTTGATGGGCGCATACGCCAATGAAAATTGGGGCTTTTTTTTCATTCAGCACAAAAATAATCTCTAGAACATGTTCTACTGAGCATTTGAAGGGAAATGATTAATTTTCCAATCCTACAAAGCATTGGCCATGAATAAAATAATCAGCTCCCTCGTCTCTGGAAGCTATCTTTTGATGGTTCAGGATGAGGGGATGTTGCGAACAGGGAAGCTACAAGTTGTGAAGTAGGTTTGTTTACAAGTTTACTTCGCTTCCTCACTTCTCCTCCACCCGTATCAACAAATTGACATCGAAAGTACCGCCTTGATCGGCCTTGTAATTGGTATGCCAGTAGTTATTGAAAACATACAAATAAAGTGGAGAAACGCTTTGGTTGTCGCGTTTCCAGACCTTTGCACCCACTTGTTGTTGCTCGTCAATGGGGCTTCCTATTTCGATCAAATTGCAATCGGGCGTAAAAACCGTAACGCGCCAATTGGCATCTTCTAAAATGAAATGGTCCGCAACGCAGATGAATTCTTTGTTAGAGCCCGCTAGCTGGTCTGCAGGGTAGTTGAGTAGTATTTCTTCGCCGTAGGTTAAGGAAGGGTTGTCGAGTTGAAAAGGCAAGCAAATGTGCAAGGCTTCTTTGTCTCGGATGGCTTTTTTGTCGATCCGAAACCGCAAGTGAAATTCGTTTGGATCTGAAGTGGGCTCATACTGAATGTCGATCTTCAAATTTGGGTGTTCTATTGTCTGCAAGCCCTTATGGATATCGATTTGCGTATTTGATAAAACTTCATTGACTTGAGGGGCAATGCCCAAACTGTAAATACAAGCCCCGAATCCAGGTGTGTCTTGCTTGAGTAGTTCTTGATTTTTATAGCGTAAAGACCGAATACCTGAGTGCGTCGAATCCCAGGTAAAAGTAAACTGATTGCCTACTAATTTAGTACATTTTAAAGGCTTTCCATATTGTTGATCTAGTCGCAAAAACTGCGCTTGTGCAGAATCCAGAAAAGATTTTTTGATGCGCCATTGTTCGGTCGTAAAAAAAACGTCTGGGGCTGAAATGCTGCACCAAGCGCCCCAGGTGTGTTCGTGGAACAATATGAGGTTGCGGTGTAAGGCACGCAATTGTTGAGTCGTTTGTAGCGAGAGTGGTTGGGGTAATTTTTCTTCTAGATCAATGGTTTGCTTGACCAAACGGCGCGCCTGAATTTCTTCGGCGGCGCTAGAATACGCGCCGTCTTCCCAATAAGGGCTAATTTCTCCTGATTGAACGGGTAAGTCATCTTTGTATTTCTTTAAAAAATTCGAAAACAAGGTATCTAAATTGGAAAGTACCAATTGAGGTGAACTGTACTTCAAATTCCAAGCAGCTACGAACTCACAAAGCGTGGTATCTACGGGGCCGTTGTCGGCATTTTTGGTGTAGCGCAGTTGCACAACATCGTAGGGATACGCCGACAACTCTTGGGTGTAGTTCGAGAGGCGCTTTTCCCATTCAAAAAATTGTTGGCCAGCTGAAATATTGTGAAAATACGAATAGCCCTTGCCGGCGGTCCAGACAAAAAGTTGTTGGGAGTTGTCCGTTTTGGATTGCCACATAAAAGGTTGGTCGCCAGTTTCGTTGATGACCCCACCCACTCTGTCGCCATGATCGGCCTGGTGGGCAACGTAATTGGGGCCCAATGATAAATATGGAATTTGTTGCTGAGCGTAGGCTGCAAAAGCAGCATAGGTTTGCCCCGGGATGTCGGTTACCATAGCGTTGGAAATATGGATGCCATACTTGTCTTCGAGTTCATGTGCAAAAGCTGTTAGCCACTCGAATTCTTCGGGGCGCATGAGGCCGGTGAGGCAATTGGCATAGTTGGCCGAGAGGACCAACTGACCGGCCTTAACTGCGCTCACAAACGCGGCCTCCTCAGTGGCGCCGGCTTCTTTTAAGAAGTTCTCTACGGCCCACAGGCTCTCGATGTGCCAAACGGGTTTGTAGGGGCCTACAGCGCCATTTGCGATCCAGCGCAGTGCCGCACGAATGTTCTCGGTTTGGATCTTGGCTACTTCGGTTTGCAAATGCGAATATCCGATGTCGTTGTGCGAGTGGTGGATAAGGTGAAATGTGAGGTCTTTGATGGGCTTCACCTCCAGTACAATGAGCGAATCCACACAGAGTTGCCCAGAGGCATAAGCACGAAAACGCAAGGTGTCCGTACCGACAAAAGCCGCCGGATACGCGGGTACCGTAAAGGTATGGTATCCCGCTTTGAGCAAAGCGGAGTAATTTACAAATTTGGAGTTCAACGCAATGCTATCAAGTCCTTCTTGGATCAGGCATTGCACATTAACAGGGCGCTTTTGTTCGGCTCTGAGCACAAGCGCACTGGCCTGAACTTTGACTTTTGTTTGTGCTTTGTACTCAAAAACCATCAGCCAATCGCGGCTTTGCAGATCCCGACCCACGATCTTAAAACGGCGCTTACCCACCTGATTTTCGGGAAGTTGAATATTGAGGTAACCAAACATGTCTTTGTTGATGTCTTTTTCAAGCAGTGAAAAGCTCAAATTAGATTGGGGCGCAAAAATGCTTTCGTGTTGAAAAGAATTAACCTCCACCCAGTTCTTTTTGGTTTCAAATGTAAAAATCAGGCGATCGTCAAGATAGACATCAAAAAGACGGTCTCCACCACTTGTGCCGTTTGAAAAACCAATCAAAAATTGGAAATTCACCTTCCCCTCTTGAACAGTTGGCGCAGCGGCCTCCCATTCTATGGGTGAAACACCATTGCAGCGCGTCAGTAAAGCTAAATTAGCGAACTCCCTAAAAGGTGAAAAATAACTGAGGTCTTCACCTGAAATTTTCTGAGAAAAGCCTGCAGGTAGCGTCTGAGCCTCTAAATTAGAGTTTAGGCCCAAAAAAAGTAAAATATGCCACCAATGTTTCATGCTCCTAAGGTAGTAAATTCTAATTTTGCACCTAAATACCACTTATGCGCTTCAACCTTTCTGAAATCAATGAACTCATCCGTTCCAGACGCACTATCTACCCCGAGCAATTTTCGGACAGAAAGGTCCATAAAGAACAAATTGAATTGTTGCTCAACAACGCGCAGTGGGCGCCCACGCATGGCAACACCCAACCTTGGCGTTTTCAGGTTTTTATAGAAGGCGGGCGTCAAAAGCTCAGTACTTTTCTAGGTGAAACCTATTTAAAGCTGACACCAGCCGAACAACAAGACGACGCCAAACTAGCCAAAATGCTGCGCCGCCCCCTACTCGCTTCTGCGGTGGTGGCCGTTTGCATGAAGCGTCAAGAAAGCGAGAAAATTCCAGAAATTGAAGAAATTGAAGCGGTAGCATGTGCCATCCAGAACCTCCATTTGAGCTGCACGGCTTATGGCCTCGGGGGCTTTTGGTCAACACCCAAACTGATATACAGCCCGGCCATGAACACATTCCTTGGCTTAGAAGAAAAAGACAAGTGCCTCGGCTTGTTCTATATTGGTTACCCTGCAATCGAATGGCCCGAGAACCAACACCGCCGCCCCCTCGAATACAATTGTACCTGGATCAGCGAATAAACTCACCCTTTCGGTCAAATTTTCGTTTCTTTGCGTATGCGCTTTTTGCTTGCCATTTTCCTTTTATTTCCTGCACTTGGTCGGACTCAAGCTTTCAATCAATTAGGCAAGCCCAATTACTTTGGTTTTCATTATCGGCAAATTGTCCCGATGCAGCAAATGCAATCAGGTGCTCAAAAATTTGCAGATAGCATCCTTCAAACTACCCTTACGCCTGCTAACGGCTATACCTTCGGCGGCGTTTTGCGCTACGGCCTCACCGACCTCATTTCACTCGAAACCGGACTTTACTACAACCAAAGAACATTCTCGATTCAAAGCACCCGCACCGACAGCGCGCTCAGCGTAGAGCAGCGCCTGCGTTTTGTACAGTTTGAAATTCCAATCCAAGGCAATATCGGCATCCAACTCAGCCGCGCATTCTATGCCAACGCAGCGCTAGGTGGTGCTATACTCTACAAACCCTCAAGTGTGGCTACTTATATCAATCCGTCCGACAAACACGAGTTCAGGCAGGTAGGCTTGGTAGAAATCAATAAAAAAGTGGGGCTCGACTTCAGGGCCAGTATTGGCTTTGAGTACCGAAACAAGAAATATGGCGTCTATTATTTAGGTGCAACGGCGTTTGTTCAGCTGCAGCCCGCGTTTGTGTTGTTGTCACAGTACCAATTCGAGAATTTCAGCCAAACCGCCTACGGTGAGGTATCTGCCTCAGGTTTTGGCCTCGACTTCAAGTATTTTATCCCCTACACGCGTCCTGGTCGGCTCATTTTTCAGCAGGGCCCCATCGAGTAACTAGCGCTGCCCGAGTTTGTAGCCGAGATATGCCATAGGGAGATAAGCCAGCATTAAATCTAGCAATATGAACCACACAGGTGTTGCGGGCATCATCACCACCATCATGACACCTCCTGCTAGAAAAGCAAAACCTATAGCCATGGCGTTGATAAAGGTACGGTTCACACGCATTTTGCTTACAAAAAAAGCGCCTACAAAAGACCCGAGTGCATGCGCCAAAAACGGAAACACAAAGTGTTTAAATTCCATAAGCGGCATGGCTTTAGCCAAACCTGCTTCCGTTGAAATATCCATACCTAATGGCGCGCTTACGATTGTTGCGCCAATTTGAACAATCATGCCATTTGTTAAGGCTCCTAAAATGAGTCCGAGGACCGAAAGTAAAATAGATTTCATGCTCTTTAATTTGATGTCAGTGTTGGTGTTGTAAAAATATCGCTTTCAGTGAAAAACACTTTGTATTTGAGTTTGGCTTCTGCGCGGCTACAGGCGTTGTAGTGCCACCATTCGGTTGGGAGTTGCCTAAACCCTTGTGCTTGCATGGCATTGCGCAAGATTTTTCTGTTCTTGACTTGCAAAGCTGTCAGTTGGCCTGTTCTCAAAAAGGAATCTTCCAAACTCGGATAGGCAATTGGGCGAAAATCATCGAAGCCCGCACCCATATCTAGTGGTGCGCCTTTGGCATCTAAAATGCTGAGGTCAGTGGCAGCTCCCATATTGTGCAAACTCAGGTTCTTGGGATTAGAAACATATTTACCACGTTCAGATGGTATCAGGGTATCGAGTGCTTGCCACATTTTTTGTTGTATTGAAACGGGGCGCAAGGCGTCGTAAATGACAAGCTTGAGACCTGGAAATGTGCGCGTCAATGACTTTTGAACCATGGACAACCTGAGCGCTACATCCTTTTGCAGATAAGCTTTGGCAACTTCAGTATAAAGTTTTTCACCTAAAAAATTGTCCGAACTGGTATATTTAAGTTCAATTTGAATTTGAGAATTGAGTTCTTGAACATCCACTAAATCGGGATGAAGATGCACGTAGTGATTGCGTATATCCTGCTTTTTGGTGTTGACTTGTGAAGTTGAATGCCCGGCTGTTTTTTGAGGTGCTCCATTGTTACAAGACAACAATAAGCAAGCGCATATCAAATAAGCAAAAACGAAGTGCATCTTTACAGAACAGACAACAAACGCGCAGTTTCTGCCTGAATGCGCGTGCGCAAAGCTTCAGATACAGGATAAAGCGGCATGCGCATGGTTTCTTGCATCAGGCCACGAGCGGCTAGCGCAACTTTCACACCACCCGGATTGCCTTCTTCAAAGAACATTTTGGTAACGTTAAATAAGTCGTAATGTGCTGCTCTGGAGAGGTCGAGCTGGCCTGCCATAGAAGCGTGTACCATTTGCGAAAAGCGCTCAGGAAAAGCGTTGGCCACTACCGAAATAACGCCGTCGGCACCTGCTGCAATGAGTGGCATAGTGAGGTTGTCGTCGCCGGAAAGTACAGCAAAACCTGGTTTGCGCTGGCGGATGATGTCCATAATTTGTTCCATGTTGCCAGAAGCTTCCTTTACCGCTACAACGTTGTTGATTTCAGCCAACTCAAGGGTGGTTTCTACGCTCATATTGGAGCCTGTTCGGCCCGGAACGTTATAAAGAATAATTGGTAAATCGGTGTAAGAAGCCACCTGCTTGAAATGCGCAACAATACCTTTTTGAGTGGGTTTGTTGTAATAAGGTGAGACCGATAAAATACCATCTACTCCGGTTGGCAGATTTTTGAAAAGCCCCTCTAAACCAGCAGTGTTATTGCCCCCAATGCCATATACAATTGGTAACTGACCGTTATTGACCTCCAATACTGTTTCCAAAACTTTGCGCTTTTCGTCTTGACTCAGTGTTGGCGACTCTCCGGTGGTGCCTTGTACTACTAAAAAGTCAGTGCCCCCATTGATTTGGAGCGCAACGAGTTTTTGGAGTGCACTAAAATCAATGCTGCCATTGGTCTGAAAGGGCGTCACGAGCGCGACACCTGAGCCTTTGAATGTTTTCATGTTTGGATGCGTTGTAGGGTTTGTTGGATAAATTCGAGCTGACCTGCCGGAGTGGTTTGTTGGGTGTTGAGCAACATATCAAAAAGAGGGTCGACCTCATTGATACCAAGCCACTGCTTGATGTTTGTCTTTTTTAACAAGCCCTTGATCTTGGATTCTGGAGAGCCAAACCACAGCAAGAGGTCGTATTTTTTGTGTAATTCTGCCTCGAGCTGCACATCTTTGAGCTTGCCAAATAGCGAGTAATCGGCTGGCGAGTTGTAGTAAATTAAAAAATGTGGCGGAAGTTTTTTTTTGTCGAGGTCTTTGGGGACATGGACAATAATGAGGGCGTGTGCAAATTTCTTTTGCAAGAGTAGCTGATCGATGGCCTTGACGAAGTCATGCATTTGTTGCTCATCTTGGTAGGTCCAGACGATGGCGATTTGCTGTAATTGCTCCCAAATGCTGCGCGTACTCACGTTGAAATATGTTTGATAAAGTCGTTTTCTGACAACAAAGTTACACCTAAGTCTGTTGCCTTTTGCAATTTGGCCGGCCCCATATTGGCTCCGGCGATTAAAAAGTGAGTTTTGGCCGATACTGAAGACCCCACTTTACCCCCATTGCTTTCAATGAGTTCTTTGAGTTCGTCGCGGCTGAAGGTGTCGAATGTACCGGAAATGACATAAGTTTTGCCTTCGAGGAGGTCTGAATTTTTTGCCTTTTGCTCCGCTGCAAATTGTAAACCACAGGCGTTTAGACCTGCAATAAGTGCTTGATGTACAGGATTGGAAAAATAGTCAATAACGGATTGGGCAATTTTATCCCCAATTTCTTCGACTTCTAAAAGTTGCTCAAAAGAGGCTGCTTGGATGGCGGTGATGTCCTTGAAGTATTGCGCTAATTTTTTGGCAACGGTCTCGCCGACAAAGCGGATACCCAGACCAAATAACACGCGTTCAAAAGGAATGGTTTTGGACGCAGCAATTGATTGCAGTAGGTTATTGGCAGATTTATCTGCCATGCGGTCCAAAGCAAGTAATTGATCAAAAGTAATATTGTATAAATCTAAAGGGTTTTTAACCAAGCCTTTAGCATACATTAATTCAACTGTTTCTTCACCTAAACCATCGATGTTCAATGCTTTGCGACTAATGAAATGTAGTATTTTCCCTGTAACCTGCGGCCTACAGCCAAGTTCGTTCGGGCAATAGTGCTGTACTTCGCCTTCTTGACGCACGAGCAGGCTTCCACATTCTGGACAGTTTTCAAGAAAAGTGATGCGCTTTGAGGTCTTGCGTAAATTCAGATTGACTCCAACAATCTTTGGGATAATTTCGCCGCCTTTTTCCACCTGAACGGTGTCTGAGGCACACAAATCAAGTTTTTGAATTTGATCGGCGTTGTGTAAAGATGCGCGCTTTACGGTGGTACCGCCGAGTTGTACGGGTTTTAAATTGGCTACAGGCGTAATGGCCCCTGTGCGGCCCACCTGAAAACTCACCGACTCGAGTAGCGTTTCTACTTGTTGGGTTTTGAATTTGTAGGCAATAGCCCAGCGCGGTGATTTAGCGGTGAGGCCTAGTTCGGATTGTTGGGCAAAGGAATTGACTTTCAGCACCACGCCATCGATGTCAAAAGGGAGCGCGGTGCGCTGGGCGTCCCAGTAGTGGATAAAATCCATGATGCCGTCAATGCTGTTTGTTTTTTCGATCATGCGCAAGGCTGGGTCTGGAACTTTAAAGCCCCAAGCTTTGGCAGCCTGCACGGCTTCAAAATGCCCTTGGGCGAGGTTGGCCAAGCCGTGTACGCCATATAAATAACAATCGAGGCCGCGCTTAGCGACCTCTTTGGAATCTAAAAGTTTGAGTGTGCCAGCTGCGGTGTTGCGCGGATTGGCAAATAAAGGTTCACCCTGCGCCAAGCGCTGTTGGTTGAGTTGTTCAAAGTGTTGCTGCGGCATGAAGATTTCGCCGCGGATTTCGAAGTCTGGAGGGAAATTGCCAAGCAAGGCCAAGGGCACCGTGCGAATGGTGCGGACGTTGGTTGTGACCTCTTCTCCTTGCTCGCCATCGCCACGGGTAAGCGCCTCTAGGAGCATGCCGTTTTGATAGCGCATGCCAATGGCCACGCCGTCGTATTTGAGCTCGCAAACAAACTCAGAGGCCTCTTGCAGCGTTTTTTGACAGCGTTCTGCCCATTCGATGATTTCTTGCTCTGAGTAACTATTAGAAAGCGAAAGCATCGGGATGCGGTGCTTTTTGGTTTGGAATTTCTTGGTGAGGTCCCCGCCAACGCGTTTGGTGGGGCTATTCGGGTCGCAAAGTGCAGGGTATTTATTTTCGAGCGCTTCTAGCTCCTTTAAAAGCATGTCGAATTGGTAATCGGAGATTTGGGGAGAATTCAGCACATAATACGCCCGATTGTGCGCATGCAGCTCCGTAGCTAAGGCCTGCATTTGGGTCTGAATATCCTTTTGATCCATAAGTTAAAGTTAAGCTTTTTGCGCCAAAATCATGCGTTCTTTTCCTTGTAAATCTCGATAAATTCTTTGATTTTTAAATGCGTGGGTTGGCAAGAGCGCCAAGGTTTGAGCAGCTAAATCTTCATGGATTTCTAAAGCGAGGTAGCCCTCAACAACCAGACTTGTTTGGGCTATTTTGATGATTTGCCTGTAAAATAACAAGGGGTCGTTGTCTGGGACAAACAAAGCCATATGCGGCTCAAAATCGAGTACATTTGACTGCATTTGTTCTTTTTCGTTATTCGGAATATAAGGTGGGTTTGAAACAATAAGCTCAACTGCTCTTGACGAATTGAAATTGAAAATATCACTGCATTCAAAATAAACAGCTAGGTTCAAAAGAGCGGCATTTTCTTGCGCAAGCGCAATAGCGTCTGAGGAGATATCCATACCAGTAACCTTAGCATTCGGAAATTTACTTTGAAGTGCCAATGCGATGCAACCTGACCCCGTGCACAAATCGAGAACCGATGAAAATGAGGTATTTAACTTCACGATTAAATCCACGAGTTCTTCAGTTTCGGGTCTTGGTATGAGGGCTCTTTGATCGCTATTTAGTTTTAAACCAGCGAAATAGACTTCACCAATGATATACTGAAAGGGTTCTTGCTTTTGCAAGCGCTTGACCACCCCTCGAATGCGCAGTAAGTCTGATTCAGAAAAACGCTCATTGAGATGCAAGAGGATATCGCTGGGCGACCAACCAAAATAAGTAGAAAGCAGTGCAGACCACATCGATTTACATTCACTCATTGAGAATGTGTCTGCTAACTCATCAAAAAAATACTGCTTAGCGCTTGCAACGCGATTGTCTGAAACAAACATTAGTGCTTGCGTAATTTGATAAATGGTTTGATTTTATCGTTTTCGATCAAGACGGTGAGGTTGTAATAAGCAATTTTCCATTGGCCATTTTCTTGTATGCAAATGCCACTTCCTCTGCAACCTTCCATCCAAGTGCTTAAATCCTCATCAAAATAAGCAACCTGACCATCGGCAGCAAATTGCCAATTTCGGTTGCTCGGCTTGAAATCCCAGGCCTTGCCTTTATCGAAATAAGGCTTACAGAAAGCCATAAAATCGGGCTTTTCCCAGCGCTCACCTGGTGCAGTTCCTAAAAAAACAAAGTTGGTAGAGGTGACTGAAAAGTAAGCTTCAAAATTGGCTTGAGCTGCAGATATATGCCAGTTGTCTATCATTTGATCCAAAGAATTAAAGTCCTTTTGAGTGCCTTGAGCAAGGCCAGTTAATGCAAGGAAAATGAATGCAAATTTAAAAAGTCTATTTTTCATGATGCTAAATGTATAAAGATGGAATATGGACTACTCATTTTTACAATGCTTCCAACTTGAAAACACAGTTCCCTTTGATGAAAGTGCGCCAGGCATAATTTTGTACTTGCCCGACTTCGGCACTCACAGGGTATTCAAAGATGGCAAAAGTAGCGTCTTTGCCATTTTCTAAAGTACCAAGTCTGTTTTCTTCAAAGGCAGCAAAAGCCGCGTAGATGGTCATGCCCCTCATGATTTGATCAAGGGTGAGCGCTTGTCCGAACGGACTGTTATAAGCTGCTTGAATGGTCGCAAATGGATTGGTTTTTTCTACAGGGAAATCTGTGCCCAGTGCAATCATGCCAAACTGATTCAATAGTGTTTTGTAGGCATACGCTCCATTCATTCTGGCTTTGCCAAGGCGTGCCTCGGCCCAATCGGCGTCTGAAACTGCATGGGTGGGTTGCACCGATGGGAATACGGCAAAATTGGCGAACTTCTGGAAATCTTTTGGATCCACAACTTGCGCGTGTTCTATGCGAAAACGATGGTCGGGCTTTTGCTTGAAAACTTGCTCGTAAATGGAAAGCACCAACGCATTTGCGGAATCACCGATACTGTGGGTATTCATTTGGTAAGCGTTTTTCACACAAAACTGAGCGAGATTTTGCATGCGCTTCATCTCGGTTAATAACAAACCTTTACTTTCAGGATGGTCATGATAGGGTGCTTTCAATAGAGCGCCTCTCGATCCGAGCGCGCCATCGGCAAAGCACTTGAAACTGCGTATAGAGAGATTTCGGTAGCGAAAAGGACCGTTTCTTTGTGCAAAACTTCGGTTTTGAGGAGAATCCATGAGCATGGCATAGAGATTCAATTTCAAACGCTTGCCCGCAATAAGCTGCTTGAACCAAGTAATGTGCTCAAAATCGATACCCGCTTCATGAACGCCTGTGATGCCATATTGCAAAAGCTCTTCTTGTACTTGTAAAAGTGCTTTGAGGTAGTCTTTTTTTGAATAATCGGGAAGTAGCGGCTGCACCAAATTCATGGCGTTGTCTATCAAAAGACCGGTTGGTTTGTATGTTTGAAGAATGATTTTCTGACCAAAATTGGCATTTGTTGGCAAATTGATATTTCTGGGCATATTCAAATTACCCTCAAGAATTTGTTTGGCAAAAACGACTTCGCCGCCGCGCAAATCATCGAGTTGATCCAACAACTTACTTTTTTGGATTAAAAAATCATTGACCAATGCGGCGTGGCCATCTATACGATACAAACAAACGGGAATGTTGGGAAAGATTTGATTGAGGAGCACGTTAGTGGGCATTTGCTGGCCCGCCCAAAGCGATTGATCCCAACCTTGGCCGAGTACAAATTTGAGATCTGGATGCTGGGCCTTGTATTGCTCGCAACGGTGTATGAGTTCTTGCTCGGAGCGCACGCCGTGCAAATCTATGCCCAGTAATTGTTTGGCGTACATGAGCATGTGGCCATGGGCATCGGTAAGGCCGGGATACATTTCCTTGCCCTGCGCATCGATGGTTTGGTCAGAACGGTATTTATTGAGAATTTGGCGCTCTGGGCCCACTTCAACGATTTTTCCATTGCGAATGGCAATGGCCTCGTGAACCGTGCTGGACAGATCCATGGTATAGATCTTGGCATTATGGATGATCAGATCTACCTTCTGCCCTTTCATGCAGGAGGATAAAACCAATACCAATAATATAAAAGGAGTAACTATTTTCATATCAGAAAGGATAACCAATTCCAAAGTTTAGATAATTGGGTAAAAAGGGTCTTGGCATAATGGCTTTGACCTGATCTAGAGACATATTGAAATGTTGCATGCCTTCTGCGTAATACGTCTGGCGGGTTTTGAAGTCTTGAAAAACCCAACGTGCGCCGTCGGCAAATGCGGGGTCAAAAATCGGGAAACCGACATCTAGGCGCAAGATAAAAAAGTCGAGGTCCATGCGCAAGCCCAAGCCGGCCGAAATAGCTAATTGCGGCACAAACGTTTGCCAATTGAACTGGCTGCCCAAGCGGGAGATATCCTCGCGGTAGGTCCAGATGTTGCCGAAATCTGTAAATACCGCTCCTTTAAACGTAGAGCTCATCTCAAAGCGGTATTCGAGCGCGCCGCCAAAACGGATGTCGCCAATCTGAGTAGCCAAACGATTGGTATCCAGGTGGTATTTATAGGCGCCAGGACCTAGCGCTCTTGCCCTCCAACCGCGGTTGTCATTGGAACCTCCGCCAAAGAAACTGTAGTCGTAAGGCATGGAAGTTTTGGAGTTGCCGTAAGAAAGGCCTGCACCGGCGTGCATGCGCAAATGCAAGGTACTTTTATTGACCATGCGCTTGGAGGCGATGAGTTGGTTGTCTAGGCGCACAAATTGTGAGTAAGGCTGTTTTCCTAATAAATACTGACCATTGAGGGTGTCTTGACGCGCGCGAAAAGCGTAAAGCAAATTACCGGCGGCGTCTAAGGTACTATTGAAATAGAGGGTGCCGTTGTAACGCTTTTTTTGGCCCGGTTTGTCTTCTTGGTCTTTATTGGAATATTCGTAGGCAAATTTGAAGTCTTGCCAAATAAACTGATTGCTGTAGGTATTGAACAAGAAAAGGTCGTTGATTTGATTGAGCTGTGCCTCAAATGCAGCAGATTTTTGAATATCGACATATTTGATGACCGACGCGCCCGGTAAACCCATCTGAAAAACCTGGGTTTTACCCACCAAAAACTTCCAGGTGTAATTGAGCTGAAAAACACGGCGGTCAAAGATATTGCGCTTTTCAAAGTTCATGGCCGTACTGATGACAGTGCGGGGTTTTTGACGCTTACCCAAGAGCGTAACTGGCGTTGGAAACAAGCCTGGCAAATCTAGCTTGAGGCTTGGGCCGAGCTCAAAAGTATTAAAGGTACGGCCTGCCGAAACGAGCTGAGCTTCACTATTTGCATCAAAAACGGGTGGCTGTGACTCAAAACCACCACCTATGGAGAAGGTCAGGCGTTCTGCCCCACCAAATACATTTTTATTGGTATAATTCAGAGAAGCTGCTGCGCCGAGCAAACCAAAGCTCGAGGTAAAGCGCGGGTCAAAAGCCCAAGCTTGTTTTTGAGCAGGTTCTAAATAATAATGCACATTGAGTTGGTTGCTGCCCGGCACCTCTTCTATGTAGGGCTTGACTGAGCTAAATACCCCGAGTTGGACCAGCGACCGATAAGAGCGATCTAAGTAATACTCTTTATAGGTGTTGCCTTGCTCTAAATAATTTTGCATCTCGAGCACAGCCGGATGAACCCAAGGAACTGGCCCGTTGAATTGAAGTGTCATGCTGCGCCAATTACTTTTGGTGCCGAAAGGTACTTTCAGGTCTTGCGCTTGCTTTTTGGAATAGCGCAATTCATTGTAAAACAATTGATTTTGGGTGTTCAGGTACTGAGGTTGCAAGGAGTCATAGATACTCAAACCAGCCTGAGTAAGCTCGTTTGAAAACGTGCCCGAAACTTGCAGTGTGTCAGCTAAGTGAAAAAACACTTTATTGATTTTGGTTTCGCGATAGGGCACACTCACCAAGCTATCAGGATTCTGTAGCGACGGCACCATTCGGTCTTCGAATTGAACGACCAAATGAACGGTCATTGATTGGCGATTGGTATCTGCCTGAAACTGTATGCTGTTACTGTTGAATTTATAGACGCTTTCGTCGCGCATGAATTTTGCGACTTTTTCTCGATAGCTACTGAGGTAATCGAGGTCGAAGGGCTTTCCGATGAGCGGATGCACACCTAAGGGCAGGTATTCTTTGCGAATGAGTTTGAGGTGGAGGTCTCGTAGCAATCTTGGGCCAGTGTATGTTACAGAGTCGATGATGTATTGGCGGCCTTCGTCGATGTGATAAATGGCCTGAACACTGCGTTTGTGTGTGTTGTAGCTGAGTTCTGACTTCACCGTGCCGTAGTAATAGCCTTTTTTGACAAGGTAGCGCGCGAGCTGATCTTCGTTTTTTTGATGCAAAACGGTATCGAATACAACTGGCTTTTGCCCGTATTTATATTTGAGCTTTTCCGCCCAAATGGCTTGTTTAAAGGTGCTGTCTGCTTGCGCTTTAAAGCGGTAATCAGGATGATTTTTGCGCAGCGCCCGCGCATTGCGTTTGGCGTTGACACGCCTTACTTTTGCTTGTTTGCGCGTCAGCTTCTCGTGAAAACGTTCAAGTTTGAGTATTTTTTTTTCGGCTACAGCTGAGGAATCCATGGCGTTGTATAACCATAGCTTCCAAGGCGCACCAAAAAAGCGGGAGTTGGGTTGCTGGCGCAAAACTTGCGAGAGCTCGTAGCGGTCTAGTTTGGTGGTGAGCGGGTTGTCTAGTGTAATAGTTGTGGTGTGCAGCAGGTAATTGCCCTGCGGCACGTTTTTGGCCAGTCGGCAACTTGCCAAAAGCAGTGTAGTGACGACAAATAATTGTACTTTTGAGATCAATCGCATTGTGTTACAAAAGTAAATAATATTCACCTTGGAAAAGCTCAGTCAGCAAAAGATCAAAGACATCAAAAAATTGCAGCTCAAAAAGCACCGCAATGCAGAACAAATGCTTTACTTAGAAGGTGAAACACTCATCAAAGAGCTCCTCGACGAATTCCCGCAACTTGTTCTGACACTCGTCGTGACCGAAGATAAAGCCTCGGCATACGAGCACTTTAACAAAGAACTCCTCGTTGCGCCGCTAGATGACCTCGAAAAACTAACGCAGCTCAAAACACCAAAAAAGGTCAATGCTGTCGTAAAGTATCCAAAGAATAAACCTTGGAAGGCTGGACAAAAAGCCCTTTTACTAGATCAAATTCAGGACCCAGGCAACCTCGGCACCATAATTCGGACAGCAGATT
The DNA here is from genome assembly GCA_945897565.1 of Chryseobacterium gleum. Taxonomy (GTDB): domain Bacteria; phylum Bacteroidota; class Bacteroidia; order Flavobacteriales_D; family Crocinitomicaceae; genus UBA952. The sequence continues at coordinate 77,875 of CAMDFN010000008.1, forward strand.
GGTTTGGTATCCAACATATTTATTGTGCACCAGGCACCACCGATTACCTGAGTCCGAAAGTGATCCACGCCTCCATGGCATCGGCTTTTCGGGTGCAAATTCACTACCAAGAACTCGCGCCACTCATCAAAAAATACGCCGACCAAACTTACGGAACATTCATGGACGGTACTGATTTTGAACAAATTGCCCCGGAGCAAATGCAATTTTTGGTTTTAGGCCATGAAGGCCACGGCATCAGCGACAATTTAACAGCCCTCCTCAAACACCGCATTGGCATCCCACAAAAAGGAGCCGCCGAATCGTTAAACGTGGCCGTGGCTGCCGGAATTTTGCTCCAACATCTCAGTAAATAACACATTTCATTAGCAAGATCAGGGAAAAGGACGTACTTTTGCAAAATTCCCTTTTTCCCGATGCTAGATCTCGATTTATACGAAGCCAAAAAACTCTATCCTTTTCAAGAAAAGACCGTCAATCAGGTCCTCGACGAACTTAGAAAAAATGGCAGCAACTTCAATTTACTCTATCAGCTCCCAACCGGAGGTGGGAAAACCGTTATTTTTTCGGCTATTGCCAAGCGTTATGTAGAAGAATCGGGCAAAAACGTCCTGATCCTCACCCACCGCATCGAGCTTTCTATTCAAACCTCTAAGCAGCTTTCAGCCATTCAGGTACCCAATAAAGTCATCAATTCGGAGGTCAAGACCCTCGAAGACCAAGCTGAATACACTTGTTTTATTGCAATGGTCGAGACACTCAACAACCGCCTCAACGAAAACGATCAATTTATTGAGAACGTCGGGTTGGTCATTGTCGACGAAGCACACTACAACAGCTTTCGCAAAATTTTTCAGTTTTACGAAGATGCCAATATCCTTGGCGTGACCGCCACACCGCTCAGCAGCAACCGAAATTTACCCCTCAAAGACCACTACAATAAGCTTTTGGTCGGCGAATCCATCTCCAACCTTATTGGCGAGGGCTATTTATCCGATGCTGAAACCTACTCCTACGACGTCAACCTCCACGGTCTAAAAATTGGCTCAAATGGAGACTTCACCGTGAGCTCCTCCGACCTGCTCTACTCCAATTACTTCATGCAAGAAAAGCTTATTTTTGCTTACGAAGAAGTGGCCATCGGCGAAAAAACACTCATCTTCAATGCCGGTATCGAAACCTCGCGCCGGGTAGAAGAATCGTTTAAAAAACTCAAATACAATATACGTCACCTAGACTCTACGTTCTCAGACAAAGACCGCAAAGACGTCATCAAATGGTTCAAAGAAACCCCAGACGCCATTCTTACCTCCGTGGGCATCCTCACCACGGGCTTCGACGAACCTACGGTACAAACCATTATTATCAACCGCGCCACCCGCTCACTTACGCTGTATCACCAAATGATCGGCCGTGGCTCGCGCAGTATTCCCAATAAAAATCAGTTCAAAATCATAGACCTTGGCAACAACGTGCGTCGTTTTGGCTATTGGCAAGATTACATCAACTGGCAAGATGCCTTTCGCTTCCCAGACCGCTTTTTGGAGTCTCGTATTTCCGAGCTCGAAGACATGGAATTTGAAGTCGAATACGAATATCCGAAAGGCTTTGAACAACTCATCAGAACACATATTCTAGAAGAATTCTCGATCAAAGAGTGCTATCTTGCCGCCATAGATAAAGGTGGCAAAGGCAAAGATGCGATTGCTGCCTCGATCGAAAATCACTACGCTGCTATTGCGGCATCTGCCACCGACCTCGATAACGCACTTGAGCTGCAAAAACTCCTCCAAGACCACATCGAGCACCGCATCAAGCACTACACCAAATGCATCTCCAAATGCACTGATAACTATTTCAAATACCTGCTTGAAACCTATAACCGCCAGCTGAGTCAGAAAATCCGTCTCAACATCGAAGATTAGCAGGCTTTTTGTAAATTTAAGGCGATGAAAAACCTTTACCTCCTTTTATTGCTGCTCTTATTTGGTTTTCAGGTCAATCTTAAGGCCCAAAACAAAATCAAGGCTTATCTAGATACCAAGCAATTTTTTGCGCCCGAAATTGGGCCTTACCTAGAAATCTACGTCGAATTTGCGGGCTACACAACCCAATTCAAACCTTGCGAAGGCGGCACCAAAGCTACGGTTATAGTAGATTGCGCCATTGCCGACTCCCTTGGCAACGTCGTCTTCAATGACTTCTATGCCTTAGACTCCCCTATCTCTACAGATTCTACCCAAAACAATTTCCTAGAAATCATTCGTGTGCCACTTTCAAAAGGCACCTACACCCTCTCTATTCAACTCGAAGATGCCAACCGAGCAAAAAGCAACATTTCAGGCACCATTCCATTTCAAATCACAGACAACCGAGACCAACTTCGCTTTTCATCTATAGAACTCGTCGACCTCGCCTTTGACAGCGAAGAGCAATCGCGCTTCACCAAATCCAACCACTATATCATTCCGCTGCTCAAAAATTACTTCAATAAGGAGATGAATAACTTACCTTATTATACCGAAGTCTACGGCGCAACGAGTGCCCTACAAATCGAACGTAAAGTTGTAAATGCTGAAACCGGACAAAACTATCCTGCGCTTGGCTTTACGAAAACCTATCCCAATCAAGGAGAGCCCGTTTTGGCGCTCCTGCAAGAAATTGACATCTCTGATCTCTTCACTGGCACCTACCAACTGCAACTTCAGGCCAAAGACCTCCAAACAGGTCAGATTTGCAATCAATATTTTGACTTTGAGCGCTTCAATGACAGCGAAATCGCTTTTGATATCGCTTCAATGGTCTTAGACCCCTCTTTCCAAGAATCGCTGCATCCAGACAGCGTTTCCTATTTTCTTGAAAGCCTGATCCCTATTGCAAAACCCGGCGAAATTCGCTCGCTCATCGATATTTTAAAAGCCAACGATAGCTCTCAAATGCGACAGCACTTACAAGCGTTTTGGTATCAAACCTCCGGCGCCAAAGCCTATGAACAATGGGTCAAGTACCAAAGTCAAGTGCGTTCAGTGGAAAAATACTACGCCAATAATTACATGGAGGGCTTCGAAACCGACCGCGGGCGCGTTTACCTCAAATATGGCCAGCCCAACTCGGTGGTGGTCAAAGAATCTTCACCAAGCGAATACCCCTACGAAATCTGGACCTACGACAAAATTGGTATTTACAGCAACCGCCGCTTTGTATTTTACAATCCCGACCTCGTCAGCAACAACCACCGCTTGCTCCACTCCGATATGGTCGGTGAACTCCGCAACCCAGCTTGGCAGCAAATACTAAACAAACGCAACACCGTCAATGGCACCGTAGACGACCCCAACATGTTAAACGTAAAACATTTTGGTGGCAACTCCAGTGACTTCTTCCGCCAATACTAAACCAGATGAGAAGCGCCATTGTCATCCTCAATTACAACGGGGAACAGCACCTGCAAACTTACCTTCCTAGCGTCATTGACAACAGCCCCAACTGGGACATCCTCATTGCCGACAACGCGAGCACAGATCACTCAATTTCATTACTCAAAACCAACTTTCCACAAGTTCAGGTCATATCACTCGCTCAAAATTTTGGATTTGCAGGTGGCTACAATGAGGCTTTAGCACAGTTAAAAGGCAAATATGAACTTTATTTCATTCTCAACAGCGACGTACGCCTCACCCCATACTGGGATACCCCACTTCTCGAGTTTTTAAAAAACAACCCGCATACCGCCGCCGTTGGACCAAAAGTAATTTCCGATCTCGACCCCAACAAATTTGAACATGCCGGTGCAGCAGGCGGGTATCTAGACACCTTTTATTTTCCTTTTTGCCGCGGCCGTATTTTTGAGGCTGTAGAAGAAGACAACGCTCAATACGACAGCCCGCAAGAAGTCAGCTGGGTTTCGGGTGCGGCAATGCTCATCCGCAGCATAGATTTTCACGACGCAGGTGGTTTTGACGCCGCATTTTTTGCACACATGGAAGAGATCGACCTTTGTTTGCGCTTAGCGCGCTCTGGCAAAAAACTTTACTGCCTACCGAGTTCAAAGGTGTATCATTTGGGAGGCGGCACACTCGGCTACGAGAGCCCGCGCAAAGTATTCTTGAATTTCAGAAATAGCCTCTGGACAATTGTCAAGAACCAACCAAAATATTTGTTCGCGCTGCTCTTCCTCCGCATGGCCCTAGACGGCATCGCCGCCATCCAATTTCTCATTAAAGGCAAGCCTGTACTCACTTGGCAAGTATTCTTGGCACACATGGCTTTGTACCGCCATTTTGGTACTTTTTACAAAAAGCGAAAGGCGGCTATGCACAAACCCTTTAAGTACCATGGCCTCATCATTTGGGACTACTTCGGAAAAGGCATTCGCCACTTCAGTGCCCTCAACAAACGCAAATTTCATTCATGACAAAATTCAATATTGGCATTCTTACCCTCCTTCTTTCTTTGCAAAGTCTAGCGCAGGTTCCTGCCCTACAAAAAGCGAGTGACAAAGCCCAAAATGCTTTTGGTGCTTCTAGAGAAATCCCCAAACAAAAAGATATTTTCTTACCCACCATGCTCGTCAATCCGCTGATCGGAACAGGCGGCCACGGCCATACCTTTCCTGGGGTGTGCGCGCCATTTGGCATGATGCAACTCAGCCCCGACACCCGCTACGACGGCTGGGATGGCTGCGGAGGTTACCATTATTCAGATTCAATAATTTACGGTTTTAGCCATACACATTTGAGCGGAACGGGCGTACCAGACTACGGTGACTTATTGATTGTTCCGCAAAGCGGCGAAGCCAAATGGAAAGGCAAATTTGAAGACCCTAATGGCTACGGTGCTGCGTTTAGCCATGACGACGAAGTAGCAAGAATTGGTTTTTATGAAGTTTTGCTCACAGATGAGCACATCCGCGTCAATTTGTCCACTACCGAAAGAGCAGGCATACATCAATACACCTTTTTGAATGCCACGGAAAAAAAATACATCCTCCTCGACCTCAATTACCGCGACAAACTCACCAAAGGTGAAATCAATGTAATTGACCCACATAACATCAGTGGCTACCGCATTTCTGAAGCCTGGGCAACTGCACAACATTTTTATTTCCATCTGACCACATCGGTTCCTTACATCAGTCATGTCTTGCGCAATGAAAACGGAGAACTCAAGCTCTTGTTGGAATTTCCGATAGATACCCAAGAGTTATCGATCAAAGTAGGGATGTCTCACGTAGATGCCGCTGGCGCCAAAACAAATTTAGAGGCAGAAATACCTCATTTTTCACTGCCAAGGGTTTACAACGAAAACCTCCAGAAATGGAACCAAGAATTCCAAAAAATAAGTTTGAATGCTGAGCGCCAAACGAGCACTATTTTTTACACTGCATTGTATCACAGCATGGTAGCGCCCAACCTCATGAGCGACATCGATGGCCGCTACCGCGGACGCGATCAACAAATTCACCAACTCGACAACTTAAAAGACCAGCAATACACCGTCTTTTCACTCTGGGATACCTACCGCGCCAACCACCCTCTTTTCACGATCATAGACCAAAAACGCACAGGTGCCTATATCCGAACATTTTTACGTCAGTACGAAGAAGGTGGCGACCTACCCGTTTGGGAACTTGCCGGCTGCGAAACCGAATGCATGATTGGCTACCACAGCGTAAGTGTCATCTCAGACGCCTACATGAAAGGCATCCGAGATTTCGATGCCAACAAAGCGCTCAAAGCAATGGTGAGCACCGCCAAAGCCAATGAATTTGGCAAGTTAGCCTATGCCAAGAATGGCCTGATCAGTTCGGCCGACGAGCCCGAATCGGTGTCGCGCACATTGGAGTACGCCTACGACGACTTCTGCATTGCCACCATGGCTAGCGCGCTTGGCAACAAAGCAGTCGCCCTTGAATTTGAACAGCGCAGCACAAATTTTGTCAACCTCTTTGACCCAAATACCAAATTCATGCGCGCACGCCGCGGCGCCCAATGGTATGGTCCTTTTGACCCTTCTGAAGTCAACTTCAATTATACCGAGGCCAACTCTTGGCAATACTCACTTTATGCGCCGCAGCAGATAGAACTACTCACAACCCTACTCGGCGGCCCCGATTCTTTGGAAACCTGGCTCGATCGCCTGTTTACCACCGACATGAAACTCAGCGGTCGCGAACAAGCCGACATCACCGGGCTTATCGGCCAATATGCACACGGCAACGAACCTTCACACCACATGGCTTATTTGTACAATTTCACCAATGCGCCGCACAAAACCCAACACTACGTTGATCGCATTCTGAGCGAAATGTACCAAAATGCACCCGATGGCCTTTCCGGAAACGAAGACTGCGGTCAAATGAGCGCGTGGTATGTGCTGAGCACCCTCGGTTTATACCCAATTGCACCAGGCAAACCTGTATATCAAATCGGCCGACCACTCATGAACAGCGCCACTATCAAATTAGAAAATGGCAAGAGCATACACATCAATTGCCATGAGCAATCAAAAGAGAACAAATACATCAAGCATGTTTCTTGGAATGGCCAGAACCTCGAAAAAATGGAAATCAGCCATGAACAACTCATGCAAGGAGGCATCCTTACTTTTGTCATGGGACCCGAGCCCAAAGCGCAAACTATCGCACAAAAACAAATTGTCAACAAAGTACCCGCCTTCTTTGCACCCGTGCCCTTTATCAAAACAGAACAGCGTGTTTTTAACGATTCTCTATTGATAGAAATTGATGTTGTGCGCATTTCAGCGATGGAAAAGCAAATTGAAACAACGCTGTATTATCAAATCGATGCTCAGAAATGGCAAAGCTATCAGCAACCTTTTTACATTCGCGCCAATTCAAATATCTCTATTAAAGCAGGATACAAAGATCTACTCGTCAAAAGGCAAGGATTGCATTACTGGAGTGCTGAGGTATCTTCTTCGTTTATTAAAAAAGACCCGAATGTACAGCTGCAATTAAAGAGCAGCTATTCAAATCAATATACCGCTTCTGGTAAAGACGCACTGATAGACGGCCTGCGCGGTGGCAATGAATTCAGAACCGGTGATTATCAGGGCTATTACAAGCAAGACGTTGTAGCCATCATTGAATTTAAAGAAGCCAAAGAAATCAACACCGTTGGGGTTTCTTTTATCCGCGATCAAAAAGCATGGATCTTTTCACCGAGTAAAATTACCGTAGAAGCGAGCTTGAACGGAACAGACTATTTTGCAATTGCGCAGCAAGAATTGCCACAAGCCACCCCCACCGACAAAAACCCGTTTAGACATGAAGTTTTAATTGATGTAGAAAAAGATAAATCATTAAAATACAATTATTTACGCTATACCATTTCAAACCCCGGCTTATTGCCTGCTTGGCATTTAGGCGCGGGCAATCCAACGTGGTTGTTTGTCGATGAGCTCTTGTATAAATAAGAACGAAAACCGTAAAAAAGCATCTATACCAATGGGATTCGGCCTTTTACAATGCCGTAAGCTTGATCTTTGGCGCCAAACTTTTTGTAGAAAGCGGCAATACTTTCTTGGTTAGAGCCAATAAAATCTAGGGTTTGAACTTCTAGGCAATATTTTTCTAATACGGCATCTATTAAAAAAACCAATGCACCTTGTTGTTTGCCCTGTTCATTGAGGGTTCCCTTCATGAAATAAAGTTGCTGCTGGTATCTAAAGAACAGCCCTACCGCCAAGAGAACCTCTCCACTCCAAACCCCAACACAAAAGGCTTGTTCCTTTTCTTGGGCAGTTGCACATAGCGCAGCCAAGCGCGTCCAAGCTACAGCATTTAAATTCCCTAGGCGCTCCCCTTTTTGAGCGATAAAGAAGTTTTGAAACTGACTGTAGGCGATTGGCTGCAATGCCAAATCCTTTGCTTTTTTGAGGCTGCGCTTCACATTGTCAGAATACCCTGCCCTTATAGCGGAAATACCTTCTTTCCAATGTAATTGTTGGTATTTACCTTTATTTTTTACTCCTTCTATGGCTTTAGGAAAATCATAATTAAGGTGCAGAAATAATTTTGATTTCAATAAACTTAAATCGGCTTTTGAATGACCAGCAAGCAAAGGTAAAGCGCGCAAAAACAAAGGCTGCAAGTAAGCCTTCAAGCCAAACTTCTTGGTGAACGGCACCCGCATAACCAGTTCTTGGGTATCATCGAGGAGATATTCCCAATGGGGATGCAGGATATCTTGCACCCAACTTTGCGCAAAGAAACCAAATGTATCTTGCGAAGCAACTATTTGATCGTATTTTCGTCTTAAGTCCGGATGTTCGTTGGCGAGTCGCATTTGACACGAAGTTAAATAAAGCACAAGAGCGAGCAAGCTTTCGTGTAACTTTTTTGCGTATTTTCGTTGAACGCTAACACTTTATTATTTATTCTATAGCTCATGAAAAAATTAAGTCTTTTTGCCCTCAGCCTCTTGCTTTCATTGACAGCATTTGCTCAGCAACCCGCTTCCAAAGAAATCGAGCCCAAAACGCCCGAAGAACGCGCTAAGTTTCAGACCGAAAAAATGGCAAGCGAACTCCAACTTACCGCAGCCCAAAAAGAAGAAGTTTACAACATCAATTTAGGCATTGCTCAAAAAAACGAAGGCATCCGCACCAGCAACTTTTCAGAAGAAGAAAAACGCAGCATCATCAAATCAAACCGCGAGGCCCAAATCGAGATGCTCAAAAACATCCTCACTGCGGCTCAGTTCGAAAAGATGAAAGCTGAAATGAAAGACCATTCACAAGGTGGAAATCAGCATCAAGAGAAGCATTGATCAATAAAATATGTTTTTAGTTCCATAAAGGCTCCATTCGGGGCCTTTTTTGTTGCTGAATTATTGTCATCTTTGCGCCATGAATTTTCGTGATTTAAATTTAAAGAAACCACTTTGGTCTGCCTTGGATGATCTTGGGTATGAAATCCCCACTACCATTCAGGCGGTTAGTTTCAATGTCATGATGTCTGGCAAGGACACCATCGGTATTGCACAAACCGGAACAGGTAAAACATTGGCTTATTTATTACCTTGTTTGTGCATGTGGAAATTCTCCAAAGAACCGCATCCACAAATTTTGATAATTGTCCCGACCAGAGAGTTGGTTGCACAGGTGGTGCGCGAGGTGGAGAAATTAACCCCTTACATGAATGTAGCTGTTGGCGGCGTCTATGGCGGCACCAATATGAGTACGCAAGCAGCAATGGTTTTACAAGGCTTAGATGTCCTCGTGGGCACTCCAGGGCGCATTTTAGATCTTGCCGCCACCGGTTCTTTGCAACTCAAGCACATTAAAAAAGTGGTTATCGATGAAGTAGATGAAACCTTGAGCCTTGGTTTTCGACCACAATTATTGCGCATCTTCGAATTTTTGCCTGCCAAAAAACAACACATGGTTTTTTCAGCAACGCTATCCGAAGAAGTTTCAGTCTTTTTAGAAGACTACCTAATTGCACCCGAACGCATAGAAGCGGCAAGAGCAGGCTCTCCACTTGAAAAAATTGACCAAATTGGTTACCAGGTACAAAACTTCTTGTCTAAAGTGGCCTTGTTGCAGCATTTATTGGACAACACCACCGAAAACTCAAAAATTTTGGTCTTTGTCTCTTCTCGTTCTTTGGCAGACCGCTTATATGAAGCACTCGAACCATTTTACGCAGAAAGCCTAGGAATCATACACTCCAATAAAGCACAAAATTTTCGCTTCAATACCGTACAGCAATTTCAAACGGGTGAAATCAGCATTCTTATTGCAACAGACCTCATTGCACGCGGTATCGACGTAACAGATGTATCGCACGTCATCAATTTTGACCTTCCGGATAATCCTGAAAATTACATCCACCGCATTGGAAGAACCGGCCGAGCCGATAAAAATGGCATCGCCATTACTTTTGTTGCCGCTAAAGACGAGCCTCAGCTAGCCACTATAGAAGCATCGATGCAAAAACAATTGCCGTTTGACGCTGCTCCGGCAGGTGTTGAATTCACAGAAGAACTCTTGGAATTTGAAAAACCCAAGCTTGTGATTCCTGGAAAACCCATCAAGCTACCTACGCGTGAAAACAAAGGAGCGTCTTTTCACGAGAAGAAGGCCAAGAATAAAAAGGTCAACGTACGCTACGACCACAAAAAAGCCATGCAGGAAAAATACGGCAAGCCTAAGAAAGCAAAAGGGAAGAAATAACCTTTACAGTGTAGCAACTGCGTTTAATACTTTACTAATTTGCGTGTTTGAATCCCTTTTTGAGAGGCAAGCTCAAGGATGTAGATTCCACTCGCCCAAGCACTTGCATCTATTTGATGTTTGCCATTTTGAAAGGATGAAGCATAAAGTAGGTGGCCATTTAAAGTCCTGATATTTAATTGCAAGTTGTCCTCGTGACTTTCAATTGTAAATTGATCAGCAAATGGGTTTGGATAAACCTGTACTTGTAGCAACTCATTTTCTTGAACACCAATATTACAATTGTTATTGGCCAACGGTGTTGGGATAATAGTGGCAAAATCTAGACCTGCATCTGGGCAGCGGGCGTAGGAGATGTTTGCTATTTGCGGGCCAAAAGCGATTTGATCATGTACATTGAAACCGTGTGAAAGGTAGACGTAGTCGCCGCCAGCGCTGAGCTTGAAATTGGCATGTAAACCTAATTGATTCACATCGTTATCGGCCCAAACGAGCAAATAACCGTTGGCCGGAATACTTGTGCCGGCAGGAAAAGCCCAAGCCATCAGGTCAAGTGGATCGTCAGAAAGGTAAAAACCTGCTAAATCGATCGACGCATT
>CAMDFN010000009.1 GCA_945897565.1 Chryseobacterium gleum
CAGCAAGCAGTTGGCTCGAGGATGGATTTGAGCGCTGTAGGCGGTCAAGATTTTCTATTGGCCAAAGAGGAACTCTTAAAAAGGGTGCAACAAGCAAGCGCACCTATTGTGTTCAATCAAATGCTCATTTGGCTATTCGTTCAAAGCAGAGACTTTTCTGGCGCAGTAGCCCAAGTCATTGCGCTAGACAAACGCACCAAAAGCGACGGCAGAGAAGTGCTTGAACTCGGTCAAATTTGTGTGGAAAACGCTGTTTTTGACCAGGCAAATAAATGTTTTCAATATGTTATTGACTTAGGCCCTGAACAGCCTCATTTTTATGAAGCGCAATTGTCTTTATTGAACGCAAGATTTATTCAAGTCACGCAGTTTCGAAATTTCAATGCCGAAGAAATCAAGTTGTGCATTGTTGATTTTGAACAAGCTTTAACGCGTTTAGGCAAAAGTAGGGTTACCTTTCAAGTGTCCTTACAACTCGCAGAAATCAGGGCTTTTTATGCCCAACAGGCAGCGCTTGCCATCGAAGAGTTACAAGAAATTATACGCATGGCTGGGCTTACAGACATACAGCGCGCGCAAGCCAAAATGCTTTTGGCCGACGTAGAGGTGCTTGCTGGTGATATCTGGGAGGCTTCGTTGATTTACATGCAAATCGATAACGATTTTAAGTTTGAAACAATCGGTGCCGAAGCCAAGTTCAAAAACGCCAAAATTTTCTATTATGACGGGGAATTTGAATTTGCGCAGTCTCAACTAGACGTACTCAAGGAGGGCACTTCGCGTTTTATTTCGAATGATGCCATCCAACTCTCGGTGTTTATTACAGACAACTATGGCCTTGATAGTAATTATCAGGTGATGTTGTGGTTTGCCAATGCGGACCGCATGATTGCCCAACAAAAATTAGATTCTGCGTTTGTGTTGTTTGACAGCATCCAAAATGCCTTTCCGTATCATGCTTTGGCAGATGAAATCTTGTATCGCAAGGGACAGGCAATGGAGCAACGCGGCGAATGGCAAAGGGCTTTGGGCTATTATGAGGACCTCCTCAAATTACACAGCAAGGATATTCTAGCTGACGACGCGCTGTTTCGGATGGCGGAAATCAATGAATTAAATTTACGCGACAAAACAGCCGCCGAGGCATTGTACAAGCGCTTGCTCATGGAATACAAAGCCAGTTTATTTGGTGCAGAAGCAAGAAAGCGCATCCGCCTCTTGCGAGGGGATGCGCTTTCGGAAAGCGAAGATATTTGATCTTTATAGATTGGGCATTTCTCTTGTAAAAGCCGGGATGCCTGTTACGTCCATACCAGTTATAAGTAAGTGAATGTCGTGGGTTCCTTCGTAGGTCACTACCGATTCAAGATTGGCCATATGGCGCATCATTGAATATTCACTAGTGATACCCATGCCGCCGTGTATTTGACGTGCTTCACGTGCGATGTTCAGCGCGATCTCAACATTATTGCGCTTGGCCATAGATATTTGAGCTGTAGTTGCACGGCCTTCGTTGCGCAATTGACCCAAGCGGAAGGTAAGAAGTTGCGCCTTTGTGATTTCGGTAATCATTTCGGCTAATTTTTTCTGAATCAACTGAAAAGCGCCAATAGGCACATTGAATTGAGTGCGTTCTTTTGAATAACGCAATGCTTGGTCATAGCAATCCATTGCAGCACCCAAAGCACCCCAAGCAATACCAAAACGTGCGGAGTCTAGGCAGCTGAGTGGAGCGCCAAGTCCTGAGCGACCAGGTAGAATATTTTCTTTTGGAACTTTGACGTTGTCAAAAATGAGTTCGCCGGTTGCAGATGCACGCAGCGAAAGTTTACCGTGCATTTCGGGAGTGGAGAATCCTTCCATGCCGCGCTCTACGATGAGTCCGTAAATGCGTCCGGATTCATCTTTGGCCCAAACCACAGCGATATCGGCAAAAGGTGCGTTTGAAATCCACATTTTGGCACCGTTCAAAATAACGTGGTCACCAGCGTCTTTGAAATTGCTGATCATGTCGCCAGGGTTTGAACCGTAGTCTGGCTCTGTAAGACCAAAACAACCCATCATTTCGCCAGAAGCGAGTTTGGCCAGGTATTTTTGTTTGTGTGCTTCTGATCCGTATTTCCAGATCGGGTACATGACTAAAGAAGACTGCACAGAGGCTGTAGAACGCAGGCCGGAGTCACAGCGTTCGAGTTCTTGCATGATAAGGCCGTATGAAATTTGGTCCAGGCCAGGCCCACCGTATTCTTCTGGAATGTAAGGGCCAAAAGCGCCGATTTCTCCGAGCCCACTGAGGAGGTGCATTGGGAAGGTTGCTTTTTCGTAGTGCTCATCAATAATCGGCGAGACTTCTTTTTTAACCCATGCTCTGGTGGCGTCACGAACAAGCTTGTGCTCTTCTGAGAGCAGGTCGTCCATGTTAAAGTAGTCTGGGTGCTGGTATAAATCGGTTTTCATGATGGTTGATTTGTGGCACAAAAGTACGTAATATTCTGTGCAGCTGTAGCATGCAAATTTGAATTATTTTTGTACTCAAAATTCATTACGTGCCAAGATTCGAACTCATAGAAAGAGCCTCCCAGATGAACAGCTATTTGCTGTTCGTCTCGCTGCTTTCCTTGACCTTCATCGCTTATGCCCGGATCCGCACCCCAGATGCGCTGTCTTTATCCTGGAAGCGCTTCTGGAAATTAAGTAAAATAGAGAGCTTTGGTTTTGACGACGAGAAAATCAGACCCGAGACCCAATCCTTATTGCTAAGTAACGCGCTTATTTCATTTTCTTTAAGTACGTATCTTTTTTTGTTTACTTATTTTGAACGGCTTGACGCATTGGGGTTGGCTGTCTTGTTCGTCTGTGCATACGCAGGATTTCAATTGCTCAATTTTCGCTTGGCCTTATTTTTGACCGACAATTGGAAACTGGTTGGCCATATTGCCGAAATCAATAAGCAGGTTTGGTCTTTTGTCGGCTTGGTCTATTTAGGCCTTTCTTTTCTGTGGTTAATTTATGGTCAGGCCAATGAAATACTCAAACAAGCTTATGTGCTGATCTTTATTTTAGCCTATTGTTGGCGCTTGATCAAAGCTTGGAGAGCCTGCCTTCAGGCAAATTTGGAATGGTATTATTTAATTTTGTACCTTTGCGCCTTGGAAATCCTGCCCATCCTATTTGTATGGCGTTGGCTTTCGGGCGAATACAATTAATTAAAACGATAACTTTGGCTATTAAGACCATTTTAGTTTCCCAGCCGAAACCAGAAGGCGATAAATCTCCTTATTTTGATTTAGCTGAAAAATACAAGCTCAAAATTGATTTTCGTCCGTTTATCAAAGTGGAGGGCGTTGACCCCAAAGATTTCCGTACCCAAAAAGTAGACATCTCAGCACATACTGCAGTTATCCTGACTTCCAAAGTTGCTGTAGATCATTTCTTTAGAATGGCTGAAGCTGTGCGTTTTGAGGTCCCTGATACCATGAAGTACTTTTGTATCACCGAAGCGGTGGCGCTTTATCTTCAGAAATACGTTACCTATCGCAAGCGCAAAATATTTTTTGGCAAGCAAACAATAGATGAGTTGGCTGAGCTCATGAAAAAACAAAAAGGCGAGAAGTTTTTATTGCCTTGTACCGACATCCTTCGCGACAACATTCCTTTAACGCTTGAGCAATACAATATTCCATTCTCAAAGGCAATTTTATACCGAACAGTTGCTGCCGACCTCTCTGATTTAGAAGATGTGTACTACGACATGCTGGTGTTTTTTAGTCCGGGCGGAATAGAGTCCTTGTTGAAGAACTTCCCCGATTTCAAGCAAAACACAACTGCCATAGCGGCTTTTGGCCCCACAACTGCCAATGCAGTTCTCAAGAACAACTTGCGCCTAGATATCCATGCGCCTCATCCTAAGGCCCCTTCAATGGTTGGTGCAATTGAGGTCTTTATCAAAGAGCAACTCAAGAAAAAATAAGCATTTTCTTTTCTTTTTGCCCGCTTGTGTTTTTTCCTTGACCGGAATTTCTTTATATTTACACAAACTTAAAATTTAACGCATGAAAAAACTATTATTCTCAGCTGCTATGTTACTTGCAGGTGTTAGTGCGAATGCGCAGCTAGCCCCTGGTAGCGTTGCTCCAAACTTTACTGTTACTGCTTACCAATCTTGGTTGGCTACTGCAGGAACAACTAATAACGGGTCTTATACCCTTTATGACTACCTAGATCAAGGATACACAGTATTCTTAGATGTATCTGCAACTTGGTGTGGTCCGTGCTGGAACTACCACCTTGGAGGCGCTTTAGAAGATATTTATACGGCACATGGTCCTAGTGGCGCTGCTGGCGTTTCTACTACTACAACAGACGACGTTATGGTGATCTGGATCGAAGGTGATGGCACAACTGCTGACGCAACAATGCTCGACGGTTCTGGCGCAATCGGCAACTGGATTGAGCCAGCTGCTGGTAACCAAATCCAATTCCCAATGGCCAACCCAGCTTCTGCTGTGGCTAACCAAGTCAACAACGACTACGCAATTGCTTATTTTCCAACAATTTATCGTATTTGCCCTAACCGCATCATCGAAGAAGTTGGTCAATTAAGTGCTTCGGCTCTTTACGCAACTGTTGCTGCATGTCCTCCACCAGCATCTGCTCCTGCAGACGTTGCTGCCTTGACTTACACAGGTGCATCTGTACACTGTGAAGGTGCTTACACGCCTTCAATTGATATCCAAAACAACGGCACATCTGCACTTACTGCTGCAACTGTAACCATCACACAAGGTGGTACTACAGTTTCTACAGGTACTTTCAGCGGTAACCTAGCTACATATGGTGTTGCAAACGTAGTTTGTACGCCTATCGCTAACTTCACTGGTGGTGCTTTGGTTGTAACTGTAACAACTGCTGGCGATGCCTCTACTGCTAACAACGGTGCTAACGTAACAGTTGCTGCTGCTGCAAACGCTGTTTCACAATACGTAACTGTAAATATCACTACAGACCGTTACGCATCAGAAACTTCTTGGACTATCAAAAACAGCACTGGTGCAACTGTAGCACAAGGTGGTGGTAGCTGGGCTGACTTAGGGGCAAATGGTACAACTGTACAAGCGCCACAAATGGTTACCTTGAACCCATCACAATGTTATACTTTCGAAATCCTCGACACATACGGAGATGGTATCTGCTGTCTTTACGGTAACGGTGCATACTCTTTGGTAGACGCAAACGGTACAACTATCGGTTCTGGTGGCGAATTCGCTTCTTCTGATACACGTGCTTTCAAAACAGGCGCTTTAGGAATGGATGAGTTGGCTACAATCGCAATGAATGTATACCCTAACCCGGCTTCTTCTGAAGTGAACGTTTCTTTCGAAGCTACAAACAACGATTACGCAGTTGCTTTAATGGATCTTCAAGGTCGCGTTATTGCTGCTAAAAACATGACTAACCTTAACGGAACACAAGTTGTTTCTTTCTCAACTGAAAACGTTGCTAAAGGAAGCTACATTGTTACTGTTACTGTAGACGGTCTTACAACTACTAAAAACGTTGTGATCAAATAATTTCTTTCAAAAGAAATGAAAAACGCCCTCCAACGAGGGCGTTTTTTTTGACCTTTGTTTTATGTTTATTCCCTTCTCTCAGGAATTTCAAAGCCAAGAACTACCTGAACGCTTTACCTTTCCTTTTTACTACGATGTCCACCCGCTGGCGCTGCAGGCTACCCGCCTTTTGCAACAGCGCCTTTCTACAGCAGATTTTGGCCACGATTTTGGTATAGCGCGTCAGGAGCGCTTAGGAGCCATTGGCAAAATGTTTGGCGTATTAGTGGTACAAAATTCCAATCAAGAATTAGGTTACTTAGCTGCGTTTTCTGGAAAACTCGCAAACTCCAATGACCATTCTGGTTTTGTTCCACCGGTTTTTGACTTGCTCGAAGCCCAAGGGTTTTTTAGGCGTGAAGAGCAAGAAATCCATCAGCTTACGCTGCAATTAGAAGCGCTAGAAAATGCACAGGAATTAAAAAGACTAAAGGATGCCGAATTGAAAATAACACATCATTGGGCAGCACGAATCCAGGAGTTCCAACAAAAAAATAAAATAGCTAAAGCGCTTCGTGATCAAAAAAGAAAAGCACTCGATGAATCTGGGGGTGCTTATTCAGGAGTTTTGGAAGCATTGCGTTTGGAGAGCATGCAGGAGAGCCGGGAACTTAAAGCGCTCAAACGAATGGCGGAGTCTGCCATTCAAGAGAAACAAATAATTGTTCTCGATTACAAGCACAAAATCGAAGATTTAAAGCTGCGCCGCGCCGCGCATTCTGCGGATTTGCAACGCCGCATTTTTGAACGCTACACTTTTTTAAATGCGAAAGGCCAGTCAGAAAATGTCTTGAATTTATTTGTCGATTCTCCGCCTGCAGGCGCTGGAGAATGCGCAGCACCAAAGTTATTGCAGCACGCTTACCTCAATGCCTACACACCTATTTGCATGGCTGAGTTTTGGTGGGGAATGGCACCAGACTCAGAAGTGCGCATACATGGTCATTTTTATCCGTCGTGCAAAAGCAAGTGCGCACCTATTTTAGGCCATATGCTCAATGGTCTTGAGGTAGATGAAAACCCAATTACGGCCATTCATCCGTCTAAACCGCTTCATATTATTTATGAAGACGAGTGGATTGTAGCCATCAACAAAGCACCTGAATATTTATCGGTTCCAGGTAAAAACCCGATGCCCAATACGCTAGATGACCTAAAGAAAAAATATCCGCATGCCGATGGTCCTTTGCTCGTGCACCGGCTAGATATGTCAACGTCTGGTATCATACTTGCCGCAAAGACAAAACTGATGCACCAGCGTTTGCAGCGTCAATTTGTGCTCAGAAAAGTGGAGAAAGAATATATGGCTGTGCTTGAGGGTGTTTTGCAGCAAAAAGAGGGAGAAATCAAATTACCGCTTCGCGTAGACCTCGATGACCGCCCGCGCCAACTCGTGTGCTACACACACGGAAGCTATGCGCATACAAAGTATAAAGTGCTCGATATTCAAAACAATCAAACAAGGATTGCCTTATTTCCTCAAACTGGGCGAACCCACCAACTGCGCGTGCATGCTGCGCATCATTTGGGCCTGAATTGCCCAATGAAAGGCGATGATTTATATGGACAAAAAGCAAATCGTTTGCATTTACACGCTTCCAAACTCGGGTTTTATCATCCGTATTCAAACGAGTGGATGGAGCTCAATTGCCCTGCTGAATTTTAGTTTTTTGGCTCTTGCCAATCGCCGTATTCTTTGATGAGGTCCACGAGCGCTTCTACTGCTTGCAATTCTTCGATATTGCGCCTAACGATCGTTTTCTCTTTGTATAGATTGATTTTTCCTGGACCTGTACCCACATAACCGTAGTCTGCATCGGCCATTTCGCCCGGGCCATTGACTATACAGCCCATTATTCCGATTTTGAGTCCTTTTAAATGGGCGGTGCGTTGACGGATTTTAGCGGTCGTTTCTTGGAGGTCAAAAAGCGTACGGCCACAAGATGGGCAAGAAATATATTCGGTTTTTGAAATGCGCGTTCGGGTGGCTTGCAAGATGCCAAAAGCTGTTGAGTTGATGTATTGAGCGCCAAGGTCTGCATTGAGCCAAATGCCATCTCCAAACCCGTCAATTAAAAGCGCTCCGGCATCTGCCCCTGCAAAGAGTTGGAATGATTCAAGTTCAGCGGTTTGGTATTGATAGGATAAAATCACGGCGTTTTGCAGGCGCTTTTCTTGTAATTCTAAGAAGAAACGGCGGTAAAGTTGTGTTTTGTTGTCGGATTCAGTATTGAGAATAACTACAGCGTTGGGGTGCGTACTCAGTTCTTGTGGAAGTTCATCTTCGGCCTCAAGTGGTAAGAAACAAATTTGATCAGGGGCCACTTCAGAAAGTTGTTCTTGTAGGACTAACGGATAATAACCTGCTTTATGGCTGAATGCCGCTTGCCAAAGTTCGAAATCCATAATGATTCCTAAGGTTCCGGGCACCTCAAAATCGAGCGCATTGCTCCCGATATAAACGTAGTCTGCCGCCTGATCTTGGATGTTCCATTTGTCGAGCGGAATACTGTACTGATAACCAAAACCAAAGAAATGCGAAGGTTTGATGGCTTCTACAAAAGAGAGGTCAGCTAAAACAACAGGTACGTTTTTTCCGCCAATATTATGAAAGGAGTGGCTTTCTCTTTTGCTGTATTGAAAAGGGGAATAATTTAAGTTTCCTTTTGGAATTGTAAATTCATGTGGGTTGTAGGCGTTGTATTTGGCAATGAGTTTTTGAGCCACAGGAATTTCTGCTTCTGGCGCTTCGGTGAGTGACACGCGAATGGTATCGCCGAGGCCGTCTTCTAGCAGCGCGCCAATGCCAACTGCAGACTTAATGCGACCATCTTCGCCGTCGCCTGCTTCGGTAACGCCCAAGTGCAGCGGATACACAACGCCGTTTTCAAGCATTTTTGCCACCAATAAGCGATAGGCTTGAACCATCACAAGCGTGTTGCTGGCTTTCATGGAAATCACTAATTGGTCAAAATTGTGTTTTTCACAAATGCGGATAAACTCAAAAGCAGACTCCACCATACCCTCAGGGGTGTCGCCGTAACGGCTTAAAATCCGGTCTGAAAGCGAACCGTGATTGGTGCCAATACGCATGGCCGTACCGTGTGCTTTGCAAAGCAAAACCAATGGCGTAAATTTTTCTTCTATCCGATCGAGCTCTGCTTGGTAGCTGTCATCGGTATAATCGATTTCTTCGAATTTCTTTTTGTCGGCATAGTTACCAGGATTGACCCGAACTTTTTCGACAATTTTGGCAGCAATTTCAGCTGCATTTGGCGTAAAATGGATGTCGGCTACGAGCGGTGTATCATAACCCTGTGCTACGAGTGCGTCTTTGATGTTTTGGAGGTTTTCGGCTTCATTTTTACTTGGCGCAGTAAGTCTTACGAGCTCGCACCCGGCAGCGATCATGCGGATAGACTGCGCAACGGAGCCTTCCGTGTCCATGGTGTCGGTGGTGGTCATGGATTGCACTCGAATTGGGTTTGCCCCGCCCAAGCGTAAGGTTCCAATTTGAACTTCTTTAGTGGTTACGCGGGTGCGTTTCCAGGGGTCGAGACAATAGCGTTGCATTTGTATTTTTTAGTCTAACAAAGGTAAGGATTCAATTGTTTGTGCGTTATTTGTTAGAAAGGTTTTCATATGAAAAGCAATCTGTATTTAATCTCTGTTTCACTGTCGTTTTTCTTTTCCTGCACGGAGGAGAAAAAACCGGTTGCACAAGCAGATCATAAGGAAAGAAAATTAGAGATTCAAACTTCTAAGAAGGTAGCCTCCACAACTCATGTCGTACCTAAAGCGCAACTCAAACCCGAAATTGTTCTGCCAGACCCAAGGCCGCCCTCCGACCCTTTTGATCCGTATCCCATAGACCCGCCGGGTTATATTTCAGAGCCCATCATCAACTGCGCGGGGCCGCCAGAGCCTCTACCCAAAACGATTCGCGATAGCATAGTTAATTTTCCACCCATACAAGCCTCATTTGGAAATACAATACAAGATTTACTACAATTTGTTGCGCAAAAAATTACCGTTGGTGAACAATGGAATTACCTCAAGGAATTGGGTATAGAGGGGAAGATTTACATTCGCTTGCTTATTGATGTAAATGGGAAAGTAAGGGAAGTTACCTTCTTGAAATTTTCTGAGAAAGCGCTCGAAATATTAAAACCCCGTCTTATAACTGCGCTCCTTACTATGCCAAATTGGACTCCTGCTAAAGATGAGCAGGGAGCAGCAGTTGTTTCGGAATTCACCTTTCCTGTGAAGATTCAATTCGAGTAACGGAGGGCGGCCGCCAATTGTTTGGCGATTTGCAATCTTCCGTTGTAGCCGTAGTGTTCGGTGGTCCAGTTTTGGTCGCTGAAATCGAGCCCGTTGAGTAATTCTAAATTGTCTACTACCTTGACCCATGGTTTATTTTGGTAGCGCTTGACCAATAAATTTCTATTGTAGCGCATGATCTGCACGAGTTCTTTTCCTACGTATTGTTGCGCATAAGCGGTGTTTTCAGCCAGCAAATTAAAGACCAAACGGATATGGTGTGCTTTACAGAAACGCACAATTTCGTCGAAGTCTTTTAGGCGCGGGTTGTTGCGCTCAATTTGAAAAGCATAGGATTTTACATAGTGGCAAGCCAATGTGATTTTTTCCATGTCCCATGCGCCGTCCGGGAGCAGAAAGCTGCCGTTGGCCATTGCGTTGTCCCAAAGGCGCACAGTAGGGTAAGGTACCTTGAAAGGAAAATGAAATTGTGTTTCTTCCCATTCGCGGAGCATGTCTTGTTCGCGTAGTTCAGGCGTTTTGTTGTCAAAAGCGTTGAGGGCAAGTAAAAATCGATTGACCAAAGACGGATAGGGCTTGAGCATAACCACCCCGGCTTGCAGCACGCTTTCTAACTCTGAATGCCGCCAATCGGCACCAAAAGACCTTAAGTTCATGGTCACGATGATTGCTTTCGGAAATGGCGCGCGCATGTTTTTGACCCATTCTTTGTAGATACCGGCATGGGTTGCGGGCTTATTCACTGCACCAATTTTGAAGTTTGGCAATAAATCATCGGTGAGTTCAGAAATTGATTTTTTAACGTCGTCTGTATCGCGGACATTCATGTTTGAAGATTCTGCAAAATACAGTATGTCGTTCTTTTGTTGTCGATTCCAAACTTCAAGTATTTCAGGACTGTATTGTTTGAGGTCTTTTTTGAAAAAGAAGTATTGGTAGACTAAATTCATGACAACAAGCCCTGCTGCGAGCACCAAAAACCGAATGATGAGTTTTTTGACCATCAGAACTGAAAATAAATGAAAGTGAATTTCTGGGTTCCAGAAAATGCAAAAAGCAAGAAGAGCAAAAGAAAATACAGCCCCCAACGGCCGGCGGCGGGCATGCGCTTGAGCAGCAAATCAATTCTTTGTTTGCGGTAAGAAAAGTCAAGTAAGAGCAAAAGCCCGAGTGCGCTGAGTGGGGTCCAGTAATCCATCCACTTAGGCCCTTCTGAATGCGCTATAACCAGGCCTTTTAAAATCTGAAGTGCGCTCGTAAAGTCGGGCGCTCTGAAAAATACCCATGCAAAAGTGACTAATAGAAATGTGGTGATGGTATTGGCTAAAGGTTTCAACGGTTTTTCTAAGATGAGAAACAACCCGTGTAGCAGACCCCAAACGATGAATGTCCAGCTGGCGCCATGCCACAAGCCACTCACCCCAAAAACGAGCAGCGTATTGAACGCCCAGTGCCATTTGCCCACGCGGTTTCCGCCGAGGGGAATATAAAGGTAGTCTCGAAACCAAGTACTTAACGAAATATGCCAGCGGCGCCAGAACTCACCGATGCTTGCCGCAAAATAGGGCGTTTTGAAATTATCCATGATGTGAATGCCAAGCAAACGCGCACTGCCTTGCGCTATAAGTGAATAGCCAAAAAAGTCGGCATAAATTTGGAAGGAAAAAAAGACAAGTGCCAGTGCTATTTGAAGTGGCGAATAGCTGGTTGGCGCAGCATAAATTTCATTGACAAATGGCGCCAACTGATCGGCCACCACCATTTTGATTACAAAACCGAGCAAAAGCAAACGCAAGCCTGCACTGATGTTTTCAAATTGGAGTTGTTGTTCTTTGCGCAGTTCTTCACCTAGGGTTGCATAGCGCTCGATTGGCCCCGCCACCATTTGCGGAAAAAACAAGACGTAGTTGGCAAAATAACCGAGGTGTTTTTCTGTTTTTTGTTGTCCTCTGTACACTTCTATTGTGTAACTCATGGACTGAAAAGTATGAAAAGAAAGTCCAATTGGGAGGATGATTCCGAGGTCGTAATACTTGAATTCTTTTCCAAAGAAGGCAAAAAAGTCGATGAGCGTTTGATTGGCAAAACCAAAATACTTGAAGAAAACGAGAATGCCAATGTTTGCGGTTAAACTGAGCAAAAGCAGTCTTTTTCTTGTTTTCCCCTGAAGTTTTTCCATCCAAATAGCGGCGCTGTAATCTATCAGGATGATGGCGAAAAGCACCAAAATATATTTGGGAATAAACGCCATGTAGAAGTAGCAA
Organism: Chryseobacterium gleum; assembly: GCA_945897565.1. Lineage (GTDB taxonomy): Bacteria > Bacteroidota > Bacteroidia > Flavobacteriales_D > Crocinitomicaceae > UBA952. The sequence goes on from CAMDFN010000009.1 coordinate 12,158, forward strand.
CTACTCACAAAAATGAGGATCCAACGAAAACGTTGCGGCAGCAAGTAGTAGAGTAGCACCACTACAGGAAGAAAAAACAGGAATTCAATGGAGTTAAAAAGCATACTGTTTTTGGCAGTCGAAAGATAAGTCAAAAAGTCGAAAACTAACCAAAGCTTCTGTATCTTTACCTCGAGCAATGAAACGAATTTTAGCACAAATAGAACTCAAGTGGCGCCTTCTTGGCCTCCTTCTCTTATTGAGTTTTCTGTATGGTTTTTGGCAGCATTTTCTCGATCCTATTCAGCCTATTCACGAGTGTCGCAAGGCAGATTCGCTATCGCAAGCCATGCAATTCATGAAAGGCGGCCATTTATTACAACCCAAAACGCATTCTATTTCTAACTTCGGCCAACAAGAAGCCGCTGCAGAATTCCCTATTATTTATTACTTGGTGGGGCAAATTTGGCGTTTGGTTGGCTTTCATCTCTGGATAGCCAAGTTGTTCAGTTTAGCTTACCTACTCGTTGCAATTATTTCATTTAGAAAGGTTCTGGTTTGGTATTTTGAGTCAGAAAAGACCACGCTTATTTTTAGTGGCATTATCTTGAGTTCGCCGGTGCTCATTTATTATGCAGACACCTTGTTGCCAGACGTATTTTCCTTCGCTAGTCTTTTACTGAGTGCAAGTTATTTTCACCGCTATGTCCAAACCCGGAAGTTACGTCTTTGGCTGGTTTTCACCTTCTTTTTGACCATTGCCATTCTCATCAAAATCACTGCTTTGGTTGCTGTGTTTTCTTTTGCCGGCGCATTTTTCTTTTATAGTTTGCACCAGCCAAACCGCGCATATTGGCAAGATCGCCGCACCTGGCTTGGTTACTTGGCATTATTGCTGGGGCTCGTTTTGACATTTTGGTGGTACCGCTATGCAATTGCCTACAACGCCAAACACCACTCTTCTATTTTTTCTACCACCATTCGCCCCATTTGGGAAGTGGACGCAGCTACTCGTTGGCGCATCATTCGTTTAATTGGCCAAGAACACCTCAAAGAAATGATGCACCCGACAGTATTAGTTGGTCTGTTATTGACGGTAGTCTTTTTAGCAATCAAAGGAAAAATAACGCTCTTTTTTCGCTACTGTATTCCTGTGGCTTTAGTTGGCTTGGCGGCTTATTTTATTTTGTGGTTTTGGGTCTTTGAGGTCCATGATTACTATTTCATAGAGACGCTCTTTTTTCCGTTAACATTAGTTGCGTTGGTGCTCAAAAACTTCAGTGGGTTTTTACAAAATAGAAGAATGGGCAGGAGGTTTTTGGCTATGGGTCTAACGCTCCTCTTTTTAAATGCAGTTTCGTTTACGCAAGTGGCCGCTGGAAATCAAAATATCATCGTCAAGAATACTTTTTTAACTTCAAAATTGGTCAGAGGCAATTGGGGGTGGTTTTATTTCAATCACCAAGAGGGCCTGCAGCAAATCCAAGCGCAAATCGCAGCAATTCAGCGCGTCATCAAACCTACAGATACCGTTTTTTGTTTTTCAGACCCCTATCCAAATGTGCACCTTACTGCTATTGATCGTGTTGGCTTTAGTGGATACGGTTACAGGAGTTACTTCAGCGATTCTTTAATGATCCGTCGCTGGATCAAAATGGGGGCATCCAAACTTTTATTACTTCAGGCCGATACCGCCAATCCAGTAATCAAGCCATATCTAAAAGAAGAACTTTACCACCAAAATAAAGTATTTGTCTTTGACCTACGTCCGTTCAGTAAGTAGTTTGAGCCGGATGTAAAAAGTTGTGCCTTGTTGAGGCACACTTTCAAAGCGGATGGTTCCGTTGTGTTTTTCGATAATTTGCCGCACAACACTCAAGCCAATGCCCGAACCCGAAGATTTTGTTGTAAAATATGGAGTGAAAATGCGTTCTTGCTGCTCGGCTGAAATGCCTATGCCGTTGTCTGTTATTTGAATGAGCACCTCTTGATTTGCTTCTTTTAGCCTTACCAATATCTCGGGGTTTTGTATTTGCTCGGTGGCTTGTTGGGCATTGAGCAATAAATTATGAAAGACTTGCTTGAGCATATCTCTATCCGCTGCAAGCCAAATAGGCCGTGATGATGGCTCGAAATGAATAAGCTGTAGCTCTTCGTCGAATAGTTTGATGGCTTGCTGCACAAACGATTGGAGTTCAATTTTTTCGAAATTTGGTTCAGGAAGTTTGGCAAAGCGCGCAAATTCATTGGCCATTCTGGCTAAAGCGTCAATTTGTTCAATGAGTGAGGGCAAGGATTTTTGTGCAAGCGCTTTGGCATCGGCATCTTCGGTTTCCATCTTGCGCAATAAATGCTGGATATTCAGCTTCATTGGCGTCAAGGGGTTTTTGATTTCGTGGGCAATTTGCTGTGCGAGGTCGCGCCAGGCGCTTTCGCGTTCACTGCGTGCAATTTGATGAGCTGCTTGCTCTAGCTCTGCTAATTTTTCATTGTAGGCTTTGACAAGAGCCCCTATTTCGTCGTTATTGTGATAACTTATTTTCTGATTGTTTTTACCGAGCTCTAGATTGCGCACAGATCTTGCAACAACTTGCAAGGGTCCAATGAGCCAATTACTTACCACTAATGCAATGAAAACAGAGATGGCCAAGAGCAATACAAAAACATTAATGGCCGCCTTGAAAAAACGCTCTATTTGTTGTTCGTAGGCTTCTTGCTGACCAAAAAGTTGTAGGTTGATGAAACCAATTTGTTGGAGAGATTCATTGGTAATAGGGAGGTAAGCACTGCGGTAGTTGAGTTTGCCTATTTGGTCTTGATGGGAAAAATAACTTTGGTTATTACCAAGGAGAGCATCCATGGCTTGGGCGTTCATGTGTTCGCCAATAAGCCCGTAAGCAAAAAGCTTAGGCCGGGAGGAGGCAATCAGAAAGCCATCGCTGTCAAATACAAAAAGGTCGGTTTTGAAGACCGCAGAGAGTTTGGCTAATTTGATCTCTAGTGGTTTGCCAATTGTATTGACATCTAAGGTGTCAAGGGTTGCAGTTTGTGATTTCAATTCCGCTTGTACGGCGGCAAGTTTTTCGCGGAGCGCTTCTTGTGCATAATTGTCAAATTGTTGGCCAATAAAGAGCGAGCTGCCGAGTCCATACAAGAAAAGCGAAAGCGCTAAAATCAGTAAAAAGGCAAGTTGTACTTTAAATGACAAAGACCATTGTGCCGTTTTATTGTCAAAAAGGGTCTTAAAAAGTTGATTAGCAAGCAGTAGCAAGCCCCAAAAAACAAACATAAAAGCAAAACTCGTGACATTCGCAAACCAACTATTTGTTACAGAAGATATAATAATGGCAGAACCTGAATGCTTTTGTACAATCACATGTGTGAATCCGGCAAATTCAAAATGGTCTTGATGCGCACCACGATGTTGAAGTGAAGAAAGTAAATTTGGATAATTGAAGGCCCCTGTTTGGTGAATGAGTCGCCCCTCTGCATACTTGCCAATGGCATAGGCCTCTAGACTATTTGAAATACCAGCTTGGTCAGAAATGAGTAACCTCGGAAAGCCAATTTCTTCAGGGATTCTTTTGGACACCAATGTGATAGCCAATGATTTTTCTGGCCCTAACTGAAGCAGAATGACGTAACTCAATCCTTCTTCTTCATGGGGCATAAAAAACAATCCATCTTGGATGTCTGAAGCTTGTCCGTGTTGCTTGACCAGCGTTTTGAGTCTTTTGAGTTTGAGGTTGTCTGCCCCAAAACATGGTGTTTCTGCAAGGTCATATAAGTCGGCTTGGATATCAAAGCCGTCCCAGACCCCTGTAAAAAATTTCTGAGTAAGGGTGTGCTCAAAACCTACTTTGGTGAACTGTTTTCTAAGCGAATCAAAAGAAGTTTGTAGCCAGTTTTCTTCGGACAAATTCGGCGCCACTTGCGCATAGGCTAATTCTAAATTGATATTGCGTTCAATGGCGAGTTGTTGGGCAAAGAGCTTCCGATTTTCAAGATCTTTTTGTACTTGAAGAGACTGTAAATAAAATGTAACGATTGCGGCATTGATGGTCAATATCAAAAGTTGACTACTCAATTGCTGCCAAGATGTTTTGGTTTTGCGTTCGAATAGAAGCTGAATAAAAATGACAAGAATGGGCAGCACATTGATCCAGTATTGGCCTTGAATAAACAACAAAATAAACGGCAAAACAGTAAGGCCAATTTTTCTAACTGGGTTGTTGAACCAACGCTCATTTTTATTGAGTTGAAGGGCAATAAACACTGTTTTTTGAAAGCTATACAAGAAAAATCCCAATAAAGAGAAAAAGAAAAAGGAAGTGAGGCGCAAATCAAAAAGATGCTCAAAACTCAAAGGGATATTGGAATGAACAATCGCGATTTGCAGTAAATTCAGGATCAAAATCCATAGCAACAAGGGCAAGCTGAGCGCAATGGCATGAGCCCACCTGCGGGCAATTAATCGGATCAAGGACAGCACTATTCGAAAGCCAAACACCAAAAAGAGCCCATTAATGGCGTAGGCAAAAAAGTCAGGATACCATTCATTGTAAGCAAAAAAGCCAGCAGAAAACCAATCGCTTACTAGCCAATCTGCAGGCCATGAAATTTCATAAATGACCACCCTTACCACCAAAAGGCCGAGCAATAGCAAGAGGCTGCCCCACCAACTTTTTGCTAAATATAATAGCAGCTGATAACAAATTAAAAATATGGAAAGGAGCATGAAGAAAGGCCCCCAATTACTGCTAGCGGGTAGGGTTTCTATCGGCAACGGATTGGCGTAAAAAACCACCTTTTTTTGTTGGTCGCGAATAGCATTTTGAGCACCACCACTCAAGCTTATTGAAAATTGCTGCGACCAAAAACTAGGGTTGGACGCACCTAGGTAAGAATTACTGAACTCATATTCCTTTAGTAGACAAAAACTCACGCAGCAGGTGATGTCTTTTTTTCGAATCGTATGGCAGTAATAATAGCCATTGTTTAGCTTGACCAAGCCATTGTCTGGAAAAAGAGCTGTTTTATAGCGTCCAATGGGCAATTGGTTACTGCTCCAACCAAATAGCACATCTTTATTGTATAAATGATAAGTAAATTCTTTTGAATTTGGCAAACTTTTACCAGCCTCAATTTGATTTAATATGAGCTTGCTATGTTGGGCAGCACCTTTTTCGAGTGCTGAAAATTGGCTTTGAATTGCTGCAATGGAGAATTTTTGCTCTTGATTGGAAAAATACAGCGCGCCACTAATAAGGAGAAATACAAGCCCAAATAGACTGAATTTCCAGGTGCGTAAAAAGGGAAGAATTGAATTCATTACAAAAAGCGCTCAGGTACCAAGGTACGCAGTTGTTCGCTTAAACGCAAGAAATCTTGATCTGCGCGCTGGTCATTGCAAAAGATAAAGTGCGCGTTATTTCTGTAGGGCTCAATAAATTGCTCATAGCATGGCAACACGTGACTTTCCCATTGGTAAATGATTTCAGAGCGTTTATAGCCACGGGTTTCTTGGTCGCGGTAGATGCGGCGATCGAGTTGGGTGGCGTGGTCTACATCGACAAAAATACTGAAGTCGAGTTGTGAAAATACATGCGGGTAATGCAGCGTAAACAAGCCTTCTACAATGATGAGGTCGCTCGGCTGGATGGTTAAAAGCACACTTTTACTCCCCTGAACATTGAAAAAATATTCACGCACTTCAATTGCTTGACCCGAAATAAGGGTTTGAAGATCAGCGCTTAATTTGTGGTGGTCTAGTGCGGTGGGAAGGTCAAAATTGACAATGCCGTTTGCATCTTTAGCTTGTTGATCAATAGGTAGGTAATAGTTGTCCATGGAAAAGACTGCAGTGCTTGCATTCTGAAATGTTTCAGACAAGCGCTTGAGTAATGTTGTTTTACCAGCACCACTTCCTCCACAAATACCCACAACAAAAGGCTTCGACATGAAGCAAAGATACAACTTGTTGGCTACTTTTTTCGTCTTGACTCCGCCTGACTTGGCGTAAAAATCACTATTTTCGACCTATCTAACCATGTAATGTCCTCTCCATGAAAACACTTTACACACTTCTGACCCTCCTTTTGAGTAGCGCTCTATTTGCCCAAATACAGGGCAACGGCGGTTTGCCTACCTCAACAAAACTTGTTTTAAACGACAAAATCATTGACCAATGGGTCTTTGCGCAGCCTGACATTTCAGCGCTTCAAGCAGAAGACGCCATCACCGATGACCAAGGCACCGCTCCTTGGCGCTTTGGGTTCAATAACCACACCAACATCAATACGACAAACGCTGGTTCTTGGTTTGATTTACCAAACGGAGGGCGTTTGTGGATATTACATGTCAAATGTGAGCAAGCACTTACGGTCAATTTAACCTTTGAAAACACCAATATTCCTACTGGAAATCAGCTTTTTGTATATAATCCTACCAAAGATTTTATCCTTGGGGCTTTCACCCAAGAACATATCTACGATGGCCAACTTGGCACTGAACTCATTCCAGGTGAAGACGCGATCATTGAATATTATGTCGCACCAAAAAACAATTATGGTCATGTGCAGTTGGCAACAGTTACCCATGGTTACCGCACAGCCAATGAATTCATTGAAAAGGCATTCGGCAGCTCAGGTTCTTGCAACATGAACGTCAATTGCCCAGATGGCTTGCCCTGGACACCTCAACGCAACAGCGCTGTTATGCTCGTTTCGGGCAGTAGTGGTTTTTGTTCAGGCGCACTCATCAACAATACGCAAAACGATGGCAAACCTTATGTACTTACCGCCAACCATTGCTACAGCAATCCGGCCACATGGGTGTTCCGTTTCAATTGGCAAGCCATAGATTGCCCCAACCCAGGCGCCTCACCCACTTTTCAATCTTTGAGTGGCGCTGTTTTGCGTGCACGCCGCACTCCTTCTGACTTTTGTTTGGTAGAAATCACAGGAGGTTTGGTGAGCGGTACGGTTCCGCTGGGCTACAATCCTTATTTCTCTGGCTGGGATAACTCTGGCAGTATCCCAACAGCCACTGTTTGTATCCATCATCCTTCTGGCGATATCAAGAAAATAGCTTTCGACGATGCTGCGCCCTCTATTTCTCAAGGAATGGGTTCTTCGGAAGCAAATTCAACCTGGACCGTAGAATGGGACCGCAACACCACTACAGAAGGTGGTTCATCCGGATCCCCATTATTTGATCAAAATCACCGCATCATTGGCCAGTTGTGGGGTGGCGGCGCATCTTGTCAAAACTTGTCGGCACCAGATTACTACGGTAGAGTTGCTAATTCTTGGGCACCCACAGGAGGTAATAGCACCAATCAACTCAAGTTTTGGCTAGATCCTTCTAACTCAGGCGCGGCTTTTATCGACGGCTTTGACCCAAACAACACAACAGTTGTAGCCCTAGATGCAGCGCTTTCTGCAGCGCAACTCACCGCTCAGGCTATATGTGGAGCCAACTACTTACCAACAGTTTCGCTCATGAATGTGGGCACAACTGTCTTGACAAGCGCACAAATTAATTACCAATTAGACAACGGTACAGCGCAGCAATACAACTGGACGGGCTCGCTCAACCAATGGCAAGCACAAACGATTTCTTTACCAGTTATCCAATTTGTAGCGGGTAACCATACTTTTTCTGCTACGGTGAGTAATCCCAATCAGGCGCTAGATGAAAATGCCACAAACAACCAATCGGTTGCCAACATTGTGGTTACTGCTGTTCCAGAAACAATAGATCTCTTGAAAGTGACGCTTCTTACCGACGATTATGCCGACGAAACCTATGTAGAGTTGCTCAATTCAGCCGGTGCTGTAGTTTGGTTTGAAGGAAATGAAATTGTTGCAGGTAATTTTGGAACAAGTAATTTTCCTGCCCCTACAGACCCAACCACTCCCTTACAGAATAACACCACCTATAACTATGACATCCCACTCACTGCCTTTGAATGTTACACTTTTGTAATTTATGATTACTACGGCGATGGTATGGGCGCTTCCCAATGGGGAGGCACCGACGGCGCACTCTCCTTGGCAGACAACAATTCAATAGACATCTTTGCCTTACCAGCTGCCGATTTTGGCGATAGCGCTGCGGCAGTAGTTCGCCATATCGACGACGTAAGTATAGATGAAGCTTCGTTTAATCTGAGCATCGCACCAAATCCAGCAACTACTGAACTTTATATCAATTGGTATAATAATGCGCAAATGCATATTCAGTTATTCGATGTTTGTGGTAAACAATTGCTTTCTCTTCAGCAAGAGGCCAGCGCTATACAGCTCGATATTCAGGGTGTTTGTGCGGGTACTTATTTGTTGCAACTCACCAATGCCAATGGGCAGGTTGTGAAGAAGAAATTCGTGAAGCAGTAAGCTTTAAGAACAGATGAGTGGGCTTTACTTGCACATCCCGTTTTGTCGCAAGCGCTGCACTTATTGTGATTTTCATTTTTCTACAACATTTGAAAATTACCGCACGCATCTAATTGAGGCCATCGCTAAGGAATTGGCCTTGCGCGCTCACGAGCTCAACTTGCCCATCAATACCATTTATTTTGGCGGCGGCACACCTAGTATCTTGAATTTTTCAGAGCTCGAACTGATTTTAACGGCCATCCATAAAAACTATCGCTTAGCTCCGGACTGCGAAATCTCATTTGAAGTAAATCCGGAGGATATCAACGAAGCAAATTTATTGTACTGGAAAAAAATAGGAATCAATAGACTGAGTATCGGCATACAGACCTTTTCTGACGAAGATCTACTTTGGATGAATAGGGCACATCACGTCAATGACGGCTTGGCGGGCATTCGCTTGGCCCAACAATGTGGCTTTGATAACATCAGTGTGGATCTCATTTATGGTTTGCCAGGTCAGTCCTTAGCAGCTTGGGACGCAAGTTTAGCTGAAGTATTTAAACTCGGCGTTAAGCATCTTTCCGCTTATTGTCTCACCATAGAGCCCAAAACTGCGCTCAATCATTTAGTGCGTCAAAAGAAGTTACAGCCTGCCGATGAGGTCTTGCAGAGCGAGCAGTTTTTGTGGTTGGTACAAAAAGCACGAGCAGCAGGGTTTGAGCAATATGAGATTTCCAATTTTGCCCTTGCTGGTTTTCATTCAAGGCACAATAGTTCTTACTGGAAATTTCAGCCGTATTTAGGTATCGGGCCATCAGCACATTCTTTTGATGGTCATTCTCGGCGCTGGAATGTACGCAACAACACGCTTTATGCCAATCAGGTAGGTAAAAACGACAAATGGTTTGAGACGGAGCAATTGAGCGCTAATGAGCGGCGAAATGAGCAAATATTGTTGGGTTTGCGCACCGTTTGGGGCTTGGATTTAAGCGCGCTTGTATCCGCCTGGACCCAAAAAGAAAGCGCGCAAATTGCTGAATTTGCACGCTTGAATTGGTTGACTATTTCTCGTGATTATATAGTACTCACTGAAGAAGGCAAACTGCATGCAGATGGTATTGCGGCAGCGCTTTTTCGGGTAGACTAACAGAATTCGTCGTAGGCTGCCTGTAGGTTGGCGGCAATCATTTGGGCGCTTCCGCCTTCGATGTGGTGTCTTTCAAGAAAGTGAACCAACTTGCCATCTTTGAATAAGGCAATAGATGGTGACGATGGCGGATAAGGCAAGAAGTATTTTCTTGCTTGCGCCACGGCATCTTGATCTACACCCGCAAAAACAGTTGTCAGTTTGGCGGGCATTTTGTCGTGTTGAATTGAGAGCTTTACACCCGGGCGCATATTGCCTGCTGCACAACCACAAACAGAGTTGACCACAACCAACATGGTGTCGGTGTTGTTAGCGACGGCAGCATCTACAGCTGCAGCATCGAGTAATTCTTCAAACCCTACTTTTGTAAGGTCTTCTTTCATGGGTTGAACGAGTTCTGCTGGATACATATCAATGGTTTTTTACAAAATTAGTGAAGTCTGCAAGATGCAGTGTCATTTAGGTGTCATTTCTCTAGGAATTCGAGTAGCACCTTTGGGGTAGGCTGTATTTGGGCTTTTGGTTTTGCTATGATACCAAATGCATTTCGGAATGCAGCATTGTGGTCGCGCATGTAATTCAGATAAGCTACAAATCTTTGTGCCTCGCGGTAGTTAGGCGTTTGTTCAATAATAAATAAGCTCATGTAGTCTGCGAAATAGCGATTTTGGTTTTTGAGCGCAAAGGTGAATTGTCTTTTCTTAACGGCTTTTTTGAGCACATGTAAATGGGTGTCATACCGACAAAGTAAGAGCGTATTTTGAAGCTGATAAGTATCAAATGCAAGTTTGTGTTCTTTGAAGCCGCGCATGAGGTCTTTGTAGACTTTATGGAGTTGCTTGCTTGTTTCGCGTTTTCTGTAGGCGTAGGCTAGTTGTGCTTTGAGCACAGCTTCTGATTTAGCGTCAGCAGCAGCCCAGAGATATTGCTCAGAAAGGTCTTTAAAATGACTTACCTTGACAACTGAATCTGGAACATAAGACACCCCAATTGGAATAGCGGCAAATGCCGGATTGTGGTATTGAAAAGACAGGCCCTCCAAGTGCTTTAGGGCTGCAATTCCGTCGAGTATAATGAGGTCAAAGCCGGGCTCCCAGGGCTGCTTTTTGATGGCTTTGCGCATGTTGCTGGAGTTCAGATCGAGTATGGTGAGGTCTATCGAGCGGCGCTTGGCAATTTTTGTTAAAATGTTCTTTTGCGCCGCAGTCATGAAGTTTTGCGCAATTGTTAGTTGCTTATCCTTTTGGGGTGTTGCTTCTTCAAGCGCACATCCTGTGAGTAGTAAAATCAGTAAAAGGAATAAAAAGCTACGCACCTGTGAGTTTTTTGATGTCATTTAGTTTGAGCAGTGCTTCTACGGGCGTAAGTGAATTGATGTCTGTCGAGACGAGTTCGTCGTGAATTTGTTGCAAAACGGGGTCGTTGAGTGTAAAGAAGCTGAGTTGTACATCTTGTTCAATGGCATGGACCGCCGGCTTGCTAGACTTTACTTTGAATCCGCCACCTACATTAGCATGGCTAGCTTCGAGGTCCTTGAGTACGCTTTCGGCGCGCTTGACTACTTGAGCAGGCATGCCGGCAAGCTTGGCCACATGAATTCCGAAGGAGTGTGCGGAGCCGCCAGCAATTAATTTGCGCAGAAAAAGTACCTGAGTACCTAATTCTTTGACACTCACATTGAAATTATGAATGCGTTCAAAACGATTGGCCATCTCGTTGAGTTCGTGGTAATGGGTAGCAAAAAGAGTCTTGGCTGTTGCCTTTGGGTTTTCGTGTAAGAATTCTGCAATTGCCCAAGCGATGGAGATGCCATCATAGGTGCTGGTGCCTCGGCCAATTTCGTCGAGCAAAATGAGGCTGCGTTCTGAAATGTTATTGAGGATACTGGCCGTTTCATTCATTTCTACCATAAAAGTAGACTCTCCAGAAGAAATATTATCTGAGGCTCCCACGCGGGTAAAGATTTTGTCTACAACGCCAATTTGCGCGGAGTCTGCAGGCACAAAACAACCAATTTGCGCCATTAAAACAATAAGTGCAGTTTGGCGCAGGATAGCACTTTTACCGCTCATGTTGGGCCCGGTAATCATGATGATTTGTTGGGTGTTGTTGTCTAGGAAGATGTCGTTGGCAATGTAGCTGTCGCCTATGGGGAGGCGTTGCTCTATCACCGGGTGCCTACCTGCTTTGATATCTAATTCAAAACCGTCGGTGAGCGTGGGCAAACAATAATTTTGAGTGCTAGCAACTTTGGCAAAGGAGAAAAGACAATCGAGCTGCGCAAGTAGTTGTGCATTTTTTTGAATGGGGCCAATGAAGTCGGCCATGGCAAAAATGAGTTCTTGATAGATTTGCAGTTCTATTTTGAGTATTTTCTCTTCCGCACCGAGTATTTTTTGTTCGTATTCTTTGAGTTCTTCTGTGATGTAGCGTTCGGCAGATACGAGCGTTTGTTTGCGGATCCAGGTTTCTGGAACCTTGTCTTTGTGTGTGTTGCGCACCTCTATATAATACCCAAAGACGTTATTAAAAGCAATTTTTAAGCTGGAAATACCCGTTGCTTGGCTTTCTCTTTCTTGAATTTGCTCGAGGAAGTCTTTGCCGTTGGTAGAGATCGCGCGCAGTTCGTCTAGTTGTGCGTCTCGGCCTTCTTTAATAACAGGTCCTTTTCCGATTTGGACAGCCGGTTCGGCGGTGAGGTTGGTGTCGATGAGGTCAAGGAGTTGTTGGCAGGCATCTAGGTTGTTGAGGAGTGCTTGTAAACTTTGATTGGAAATTGGACCCAAAAGCTGTGCGATGGGCTGAATTTGTTGTTGTGTGCGCTTGAGGTGCTGTATTTCTCTGGGGTTGATTTTCCCGACGGCAACTTTAGAAATGAGGCGCTCGAGATCACCGATTTCGCGCAGGCGGTCGTCGAGTTCGGCGTGCAGGGCTTGCTCTTGCTTGAGGGCTGCTACAACCTGATGTCTTTCTTCAATGGGTTTGCGGTCTTTGAGCGGCAAAACCAACCAGCGTTTGAGCAAACGCCCACCCATTGGGGTTTTGGTTTTGTCGAGGACTTGTGAAAGGGTAATGGCGTTGTCGTGAGGGGAATGTATGAGCTCTAGGTTGCGCACCGTAAAGCGGTCTAGCCACATGTAGCGGTCTGGGGCAATGCGTGAAATACTGGTAATATGACCGAGTTGTTGTTGTTGATTTTCAGATAAATAATGAAATACTGCGCCTGCAGCAATGACGGCGAGCTCTTGGTTGTCTAGCCCAAAGCCTTTTAGAGATTTGGTTTTGAAGTGCTTGTTGAGTTGTTCGTTGGCGAAATCTGAACCAAAAACCCACTCTTCCAATTTGAAGTGAAAGGCATCGTTGCCAAATAGTTCGTGTACAGCACTTGTTTTGCTTTTTTGATAGATAATTTCAGAAGGCCTGAACCCACTGATGAGTTTATCTATATAGCTGGCGCTGCCTTGTGCAACCAAAAATTCGCCTGTAGAAATATCGAGGAACGCAGCGCCAATTTCGGTTTTTTCGAGGTGGAGTGCACACAAAAAGTTGTTGCTGCGTTGGTCTAGAACTTGGTCGTTGAAGGCCAAGCCGGGTGTAACGAGTTCGGTCACGCCGCGCTTGACAATCGTTTTGGTCATTTTGGGATCTTCGAGCTGATCGCAAATGGCTACGCGCTGCCCTGCCCGAACGAGCTTGGGCAAATAAGTTTCTAAAGAATGGTGTGGAAAGCCGGCCAATTCCATGTCGGCGGCGGCGCCATTTTTTCTTTTGGTGAGGATGATGCCGAGAATGCGGCTCGCTTTAATTGCGTCTTCTCCAAAGGTTTCATAGAAATCTCCTACCCGGAATAACAACATTGCTTCTGGGTGGCGCGCCTTGATTTGATTGTATTGCTTCATCAAGGGCGTTTCGGAACTTTTTTCTATACTTTGCTTAGACACTTGTATTTTTTAGAGAAGTAAAGATAGGCCTTTTTGGCCCGCGCTTTTGGGCTATTTTTCCACAATTTTACAGTATTTTTGAGCCATAGATGTCAGCAAACTCCACCAAAAAACTCAAGTTATGGGAACTCAATCGCGTCAGCGAAGAGGCCTATCAAGTGCAGCAGAAATTTCCCTTGGTTCTGGTCTTAGATAGCATTCGTTCGCTCAACAACATCGGTGCATTTTTCAGGACTGCCGACGCCTTTAACGTAGAACAGGTTTACTTGTGCGGCATTACCGCTCAGCCTCCTCACCGCGATATCCATAAAACGGCACTGGGTGCCACCGACACCGTGCGTTGGCAATACCGAGCGTCTTTGCTAGATGCGCTGAGCGAACTCAAAGAAAAGGGTTATGCAATTTGTGTTGTGGAGCAAGCGGTTCAAACCACTTTATTGCAAGCCATCGATCAGCTCAATGCGCCCGGCTTTGCATTGGTTTTTGGCAACGAAGTGGACGGAGTGCAGCAAGCTGCGTTAGACACGGCAGACCACATCATTGAAATTCCGCAGTTTGGCACCAAGCATAGCCTCAACGTGAGTGTTTGTGCGGGTATTGTCCTTTGGGAATTTACCAAAAAGTATATTTAGTAAAGTGTGTGCTATTTAATCCGCAATTTTACTGCGGAGTAATTCAAAGCAAGCGAATAAATAACAAATCGTTCTCTTTGCTTACCGCCAACAATTGATTTTTGGTCAATGTTTTAATGGAGTTGTCCCAAAGTTTGTTGCTGATGTCAAAATGCGTTCGGAGCTCGCTCAACAAAAGTTGTTTTTCTTGCTGCATTTTTTCAAAGATTGCCGCTTCGGTTTCGTTCAGCGCAACTTTCGGGGCCTGTACTTCAGGTCGCATCTGCGGGAAGAAAAGCACTTCTTGAATAGAAGCATTGTTGGTGAGGTACATGATGAGGCGGTCCATGCCGATGCCTAAACCGCTTGTTGGCGGCATACCATATTCGAGTGCACGCAAGAAATCTTGGTCAATGAACATCGCTTCGTCGTCGCCGCGTTCTTGCAGCTTGAGTTGTTCTTCAAAACGCTCGCGTTGGTCAATTGGGTCATTGAGCTCAGAATAAGCATTGGCTACTTCTTTACCGCAAACCATGAGTTCAAAACGTTCTGTTAAGCTTGGGTCGTCGCGGTGTACTTTACAAAGTGGCGACATCTCTTTAGGGTAGTCTGTAATGAAGGTGGGTTGAATATAATTGCCTTCACATTTTTCGCCGAACATTTCGTCGATCAGTTTGCCTTTGCCCATGGTTTCGTTCACTTCGATACCCATGCCCCTTGCGGCACTGCGCAATTCGTCTTCGGTTTTGTCAGCGATATCAAAGCCTGTGAAATCTATGATGGCTTGGCGCATAGTAAGGCGTTTGTAAGGCGCTTTAAAGTCGATGGTATGTTCGCTGAATTGGGCAATTGTGGATCCGTTTACCGCAATAGCACAATGCTCTAAAAGTTGTTCAGTGAAGTCCATCATCCAGTTGTAGTCTTTGTAGGCTACGTAGATTTCCATAGCGGTAAACTCTGGGTTGTGGGTGCGGTCCATGCCTTCGTTGCGAAAGTTTTTGGAAAACTCATACACGCCGTCGAAGCCGCCTACGATGAGTCTTTTTAAATAGAGCTCATTGGCAATGCGCATGTAAAGTGGAATGTCGAGCGCGTTATGATGCGTAGTAAATGGTCTTGCCGATGCACCGCCGGGAATGGCTTGCAAAACAGGCGTTTCTACCTCCATGTAGCCTGCGCGGTTAAAGAAGTCGCGCATGGCATTGAACAATTTAGTTCTCTTGATAAAAACTTCTTTGACTTGGCGGTTCACGACGAGGTCTACATAGCGTTGGCGGTAGCGCAACTCCGGATCTGTAAAGGCATCGTGTATCACTCCGGCCGCATCTGTTTTGGGCAGTGGTAAAGGCCGCAAAGACTTACTGAGCAACTGAAATTCATTGACGTGCACAGAGATTTCGCCAACTTGGGTTTTGAACAGGTACCCTTTGATGCCAATGAAGTCTCCGAGATCGAGGAGTTTTTTGAAAACTTCGTTGTAGAGTGTTTTGTCTTCACCAGGGCAGAGTTCGTCTCGGTTGAAATACACTTGTATGCGGCCCGAAGCATCTTGAATTTCAGCAAAGGAAGCCTTGCCCATAATGCGCTGTGAAAGCATGCGCCCAGCCAAACAAACCTGTTTTCCGTCTTCAAAATTTTGTTTGATATCCGCTGCAAATGCATCTACCGCGTAGAGTGCTGCTGGATAAGGATCAATGCCGAGGTCGCGCAATTTTTGCAGCGATTCACGACGTAAAATTTCTTGTTCGGAAAGTTCTGGATGACTCATGAGTATACAATTGAGAACACAAAGATAGCGCTAAAAAAAATTCTATACTTTGTTTGCAACGTATAGGCAGTTTTTTCGTTAGAGGATTATGAAGTTTTGGTGGCGGTTTGCAAAGCGTGCGTTTTTGATTTTATTGGTCTTCATGACCACCATTTCTTTGGCACTCTATGTTTTTGAAGACCGCATCATCAAAAGAGTTGTTGAACAAGTCAATACCTATCTCAAAGAACCTGTTCAGGTTTCCCAAATCAACCTGCATTTTTGGCGTACTTTCCCCCATCTGAGCGTCTCTTTTGACCAAGTACTCATTGCCGACCCGCTCTCTGCTAAAGACACCCTTCTACAGGCCGAACAAATCAGTTTGCGCTTCAATCCTTTTGATTTATGGAAAGGAAATTATCAGATCGAGCAGATTTCAGGTTTCAACGGACAGCTCAATTTAAAAAACGATCAAAAAGGCCTAGCTAACTACGCTATTTTTAAGCCAACTTCCTCGCACAACACTTCTTTCAATTTAGAATTAGAATCCATCTTGCTCGAGCAATTCAAAGTTTCCTATCGCGATCAAAAAAGTGCGCAATATTACACCACCATTATTCACAGCGCCTCCTTGTCCGGTAAATTCTCCGAGCAAACGACACAACTTATTGCAACCGGAGATGTATGGCTCAAGCAAATTAAAAAGGGTCAGGTTGTACTGCTCAAAAACCAACCACTCGTTTTTGACCTTGCTCTTCTAGTAGACCAAAAACAAAATTTGATCAAATTACCTCAGGCGCAGATCAAAATAGCCAACCTGCCATTTTTAATTGACGCAGAGTTCGGCCCCATCAAAAGCAGCTTAGATATTCGCAGCCAAAACTTAGCGCTTTTGGAGCTTGTCCAGACCCTACAACCCGAATCTTTAGCCGCACTCAAGCGCATCAAAGCCAAAGGCAAGGTAGATTTTCAATTGCATTATCAATCTTTTGCAGCTCAAAAAGCGCCAGATGTAAAGGCTTATTTCAGCATCAAAGATGGCCAACTTACCGAGCCACAATTTGGAGCGCAAATTCAAGATTTACAATGTTTAGGAACCTACTCTAATTTACCCATAGACGAGCTTAAAATTGAAAAATTTGAGTTCAAGAGCAAAGGAGCGCGGTTTGCTGGCCAACTTCAATTGACGGATTTTTTATTTCCTAAATTGGCGGTGAGGGCCAATGGCAATATTCCTTTGGCATTGGTTCAGGCGCTGCACCCAATTTCGAGTGTGGAACAAGTCCAAGGCATTGCAAATGTGCGGGTTCAGGCTCAATTAGCTCAGGATGAACAACGAAACTGGAACACGCAAACATTGAAAGGTCGGGTTGGTATCCAAGCACACCACCTACAACTCACCGACTTCAAAAAGCGTTTTCAAGGCTTAAATGCCGACATCGCTTTTGACGAGCAAGACCTCCGCATCGACCAATTAAAAGCCGCCATTGGCACCACTGATCTCGATGTAAAATTGCACATACCAGGTTATTCTGCGCAGTTCAATTCGTCTAAACCACTACAAATAAGTGGCAATTTAAATTCCAAAAGGCTTCATTTTTCAGATTTTGACACCAAAACCACCAGTCAAAAACGCACTTGGATTTTACCCCAAAACATGTTGCTTTCTTTGCCGTGTCAAATCGATCAATTCTCCTATGAGGGTAAAGATTTCAGTGAATTGAGCGGCTCACTTTCATTGGTGCCCAATCAAATCAACATCAGTAAATTGCGCTTTAAACATGCGCAGGGCTATTGGGATGGACAACTCAAATTAAAAGAGCCTGCGCCTTCTACATTTGATATTGAAACCAAGGGCACTGCTAAAAAAGTAGAACTAGGTTATTTATTTAAGGAGTGGCATAATTTTGACCAAGCGATACTGACCGATGAACAACTGTCTGGAAAAGGGAACTTTGAATTTGATGTCCAGACTAATTACGACCTGCTCAAGGGGCTAGACGAATCGAGTTTACAGGCGCGAATTCATTGCCTCATCGATAACGGCAGGCTTTTACGCGCTCCTATATTGCAGGATTTGGCCAATAGCCTCACATTGGGTAAAGGCCGTGCAATTCTAGGCGCCAAAAACCAAGCTGCGCTGCAGCAAAAACTCAAAGACGTGCGCTTTGATCGGCTAGAAAATACATTTGTTATCGCCAAACGTCAGCTCAGTTTTGAAAAAATGCACATTGTGTCGTCGGCACTCGACCTAGATTTGGTGGGCAGTCATAGTTTTGAGCATCAAATAGATTATGCTATTGGCTTGCGCTTGCGCGACTTGTTGGTGCAAGAATCGCAAACCGAGTTTGGAGAAATCTTGGATGATGGCACAGGGGTGCGTTTGTTTGTGCGCATCAGTGGCTCGCTCGATGACCCCAAAGTAGGTTGGGACAAAAAAGGAAAAAAAGAAGCCGCGCAACAACAATTTGAACGCAGTCAGCAAGAATCAAAACAGATGCTCAAAACAACGTTTGGCCTTTATCAAAATGATCCGAGTGTGGGAACCTACCAAGAAAAAACAAGCCCGCATGAAACCATACAAGTCAAATTCAAAACAAAAGGCGAAGCGGCAAAAACACAAGCTATTCCCCAGGCAACAGCCCCTAAAAATGGAAAACTACAGCAGAAGTTAGAGAAGTGGAAACAAGAGCAAGAGCAAACTAGTGTTGCTGTCAAGATCAAAGGATAGGCTCAGCTGCCTTTGGCTAGAATGCCGGTTGTTGAGTAGCCTTCCACAAACGGGATGGTTTGAACACTGCCACCATAAGATTTGACAAAATCTGAACCAACAATATAGTCTTTAGCTGCAGGGTTGGTTTGTTCGGCGCTGTAGTCTGCACCCTTTAAAAGAACGTCTGGTTGGAGTGCTTCAATGAGTTCAAGTGGTGTTTGCTGCTCAAAAAGCACAACTGCATCTATGCAGCTTAATGCAGCCAAAACCATTGCTCTGGCGTTTTGTGCGTTGATGGGTCTGTTGGGCGCTTTTTCGAGTAAGCGAACAGACGCGTCGGTGTTTATGCCAACAATAAGTCGCTTGGCCGTATCTGCTGCTTGGGCTAGGTAACTCACATGACCAAGATGTAAAATATCAAAACACCCGTTGGTAAAGGCAACTTTTTGGCCTTGCAGTTCCCAAATACCTCTTTGCTTGAGGGCGTCTTCCCAGGTCAGGATTTTGTGTTGAATGTTGGTCAGGCGTTTGCTCATGTAAATTTTTACGAGAGCAAGTTAGTTTGTTCGTTCGGAAAAACCAAAGAAGGCTTAAATGTTTTGGCTTCTTCGAAGTCGAGCATGGCGTAACCTATAATAATGATGATGTCATTGATGGCTACCTTGCGCGCAGCAGGGCCATTCAGACAGATCATGCCGGTTTGGCGCTCTCCTTTGATGACGTAAGTCTCGAAACGCTCACCGTTGTTGATATTGACAATCTGAACGCGCTCACCTTCGATGAGGTTTGCGGCATCCATGAGGTCTTCATCTATGGTGATGCTCCCGATGTAGTTGAGGTCGGCTTGGGTAACGCGTACCCGATGAATTTTAGATTTGAGGATGTTGATGTACATAACTTATAACGCTTTGTAGCGCGGCAAAATTACATCAAAGAACCGATTCACACAACATATTATCGATGAGGCGTACCTCACCGCAAAAAGCAGCCACACAACAAAGTTGTAATTGTTGCCATTCCAAGCATTTTTCTAGGGTAATAGGATCTACAATCTCGAGGTATTCTATTGCCAAACCCGCTTGTTCGATGAGCAATGTTGCTTCTTGTTTCACCTTTTCAATATCATTTTTACCGATGTTGTTCTTGACAAATGTGAGCGCTCTTGAAATGGATACGGCGTTTTGTCGTTGTGCGGCAGTCAATCTTAAGTTCCTGCTGCTCATCGCTAAACCGTCGTTTTGGCGCACGGTTTGGCAACCAATGATGTCTATTCCAAAACCGTAATAGGTATTGAGCAAACGAATAATAGCCAATTGCTGAAAGTCTTTTTGACCAAAGTACGCCTTGTGTGGTTGAACAAGCGCAAATAAATGATGCACTATATGCACCACGCCTTCAAAATGCCCAGGTCGGTGCGCCCCCTCTAAAAGTTGCCCAATAGTACCGAGCGGCATCGGGGAAAAAGATAAATCAGCAGGATACATTTCGCTATCATCTGGCGCAAAAATCACCAAATTAGACAAATGGTTGAGCAGGGCAATATCAGCGTTAAGTGTTCTTGGATAGGCTTGTAAATCAGCATTTTGATTGAATTGCTTTGGATTTACAAAAATCGAAACAACTACCGCATCATTTTCCTGGCAGGCTTGTTCTACTAAGGATAAATGACCTTGGTGTAAAGCCCCCATGGTCGGGACAAAACCAATTTGTTTTTGCTCCGCTCGCTGCTGCTCGCGCCAAATGAAAATTTCTTCTCGGGTAACAAAGGTCTGCATGGCTTCGTCTTTTATACAGTGTCAGGCGGACAAAGCTATTGCTTTTTAGGATAGTTCATGTTTATTTCGTAATTTTGCTAGCATATTTATATAAATGGAAAAGAAGAAAATACTATTTATTTCTCAAGAAATCTTTCCTTTTTTACCCAAATCTGAAATTTCTGGAAGCGCACGTCGCATTTCTCAAGCAGTTCAAGATGCTGGTAAAGAAATCCGTGTTTTTACACCTCGTTTTGGCGCAATCAACGAAAGACGCCACCAACTCCATGAAGTCATTCGCTTGTCGGGCCTCAACATCTCTATAGACGACCACGACCACCCGCTCATCATCAAAGTTGCTTCTATTTCAGCAGCCAGAATGCAGGTTTATTTCATAGACAACGACGACTACTTCAAACGCAAAACCTGCCTTCAAGAAGAAGACGGCAAATTCCACCCAGACAACGACGAGCGCGCGATGTTCTTTTGTCGTGGCGTCTTAGAAACCGTCAAAAAACTCGGTTGGCAGCCAGACGTCATTCATTGTCATGGTTGGCTCACGGGCATTATGGCTTTGTATATCAAATTTATATTTAACAAGGATCCGCATTTCAAAGAAACAAAAGTGGTTTATAGCCTCTACAACGAATCCTTTGACCAACCTTGGGACGCTCGTTTTGCCGAAAAACTAGCTTTTGATGGCTTCCCTCAAGACCTCACCGACGCACTCAAAGACACCAGCTGCGAGAACCTCACCAAAGTGATTTTATCGCATTGTGACGGCGTCAATATTGCCAGTGAAGTTTTAGCGCCTCATTTGCAAGCGCTCTATGACGAGTCAAATATTCTTAAATTACCTTACTTTAACGAAGAGCACCAAGGCAAAGAATTGGCTGCCTTCTTTGACAAAGTAATCGACGCTAACGTCTTAGCCTAAGCTCATGAAATCCGTAAGCGCACTTCTGCTTTTGCTGTTGGTTGCCACTGCATGCAACAAAAAAGACACCGGTTTAGGTAAAGAAATCATCGATCCAAATGCCTTACTCAACGGCATCACTACCGATACTTTTGAACTTTATACCTATTCTATTTTAGAAGATTCTACAGAAACAAAAAACGCATCTAATGTTTTGTTGGGTTCTTACATAGACCCAAAATTTGGAAAAGTAGAAGCAGCGGTTTACACCGAATTGCGTTTGCCGGGCCTAAACCCCAATTTTGGCACTGCTTCACAAATTGTAGTTGATTCCTTTGTTTTGGCACTCGAATACGTAGGCTACTACGGTGAGCTCAGCCCGCAAACTTTTGAGGTGTATCAGCTCACTGACTCATTGCAAAATTCTTCAGAAGTCAAATACTACCAATTTTCTACCTTGTCTGCAGCCAGCACCAATTGGGTGGCCACAGGCCAAGGCACCATCACCCCTGACCCTATCAATGATGCCATAGTTGCCGGCGCTGAGGTAGATCCTCAATTGCGCATTCATCTCGACACCAACCGCGCTTGGGATTTCATCAACGAGTCTACAAACAACCCAACTACATTCGCCACCAACGCCGCCTTCCAAGATTATTTCAAAGGCCTTAAAATTGCGGTAAACAATCCAAACCAAAGCAGCGGTAAGGGCGCTATTCTCTATTTGGACATCAATAACAACCCAGCTTCCAAAATGACCATCTACTTCAGACTAGATGGCGTCAAGAAAACCTACGATTTCACCATCAATTCCAATTGTACCGACTTCACGCACATTGACCACGAGCAAGCAAATACCCCTGTTGCTGCCTTGCTCGCCGATACCACACTGGGGCAAAAAGCATTTTATGCTCAAGCCAATAAAGTGCGCGCTATGGTCAAAATACCTGGCCTAGACCAACTCCCAGACAACATCGTTATTCACCGTGCCGACCTCAGTTTACCCGTTCAGTTTCAGACCGGATACCGCTACAAACCAGGCGCGCGCATTACAGCAGCGAGCAAATTGTCTGCTACAGATATCTATTACACTTCGCTCGGCATTGCGGGTTTATATTCCGATACCAAAAAGCAATATGATTTAGATATTCGGGCCTACCTCCAATCTTTGGTCAACGGCAAACTTGAAAATACCGGTATTGTAGTTTCGCCACTATTTTTCAGAAATTCTGCGGAGCGCATTGTCTTTAATGGCGTAGAAACCAATAACAAGAAAAAGCCCAAGCTCGTCGTTACCTATACAACTTATTAATTATGTGCGGAATCGTTGCATACATAGGCAAAAATGAGGCCTATCCAGTGGTCATCAAAGGACTCAAAAGATTAGAATACCGAGGCTACGACAGCGCTGGTATTGCCTTGCATCAAAATGGCGCGCTCTCCATCTACAAGCGCGTCGGAAAAGTAAGCAATCTCGAAGATTTTGCCGCTACCCAAGACCTCAGCGGTCATGCTGCAATTGGCCACACCCGCTGGGCCACCCACGGAGAACCCTCCGATGTCAATTCACATCCGCACACCTCAATGGATGGCAAAATTGCGCTTATCCACAACGGCATTATCGAAAACTACGATGTACTCAAACAAGAATTGGTCAAAAACGGCTATATTTTTAAAAGTGCAACCGACACAGAAGTAGTAGTTCATTTAGTAGACTACATTCAAAAGAAAGAAAACGTTTGGTTTGGCGAGGCTTTGCGCTTGGCATTGAACCACGTTGTAGGGGCTTACGCTATTGTAGCCATGTCTTCTGATTACCCGAATCGTTTGGTTGCTGCGCGCAAGAGCAGCCCGCTTGTAGTGGGTATCGGCAGCGATGGCGCTTATTATTGTGCCTCTGATGCCACGCCAATTGTAGAGTACACCAAAAAAGTAGTTTACCTCAACGACGAAGAAGTAGCCGTTATTGACCTAGAAAAAGGCCTCAAAATCTACGACATCGCCGACCAACAAAAAACACCATTTTTCCAAGAACTCGAGCTCGAACTCGAGGCCCTAGAAAAAGGCGGATACGAGCATTTCATGCTCAAAGAAATCCACGAACAACCGCGTTCTATCCAAGACTGCTTCCGCGGCCGCCTCAATTCAGATGAAGCATGGGTTGCCCTCGGTGGTATCCGTGAATACGAGCAAAAAATGATTTCTGCCAACCGCCTCATTATTGTGGCCTGCGGTACTTCATGGCACGCTGGTTTGGTGGGTGAATACCTCATAGAAGACCTTGCCCGTATCAACGTAGAGGTAGAATATGCAAGTGAATTCCGTTACCGCAATCCTATTCTTAGCGAGAACGACGTCGTTATTGCCATTTCTCAATCTGGCGAAACCGCAGACACCCTAGCAGCGCTTGAATTAGCAAAATCTAAGGGAGCCACTATTTTGGGAATTTGCAATGTGGTTGGTTCTTCTATTGCCCGCATTACCGATGCAGGTTCTTATACGCACGCTGGCCCAGAAATTGGAGTAGCCTCAACCAAAGCCTTTACTGCACAAGTAACGGTCCTGACTTTAATGGCACTGTCATTAGCTAAAAAGAAAGGCACTATTTCTGAGTCTAAATTCCGCCAACTTTTGGCTGAGCTCGAAGCCATTCCGGACAAAGTAAAACGCGTTCTCGAAACAGATGCTGACATTGAGAAGATCGCAGCTATCTATAAAGATGCGACCAATGCACTTTATCTCGGACGCGGCAGTTCTTTCCCTGTTGCCCTAGAAGGCGCACTCAAACTCAAAGAAATTTCTTACATCCATGCCGAAGGCTATCCTGCTGCAGAAATGAAGCACGGTCCAATTGCCTTGATCGATGAAAACATGCCGATCATTGTCATTGCCACCCATGGAACCTCTTACGAAAAAGTCGTCTCTAACATCCAAGAGGTGAAGGCCCGCAAAGGAAAAGTCATTGCTATCGTAACCGAAGGCGACGAACAAGTCCGCAACATGGCTGACCACGTCATCGAAATCCCTGAAGTAGACGAATTCTTGGTACCGCTATTAGCCACCATTCCCCTCCAGCTACTCTCTTACCACATCGCCGTCATGCGCGGTTGTAATGTAGACCAGCCAAGAAATTTGGCAAAAAGTGTTACGGTGGAGTAATCTGAACGGGTATTTGGTTGGTCTGTTAGTGTTTTCGATAGTTTCAGATGTTTTCTATGAGGGACGTTTTTGGAAACAGTCCGTTTTACACCCTCATAAATCAATGGGATTTTAAGGAAAAGATGTAATTCATGAACCTTCTTATCTGTTTGATAGGATAAGGTAATGGACTGAATAAAATGGGTTAGAACTTCCTTTTTCTGTTTGAATGAAAAGGACTTGTTTTTCGTTAACACCTTAGAAATCTCTAACATTGATTTATACCACTTATCCTTCTGATAATGAAAGGATAAAAGGTTTTTATTGTCTTCAATTTTTAGGGGTTGGCCGTTGCACACAGTTTTTCTGTCGGTGTCCGCCGTTATTGTACAGAAGTCGAGGAAGATAGTCGAATTAGTTAAAACGCTTGTTTTTGTATCAAATTATTGTTTACATTTGTGATATCAATATGATATCATTTAAATATTACTCATTATGAAAACAGAAAAAACTATAACACCGTTAAATGGCTATTTGGTTGTCGTTATGCTATTAGTATTAGCAGCGTTAATTCTTTATGGCTTTATCTCTAATAATATGATGTTGGGAGTTGCATCATTTCTAATATTTGTTCTTTTAACGAAGGGCTTTATTGTAGTAAGTCCGAACAGCTCAAAAGTATTATTGCTTTTCGGAGACTATAAAGGTAGTGTCAAACAAAGCGGCTTCTTTTGGATCAATCCGCTTTATAATAGCACAAGTTTGTCTTTACGAGCAAGAAACTTTGAGAGCGAAAAAATTAAGGTTAATGATAAAATGGGAAACCCAATTATGATTAGCGTTATTTTAGTTTGGAAAGTTAAAGACACATTTAAGGCTACTTTTGAAGTAGATAATTACGAAAACTTTATAAGAATTCAAACGGATTCAGCAGTCAGGAAACTTGCGGGATCTTTTCCGTATGACCATTTTGAAGATGAGAAAGCAACAGTAACTTTAAGCACTAATTTTGATGATGTAAATAAAGCTCTTGAACACGAAGTAACTCAGCGATTAGAAATTGCAGGAATAGAAGTGGTAGAGTCGAGAATAGGATATTTAGCATACGCTCCTGAAATTGCACACTCAATGTTAAGGAGACAACAAGCGTCTGCTGTTGTTGCAGCCCGTCATAAAATTGTTGAAGGCGCTGTCGGCATGGTTGAAAGTGCTTTAAAACTTTTAGCAGATAAAGAAATTATTGAATTCGATGAAGATAGAAAAGCCGCAATGGTCAGCAATTTAATGGTTGTCCTTTGTGGTGATAGTGAAACGAAACCTGTAATAAATACAGGAACTTTAAATCAATAAAGGATGTCCGAAAAAAAGTCATTTGCATTAAGAATAGATTCAGAAACAATGAAAGCCATTGAAAAATGGGCTGCTGATGAATTTCGTAGTGTCAATGGTCAAATTGAATGGATGCTTAATAACAGTCTTAAAGAAGCAAAAAGAATTAAAGTAAAAACAATCCAAAAGAAATAGTGTCCGAATATTTTAGGAAAGAAAAAGACTTTATCCTACGGAATTTTCGTCAGCGGAAAGTCCGTCCAACGGCTTACCTATAACTATTATATCGGCTTGATATTCCCTTCCAAACCTTTGATCTGAACGTTTCTTTTTGGTATATATTGACCACGTATGTTTATGAGTAAATCGATGATTTCGTGGAGTCTTATATCCCTTATCAATGAGTTATGTACAAGAGACTGAAATCACGCTCCGGTAAAGATAAATCGGGAAACCTAAAACCCAACTTCTGCTTAAACTAAAAAGAAAAAAAAACAAAATGAAATTACTATTAAACGTTATTATCTTTTTCACACTTTTTAATTCTCAAAATAGCCAATCTCAAACAATTGATACTTTAGTTGAGGTTGGTAATCATAAATTGCATTTCAAGATTGTTAAAGGCAATGGTATTCCTATTCTTTTTGAATCAGGTGCTGGAGATGATGGAACTGTCTGGAATTCTATCTTGGCCCCAATTGCTGAAATAACAGGTGCAACCTTGATTACGTATGACAGAGCAGGTTTTGGAAAAAGTACAATAAATACTTTAGAAACTGATGAATCAAAACATGGAATAATAAATAGTGTTGAAGATTTAGAAGCAGGACTTAAAATATTGGGATATGACAAAGAAATTATCCTAGTTTCTCATTCCTATGGTGGACATTTATCTACATTATATTCGGTAAGACATCCTGATCTTGTAAAATCTATTGTATTAATCGATGTTACTCACAATTTTTATTACATGAACGATTATTTTGAAAAAGAATCAAAGAAGGAAGAAAAGCATTTACCGGAAATGAAAAAAAATAATCTTGGATTTTATTATTTGGCTTTAAATTTTTCTGAAACAAGCAACATAATGGGCAAACTTACTATTCCTCAAAATATTCCTGTAGTAGATTTTGTTAATGAGATACATTTCTTTAAAGAAAAGGACAAGGTTGAATATTGGAAGGAATGCCATAAGAAATTTGTTGAAAGTCATCCAAATAGTATTGGAATAACAGCAAGCGGATGTCATCATTATATATGGCTTGACAATCCAAATTTAATAATTACTACTGTTTCAAATAGTTACGCTGAAACTTTAGAAGAGAAACAAAAAAATGAAGTTTATCAAAGAGCATTAAATTATGCGATAGCATCTTTAAATAAAGTTGACAAGTAACATAGAAATGAAAAACGAAATTCTCGGATATCTAAAAATTGAATTCCAGAGACAAACATATACGTCTTGCTTTGTAGGTTACTTCCGAAGTCTCCTGTACATAACACACGCTAGGCAAAAAAGCCGAGATTTTGGTAACGAAAAATAATTAATTGAAAAACTTAAGATTTTGGATCGCAAATAAACCTAATTTTAAAATCGGCTTCTTCGCCTAGCGCGAAACCGATAATCACTTATCTGTTTGAAGGTCATGTTCTGATTTTCGTATAAATCAGATATAATGGAGAATAATTCCATCTGATAATCACTGTAGTGTGATAACCACAAGTTGGAAGAGGTGATCCTTACCTCCATGGTTAAAAAATAAGATCGATTATTATTTTTACCTTTGTTAGAAGTAATATTATTACCTATGACAGTATCAGTACACGGAGTATTAACCAATGTAGAGTTTTCCTCTACGGTGGAGTAAATTTATTTATACTTCTGCCGGCTATATTGCATCTAGAATACGAGCCAGCTCCCAATCTTTTTCGGTGACTACATTGCCTGCATCGTGCGTAGTCAACCGTACCTCAACTTTATTGTAAACGTTGGTCCATTCCGGATGATGGTTCAGTTTTTCAATCTCAATGCTTGCCTTTTGCATCCATTCCATTGCTTTTAGGAAACTCGAAAATTCGAAGGTTTTATGCAATGCGTTGTTGTGTTCGGTCCAGTTGTGCATGGGCTAGGTTCGGATAGGCTTACTCGAAAGACACCTTATTCAAAAAGAGTACAGTACGCTTGCGTTTGACGTCGTCATCGACTTTATTTTTGATGGACTGTACGCCGTAAGACAAGAAGTATTTGTCGTACCAGAAGTAGATGTTGCTGTAGGTTCCCTTCACTTTATCGTTTTCGTTGGTGGTGTTGATCGGGTTAGAGGTTTTTTCACTAAGGATTTCGCCAGAAAAAGAAAACGACTTAGAGTAGATATTGCGGCCATCGGCATATACCAATTGAATGCTATTTTGCTCTTTTGCTGCAATGCGAATAAAGGACTTCGCCACCATAGGTTTGTACCACAAGTACATTTTGAAAACTTGGCTCCAGATGAGTTCTCCTTGTGCATTGAATTTGGCAATCATGGCGTGGGTATATTGGTAACCATCAAAAACTTGAACAGTTGTGGTAGTTGCTTTGCCGTTGACGTAGGTTGTGCGGGTTTCAGTTCTGTACGTTGGGTAATAGGCCTCGGTGATGAGTAAAAAATCGTTGTCAACAGCAATGAGGTCGTGCATGACAAGGAGTTGATTTGCTTGAAGTTCTTTGCCTCTTTTAGCTTTGCGCTCTTTTTTGCTTTCGATGCGTTGTTGGCTTCTTTCCGGAAGAAAATCAAGGTAGTTAGGGATGTCTAAAAAATTGTAGGTATTGATGTTAGCGATGTTTCCGTCAGTGGAACTGGCAAAATAAATACCGTTGTTTGGGCCAAGTACTGTACTTCCGTAGGTACCGGCAATGGCAATTTCATTGGCGCCAACCGCACCCACTGTAATGGATTTAATAATTTTTTCGCCGCCTTCATCGATCATTTGCGGTGCCGACATTTTACCGTCCAGATCTATGGATAATAAATAGGCAAACGAAACCATTCTGGATTTAATCACCCTAATTGAAAGATAAAATTTATTGGCGTCTTCTAAATACTGCAGATTGATGGGTGCAGTACGGCGTTGTTTGAACCCCTCTACAAGAATTGGTGTTGCTGTAGCGGTTTGGGTTTCTAAATCAAAATAAAGAAATGCCGCACCATTTTTGCCCTGTCCGATTGCGGCAGCTTTGTTTCCTACTACATAAAAAGAATGGATATTGTAAAAACTGGTTTTGCCATCGAGCTCGATGTCTAAGCGTTTTGTTGTTTTGTTTTTGACATCGAATTGATAGATGTAAATTGGCAAATTGCGTTTATACGCCACATGATAAATGCTTTCTTCTCCTTCGAAAGTGGCAACAATTGGGTGCGTTGGCTCGAAGTCAATAGGATCTGTTTCGTATAATTCAAGATCGGAATTGTAGACATCGTGATGTAAGTAATAGTTACTTCTTAAGCCACCATCTTTGCTCAGGCTTCTTACCACAACGCCGTATTGGCCCATTGTATATACTTGTTCATCATAACGGCCGTCTTTGAGGTCAATTTCGACGCGTTTTTCGGTGGTTTTGAGTTGTTGCCCGAAAATAAAAGTAGTTGCTAAGACAAAAGAGAGTACAAATATTGCTTTCATAAAGAGATATTGCGCATAAATAATAGTAAAGCTAAATTACATAAAGTCTAGGTAGATACAGTATGGTATATATTCTACATTTCGTCTAAACTTTTCTTTCGGGTCTTTTGTTACTTTTGTCTATGCAAGAAAAGAGAGGCATTGCCATTTTAGGATCCACGGGGTCAATAGGAACGCAAGCATTAGAGGTGTTGGCGGCATATCCTGAATATTTTGACTTACAGGTCCTGACGGCTGGCAAAAATGCTGAGCTTCTTATTGAGCAAGCGCTCAAATTTCAGCCAAATTCGGTGGTCATTACCGATGAAAGTCAGTATCAAAAGGTGAAAGATGCCCTTTGGTCTGCCGACATTCATGTGTATGCGGGTCAGGAAGCTTTGTGCCAGGTTGTAGAATCTGCTGAGGTTGATACCGTACTTACTGCTTTAGTGGGTTATGCAGGTCTCAAACCGACCATTCATGCTATTGAAGCCGGCAAAACAATTGCTTTGGCAAATAAAGAAACACTTGTGGTGGCTGGTGAACTCATTACCAAATTAGCGCGTCAAAAAGGGGTCAGTATCTACCCTGTAGATTCTGAGCATTCTGCTATTTTTCAGTGCTTAGTGGGCGAGTTCCACAATCCAATTGAAAAAATCTACCTGACCGCATCTGGCGGGCCTTTCCGAGGGTTTTCACTCGACCAACTTCAAAAAGTGACACTTGAGCAAGCCCTCAAGCATCCGAACTGGAGCATGGGCGCCAAAATTACCATAGATTCTGCCAGCCTCATGAACAAAGGTTTGGAGGTCATAGAAGCGAAATGGCTTTTTGGTTTGCAACCCGAGCAAATTGATGTCATTGTGCATCCGCAGTCTATCGTACACAGCTTGGTACAGTTTGAAGACGGCAGCATGAAAGCTCAAATGGGTTTGCCTGATATGAAACTTCCGATTCAGTATGCACTGACCTACCCAGCGCGTTTCAAAACCGATTTCCCGAGATTCAATTTCATGGATTATCCGCAACTCACTTTTGAGCAGCCAGACCGCGAGGTATTTAAAAATTTAGATTTGGCCTATAAAGCCATGGCAGCGCAAGGAACAGCTGCTTGTGCGCTCAATGCGGCCAATGAAGAGGCCGTAGCAGCTTACTTAGACCGCAAGATTTCCTTTTTAGAAATTGGCCAGCTCAACGAGTTTTGTATGCAAAATGTGGCCAATATCTTGAACCCGCACTACGAAGACTATGTTGCTACAGACGCAAAAGCAAGGGCTTTTGTTCAAGAACAATTCGGCAAATAAATACGCTTAAAAATTGGCGCGCAACTCCATGCCGCCTGTATGCACAGCCGCCTGACCTTGCATGAGCCGCCCACCATAATTGAGGCTCAATTGCAAATTTTTGCCAATAATTTTCTGAAAACTGAGGTTCCAGGTCCAGTTGGTACCCGGCCGCAATCCTTCGAGCATTTCATAACCTACAGCAGAAAGCGCAGTGCCGTTGAAATCAAAATAGACGTACTTAAGCGAGCCATTGAGGCTGCCTTTTTCACTTTGATTGAATTTCCAAGTGGCCTCCAATGATTTGGACAAGGCGGTCTGACCACCTAATTGCAAATCATTTATCTTACTGCCAACACTGCCAATCAGGCTCAGCCTTACTTTAGATCCTTCTTGATAAATGAGTTGCGGTTTCAATTCTCGAAAATTGATTAGAAAATTGCGCCCGCTGGTGTAGTCTGCCAGTGCTGCATTTTGTCCTTGCAAAAGGGTAGTTTCTACAGCCAATTTGGTGTTGATGTTCAGGCGCAAATTGAGTTGGTTTTTGGTTTGGCTGCGCGCGTCGTAACCGCTGGCCAGAAGCATTTTGTTTTCTTGTTGCAACCAGCTGTATTCGGCACTAAAAACCTTGGCGTTTCGATTGAAAAACAAAGAATTAGAGAACTGTGCGTTGGCAGACTGCAGGGCCAATTCATTGATGTCTGAGGCCAACGGATTGAGCCATTGTAAAGTAGTGCCGTCTTGTAATTTGCGCTGTACGCGAATGCGCGTTTGATTGGAGAATTTAGCTAAAATCCCCAACAGCCCTTCGCGCTTGCGCCAAAGTAATTCTGGCCTCCACAGCACACTCTGATTCCATTCATTGGAAAATACAGCAGCATAACTTGCACTTGGTACAAATACACGGATATAATTGGCTTGATCCGCATAGATAGCTTGTTCAAATTCATTGAGGTCCTTGATGCCATCGGCGTTGTAGTCTATCCATGCATAAATTCCTTGTCCGTCACTGACCCGGATATACTGAAAACGGCGTTTTTGCTCCAGACCAGACCCAATTTCATAAAAAGTTGTGAGGGTCAGGGCATTTTTAAAGAAGCGTGCATTGTAATCAAAACGAGCTACCAAACTCTTTTCGGCTGTTTGGTCAATGAGTGCAGAATCGAGAATAGCCAATTGCCTTGCGCCTAAAAGAACCTGCAAGTTTTGGTTCGAACTCGGCTCCCATTTGAGTTCTAAACCTGTTGTTTTGGCTTTGGCTGCGAGCCGCAATAAGCTATCTGCGCGCCAATCATAGCGTTCGCGATAGAATAGTTTAAGGTCGAGTTTGCGGGTAGTTTGCAACTGAATAAAGGCTTGTGCATCGTAAAATTGATAGGAGTTGGGCTGCAGACTGCCATTGAACTGATTCCATTCGTGGTCATCTATATAACCAATTTTAAAGTGGCCGAGTTGCTTGTCTAGCTTGAGGCGGTGACGCACAAAATAATTTTGCGCAATTGTGGTTTGGGCGCGCAATGCAGAGGCGTCCCATTTTGCCGACCATCCTTTTTGCTTCCAATTCCCGTCGCTAAAAAGGCGCTGTCCTGAGAACAAACTATCGATGTCTAAATGCTGCGCTACGATGTTCATTTGTCCAAATTGGCTGTGCGCAATCCGCTGTTTTAACTCCAGTTGACGCTGTGTGCCTGCATAATTTTGGTTGCGGATGTTCCAGTCACGGTCAAACTCTACGGCTCTAAATTGTTCTATTGGTTCAAAGTGCGCATTCAAATAAAGATATTCTAGTGAAGTTTCCAGGACGCGTTTGCTGCTGTCTTGGGTGCTTGCTTTATGAAAACGAAGTCCGCCTTTGGACGCCAACCCAAGGTTGTTTTGATCATCCAATGAGGAATATAAATTGAGGTCGTTTTCGCTGATGGCATTTTCTGAAAATAAAGACCAGTTTGGATGCAAATCATAAGAGATGCCGGCGCTCGCCATTTGTTTGCGTTTAGGAGTCTGCACGCGTCTGATGGGTGCAAAATTACCTTGTGAGCTGCCATTTATAGGTGCAAGCCATTTGTAATAATTCCCCGCTGCACTGACGCCAGCCAAAATGTAGTCGCCCTGACCTGTTCCAACTTCGGTAAATATGCTGCGGTAATGTGCCAATTGAACATCTACGCTAAAGACGAGCACATCTTGAAAACCGAGTGTGTCAATGAGCCGGTACATATTGGTGTTTTCGAGATAAGCGCTTGAATCAAAGCCCTGCACATTAGCGGCCGTGAGGTTGTCGCCAATTTGACTGAGCTGCTGGAGTTGTTCGGTAGTGAGTATTTGCTGCAGCGCTTGGTTTTTAAGGTCTTGTTCTTGATAGACAGCCATCCAAGTTTTGAGCTGCTTGGTTTGGTAACGCGTAGTGTGTTGGAGTAAACTCCGGGCAAAATTTTGATCGGCATATTGAAACTCTGCTACAATTCTGCTGTCTTTGGTAATGAGGTGCCTAGACGTGAAGGTGAGTTCTGCACTGGCGTAGTCTATGATGTAATCGAATTCTTGGCCCCGTTGCAGTAATTGCCCGTCGATGTAAATACGCTCGGTGCCGGCCAGTATCAAAATATAAGGTTCATTGCTGCCGCCAACAAGCCTATACGGCCCCTGCACGGCTTCGAGCCCTTGTATAATTTGTCTTTGAAACTTGCCCTTTGACAAACCTAAACTACTTTGCGTGTAGAGTTTAGCGCCATTTGTGAGCTGCCAATTGTACTGCCCTGTGATGCCTTGGGCACGTTTGCGGTAAGTCAAGAATTGTCCGTCGGGTTTGTCTAACCAGAAATCGCCGGCCGTTACTTTGAGCTGTTCGTTGTGTACTTGGATAAATACTTGATCGAACTCCCTGAGCTGATTGGTTGTGCCCGAAGCTTGAAAG
Organism: Chryseobacterium gleum; assembly: GCA_945897565.1. Classification (GTDB taxonomy): domain Bacteria; phylum Bacteroidota; class Bacteroidia; order Flavobacteriales_D; family Crocinitomicaceae; genus UBA952. The sequence goes on from CAMDFN010000009.1 coordinate 45,656, forward strand.
GGGATATTGGCGTCTGATAGCGAGGCGGTGAGCATCAGACCCGGCGAAATTTGTCCGTTGAGTTGTAAGTTGAGCGCAGAATTAAGCCCAAGACTTTGGTTATTGCCAAAACCAATACCTCTGGCCAAACTACCGCTTTTATGAATGGCATTACCGCCAAAGAGATCTTGGGCCCCGCGGGAGGTAATCTGAAATTTTTCGCGCTCTTTTTCGAGTAGGTTTTGCGGCGATATTGGCGTTATTTGGTAATGCAGAACAGTTTGGTTTTGCTCAAATGGAAAAACCAAAAAGCGCAAGTAAATAGTATCTTTTGGCTTTTTTTTCCATTGAAACGTATTGTTTCTTGGATCAAAAGAATAAGCGTTTTCTGAAATAGAAATGGTATCAGAACCATCGTTAAAGCGCGAAAAGTGAAATGACGGGGTATAAATAACGTTGCTATCTAGCACTTGCGCTAGGGTATCGGGCGTCAATGCGATGCTACGGAGATTTTGCTGCGCGAAACTACTCAGCCCGAAAAGAGTGAATAGCGTAAATAAAACCAGGCGCAAAGTAGAGGAGCGGTTCATGGGCAGAGACTGCTTATTAACGTCGAAATTGCCCAGACATTGCCTTACTCGATGACCGAAAAACCAGTGTAGGCTTGTAAGGCCTTTGGAATTTGGATACCGTTTTCGGTTTGATGGTTTTCGAGTAAAGAAGCAAGAATACGAGGTAAGGCCAAGGCAGAGCCGTTGAGGGTATGGCAAAGCGTGGTTTTTTTGTCGTCTTTGAAGCGCAACTTCAAGCGATTCGACTGGAAGGTATCAAATCTAGATACCGAGCTCACTTCTAGCCATTTTTCTTGTCCTGCAGAGTAGACTTCAAAATCGTAGGTCATGGCTGAGGCAAAGCCCATGTCGCCACCGCACAAACGCAAGATGCGGTATGGCAGCTCTAGTTTGTCTAATAAGTTCTTGACGTGGTCTATCATTTCGTCGAGTGCTTTGGCGCTGTTGTCTGGGTGTTCTACCCTGACAATTTCTACTTTGTCAAATTGGTGGAGGCGATTGAGGCCGCGCACGTCTTTGCCATATGAACCCGCTTCTCGTCTAAAACAAGGCGTGTAACCACACATCTTGATGGAGAAATTGGCATCGGGTAAAATGACATCGCGGTAGATGTTGGTCAGCGGAACTTCTGCTGTAGGAATGAGGTAGAAGTCGTCTTCTTGGACGTAATACATTTGACCTTCTTTATCGGGAAGCTGGCCTGTGCCGTAGCCGCTGGCCTCATTGACCATGTGCGGAGAGATGAATTCTTCATAACCGGCTTCAATTGCTTCATCTAGGAAAAATTGGATGAGGGCGCGCTGCAGTCTTGCGCCTTTACCGCGGTAAAAAGGAAAACCTGCACCAGTAACTTTCACGCCAAGTTCAAAATCGATGAGCTTGAATTTTTTGGCGAGATCCCAGTGAGGTTGAGCTGCAAAATTGAATTGAGGAATACTGCCCGCTTCAAAAACGTTTTGGTTGTCTTCGGCATCTCGCCCCTTAACCACTGCTTCGTTCGGAACGTTGGGCAAGGTATAAAGGTGCTTTTGGAGGATTTCTTCGAGGGTGCTGACTTGTTCTTTAAGAACAACTTCTTGGGCCTTAAGTGCACTTGTTTTTTCTTTGAGAGCAGTTGCTTCTGCTTGCTGACCAGACTTAAAGAGCTCGCCAATAGAGCGCGCAAGTTGATTCATTTCGGCAGCAACTTGATCGAGTTGTGTTTTGGCCATTCTCCAGTTTTGGTCTGTTTCGAGGATGGCATCAATTGTTGGGCTTGCATCTATATTTCTTTTGGCCAAGGCTGCAAGGATGGCTTCTTTTTCTTGACGGATGCGTTGTATTTCTAACATAACTACTCGATTGTAGCACAAAAGTAAGCAAATACCCTTAAAATGACTGATGTTGTCCATACTAAGCTGTTGATTATTCCTTTCATTCGCTCGCTTTTGAGTGTAGAATTGCGCTAATTTTGGAAGATGAGTTTGCACGAAGTAAAAATTGTCAGCAAGAGCCACCACGAAGTCCCGGCCTATCAAACGGCAGGCGCGTCCGGTATGGATGTGCGCGCAATGCTAGAAGCCCCAATTACGTTGGCTCCAATGCAACGCGCTTTGATACCTACGGGTCTTTTTCTAGAAATGGACCATAGCCTGGAATGCCAAGTTCGGCCACGAAGTGGTTTGGCACTCAAAAAAGGGCTCACGGTCTTGAATACACCAGGCACCATAGACGCAGACTACCGCGGCGAAATTGGCGTTATTCTCGTCAACTTGTCGGCCGAAACCGTCACCCTAACCGATGGCGAACGCATCGCTCAACTCGTTTTTTGTAAAGTAGAAAAGGTAAACCTGGTTCAAGTTCAAGAACTGAGCTCCTCGGAGCGCGGCGAAGGCGGATTCGGCAGCACCGGCACCAAATAAGAAGACCATGAAAGTAATTGTCCCGATGGCGGGTCGCGGTAGCCGCCTCCGTCCGCATACCCTCACGATTCCCAAACCACTTGTTCCGGTTGGCGGCAAGCCAATTGTGCACCGCTTGGTGGCCGATATTGCACGTGTATGTTCAGAACCCATTGAAGAAATCGCTTTTGTAGTTGGTGAATTTGGCGAAGCCGTTGAAAAAGAATTATTGGCAGTAGCCGAAAGCTTGGGTGCCAAAGGCAGTATCCACTATCAATTACAAGCACTTGGAACTGCGCATGCTGTATTGTGCGCCGCCGAAGCGCTTGATGGCCCGGTGGTGGTTGCTTTTGCCGACACACTTTTTAAGGCTGATTTTAAAATCTCTCACGAAGACGAAGGCATCTTGTGGGTCAAACAAATTGAGGACCCTAGTGCATTTGGTGTTGTCAAGTTGAATGCAAATGGCGCAATCATCGATTTTGTCGAGAAGCCACAAACGTTTGTTTCGGATCTAGCCATGATCGGGATTTACTATTTCAAAGATGGCGCGCGCCTCAAGCAAGAACTCCAGTATTTGATAGACCACAACGTGATAAAAAGCGGAGAATACCAATTGCCAGACGCACTGCGTCGCCTCACAGAGGCAGGTGTAGCGTTTAAACCCGGCACTGTAGACGAATGGCTTGATTGCGGCAATAAAGAAGTCACCGTTGAAACCAACCAACGCGTGCTCGAACACGACGCCGAAGCGGGCCGTCTGCAAAATTTATCTGCTAATTTTACGGATAGCGTCATTATTCAACCTTGTTATATCGGCCCAAATGTGCGCATCGAAAGATCTGTTGTAGGGCCGCATGTTTCTTTGGGGGAGGGCACAGTAGTTACCGATGTGCATATCAAAAATTGCATCGTTGGCAACCAAACAATTTTGTCAAAAGTCAATCTCAGTGGCGCTATGATCGGGTCTCATGCACAATATAACGGCCGCGCAAAAGACCTCAGCCTCGGCGATTTCAGCACTGTCAATGAATAAGTTACTTTACGCCCTCGCGCTCGTCGCATTGGCCTCTTGTAAAATGCAAGAAGCTGCTTCTCTGCATGATCCTGCCTATATACGGCAGTTTCATAGCGGTGTGCGCAACATGCTCAACGCACAAAATGAAGAGGCAATTCAAGCTTTTAAGGCATGTTTGCAAATACAACCCAAAGACGCCGCCGTACATTACGCGCTTTTTCAGGTATACCTCAAACAAGAACGCTATCAAGAAGCTGCTTTTCATACAGAACAAGCGGCGCAACTTGATCCCAAAAACCTGCATTACAAGCGCGAGTTGGCTTTTATGTACCAACAACTTGGCCGCAATAAAGAAGCGGCAGTTGTTTTTGAAGCCTTGTTAAAAGCTGATCCAAAAAACATCGATTATTATAGTGGCGCACTGAAGAGTTATGATGCACTTCAAACACCAAGTAAGTCCCTTGCCTTGATAGAAAAAATGGAACAGCAACTTGGCGAAAACCCCAATACGGTCCTTGAAAAGTTTCGTTTGTTACAACAAATGGGCAAGGCAAAAGAAGGCGTTGCCGTACTCGAATCGGCAAGGCTGCGCTTCCCTACTGAACCAAGTATTCTTGCCAATTTAGTTGATCATTACTTCAGAGCTCAAAATTATACAGCTGGTTTTGGTTTGCTCAAAGACCTCGTGGAGGCCGACCCTCAAAATGGTGTTGCTCTATTGATGTACGGCGAAATGCTGTACCGTTCTGGCAAAGTGGAAGAAGGAAAGAAATACTTGCATGAAGGCATCCTCGCGCAGGGCCCGAGCCTCGATCAAAAAATGAATATTTTGATCATGTTGGTCAACGAAAAAGAACAAACTTCCTTAGACCCTACATTGGAGCCGCTTATTCAGTACATGACCCAAACGTATCCGAACGAGGCCAAAGCACATTCTATTGCTGGCGATTACTATTACGTTTCTGGCCAAATCAAAGCCGCCATTGCCAGCTATCAGCAAACGCTGCGTTGCGATCCCAACTTATTTGCCGTTTGGAGTCAGGTCATGATTTTAGAATTCGAGCAAGAATCCTGGACCAACCTGCTCAAAGATGCTTCAAGCTGTACGGAGTTGTTTCCAAGTCAACCTCTTCCTTTCTTTTTCAAGGCCATGATGCTCAATAGAAAAAGCATATATGCCGAAGCCTTAGAAAATCTTTCCCTTGCTAAAGGTGTGTTGCTCAACGACAACGCGCTTTTAGCTGAAATCTATTTAGCCGAAGGAAGCGCTCACTTAGGTTTGCAACAACAGCCACAAGCCTTCGCCGCGTTTAAAGAAGCCTTGAGCATTAGTTCAAATGACCTCGAATTGGAATATTTACACATCTTAGCGACCTACAAAATTGAGCTCTCAAAAACTACGCAGCGCTTACAAGATCTATCGTCAAAAACTGGTGCTCAACCAAAACTTATATTTGAAGTAGCCTTTGCTGCATTTCAAACAGGCACATACCAAATTGCCCTGCAAGAATTGCAAAAAATATCAGATGTCAAGCTGCTTCAGACGGCAGCTTATCAAGAGCTCCTCGGCGATATTTACTTTCATTTAGGTCAAGCGCAAGAAGCCAACAATTGTTGGCAGCAAGCAATCACTTTTGGAGAGGGCAGCGTTGTACTCTTCGAGAAAACCACTAAAAAAACATATGTTCAAGTTCCATAAACTAGGCTATATCTGCTTTTTGTTTTTAGGTCTAACCGCTTGTAAAACGCAAGAGCTTGTCACGGAGCAAAGCGCCATTGATAAACTTCCTAAAATCAAGGACAAAGAGTTAATAGACCGCATCGATAGCCTATCTCACATTGAGCCCAAGACCTTCTATAGCAAGCTTTCTCTCTCGTACCGAGATTTGAGTAAGCCCACAGAGGAAAGCGAAATTTCCTTGAAAACCTCCATCAAAATTGTGAGCGATAGCGCGGTGTCTGCCATCATTACCTATGCGCGCATCCCTGTCGTTACTGCACTTGTAACCCAAGACACCCTCAGCGTTGTCAACAAACGAGACCGCTGCTATACTGTGGCGTCCTTAGATTATTTAAAAGATTTATTTGGAGTCGATTTCTCCTATGAAAACATAGAAGAAATCATTTACGGAAAGCCTTTAGATTACCAAATCACGCAAAAGTATTTTGTCGACAATGACCCCTTCCAATACAGTATTTCTACGCACAAAAAGCACGACCGCAAAAAACCAGACCGCAAACAACGCGATGACCTCATGATTCAATACCACCTTACCGACGACGCCAAGGCCATAAAGCAGACTCGAATTTGGAGCGTAGAAGAATCAACAGAAGTAAGTGTGGTTTACTTAGAGCGGCAACAACTCAACGGTTTTGACTTGCCTTTGAGAGTTGAAATTAACATTCGCACGCCTAAAAAATCTTTATTGCTCACCTTAGTTTACGACCGCATAGAAGTCAATGAACCTCAAGAATTAATCATCGTCATTCCAGAAAGCTATGAAAAATGTGATTAGCATTGTCTTGCTATTGTGTATGGCACACCAGACCTACGCACAGCAAGATCAAAACCAGCTCAAGCGCGAACAACAAAAATTAGAGAAACGCATCTCTAATACAAAGAAGCTATTGAACAAGGTGAAGAACAATAGCCAGGCCTCACTCAATGAAATCCGCCTGATTGAAAATCAAATCAGGAGCCGAGAAGCGTTGGTCAATCTTTTTGACAATCAAGTGCGCAGCGCCGAAATGAAAATCGTTCAAAAAAAGATGGAGATTCGGCGCTTGCGCACCAAACTCACTCAACTCAAGCAGCAATACCGCAAAATGTTTTTGTATGCCTACAAGCACCGCGGCAACTACAACAAGGTCATGTACTTATTGGCCTCTACCGACTACAACGAAGCTTTAAGACGCAACCGCTATCTCAAAAAGGTTGCAGCTGTTCAGCAAAAACAAGCTGCACTTATCCAGCAGCACCAACAACTCATTTTCAAAGAAATCAACCAAATCGATTCAGAAAAACTCATCAAAGAACAGGCCTTAGAAGAGAAAAAACAAGAACGACAATTGATAGAAAATGACAAATCAAAGAAAGAAAAATCCTATCAAAAATTTAAAAAAGAGGAACAAGCACTAATTGCCCAACTCAAAGAAGACGAACGCAAGAAAATTCAGCTCAAAAAGCAGATAGATGCCGCTATTCGGGCCGATATCGCCAAAGAACAAGCCAGAGAAGCCGCCCGTCAGGCTGAATTAGCCAAGACAGCAGTTAAGCCTGTAGGCAAAACTCCTACAACCACTACCACTACAACGAGTCCGAAAGCAACCACGCCAACAGCTGCACCAAAGGTTATCGCTACGCCAATTTCTACGGAAGGCGCCGCCATTGGTAAAAGTTTTGAAACCAACCGCGGTCGTTTGCCTTGGCCAGTAGACAACGGGAGCGTGACCGAGAGATTCGGCCGCAATTACCACCCAACCCTAAGTGGCGTCGAGTGGAACAACAACGGTATTGATATTACTTGCAACAGAGGCTCTAAAGTACGCGCAGTATTTGAAGGGGAAGTGACTACTGTTTTTTCTGTGGCAGGCGCAGGAAAGGTGGTGATCATCAAGCATGGTGCCTACCGCACGGTTTATGGTAACTTAGCTGAAACCTTTGTGGGAGTAGGTTCTAAGGTATCTACCAAACAAGCAATTGGCACATTGCTCAATGATAGTGGGGTGTCTGTGTGTCACTTTGAAGTGCATCAGGTGGTTGGCGCAAGCCCCGTGACACTCAATCCGTCGCTTTGGATTGGGAGATAGCACTGAGGTCACTTTCGTAAACCAACCACATCGCGCAAATTCCCCAAATAGGGACTGCCGCTTTATCTGTGTCCATGTAATTATTCAAAAAGGCATGGATAAAATAAGTGCTGAGTGCCATAATGGTACTAAGTACAAGAATGCGATCTTCTTTATTTTCCTTGGGCAAGCGATGATACAGCGTGATACCTGTGTAAAATAGCGCAAAAATGAGTGCAATCAAGCTGAGCATACCGATCAGGCCTGTTTCTGCAAGTGCACCTAAGTATTCGCTGTGTGCGTTGCCCATGTCGCCAAAATTGGTCGATATTATGGTTAAGTTTTCAGGTCGCTGAAAAGGTGCGTATTCAAAGGCATAGGTACCGGGGCCATAACCCATTATTGGCCTTTGCTTGAACATTTCAATGGCACAACTCCAACGGTTGATGCGCTCCAAGTTAGAAGCATCTGTGGATATATTGGCCGCACTCTGCAGGCGTTCGTCAAAGGCTTCTGTAGTATGCTCGAATTTATTGCGTTCGAGTTCCATTTGAATGCGGTCCCATTGTATCAAAACAACGACCACGCCGATACTTGCCAGAACGGCAATGGGTTTCCAAGAAACCTTGTAATAAAGCACCACAGCTACACCGATACTCCCTACCACACTCAGCCAAGCTGCCCGCGTATAGGAAAGCACCAAGCCCACTAAAATGAGCACAATGAGCGTAATAAGGGTCATTTGCACCAGCGGATTGTGTTTTTTATAAAGGTAGAGCCCAACGGCTAATGGCAGCACAAGTGCTACTACAGCGCCATAAATAGTGTGGTCTTTAAAGAATGGAGACATCACCCAGTGCCCTTCTTTTTCGCCAAATCCATAGAAGGAGTGATGGATGAGCGTATAGATGATCACCAGAACGGTGGCCACAATAAAGAGCCAGATGAACGCAATTCGGTTCGTGCGTTTTTGAAAAAAGTAAGTGCCAAAAAATAATATAGGCACAATAAACCAAAGCCTGGCAAGTATAAATTTAAGAGATACAACGGGCTGGCTACTTGTAATGGCTGACATAAGTAACCATAATAGATAAATAACCATGGCCCAGATGAGTGGGCTGCGCCAAACTTGCACGGGGAGAAAACCTTTTTTGAGTTGAAAAGCGCTGAGCAAAATCATTAAGCCAAACAACAGCGGTTCTGTCGGGACAAACAGTCCAAAGCTACTGGTGTATTCTTCGATATTGACAGATAACGGCGTGAGAAATGCCAAACTCAAAAAGAGTTTCTCTGTCTGAAAAATAGCAAAATAGATGGCGAGTAGGCCAACTGGAATCAGAGAATAAAGTATAGGGTCATCCATTTGAACTTTATGCAGCGGTCTGTTGGAGTTCTTTGATGCGTTGACGGATCAATAAGAAAAACAGTCCGAAAAGAAAACCACCTACGGTTGCCACCAGCACAATAATCATGCGTTTAGGTTTTTCTTTGCGGTCGGCGACAACGGCTCGTTCTACCACAAATTTGTGGTTAAAGTTGGCATTGGCATCGGATTCAGCTTGCTCGTAAGAGACTTTAAAGTCTTCAATTTTGACGATTTTTTCGTTGCGTTGGTATTCCAGACCATCGTAAATAGACCCGTATTTGCTGTTGGCCTCAATTTTTCTACGAAGCTCCTCTTTTTCTTGTGGGTTTTTGGCGTCTACCAAGGCTTGATAAAGTGTTGCGCGGGTATCGTTGGGCAAAACACCTAATTCGGCGAGGTCTTCTAGGCGCTGCAGGACGGAGTCGCGCTCCTTTTCCATTTGTTGTTTTTTGCGCAGGTTGATTTGAAAGGCAGGAAGGGTGCGCTCGCGGATCATTTCGTTTTTAATCGTATCGATGAGGTCTACGATGTCGTTGGCCATGGCGGCGGCTTGTTTGGGGTTTTCGTCTAGCACATCGATTTGAATAGAACCATAACGCGTGCGACTGAAGGTAAAATGTTGGTTATACGCCTTGTTGAGTTTGTAATATTTGTTGGGGTCTGTTTTAGAAATCTCGTAGTCTTTCATGAGGTCGTATTTCTGAACAATGCGGTCTCTGATGCGCGAAGAAGATAAAATTTGAACGAGTTGTTCCGCCTGTTCTTCTTCGCCGAAGTCCATAGCTGCAGCTTTGACATTGCGCTGTTCTGAGAAAGAAACATTGCTAGATGCCGCCGCAAAAACAATAGCTGTAGATAAATATAATGGTGTGATGATAAATGCGACGATGATAGAAATGACCGCTGCAGCACCGGTAAACAGCAGCAAAGACTTGCGCTGGTTCCAGAGAAAAATTAAAAGAGCGTTGCGTTGGTCTGTGAGGTTGTTATTTTCCATATTTGTTGCTTGCGGACAATTTTTTTTCAAAGCTATGACAATAACTCCAAAAATCCATATTTATTGCGTTTTACTCCGTTTTTGAACAAGCGAAATCAGCTCCTTTACATCAATAAATTTAAAAGCCAAAAGCAAGCATATAGCTACTAAAATATCAACTAACAAGATCCAGTTCCCATACACATACCCTATCGGAGACCAATCAACAACAACATACCAAAACAACAAGACTAAAATGAGAAACGGATATCTATAAAAATGGCGATCAACAAGTGGCAAATCAAACAGGCGTTTACAGTAAATTGCTTGTGCCAGCGCAACAAGAATTTGCGTCAAAGCTGCTACCCCTGCTGCAATAACGGCTCCGCCATTGAGCACTTTGGGAATGAAAATCAAATTCAAACTTACATTGACCAATAAACCAACAAATGAAATGATATGCAACACCTTTAATGATCCTTTTGCCGTGAGCAAGGAGCCGTAAATAAGGTTAGACGCCATTCCAAAAAAGGCGATGCTCAATAAAAACAGAATGGTATTGCTTTGAACAGAAGTGTGTTCATAGATTTGATCCATTAAAATGCCCCCACGAACAAAACTAAAAACCATAAATGCAATACTCGACCCCAATAATAATTTACTTGCCTGTGCAACTAATGGTCCAATGGCTTGCGGGTTTTCTTTGAGCATTTTAGCAAACATTGGGAAGAGCAGCCCTGCAAAAACCATGGCAAACATGTAAAGCGCATCAATTAAGCGATAAGCTTGCGCATAATATGCAGCTTCTTGTTGGCCTTTATCTACAGAAAAGTGAAGTAGCAAAAGCGCATCTATTCGGGTATAGAGCGTCATCAGTACAATGAGTAGTGCGAAGGGAAACGACTTTTTTACTACTGGCAAAATGGCTTTCAGGCGAGGCAATTCTAACTCGGGTTTGAGTAGATACAAAGCCAAACCTCCAGAAACAAAAAAACTCATCGCGTAGCATGCGAATTGAAAAATACTATAGGTTTCAATATCGATGAGTTTAAATCCGTCCGGATAAATGTAAATAATGTAGCCTATTGATAAGATGAGCAAAAGCCGATCGAGGATGCTTAAAAAGGCATCTAGGCGAAAGCGTTGCAGACCGGCAAAGTAGCTCCGAAAAAAGGAGATATTGGCAATTAAAAATTGGTTGAGGCCGAGTAAAAGAACCAGTCTATATTCGGTCCAGCTGAGTGTCACAAAAACTTTGAGAAGGCCAATACCCGCAAGATAAACGAGCATTAATAAAAAGCGCAGGCTTAGGATAGTTGAAAATAACTTTTTGGCTTCTGGTAAGTTTTGAGCGCTCAGCCTCGTGCTATAGTTATTGACGCCTAAATCAAAAACGATGGAGATGATCAAACTAAAATTGAAAAAAGCGAAGTAAATCCCGTATTGCTGCCCAACAATATTTTGTACGGCGGCATCAATTGCAAAGATGGCCACGGGCTTCACCATTAGGTTCAAGCCCAACGAAAAGAATAGATTGGAATAAAAACTGCGTTCTTTCATTTGCCTGAGTAGGTCAGGCCCAAAGATAGGATTTTCTCTAAACTAGCGCAGCAAATTTACGTGACCCGTCAGGACTTTACGTTCGTCTAAATCCGGATTTTTGTACAATATACGATAGGTATACATGCCGGCTGGTGCTTGGAAGGCATCAGGCCCGTAGGTGCCATCCCAGCCAACGAGCGCGTTTCGGCTTTCGAAGATGACTTCGCCCCAACGGTTGTAGACCGTGAACTCATAATTTTGTGGATCATAGCCTGAAAAGAAAACTGGGCAAAAAACTTGGTTGTTTTGATCGCCGTCTGGTGTAAAGCTGTTTGGAATGTAGAGTAGCTCGTTGTATTGATATCCAATGCTAATTGAGGTGGCGTCTGCACATTGTAAATCTGTAAGTGCAGTGAGTGTAATGGTGTAACCGTTCATGGTATTTTGAAATACGTGTGAAGGTTCAAAGTCATAGGCAAATTGCCCGTCGCCAAAATCCCAGACGTAGTTGGTTGCGCCCATAGACAAGTTGCTAAACATTACGTATTGTGCTTCTTGGGTAAATACACTGAGGGGTGATTCAAAATCTGCTACTGGGAGGTTTTCTACGTAGATGTAGGCAAGTTCCGTGTGTGTGTCGTAGCAACCAAAAGAGGTGGTAGCCGCTAAGCTTACATCAAAGGTGCCACCGTTACCAAACACAATAGTTGGCGCGTTGCCTGAGGCAGAAAGCCCATTGCTTGTAGACCAACTATAAGTGGTATTAGTGGCGTCGTCTGCTGTGAAACTTACAGCCAGTGGCGCACAACCTTCTACTGGCGTGGCACTAAACGTAACAATTGGTAGTGGATGTACGGTGACTGTTCCGGTTGCCGGTAAACTTGGGCAATTATTTAGGGTGTAAACAACAGTTAAGGTGGTGTCTTGAAGTGGCGTAAAGGTTTGGTTTGCACCACCTGCTATGCCATTAGGCCCCCAAGCAAAACCACCTCCGAGTAAATCAGGAGTTGCTGTAATGGTAACAGGATCTGCTTCACAGATTGTTGCACTAGTCAGTGTTACCACAGGAATAGGATTTACGGTTACTTGTGCTGTTGCCGCCGGGCTAGTACAGTTGTTGAGGGTATAGGTTACGGTATACGCTGTGTTACTTGCCGGGCTAATAGAGATGGTGTCGTTGGTCTCGGTTGTAGACCACAAATAGGCACCGCCTGGTAAATTAGCCGATGCAATGAGGTTGATGACGTCACCAAAACACATGACGGCGTTGCTTGTTGTGGCAACTGGAATTGGATTCACCAATACAGTAGCGGTGGTGGTGTCTTGGCAACCATTGAGGTTGTAAATGACAGTATAGGTAGTGGTAGCAGCAGGGCTTACAGTAATGCTTGCGCTTGTTGCGGCTAAAGGCGCCCATGTGTAGGTGCCACCAGGTAGATCTACGTTGGTAGAGAGTGTTGTAGAGCTCCCAAAACAAATCGTGTCATTTGCGCTGGTTATTACCGGATAAGGCTTCACGACGATTGTGCCGCTCACACTTGGGCTTACGCAACCATTTGCACTCGTGTAAACCAAACTATAGTTGGTTGTTGCTGCAGGAGTCGCAACAAGTGTTGCTGCTGTAGAACCATTGCTCCAAAGATAGGTCCCTCCTGCACTTACATTATTGACATAAAGTGTTCCGTTAGAACCCACACAAACGGAGTCTATAGTCACTGTAGGTTGTGGTGTTGGTTCAACTGTCACGGTTACGTTGCTTGTGCCTGTGCAACCTGCTGCGGTGTAATCAACGGTATAGGTGGTGGTGGTGGTGGGTGAAACGGACAAACTTGGACCCGTGCCTAAAGGCGATCCGTTCAAGGACCAACTGTAGGTGCCGCCAGCAACAGCTGAGCTGGCCGTTAAAGTACCGCTTGCTCCAGTGCAAATAGTAATTGGGCTGGCAGTTACTGTTGGGCCTGGATTGACAGTTACGGTTGTTGTTGCATTGACCGTTCCGCAGTTTGGAACAGTAAGCGTAACGGTATAGGTTCCTGCTGCCAATAAAGTTGGGCTGGCAATTGTTGGGTTTTGTTGCGTAGATGTAAAGCTGTTTGGCCCAGCCCATGAATATGTATAGTTGTTGCCAGTAGGGTTAGGAACAGCCCCAAAATTCAGCGTTTGCCCACTACAGATGGGGCTTGTATTGGATGCCGTTAAGGTTGGTGTTTGGCAGCAGTTGATGTACATGGAAATGCGGCCAATGTTGTAATTTACCTCAGACCAAATATTGGCCATAGCAGCGCCTGTACCTGCTGGGCAAGACTGCATACCGCTGCGTTGTAGGGTTGTGTTGAAACCGTTGATGCTGGTTACAAAGTTGGCCGGACCGTAGCTATTGATGCAATTGGCTCCTCTTGCGCCATACACACCGATAATTTCACCTGCAGCAACAGGGATGTTACAGGCGATAACTTGTGTTGCCGGTGCATTCGAAATAGTGAACAATTGAATAAAATTGTTTGTTGTTCCGGCAAAGGCCGGTGGTGGGCCTGCTGTAAAACGCACTACGCGTATCGTTTGAGTTCCGGTTGGGGCGGCATCAGGCGGGATATACAAGCCACAAATAGTAAAGCTCGTAGGGGCTGTGAAGTGATAGCCTCTGATCATGCTTGTGAATGTTGTTGTCTGTGTACCAACACTAATTGGGGTTCCTTGGGCATAAGAAATACCAAATACAGAGAAAAGTACGATGCTGAGTAGTAAAAGTTTTTTCATTTATCGAATCAAATTTATATGACCTTTTATAGTCTGACGTTCGTCAACTGATGGCAGTTTGACAGTAATCAGATAAGTATACGTCCCAACGGGGCATGGGTTGCCTTGCATACCAAAAGAACCATCCCAACCAAATTCAGGGTTCAATGATTCAAAAATCACTTCGCCCCAACGGTTGTAAATGAGCATTTGGTAATTGTAAGGGTCAATCCCGGATGTAAAGATAGGCAGAAAGGTCTGATTGAATTGGTCGCCGTCAGGAGTAAATGAGTTTGGAATGTAATAAACCAAGCCTGGGTCAAAGCCAATGTAAAAGCTAGCTGTATCTACACAACCAAGGTTAGAATAGGCGTAAAGCACAACAGTTGTACCTTCGTTTTCAATATTAAAGATGTGCGTTGGTGCTTCTTCACTGGAAGAGCCGCCTTCACCAAAGTTCCATTGGTAAGTTGAGGCACCTACAGAACTATTCCAGAAAGAAAGCGCTTGGCTTGGCTCTGTAAATACTTGAGATGAAGGTTCAAACGCGGCGATCGGGTAGTTATCTACTTCAATCATGTTCGCAATAGTTGTGCTGCTGCTACAACCATTTAGGGTGGCGGTCAAGGTGACCGAGAAAGCGCCATTCACCTGAAAATCTAATGTAGTTTGGGCGCCGTTAGCGCTGAGCTGGTTACTTGTTTGCCAATTGTAGGTGGTGTTGTTGAGTACGTCTGCACTGAAATTGACGCTTAACGGAACGCAACCTTGTAGGACGTTTGCACCAAAAGTGCTTATTGGTAAAGGCAACACTATAACCGTCGCTTGAATGGTATCTGAAGAGCAACCGTTCAGTATATTGAATACTTGAATGGTTGAGTCTTGAGAAGGGGTAAAAGTATGAGAAGCAATTCCTTGCACTGCGTTTGGCCCCCAATAGTAAGTGCCAGCTGGATTGGCAACGGCTTGCATCGTAACCGGATCACCAAAGCAAATGGTTTGGTCATTCATCGTAATGGTTGGCACCGGATTCACCGTTAAGGTGGCGTTTACAGGGAGAGATGTACAACCAGCCAAAGTATAAGTAACACTTTGAGAAGTAGTAGATAGTGGATTCAAGGAAATGGTGTCATTGGTGCTGCCATTGGCCCAAAGGAATTGTCCGTTAGGTAAGTTGGCACTCGCTATTAATATACCCGTTTGCCCCGCACAAATAGTTGCGTTTTGGACTTGAACAACTGGCGCTGGGTTTACAAGGATTTGCGCAAATGCCGTATCTGTACATCCGGCTAGGTTGTAAATAACAGTATATGAGTTGGTGTTCGCTGGAGTAAGGCTCAGATTGGCAAGTGTGTTCGTACTACCCACCCAAGTGTAGGTTCCACCCACAAGATTGATTTGTGTGGTTATTGTGCCGGTACTGCCTGCACAAATAGTATCGTTCACTGCAGTAATACTTGGATACGGATTGACTGTTACGGTCATTGTTGCCGTATTGGCGCAAAGACCTATACTTGGCGTAAATGTATATGTTGTAGTAGCGTTGGTGTTTGGCGCAGGGCTCCAACTTCCGTTGACACCGTTGTTAGAAGTTGTAGGTAAGTTAATGGCCCCGCCGGTGCATATCGCAGCAATTGGCGTGAAAGCAGGGTTGGTATTCACCTGACTGGTAATGATAATTGATGCTGTATCTGTACAACCATTTGCAGCAGTAACTGTCACTGTATAGGTTCCTGCGGTAGTAACTTGCAATGCCGCGTTACTTCCGAGGTTTGCTGAACCGTTAGACCATGAATAAGAAACGCCACCGCTGGCAGTCAGTGAAATACTTGTGGCATTACAATCTAAAATGGTGGTAGTGGCACCATTTGTAATAGAAGCTGTTGGCGCTACAATATTTTGAGTGATGACAATCTGCTCTGTATCTGTACAACCATTTGCAGCTGTAGCGGTAACTGTGTATGTGCCAGGTGCAGTAATAGATAATGCAGCAGCAGTTCCTACAACACTTGTTGCGTTCGACCAAGAATAACTTACTCCACCATTTGCCGTCGCGGATATGCTTGTTTGCGAACAAGTAAGAACAGTTGCGTTAGAAGCGTTAAAAATACCAGCTACAGGTGTCGTGATGTTTTGTGTAATTGTACTGTTCGCTGTTGATGTACAACCATTTGAACTTGTTACAGTAACGGTGTAGGTACCAGGGCTGGTAACGGCAAGTATTGCCGAAGTACCAACAATGGTTGTGCCGTTAGACCAAGAGTAACTGATGCCACCACTTGCTGTGAGGTTTATTGTTGTTGTGCTGCAAGTGAGTATGCTTGTTGCTGGGGCACTTGCAATTGCAGTTGTTGGCGCAGTAGTATTTTGACTAACTATTGTGGATGCCGTAGCCGTACAGCCGTTGGAACCAGTTACGGTTACGGTGTAGGTTCCAGGAGTGCTGACAGAAATACTAGCTTGCGTGCCTAAGTTGGTTCCTGCAGAAATCCAGGAATAAGAACCTCCTCCTGTTGCTGTTAAGGCAATACTTGTTGTAGTACACGTCAATTCTGCTGGGTTCGGCACACTTGAAATTGCTCCAGGTGGCGGCGTAATATTTTGTGTAATTGTAGTTGCGCTCGTACCAGTACAGCCGTTTGTGCTAGAGGTAACAGTAACGGTGTAGGTGCCAGGTGTGGTGACTGTTAAGTTTGCAGAGGTTCCAACAATGGTAGTGCCGTTAGACCACGAATAGGTGCCGCCGCCAGTTGCCGTAAGGCTGATACTCGTGAGTGCGCAGGTCAACTGCGTTGCGGATGTATTATTGGTAATTGCAGCAGATGGTGCAGTAATATTTTGTGTGATGGTGATTTGTTCGGTATCGATACAGCCGTTTACACTTGTTGCCGTGAGTGTAAATGTCCCCGGAGAACTCGGGCTAAAAGCTGCGGCGTTTCCAACTGTTGCTGTACCGTTGCTCCAATCGTAGCTTACCCCTCCGGTACCCGTAAGTGAGATCGATGTTTGGGTACAAGTAAGTATGGTTGTCGCTGTGTTGTTGGTGATCACTGCTGTCGGAACCGCAATATTTTGAGTAACTGTATAGTTGGCTGTCCCTAAACAACCGTTAGCCTCAAGAATATTTAATGTATAGGTTCCGGGTGAGTTCACCACGAGACTAGCAACGTTTCCTGCGCCTGAGATTGGCCCAGTGCTAATAACGCTGGTTCCGTTTAACCAAGTAGCGGTTCCAGTTCCGGTAGATGAAGTTCCAGTTAAGGTAAGACTAGTATTACTGCAGGTTAGTACACCGTTGGCAGTTGCGGCAATACTTACGGTTGGCGCTTGGTTATTTTGTGTAATTGTTGTTGCTGCGGTTGCCGTACAACCGTTAACTCCTGTAACTGTTACCGTGTAAGTGCCTGGATTTGAAATGCTAATTGTTGCGCCAGCACCAATATTGCTTGTACCATTACTCCAGGCATAACTAATGCCGCCGGTTGCCGTTAGCGAAAGTGCACTATTGGTGCAAGACAACATAGTTGTATTTGGGTTAGCAGTAATAGACGCAGTTGGGGCTGTAATATTTTGTGTAATGACAACAGAAGAGGTTGTCGCACATCCATTTGCACCAGTTACTGTAACTGTATATGTGCCTGGATTGGTAACATTCAATGTTGCTGATGTCCCGAGAATGGTGGTTCCGTTAGACCATGAATAAGTTCCTCCACCCGTTGCGGTGAGGCCAATGCTCGTTTGGGTACAAGTAAGAATGGTTGTATTGGCGCCATTTGTAATGGAAACTATAGGTGCTACAACAGTCTGGGTAATCGTTACACTTGCTGTTGCGGTACAACCATTAGCACCGGTTACAGTCACTGTATATGTGCCGGGGCTACTTACGCTAAGTGCAGCATTTGTTCCAACAACACTTGTTCCGTTTGACCAAGAATAACTTGCGCCACCCGTTGCATTTAGATTGATGGCGGTAGTAGAACAATTTAGTGTGGTTGTATTCGTCGTGTTATTGATGACCACTGTAGGGGCAACAATATCTTGTGTAATGTTTGAATTGGCAATTGCTGTGCACCCGTTTGCACCCGTTACGTTTACTGTATAAACTCCAGGTGTAGTGACATTGATACTTGCGGTGTTGCCAAGGTTGGTTGTTCCGTTCGACCAAGAATAGGTAAGTCCTCCACTGGCAACTAAGCTGATGCTCGTAGTCGCACAAGTAAGTATGTTTGTACCGGTAGTATTATTTATGGCTGCTAGTGGAACTGAAGTATTCTGGGTGATATTTACACTTGAAATAGCGGAACACCCGTTAGCACCTGTCACCAATAAATTATAGGTTCCTGGATTGCTAACATTTATTGTGTTGGTTGCCCCAAGGCTATTTCCATTTTGGGTCCAGGTGTAAGTGCCGTTCCCGCTAGCGGTTAAAGTAATGCTTGTGGTGGTGCAAGTGAGAATATTACCCGGCACACTGCTGATACTAGAAGTTGGCGCTGAGAGGTCCTCAGTAATATTGAAATTTGCCGTATTAGCGCATCCGTTCGCACCGACGACGCTTACGCTGTAATTTCCTTGCGCATTCACTAATATACTTGCGCTTGTACCGAGGATGGTACCATTAGATTCCCATTCGTAAGTGCCTCCTCCTGTAGCGGTGAGGGTAATCGAAGGAATAGTACAGTTAATAACAGAACCATTTGAAGAACTAATGTTCACAACAGGTAAGGTAATATTATCAGTAATGCTGACACTCGTTGTATTGGTACAACCGTTTGCTCCGGTTGCGGTGACGGTGTAGGTTCCGGGTGTAGTAACGCTGAGCGCTGCATTGAGGCCAACGTTTGCTGTTCCGTTGCTCCAAGAATAGGTGGTTCCACCGGTGGCGGCAAGATCAATTGATGTCGTTGTACAGGTAAGTATTGTAGTAGCACTTGAATTGGTTATGCTTACTGTTGGCGTTATGATATCTTGAGTGATAATTTGGTTCAAAGTTGAAGTACAACCATTTGCACTTGTGACTGTAACCATACATGTGCCGGGGCTTGTTACGGTTAAACTTGCACTAGTTCCGACGATTGTTGTGCCGTTACTCCAAGAGTAGGTGCCACCGCCAGTTGCTGTCAAAGTTGCGGAAGTTGTGGTACAAGTGAGTTGTGTTGTTGAGTTGCTGATACCAACGGTTGGAGCAGTAATGTTTTGTGTAATGTTGAGACTTGAGGTTGCAGTACAGCCTGAAGCATTACTAACTGTAACGGTATAGGCCCCAGGAGCATTTACAGATAAGTTTGCGCTTGTGCCAACAATGCTAGTTCCATTCGACCAAGAATAAGTACCACCGCCAGTTGCTGTCAATGAAATACTCGTTTGGGTACAGGTTAACTCAGTTGCGTTGCTGTTGTTGGTTATGCCTGCAACCGGAAGTGCATTTATTGTAATGGTCATTGTTGCGGTAGTAGCGCATTGACCTGCTGTAGGAGTAAAGGTATAAGTCGTTGTTTGGTTATTATTTAAGGCTGGAGACCAAGTTCCGGTTATACCGTTGTTTGAGGTTGTAGGAAGAGGTGATATAACAGCGCCTGAACAGAAAGCAGCAACCTGAGTAAAGCTAGGCGTGGCATTGGCTGTGACAGTAACAACACCATTGACATTGCTGGTCCCATTCCAAAATCCACCGCCTCCAGCATTGAATCCACCGTATACTGTACAGCCATTATAGGTGTAACTAAAAGCGTAATAATAAGTGCCTGGTGTCAAACCTGTTAATGTTCCGGAGTATTCGTCGTTATTTGGATTGACAGAAGAGAAAGGATTGTAGGTCGCGGCAGACCAAGCGCTTGTAGGCCATGCAGCTGGGTTGGTATTTGAAGTAGACAAACCATAAGAGACGGTTATTCCCGCCGCTTGACCAACTGGGTTGGTTAAGCCGTTTTCAAAAACTTGACCAAAAATGGAGAGTGATTGACCCTGGCAAATTGTTGAGGTACCGGGCCATTGGATATTTGCCCAATCTAATGTATTTGCTAAAGTCGCAGTGCCTGTTGCGGTTCCTGCAGGGCAGCCTGGAACTGTATAACTTACGTCGTAGGTGGTAGTAGCAGCAGGACTCACTGTGATACTGCTGGTGTTTTGCCCACCTGGAGACCAACTAAATGTGCCGCCAGTTGGACTTGCGGTAGCGTTTAGCGTGACACTTGTACCTGGACAAAAGGTAACGGGCGCAATACTCACCGTCGGGCTAGGCGCTACGGTTACAGTGCCTGAGGAACTAGCCGATGAACAGCCATTGAGTGTATATACAACGCTGTAACTTGTGGTATTTGTTGGGCTAACAGTGATTGTGTTCGATGTTTGCCCACCTGGGCTCCAGAGGTAGGTTCCGCCTGCCGCACTTGGTGTTGCCGTTAACGTAGCTGCTTGTCCAGCGCAAGTAGAAGTCGAGTTTACACTTACGGTAGGTGCGGATGCTATAGTAACGGTAACTTGGTCTTGATTGGTACAGCCGTTGGCGCTGGCTGTTAGGGTATATGTAGTTGTAGTGGTTGGGCTGGCAGTTGTTGTGAGTGTATTTGTACTCGATAAAGTTGCCGATGGGCTCCAGGTAACTGTTGGGGTAACTGTACCCGCACAGCCTGCTATTGGCACCGCTATTGTTTGCCCGCCCGTTAAAATGGCTATTCCGCCGCTTACGGAAGTACCAGTGAGGCCGCCGCAAAGAATGTTGTAACCAGCTACATTTGAGTTGGAGGGTCCTTGCGTTTCTAAATTGAATGAAAACGGCGGGTTGGTAGGATTGCTGATCGTAATGGTATTGTTCGAACCCGCTAGATAAGGACCTCCAGAGCCAATTACGGCACCAAGGGAGTTGGTCATCGTCCAGGTGGTTTCATCTAGATTACTACCACTAAAAATATTCACGGTGATATCGCCAGTAAAGCCACCACTTGCACTTGCGGTACCGTTAAGCGTTGTTGATCCTTGGCCAGCACACAAGGAAACATCAGGCCCAGCATTTACTGTTGGTAATGGATTGACATAAACGGTGACTTGGTCTTGAGCCGAACAAGCACCTTGTGTAGCAGTTAGCGTATAGGTGGTGGTGGTGGTGGGGCTCGCGGTCGGATTCAAGATAGTGCTTGAACTCAAAGCCGTTGCCGGACTCCAAGTATAAGTGATTGGCAAAGTGCTGGTGCCGCCGGTAGTACCGCAGTTTGCAACAGAAACAGTAGTGGAAAGGCAAGGCCCGACAGAACCAGAGGCCACGCTTGTGCCGTTACACGTAATATTGTAATTGGCGGTGTTGTCACAGATGATACCTTGGGTTTCTAGGTAAAAACTATAAGGCCCCGTACCTGGAGTGGCAATGGTAATAGTATTAGTTGATGCTAAAGCATATGGACCTCCTGAACCCACTGTAGATCCGGATGCATTGGTAAGCGTCCAAGAAACCATGTCAAGCCAACTCGCACCGCTAATAGTGACAACTATTGTGCCCCCGCTAGAACCCGTTCCGCCACCTGTTCCTGCTGTGGCAGAGCCAGATAGTTGGCCAGCTGCGCCTGCGCAGATGATCACATCATTGCCGGCATTTACTACAGGGTTTGAGCACGGCGGCGTTGGGCAGCTAACTGAGTAGGCCATAGTGGCTGCTCCGAAAAGCGGATTACAAATAAATTGAGAAAGTTGAATACTATATGCAGCAGTAGCGGGGCAGGTCCAGACGGCATTTGTTTGCAGCGCACATTGGTCATCCCAACCTTGGACCAGCGCAAGGGAAGAATTGTAAATGCGCAAATAGGTATCGACCGAACTAAGCCCACAGGTGGTAAAGGTATAAGTACAGCCAGCGGTACCCGTAAATGTGAAAACGGGTGCAGTTCCGGCCGGGAAGGTAGCCGTGTTTTGAACGGTACTTGTTGGCGTAATTGCGGTAGTGCTCGTGGCAGTAGTGCAGTACTGAGCTTGGGACTGAAAAACCAAGGCAAGCAAAAGCCCAATAAAGGCGATATAGCGCATTTTTGAGTAGTAGTGTTTGGTTAAAATAATTTTAGCTTGCTAAATTTAGCAAAAGCATAACGAAATACCAACTAAAGCGTTGCCTTTTACGCAAATAAAAAAGGCTTCCGAAGAAGCCTTAAATTAAAATTTGAAAGTGTCCATAAACTTCGTGGTGAAGTTCCCTGCATTGAAGTCGGGATTTTCCATGAGTTTTTGATGGAATGGAATGGTTGTTTTGACTCCTCCAATCACATATTCGCTAAGCGCACGCTTCATTTTTAAGATGGCTTCTTCGCGTGTTTGTGCTACTACAATTAGTTTAGAAATCATGGAGTCGTAGTACGGTGGAATAGAATAGCCAGCGTAAACGTGAGCATCTATGCGCACACCATGCCCGCCCGGGCAGTGGTAGTCTGTGATTTTCCCTGGACTCGGTCGAAAGTCTGCATATGGGTCTTCAGCATTGATGCGACACTGAATAGCGTGCATGGTTGGGTAGTAATTTTTACCGGAGATTTTCTCACCAGCTGCAATTTTGATTTGCTCTTTAATGAGGTCAAAATTGATGACTTCTTCAGTAATGGTGTGCTCTACTTGAATGCGCGTATTCATCTCCATAAAGTAGAAATCGCGGTTTTTGTCGACCAAAAATTCGACGGTTCCAACGCCTTCATAACGAACAGCTTTGGCTGCTTTAATTGCGGCCTCGCCCATTCTTTCGCGCAGTTCGTCGGTCATGAATGGCGAAGGTGTTTCTTCAACAAGTTTTTGATGGCGGCGCTGAATAGAACAATCGCGTTCAGATAGGTGACAAGCATTGCCGTATTGGTCTCCGGCAATTTGGATTTCGATGTGGCGGGGTTCTTCGATGAATTTCTCCATATAGATGCCGTCGTTGCCAAAAGCTGCTCCAGCTTCTTGACGCGCGGAATCCCAGGCTGCTTCCATTTCGTCTTTTTTCCAGACGATGCGCATGCCTTTTCCACCACCACCTGCAGTCGCTTTTAAAATGACTGGGTATTTCACAACTTCTGCCGTTACAAAGGCATCGTCTAAATCTTTTATCAGCCCAGTAGATCCAGGAATACAAGGCACACCAGCTGCAATCATTGTAGCTTTTGCGGTGGCTTTGTCTCCCATACCTGCAATTTGCTCAGGGAGGGCACCAATGAATTTTATGCCGTTCTCCTGACAAACTTTAGAAAATTTCTCATTTTCAGACAAAAATCCATAACCCGGATGGATGGCATCGGCATTTGTAATTTCTGCAGCAGCGATAATGTTAGGGATGCTCAAATAAGACAGCGCGCTCGTTGGCGGGCCAATACATACTGCTTCGTCTGCAAAACGAACGGGCAAGCTTTCTTTGTCAGCGGTTGAATAAACGGCCACCGTCTTGATGCCCATTTCTTTACAGGTACGAATCACGCGCAGCGCAATTTCGCCGCGATTGGCAATCAATATTTTTTTAAACATGTTTTAGTTTTTATGCTGGATCAACTAAAAATAATGGCTGATCGTAGTCCACAGGACTAGCGTTGTCTACAAGAACTTTAACAATTTTGCCGGAGATTTCTGCTTCAATTTCATTGAAAGTTTTCATGGCTTCAATGATACAAACTTTGTCTCCACTTTGGATGGTGTCACCAACATTGACAAAAGCGTCTTTATCTGGCCCAGGTGTACGGTAAAACGTACCAATCATTGGCGATTTGATAGTGATATATTTGCTGTCGTCTGCAGTGTTTGTTTCTGTGCTTGCAGGCGCAGCGCTTGTGCTTGCGAGTGCGGGTGCGGGTGCTGCAGCAATTGGTGCAGCCATCATTGGTGCCGTTTGGTACATGATTTGCTCAGACGGACTTCCTTTGATGGAGATACGAAAACCTTCTCTTTCGATTTCAACTTTGCCGAGTCCGGATTTGGACACCAATTTGATGAGGTCTTTGATTTCTTCTAAATTCATGGTATTATTTTTTTCAAAGTTAATTTAATTATGAATTGTAGGCCCATTTGAGGTAAATAGCTCCCCAAGTAAAGCCGCCGCCGAATGCAGAAAGGATGAGCACGTCGCCTTTTTTAAGCTGGCTTTCGTAATCCCATAAGCAAAGGGGCAAGGTGCCTGCAGTGGTATTGCCATAGCGCTGGATGTTGATCATGACTTTTTCTTTGGTCAAGCCCATTCGGTTTGCAGTAGCGTCAATGATGCGCAGATTGGCTTGGTGTGGAACCAACCAGCTGACGTCGTCACTAGTCAAGTTGTTGCGCTCCATAATTTCAGCAGAGACATCTGCCATATTGGTAACTGCAAACTTGAAAACAGCTTGTCCTTCTTGCTTGACATAATGCAAGCGGTTTTCAACTGTTTCAACAGATGCTGGCATAGCCGAGCCTCCGGCAGGCTGTTGTAAATACTGACGGCCTGCACCGTCGCTTTTTAAGATGAAGTCCATGACGCCATTGCCTTCTTCGTTTGGTTCGAGCAATACGGCACCAGCGCCATCGCCAAAAATAACGCAAGTAGTGCGGTCTTGGTAGTCAATAATGGAGGTCATTTTATCGACACCAATGACTAATACTTTTTTGTGTTTACCTGACTCAATGAATTGTGAACCTGTAGATAGGGCATATAAAAATCCAGAACAAGCTGCATTGACATCAAAACTCCAGGCGTTTTTCATTCCAACTTTGTCACAAACGATATTGGCCGTGCTCGGAAAAGGGTGGTCTGGGGTTACCGTACCTACAATAACCAATTCAATATCTAGTGGGTCGATGCCTTTTTTCTCTAGTAGCGCTTTTACTGCAGCTGCAGCCATATCGGAACTTGCGCCGTCTTTCATGATGCGGCGTTCTTTGATGCCGGTGCGGCTCAGGATCCATTCATCGGAGGTATCTACCAACTTCGCTAAATCTTCGTTTGATAGGATGTGTTCGGGCACATAGCCCTGAACAGCGGTAATAGCTGCGGTAATTTTACCCATGTTAGTTAAATGCTTCGTTAATTTTTTCTGTAAGGTTTGAACTCACTACTTCATGTGCGTGGAGCAACATATTTTTTACAGCGAGATCATTGGAGATGCCGTGACCTATTATGACGTTGCCTTTGACGCCTAGAATTGGCGTGCCGCCGTAGTTTTCGTAATTGAAGCGCTCGAAGTATGCATCTTTGATGCCGCGTTGCTTCATTAAATTATAGATGCCTTCTGCTTGCTTGAGCACGATATTACCGGTAAATCCGTCACATACAATGACATCTGCTACTCCTGTGAAGAGGTCTCGACCTTCAATGTTGCCTGTAAAGTTGAGTTCGTCGGATTCTGACAGCAATTTATAAGTAGCAATGGAGAGCAGGTTGCCTTTGGAGTCTTCTTCACCTATGTTGAGTAGCGCCACTTTTGGGTTTTCTACACCTAATACATTTGCTGCATAAACAGAACCTAATACTGCAAATTGGTAAAGTACGTCAGATTTGCAATCTGCGTTTGAACCTACGTCAAGTAAAAGTGACTGACCGCCGTTAATGACTGGCAAGATAGAAGTAATGCAGGGGCGAATAACACCAGGAACTGTATTGAGTTTGTACATAGACCCTACAAGCATAGCGCCGGTGTTGCCATTGCTCGCAAAAACATCGATGAGCCCTTTGGCAAGCATCTCGAAACCCACAGCTATAGAGCTATTGGGTTTTTTGGGAAGTGCGCGTGTCGGATGATCGTGATAAGTAATGACGTCAGGGGCGTGTACAATTTCAAAGAGGGTAGCGCTTTGCGCACGACTAGCTAATTCTTTTTGGATAAGGAGTTCGTCACCAAACAAAACAATAGTGACATCATTACCCAAAGCTTGTTTGGCTAATAATGCACCATCAATTGTCGCTTGCGGCGCGAAATCACCACCTGAGACATCAAGCCCAATCTTCATGGGAGAAAATTAGAGCTTACTGAACCTCCTCTACGGAGTCAGTTGTTTTCTCAGCTACAACTTTTCCTTTGTAGTAAAGTTTGCCTTCATGCCAGTGAGCATGGTGAAACAAGTGTGGTTGTCCTGTTGTAGGGCAAGTAGCTACATTGCTTGCAGTCGCTTTCTTGTGCGTTCTACGTTTGTCACGACGTGTGGTCGATATTCTGCGTTTAGGATGCGCCATTTTTGTTAATTTATGTCAATTTAATTTAAATTCTTAAGTGCAGACCACCGAGGGTCTATGTCGTTTTCATTAGGTTTTGAATCTGAAGAAGGTTGTTGGTATTTTTCAATTAATTCCACCATTTCTTCATTGCATTCGCCTTCTTCGTGCACCATTTTGGCGGGTAAAGAAAGACTGATAAGCTCATACAAAGGTTGAGTGAGGTCAATTTGATAGCTTTCAGGCGCAATTACGATGAGGTTTTCGTCATCGGATTCTTCCTCTCCAAATGTGTAGTAAAGGGTGAATTCTCCGTCGATTTCCTCCGTAAGGGGCTCCGTACAGCGATCGCAATCGGTAAAGATGAAACCTACTACACCCAAATTGGCGATGAGCATGGTTTCTTTCTTTTCTAACTCGAGGTAGGCAGTGAGCCGACCGTTTTCGATGAGCGAATAAGGCAATGATTCAAAGAACGATTTGTCAATGTCAAATTCAAACTCGTGGAGCCCTAGCTTTAAGCCTACAAAGGTAATTGCGATTGGACTTTCCATGCTGAATAATTCACTGATGAAAACGAAAGGGCAAAATTAAGGATTTATTTTGGATTTTTAAAATGAGTCGGTACGTTCTTATTCCTTCTTTGTTTTTTCATCCTTAGAAATGGCCAATGGATTGGCATGCATTTCTTTGAAAACCTTTCTTTTGCGATAGATATCTACGGCTAAAAAGATGGCACTGCGCAGGCTTTGTTCGTCGGCAAGCATTTTGCCAGCGATATCAAAAGCGGTGCCGTGGTCTGGGCTTGTACGCACAATGGGCAGGCCAGCAGTAAAGTTCACGCCGTCGTCAAAACAAAGGGCTTTGAAGGCAGCTAAACCTTGGTCGTGGTACATAGCCAGTACGCCGTCAAATTGTTGGCGTAGTGGTGAACCAAAGAAACCATCTGCCGGGTAGGGCCCAAATGCCAAAATACCTTGTTGCTTTGCTGCTTGAATAGCTGGAATAATAGTTTGTTGTTCTTCTTCTCCAATTTTGCCATTTTCACCGGCGTGTGGATTGAGTCCGAACACGGCTATTCTTGGTCTGATGAGCCCGAAATCTTTTTTGAGACTTTGCTCAAAAGCTTCAATTTTGGACACAATGAGGTCTTTTTGTAACTGACTTGAAATGTCTTTGATTGGAATGTGGGTGGTAACAAGGGCTACGCGCAGGTTGCCAGATACGAGTACCATAAGCGCTTCTTTGGCGCCAGACATTTCGGCGAGGTATTCGGTGTGGCCAGGAAAGTTGAAGCCTGCTTTGGCTACATTTTCTTTGGAGAATGGAGCGGTCACGAGTACGTCAATTTTGCCCTCGGCAAGATCTTTAGTTGCGGCTTCAAGTGACAAAAGCGCGTATTTTCCGCCATCGGCATTAGACACGCCGGGTTCAATCAGTACTTCGTCTTGCCAAACATTGATGATGTTCACCTTTTTGGGGTTGATTTCAGCCGCGCTTTTACAACTTGTATAGCTGAACTCGTGCAAGTCGAGTTGTTTTTTGTAGTGCGCTATGACTTTATTGGAGCCGTAAACCACAGGAATAATATCCGTTAAAATACGGCTGTCGTGCAAGGCTTTAACGATGATCTCGGGGCCAATCCCATTGAGATCACCTATGGTAATACCGACTTTGATCAAGACTTTATTGACTTGCTCTTTGTCCTTTACCTCTTTTTCTTTGGTTTCTTTTTCCATTAAATATTGTTCGTTTTAAGAAAGTGGTAAAGCAAACGAATTCCGGCGCCGGTTGCGCCTTCTCCTTTATAGTTTTCTTGTGTATCTAGCCAAGCTGGCCCTGCGATATCCATGTGGATATAAGGCGCTTCTACGAAGTGCTCGAGGAATTTACCGGCTGAAATCATGCCGGCGTTGGGGCCACCAATATTTTTGAGGTCGGCAATTTTGGATTTCATGTGTTTTTTGTAGTCGTCCCAGAAAGGGAAACGAACCACGCGCTCATGAACTGCATTGGCGCTTTTCTCGAGGTTGTCAAAGATGCTGTCGGCGGCATTACCCATAATGATACTTGCTTCTGTGCCAATTGCACGAAGTGCCGCGCCAGTAAGGGTTGCTGCATCAATAACAAGTGCTGGCTTGAATTTTTTGGAGTAAGCCAATGCGTCGGCGAGAATCATGCGGCCTTCGGCATCGGTATTGAGCACCTCTACTGTAGTGCCGTCAAACATTGTAATGACATCTCCTGGCGCATAGGCATTGCCCCCCGGGCGATTGTCTGTGGCTGGTAAAAGCGCTACAATGTGAACTGGTAATTTTTGCAAAGCAGCTAAATAAACAACAGCCGCCATGGTTGCCGCGCCAGCCATATCGCTTTTCATGGTATCCATGCTTCCTGGAGTTGGCTTTAAGCTCAGCCCACCGGTATCGTAGACCACGCCTTTTCCGACCAAAACTATTGGCTGTTTGTTCTTGGCATTCTTTGGTTTGTATTCTGCAATGGTGAAGGTCGGCGGGTCAATGGAGCCTTTATTGACAGCGAGTAAACCACCCATTTTAAGGGTTTCTATTTGTGTTTCTTCGAGTACTTTGACATCAAAGTTGGCTTCTTTACCCATTTCAACAACAGCTGCGGCAAGTTGCTCTGCATTGAGATGTGACACAGGGGTATTGACTAAATCTCTGGCCTTGAACACGGCTTTGGCCATGTGTTGGAGTTCGGTAATTTGTGCTGCAGCAATTTCAGCCTTGATGACCACTTCAGTGAATTTGGCCACCTCAGGTTTACTGAAGTGCTTTGTAAAGCGGTAGCTCGAAAGCAAAAGCCCTTCTAGCAAAGCGTAGGCTTCTTCTGGCGCTCCGTTTTCGAGTAAAAGAGTTGGTTGGGCGTCGTGTAAATGCTTTTCAATGGCATGGGCGTGTATGCGAATTTGTTCTAAATCTTGCCCCTCTTGGATTTGAAAAGCAAAGCCTTCTTGGGTCTTGAAATAGTCAAATTCTTTGCCAGCGTCTGTTTTTGGCACAAAGCAAACGCTTGCCTTTGGTGTACTTTTTGATTTTTTAGTCAGAACTAACATCTTGTTGATTTTGTACAAAGTTAAAAAGAATGAAGCTGCAGGCCCTTAAAATAATTCGCTGCTATGTGCATTTAAAAATTTATCGATCAAGCGCGGTATGGGGTGGTCTTGTAGTGCGGCCAAATCCAGAAATATGTATTGGGTTTGGGGCCAGTCTTGAGGCACTTCTTTTACAAAATAGGCTTCTATTTTTTGATGCGTCAGGAGATGTTGAAATTTTGCCCCAACGACATATTTGCCTTCCAAAAAGGCCAGCATATGCTCCTGACTATCAAATTCTTGGAGCGGAAATTCGTATAAGCCTTCCCAAATATCTTTAGGGCCTCTCTTGGAAAAAGCCAATTGTTGTTTTGCATTGGCCATGAGGTGATATACAAAATATCTTTTCCTGACCTTTACCTTTTTTATTTTGATGGGAAGTTGAGCTACTTGAGCTGTTTGGTGCGCCATGCAAGTGGTCAGAACCGGGCAAATGGCACAATTCGGCGAAACGGGTTTGCACTGTAAGGCGCCAAACTCCATGATCGCTTGGTTGTGCAACGCGGGGTTGTGCGCATCGAGCAGCTCGTTGGCTAACGCTTCAAATTGGCGCTGACCTTCGGGTGAATTGATCGCTAAGTCAATGCCAAAATACCGACTCAAGACCCGAAATACATTGCCATCCACTACAGCGTGAGGTAAATTGAAGGCAAACGATGCAATGGCCGCCGCCGTGTAAGGCCCCACGCCTTTTAACTTTAATAAATCTTGATGTGACTTTGGAAATGCGCCATTGTACTCAAGGGTAATTTGTTGGGCAGTTGCATGTAAATTACGCCCCCTACTGTAGTACCCGAGCCCTTGCCATAAATTGAGTACTTCTTGTTGGGATGCTTTTGCCAAGTCCTGAACGGTCGGGAAAGCATGGGTAAATTTGAGGTAATACGGCAAGCCTTGATCAACGCGTGTTTGCTGCAAAATAATTTCGCTCAACCAGATGAAGTAGGGGTCTTGGGTGTGCCTCCAAGGTAAGTCTCTTTGCTGCACTTTATACCAGTCTTGAAGCGCTTGCCGAAGTGCATTCATAATTTATTTTAGAAATTTTGTCCGAAAATTACGCATATATACTTTGTGTGGAGTATTTTTGCCCCCGCATTTAATCACCTAATCAATTAATTCAGAGATATGACAAAAGCGGATATTGTTGCAAATATTGCAGATGAAACCGGATTGGAAAGAGCAGAAGCACTTCGTGCAGTAGAAGCTTTTATGAACAACATCAGAGCTTCTATGGCAGCTGGTAAGAACGTTTACCTACGTGGGTTTGGAAGTTTTGTGGTCAAGGAGCGCGCTCAAAAAACAGGACGCAACATCTCTAAGAACACAACCATCATCATTCCAGCACACAACATCCCTTCTTTCAAGCCGTCTAAAACCTTTGTGGACGAGGTGAAGAACAAGGTTAAAGTGAAATAAGGTTTCTTTTTTTCTGAAATTTGTATTACCTTTGCACTCCCTTTGTAGGGGGTGCATTTTTATTTGTAACAAAGTACTAAACATATAACCTTCTCATTATGCCAAGCGGTAAAAAAAGAAAAAGACATAAAATGGCGACGCACAAGCGTAAAAAAAGACTTAGAAAAAATCGCCACAAGAAGAAGAAATAACCCTTCTTTCTTTCATGTAAACGCATAGAGAGCTCATTGATCATTCTTTGAGCTTTCATTGTTTCACCTAAAAACAATTTCAAGTGAATTTAGAACTCGTTGTAGACGCCCGTTCAAACGGCGTCTGGATAGCATTGCTCCGCGACGGGAAGTTAATTGAGTTGCACGAAGATCGCGGCAACACAGACTTCTCTGTAGGCGACATCTATCTCGGACGGGTACGTCGTGTTGCTAATGGCCTTAACGCGGCTTTTGTTGATGTCGGATATGAAAAAGATGCTTTTTTGCATTACCACGACCTCGGCCCACAATACGTATCTTTTTCAAAGTACGTAAAGGAAAGCATCAACGGAAAGCAAAATGTTGCAGACCTCCAATACTTCAAACTAGAAAAAGAAATCACAAAAGAAGGCAAAGTATCCAATACGCTATCTTCTTCTCAAGCCATCCTTGTTCAGGTAGCTAAAGAACCGATTTCTCAAAAAGGCCCACGCTTGAGCTCCGAAGTGACGCTCGCTGGCCGCTATCTAGTACTCGTACCCTTTTCAGAGAAAATATCTGTGAGTCAAAAAATCAAAGACAGCGCCGAAAAGGAGCGTCTTAAAGAACTCATGGACCGCATCAAGCCCAAGAATTTTGGTGTCATTATTCGTACCGTTGCAGAAAAAAAATCGACCGCCGACCTCGAGGCCGACCTCAACAGCCTACTCGAAAAATGGCGCACCCTCCACGCCAATCTTAAAGGTGCACAGCCACCAAGACGCGTACTCGGAGAACTCAACACTACCAATTCCATTTTGCGAGATTTGCTCAATGGCAACTTTACCAATATACACGTCAACGACGAAACAATGGCCCTTCAAATGAAGGAATACATTTCTGAAATTGCACCAGGTCGCGAAAAAATCGTGCGTCACTATGACAACCGTATTGGTATTTTTGAACGCTTCGGTATCGACAAACAGATCAAAACGTTATTTGGTAAAAAAGTACCGTTGCCAAGTGGAGGTTACCTCATTATTGAGCACACCGAAGCGATGCACGTCATCGACGTCAATAGCGGCAACCGCAAAGGTGCCGATGGCCAAGAATCCAACGCACTCGCTACCAACATTGAAGCAGCTGAAGAAGTTGCACGCGTGTTGCAACTACGCGACATGGGCGGCATCATCTGCGTCGATTTCATCGACATGCACGAGCGTGAAAACAACAAGATTCTTTTTGACAAAATGAAGGAGGTCATGAAATCAGACCGTGCCAAGCACAACATGATTCCACCCTCTAAATTTGGCATCATCGAGATCACCCGCCAACGCGTTCGTCCCGAAACGGATATCCAAACGCACGAATCTTGCCCAACCTGTAACGGAACCGGCGAAGTTCAGGCCAGTATCCTTTTTGCTGAAGAAATCGAAAACAACTTGGCTTACATGCTCAATGACCGCGGCATGCGCGGCATTACCTTGCTGGTACATCCTTATCTAGAGGCCTTTTTCAAAAACGGTCTTTGGAGCCGACAGTTGCAGTGGTTATTCAAATTCAAAACCTGGATTCCCGTCCGTGGGGTAACTGCCAATCACTTATTGCAGTACACTTTCGTCGACAAAGAGAACAACGAAATACCAATCTAAATGTCTGCGCCTCGTGCCTACGACCTCACACAAATGCTTCAGAAATCTGAGGCATTTTGTGCTTATCAGGAGCGCTGTAGTTTTGAAGTCATCGAAAAGCTCAAGCGCATGGGTGCCGAAAACGGCGAAATATTGCAAGTGCTCAGCTCGCTCCTAGACAACAAATTTCTAGACGACGAACGCTTTGCAATTGCATATGCCGTCGGCAAACTGCGCATCAAGCATTGGGGTGTCAATAAGATCAAGCAGGGCTTGAAACTCAAAAAACTAGACTCCTCCCTGATTGAAAAAGCCATGGAAGCATTGTATAAAGAAGATTATACTGGAATTCTCCAAGAGGTAGCCACTAGAAAATGGCAAGAATTGGCCAAAGAAAAAGACCCCTGGATGCGCAAGCAAAAGCTGTATCGCTTCTTGGCATCCAGGGGTTTTAATTACGACGAATTTTCAGATCTGAAATTCGGATAAAACTGTTGATTTTTAGTTTGGCTTAATGAGCGTTCCAGCTCCGGTAGTCCAGTTGGCAGGGCCGCCAGCTTCATAACCTTTAGAACCTATTTGAACGAGATTCATTTTGCCATCGCTGAGTTTTTCTGGTTTTACGAACCAACAAGTTGGGTAGCCACGAACAGCAAATTGTTGTTGGAGGGCGCGGTTTTGTGTTTTGATGGCTTCAGTTTGTGGTTTAGAACGCGGGAAGTCGAGTTCAACAAGCACTACATTTTCTTTGGCCCATGCTTCAAATTCAGGGGTCTTGAATACTTCGTTTTGAAGGCGAACACACCATCCACACCAGTCAGAACCTGTGAAAAACAACATCATTGGTTTGTTTTCTTTCTTAGCGATAGCCGTAGCTTCGTTCATGTCGGTGTACCAAGTAAGGGTTGCTTTTTGAGCAAAACTCAATTGAGCCACAACAAGCATTGTAAATAGAGCAATTGTTTTCATGTGATTTTTTTTCTAAAGTTAACGATTTATGGCCAATTGACAAAAACCGTGCAAAACTTCTCTGCGTACGAGTGTGGTCAATTTTTTATATATTCGTTATCAAATTGCTAACCATGAAACTACCTTTACTCGTTCTATTTTCTGTACTCAACCTTTTGATATTTGCACAGTTACCCACCCAAACCGTTCGCGGTAAAGTGTTTGACAGCGAAACAAACTTCCCCTTAACTGGCGCAAAAGTTCTCATTGAAGTCAATGGCCAAAAATACATGGCTGCAGCAGGCACCGATGGAACGTTTTCAATTGCTAAAGTTCCAGTAGGTAAGCACCAATTGAATGCATCTGCACCTTTTTATGACCTCAGAACAATGACTATTGAGGTGAGTTCAGGTAGAGAACTCATCGTTCAAATTCCCTTGCAAGAAAAAGTTTCGCAGCAACAAGACGTTCGTGTTGTAGGCCGCAAACAAGGAGAGGTACTCAACGAAATGGCAGTGCTCTCTGCACAACAATTCAGCGTAGAAGAAACCAATCGCTATCCAGGTTCGCGCATGGACCCCGCACGCATGGCATCCAACTTTGCCGGTGTAAACGGCGCCGATGACTCTCGCAATGATATTGTGGTGCGCGGCAACTCTCCGCTTGGTGTCATTTACCGCGTAGAAGGAATCGACATCCCTAATCCGAACCACTTTGCCATTTCCGGAACCTCAGGTGGCCCTGTTTCGCTATTGAACAACAAAATCTTAGGCAATTCTGACTTCTTTATGAGTGCCTTCCCGGCCGAATACGGCAACAGCTTGTCTGGCGTATTCGACCTCAAACTCAGAAGTGGCAACAGCAACCAGCACGAATTCACCGGTCAGTTTGGTTTACTCGGCACAGAATTTTTGGCAGAAGGCCCCTTGAGTAAAGACAGCAAGTCCAGTTATTTGGTCATGGGGCGCTACTCTACCCTTACTATTTTCCAAAAACTCAATATCAATTTGGGTACCGATGCCATTCCAAAATATTTCGACGGCGCCTTTAAATTCAACTGGATGCTCAAAAATGGTGGTCAGTTGTCTTTCTTTGGCATGGGCGGTAACTCAGACATCGCTATAGAAATATCTGGTTTCAAAGAATATACAGAAGACCTATACGGCGAAGGAGACCGCGACCAATATTTCGGCACCAGCATGATCACTTCAGGGCTGAATTACAAAAAGAGTCTCAATGAAAAGACCTTTATTTCTTCAACTTTGGCGTATAGTCAAGAGGTTCAGCAAACCGACCACAACTACTTGCGCAATCGCCGCTTAGACACACTGACACAAGAAATTACTTTCGATACGCTTTACCCAATGATGGCCTACGATTTTAAAGTGCAAAAAATCAGTGGCTATACAGCTATCAATCACAAGTTCAATAAGCAACATTTATTGAAGGCTGGCCTGAGCTTTGACTTGATTTCAATGAATTTCCTTGATTCCTGTTTGTATGACCTCGATGTGCCCGATAATTATCAAGTGCGCTGGAACTACCAAGGAACAGCAGCGCTCATTCAGCCGTTTGTGCAGTGGAAATGGCGCATTTCTGACCACATGGATTTCACGGCCGGGGTTCACGCGCAGTATTTCACGCTCACCAATAGCATCAGTCCGTTTGAGCCACGTGTGGGTTGGAAATACCGCATGAATAACGGTCAGGCTATTTCTGCTGGTGGCGGTTTGCACAGCATGATTCAACCATACTATACTTATGCCTATAAAGTGCTTCCGGGCGTTTCAAATCCGAATAGCAATATCAACATGGATTTTTCGCGCAGTGCGCACTCCGGAATTGGTTACGAGAAATCATTCAACAAAGGCTTCAACATCAAAACCGAAGCGTACTATCAATACCTTTATAATATTCCGGTCACGGTGGCGCCATCTTCTTTCTCGATGATCAATGTGGGCAGTGGCTTCTCTCGCTTGTTTGTAGACCAACTCCAGAATACCGGCGATGGCTACAACTATGGCTTGGAGCTCACCGTTCAGAAATATTTCGACAAAACGTTCTTCTTTTTGTTCTCCGGAACAGTCTACAACTCTCAATACCGCGGTTCTGACCTCGTGTGGCGCAATACATCTTATAATGGAAACTACGTCGTCAATTTCTTAGGCGGCAAAGAATTCAAAGTAGGAGAGCGCAGCATCATTGGCATCGGTGGAAAAGTCACCGCAGCGGGCGGCAAGCGCTATGGATTGGTAGACGTCGCAACTTCCACTGCAATGAAAGAAATCATCTTCCAAGACTCCATGTTCAATGACTTGCAGTTCAGAGATTATTTCCGTGCCGACCTCAAGATTTCTTGGCGCAAGAATGCAGACCGCGTTACGCATGAGTTCGGTTTAGATTTAGTGAACATTCTCGGAACAAAGAATTTATTGACACTTGCTTACCGTCCGCCGCTTACAGCTCAAGATTTTACAGCGCAACAAAACGGTACTTTCTTACCGTATTCAGAAAAAACCCAATTGGGCTTCTTCCCAATTTTCTATTATAAAATTGACTTTAGAGCTGCGCGCAAATAGATCTTGAAAGCAAAAGAGCTCGGCATTCTCATCGATAAGCAAGCTTACTCGGAGAGCAGTATTATATTGCATTTTTATACACTTGAGCGCGGCTTTCAGTCTTTTATTTTCAAAGGCGCGCTCAAGAAACGCAAGGCGCTCAATCAGTTGGGTTTGTATGAACTCAGTTATTTCAAGCGCCCTGAGTCTGAGCTCGGCATCATTAACCAGCTCGATTTTGCCTGGACGCCTCTCGCCTTGTTTGAGCATCCTCAAAAGGTGCTGTTGGTTTTTTTCATGACAGATATCTTTCAGCAAACTTTGCGGTATCAGGGTGCCGACGCACAGCTTTTTTATTTCATCAGAGATCAGCTATTAAAGCTAGAAACTGCAACCCACACCCGAGACTTCCCCGTGACTTTTCTGGCTCAGTACCTCATGATTTTAGGTTATACTCCACTCATAGACGAGGATGGCTTTAGTATTTTTGACATGAATACCGGACGTTTTAGTCATGCGCTTGGCGATAACTCAAATTGCATCCAAGACAAAACAATGCTCGCTTATTTAGTAGCTCAGTTTTGGCCACAAGAGGGCCTTGAATTTCCAGGAGTGTTGCACAAAGAAGGTTTGCGTGTCTTGATCCAGTATGCTTCAATTCACTTGGCCAATTTCAATATAGACAAGACCCTAGAAATCTTGCACGACACCCTCTACGATTAACGTTTTCTGGCAAAGAAATCTTTGAGTAACTGACTGCATTCGGCTTCCATGACGCCATTTTCTACGAGTGTGGCCGGATGATACAAGCTGATGCCCGTAGCACTTGCGCCGCGTTTGGCATCGCGCGCTGCAAAAACGACGCGGTCTATCTGAGACCAATACAAAGCACCCGCACACATACAGCAGGGCTCTAAGGTCACGAACAGCGTACATTCTTTAAGGTATTTAGCGCCTAAATATTGCGCCGCAGCGGTGATCGCTTGTATTTCGGCATGGGCAGTAACGTCGGTGAGTTGTTCCGTTAAGTTGTGCCCGCGCGCAATAATATGATTTTTGCAAACAATGACGGCCCCAACCGGCACTTCGTCTGCGTTAAAAGCTTTTTGAGCCTCTAAAAAGGCTTGCCTCATGAAATATTCGTCGTTGAAAGGGCTCAGCATAGCACAAGATTACAAACTTTCTCTTAATTTTCGGCCATGAATCTTTTAGACCTCTTTCTTTTTGCGCCGTTGGCTTATGGCGCCTATAAAGGATACAAGCGCGGCCTTATTATGTCGTTGTTCATGTTATTGGCTATTGTAGTTGGTTTGTATGCTGCTTTTCAGCTCACCGATGTTGTCGTGGAATGGGGCATCAAGAACTTACATTGGGAAAAAACCACCCTCATGCCGCTCAGTTTTGTCGTCCTATTTTTAGGAATTGGCGCGGGTATTTACTTTGCTGGCAAACTTCTAGAAACCGCTTTAAAGGTTGTAAAGCTTTCCATTCTCAATAACCTAGCCGGAGCGCTGTTGGGCATCTTGCAATGGATGTATTTAGTCGGCACAATTCTCCTTTTTGTACTGTCCAATGACCGCAAACAAAAACTCATCAGTTCGCAAACGCGTAACGCCTCCATAGCAATTCCGTTCTACACCGGGATGCTTCAAAACACCTTGCCAAAAGCAAGTGAAACCATTCTTTTTGAATCCTATTTAGAACAAGCAAAAGATAAAATCGGCTATGAAAAAGAATAACATCAAATTAATCTTATTTGGATTTTTCTTGACCTACGTTACAACGGCACTTGCCGTGTATCCCAATCTATTTTATCCACCCAAGAAAACCACGCTAAAATCTGGTACTTACCTCGGTTTACAAAGTGGGCGTTTCTATGCGCTAGAGTATGGTTGGGAGCTGCAAAGAAAAACCCGTGAAGATCTCGTTCATTCAAATACAACTGCCGTACATCATGGTTTCAACGCATCGTTTGACTTTTCGCGTTTGAATCCTATTTTGGGTTATGACATCGGTTTTTGGAGCCGCACTGGCAATTTTGACCTCACATACGGGCTCAGCGCCGCTGTGCGCACCGACTTGAAGCAGTTGCGTTTTGGGGTTTGCCCAAGTGTAGGCATCAAAGTTTGGCAGCTGCATGTACAAACAGGCATGTATTTGCTCGCTCCATTTTATGCGCTAGACAACACCTCTTTCAATTCAAATACTTTTTTTATCTCCGCCCGCTTTTTGTTGGTAAAGCATAAAAAAACAAAAGGGGCCAATTAGACCCCTTTTTGAATATAAGTGCAATAAAGCTTATAAATCGAACTTGATGCCTTGTGCAAGTGGCAAGGAATCAGAATAGTTGATGGTGTTGGTCTGACGACGCATATACACTTTCCAAGCATCTGAACCAGACTCGCGGCCACCACCTGTTTCTTTTTCACCGCCGAATGCACCACCAATTTCTGCACCAGAAGTACCGATATTGACATTCGCAATTCCGCAGTCTGAACCCGGAGCGCTTAAGAAGGCTTCAGATTCTTTGAGGTCGTTGGTCATGATCGCAGAAGAGAGCCCTTGTGGCACGCCATTTTGGATGGCAATAGCTTCATGCACATCGCCCGTATATTTCATGACATAAAGAATCGGCGCAAAAGTTTCGTGCTGTACTATGGCGAAATGATTTTCTGCTTCAATAATGCAAGGTTTTACATAACAACCCGACTCATAGCCAGGGCCGCTCAATACGCCTCCTTCTACCAATACTTTTGCACCTTCTTTTTGCGCGGCATCAATGGCATGGAGGTAATTATTGACCGCATCTTGATCGATCAGCGGACCCACGTGGTTGTTTTGATCAAGTGGATTGCCAATGCTCAATTGCTTGTATGCAGAGGTAAGGGCTTCGGTTACTTTATCGTAGATAGAAGCGTGGATGATGAGGCGGCGCGTAGAAGTACAACGCTGACCTGCCGTACCAACAGCGCCAAATACAGCACCTGGTACAACCATTTTGAGGTCGGCACTTGGCGCAATGATGATGGCGTTGTTGCCTCCTAACTCTAATAAAGAACGGCCCAAGCGCTGCCCAACTGCTGCACCAACTGATTTGCCCATGCGGGTAGAACCTGTTGCAGAAATTAAAGGTACGCGGGTATCGTTGGCCATAAGTTTACCGATTTCGCCGTCGCCGATCACCAAACCAGATACGCCTTCAGGCACGCCATTAGCAGCAAAAACTTCTTCGGTAATGCGTTGGCAAGCAATAGCGGTAAGTGGTGTTTTTTCGGATGGTTTCCAAACGCAGACGTCGCCACAAACCCAAGCAAGGGCGGTGTTCCAGTTCCAAACGGCAACCGGGAAGTTGAATGCAGAGATGATACCCACAATACCGAGCGGATGATACTGCTCATACATGCGGTGACCAGGGCGCTCTGAGTGCATGGTAAGGCCATAAAGTTGGCGTGAAAGCCCAACTGCGAAGTCGCAGATGTCGATCATTTCTTGTACTTCGCCTAAACCTTCTTGCAAAGATTTCCCCATTTCGTAAGAAACGAGTTTGCCAAGTGGTTCTTTATAAAAGCGAATGCGCTCAGCCAACTGACGTACAATTTCACCGCGTTTAGGAGCGGGAACTTTGCGCCATTCAACAAATGCAGCTTGTGCTTTTTCGATGACTTGATTGTATTCTGCGGCATTGGCCATAGTAACGTTGGCAATAACTTGCGCATCTACCGGTGAAACGGAGGCTAAGTTAGCCCCTGAGGTGGCAAGCCATTGGGCCCCTGTGGAGGCGCCGCTATTGTTTTCTTGGATGCCAAATTGGCCCAAGATGTCTTTGATTTCTGCTTGGAGTGACATATTGTGTTGATTTTAGGGCAAAGGTAGGGAATTTTTATTGTGTAACTTTGTCACATGAATGACCTTTCTCACGATCCTATTTGCGCGCTTGCAACCGCCAACGGCACTGGCGCAATTGCCGTTATTCGCGTGTCGGGCACCGGCGCAAAAGCACTCGTTTCAAAGACA
>CAMDFN010000010.1 GCA_945897565.1 Chryseobacterium gleum
ATTTTTAGTACAATTCACAAATTTTGGCAAAAAATTGTTTAAAAGTTCAGTAATTCTAAGGCGTTGCTTCTCTGCGAATTTTTAACTTTGAATTATGGAATTCACTGCAACGCAGATTGCTGGTTTATTAAACGGAGAAGTCATTGGCAATCCCGACACGGTTGTTAGCATTTTAGCCAAAATCGAAGAAGGTGAAGCTGGTGCGCTTAGTTTTCTTTCCAACCCCGCATACGAGCCGTACATCTACACCACGGGCTCAAGCATTTGTATTGTCAATCAAACCTTCGAACCATCTAAGGCGCTGCCTTCTACACTCACTCTTGTGAAAGTAGCCGATGCCTACGCATGCTTTGCACAATTGCTTGCGCTCTACGACAGCATGAATAAAAAAGAGGCTATCATAGAACAGCCCTCCTTCATTCACGAAAGCGCTCAAATTGGCGAAAACGTCTATATCGGCGCTTTTGCATATATCGGCGCAAACGTCAAAATTGCCAACAACTGTCAAATCCATCCGCATGTGGTCATCCAAGACAATGCATCGGTAGCTGAGCACAGCACCATTTATGCGTCTGTAATTATTTATAAAGATTGCCAATTAGGTGCGCGCTGTGTCATCCATGCCGGTACGGTAATTGGTTCTGACGGTTTTGGCTTTGCCCCAGACGAAAACGGTGTGTATAGCAAAATACCGCAAATTGGCAATGTAGTCATTGAAGACGACGTCGAAATTGGCTCCAATTGCAGCATAGACCGCGCCACAATGGGCTCTACTTTCATTCGAAAAGGCGTCAAAATAGACAACCTTTGTCAGATCGCCCACAACGTAGATATCGATCAGCACACCGCCATGGCCGCGCAAGTTGGCATTGCTGGCTCCGCAAAAATCGGCAAATTCGTCATGATTGGCGGGCAATCCGGCATTGCTGGGCACCTCAGTGTGGCAGACCACACCAAAATTGTGGCCCAATCAGGCATCCCATCAACAGTAAAAAAAGCCGATACCCTTATGGGCACACCGGCCATCTCCATCAACGACTACAAGCGCTCTCATATCGGCTTTCGCAAATTGCCAGGGCTCATCATCAAAATACAAGAATTAGAAAACAAACTCAAAGAGCTGCTCAAAAACAAAGAAGCATGACAGAACAACAACGCACCATCAAAGATTCCATCGTATTTGAAGGCGTCGGTTTACATACCGGTGAAAAAGTACGCTTAGAAATTTGCCCCGCAGCTGCCAACCACGGCTATAAATTTCAGCGCACCGACCTCGACAACCAACCCATCATCAAAGCCGACGCAGATTTCGTTGTGGCCACAGACCGCGGCACAACACTCGAACAAAATGGCGCGCGCGTCTACACCACAGAGCACGTGCTTGCCGCACTTTACGGTTGCCAAGTAGACAACGCACTGATCAAACTCAACGGCCCCGAAATTCCGATTATGGACGGCAGCGCTTTGGCATTCGTCAAGGCAATTGAAGCGATGGGCTACCAAGACCAAGACGCCGTTCGCGACTATTTTGAACTCACTGAAAACATCCCATGGGAAGACCTCGATAAAGGCATTGAATTTCTGGCCATTCCAGACGTTCAATATCGCCTCACCGTTATGGTAGATTACAATTCTCCGGTTTTGGGTACCCAACACGCAAGCATGTACAACATTGGCGATTTCAACAAAGAAATCGCGCATTGCCGCACTTTTGTTTTTCTTCGCGAGCTTGAATACCTAGCTAAAAATAACCTCATCAAAGGAGGTGACCTCAACAACGCAATTGTTCTCGTAGACCGCACAGACATCAGCCAAACAGAACTCGACGAACTCGCCGATCTTTTGGGCAAAGAAAAGTTACAGGTTAGCCCAGATGGCATTGGTGTTTTGAACTCTATCAAGTTACAATGTGAAAACGAACCAGCTCGCCACAAACTACTCGATATCGTCGGTGACCTCGCCCTTGTTGGCAAGCCCATCAAAGCACATATATTAGCTGCCAGACCTGGTCATTCAGGCAATGTGCGTTTTGCAAAAGTACTGAAGGAGCAAATCAAAAAACAACAACAAGCAGGTCGTGTTTTTGACCTCACCAAAGATCCACTCTACACCACCCAAGACATCGAGCGCATGCTTCCGCACCGCTACCCCTTCTTAATGGTCGACAAAATCATGGAGATCAATCCGACTTCCATTGTTGGCGTCAAGAACATCACCATGAACGAGCCCATCTTCACAGGGCACTTTCCTGGCAACCCCGTTTTCCCGGGTGTGTTGCAAGTAGAAGCCATGGCACAGGTTGGTGGTATATACGCGCTTTCTCAAGTCGAAGATCCGCATTTGTACTCTACCTATTTCATGAAAATTGACAACGTGCGTTTCAAGCAAAAAGTCATTCCGGGCGATACCGTCGTATTTGAACTTGTACTCAACTCTCCTATTCGCCGCGGACTTGTTGAGATGACCGGTACTGCTTATGTCAATGGCAAAGTGGTTTCAGAAGCAAGCATGCTCGCGCAAATCATCAAAGACAAAGCAGAATGATATCCAACCTCGCCTCCGTCTCCCTCGATGCTCAAATAGGGCAAAACGTTCGCATAGACCCCTTTGCCGTAATTCACCCGGACGTCATAATTGGCAATGGTTGCCACATCCACTCCAACGCGGTATTGTATCCAGGGACGCGTATCGGTGAAGACTGCGATGTCTTTCCGGGTGCAAGTATTGGTGTAATTCCCCAAGACCTGAAATTTGGCAACGAATACACCACCGTAGAAATTGGCAACAACACCAAAATCCGCGAATGCGTCACTATACACCGCGGTACCAACGACAAACTCAAAACCACCATCGGAGACAACTGCCTATTGATGACCTACGTGCACATCGCCCACGATTGCCAAATTGGCAACAACGTTATTTTAGCAAGCTACACCGGACTTTCCGGCCACGTCACCATAGACGACTGGGCCATACTCGAAGGTAAAGCCGCCGCCCAACAATTCACACACATTGGCAAACATGCTTTTATTGGTGGCGCTTCTCTGATCAGAAAAGATGTTCCGCCATATATCAAGGCAGCTAGAGAGCCCCTTTCTTTTGCGGGTGTCAACTCTGTGGGCCTCAGAAGACGCGGCTTCAGCGAAGAACAGGTCCGCGAAATCGAAGACCTCTACCGCATCCTCTATGTACAAAACAGCAATGTGTCTAGAGGCATCAAAATTGTTGAAGATACCATGCCAGAAAGCCCACTTCGCTCAGAAATCATCGGATTTATTAAAACAGCAGAAAACGGCGTAATTCGCGGCATGATATGACCTTACAGCGCGCTCAAGAAATCGACCTTCAGATTGTTGACTACGCATTTGGAGGCCGAGGTATCGCCAGAATTCAGACAGATAAAGGCCCATTTGTCATTTTTGTAGACAACGCTTTTCCAGGCCAACTCGTTCGGGCCAAAATCGAAACCAAGCGCAAATCTTTTGCCGAAGCCAAATTGCTCGAAGTGCTCAAGCGTGCCGAAATCGAGACCGTTTCTAATTTTCAAGAAATTTCTGGAGGCCCGTATATCCATGTGCCTGTAGCTATCCAAGAAAAATTCAAGCAAGAAAGTACACTCACTACTTTTTCCAAACTCAGTGGACTCAACGATGTGAGCGCTAAGTTTGATACTTTCATTTCGTCGCCACAGCATTACCACTACCGCAACAAAATGGAGTACAGTTTTTCTTGTATTGAGCACGACCTCGACACAAATGAAGAACTCGACGACGCTTTTGCCTTAGGCTTCAAACGCCGCGGCACGTGGTGGAAAGTTGAGAGCCTCAACAAAGCGAGCGGCCTCTTCGATCAAGACTGGGAAAACAAACTCAAAGAAATCCGCATATTTCTGCAGCAAACCGGGCTTCCCGCCTGGCATCCACCACAAAAAAAGGGTTTTTTCAGACATATCGTTGTCCGTAAATCGTTCTTAAATGACCAATTATTGATCAACTTAGTCACTTCCAATGAAGGAATTGAACATTTTGATATTCAGGCATTTGCTAAATTTATTCAGGAACTTCACCCCGGCAGAATTGCTGGGCTTTGGCACACCATTAACGACAACGTTGCCGACCGCGCCAAAATAGAAAACGGCCATTCACAACTCATTTTTGGACAAGCCGTAATTGAAGAAGAGCTTGCCGGTTTGCGTTTTCAGATCAGCATGGAAAGTTTCTTTCAGACCAATCCTTCTTGCGCCGAACTCCTTTACGACAAAGCCCTCGATTACCTGTTTGAAGACGACTTCAAGCCCGGAGACATCGCTATGGACTTATTCTGCGGAACCGGCACTATTGGCCAGCTGATGGCCAAACGCAACCCTAACGTTCGCATTATTGGTGTAGATATCGTCGAAAAGGCAATTGACGATGCCAAGCAAAATGCCGCTAAAAACGGCATCCATAGCGTCGAGTTTTTTGCCGCAGACGTCGGTAAATTTCTCAGAGAATATCCCGATTTCCAAGGAAAGATCAAGCGCATTATGCTAGACCCTCCGCGTGCAGGTATTGCGCCCAAAACCCTACAAAAAGTAATTGCACTC
Source organism: Chryseobacterium gleum (assembly GCA_945897565.1). Lineage (GTDB taxonomy): Bacteria > Bacteroidota > Bacteroidia > Flavobacteriales_D > Crocinitomicaceae > UBA952. The sequence goes on from CAMDFN010000010.1 coordinate 4,586, forward strand.
GATGCAGACAGCATTGTTTACATCAGCTGCAACCCGTCAACCCAAGCCCGTGATGCCGCTACACTCGCAGACGCTGGCTATGTACTCCAAAAGTATGCTTTAGTTGATCAATTTCCACACACTGGCCACATCGAAGCGATAGCCAAATTCAAAAAAGCATGAAAGTAGAAGTACTCGCAATTGGCGACGAATTACTCATCGGACAAACCATCAATACCAATGCCGCCTGGATAGGTCAAGAAATGGCCAACAGAGGCTTTCGCGTCCAACGTAGCCTGACCATTGCCGACGACCCGAATTCAATCGTTGCCGCCCTAGATGGCATCTTGCCCAACACCAACTGCGTGGTCATCACCGGCGGCCTTGGCCCGACCAAAGACGACCTCACCAAATATACTTTAGCGACCTATTTTGAAAGTCCTCTAGAGATTGATCAAGCAACACTGGATCAAATTAAAGGTTTTTTTGCAAGCCGAAATAAACCCATGCTCGAGGTCAATGTGCAACAAGCAGCTTTACCTATAAAAGCAACGATTTTAAAAAACAGACGCGGCACGGCAGCAGGCATGTGGTTTGAGCGCAACCAAGTTATTTTCATTTCTTTACCGGGCGTCCCCTATGAAATGAAAACGATTATGACTGAGGAGGCTTTTCCCTTGCTCGAAAAACGTTTTGTGGGCGCAACCCTCTACCACAAAACCATGCATACCCAAGGTATTGGCGAGTCATTTTTAGCAGATCTAATTGCAGACTGGGAAGACCGCGTGAGAGCGGCAGGCCTTGGACTGGCCTATCTTCCCTCACCAGGCTTGGTTAAACTGCGCCTAAGTTCTTACACAGGTCAAGAAAATGCAGCACTCATCGATCGATTTTTTGCGGAATTAGAAGCAACTATACCCGCAAATATTTTTGGCTATGGCGAGATTACCCTTGAAGCAGCCCTTGGGCAAGAACTTATGTTTAAAAATGCTACCGTAGGCACTGTAGAGAGTTGTACCGCTGGTTTACTTGCGCAACACATCGCTCGTATTTCAGGTGCGTCTGCTTATTACCAAGGTGCGTTACTTACTTATTCAAATGAACTCAAAGTAAAGATTGCAGAGGTAAATGCAAAGGTTTTGGAGCAATATGGTGCCGTAAGTGAAGAAGTTGCACTTGAAATGGCAGCCAACGGACGTCGGCTTCTAGGTGTCGATTATTGCTTATCTACAACCGGGGTAGCTGGCCCCACGGGTGGAAGCATCGACAAACCTGTTGGTTTGGTATGGGTAGGCTTAAGTGGCCCCAATGGCACTATTGCTCAGAAATTTCAGTTCGGTGACAACCGCGTTCGCAACTTAGAAATGACTGTATTGAGCGCCATGAATTGGCTGCGCCATTACCTCAAAACGAACTAAGGTACATAAATTTTGGCCACTTCTGCTGCACAGCGGATCAAATAAAAACCTGAAGGCAAAGCCGTGCCATTTACTTGAGCAACTGTTGTTTGTTGTAGCAATTGTCCTGACAATCTGTAAATCTCTACTTTTTCTTGCGGTGTGGCGCCTTCAATCAGTAACCGATTGTTTTCATCTATTGAAATAAGGAGCAACTGATTTGCATCATTCGCCTCGACACCAACTAAGTTATAAATCAATTCTACGTCGTCTATGAGCACTTCGTCATTGGCACTCCCTCCGCCCGGAATATGATTGGTGGTGAAGGTCAGCAAAATGAATTTTGGCGCCAAGCCTGTATTGACGGTATAGGTGAACGGAGCAGAAAAACGGGTCCAGACGTTGTTGGTCGGTGAAAACTGAAAATCGGCATCGGCTACCACAAATGCTTCGGACGCAGCATTGATGGGATCTTGGACGGCAAATTGATCGTGGATTACCGCATGCATACCCGCTTTTTGGGTAGCAGAGGCTGTGTAACGCGCCCAAAAAACAATGGAATCTGGTGCTTGGGTAAGCGCTTCGGAAAAGGCGGCATCGTTCAATACCGAATAATTGTAATTATCTGGACTACTGAGGTTTGAACTCCCCATGTTCATGCGCCCTGTAGTCAAGACGCCATTGGCCATAATTCCCAACGTACTTTTGGACCAAATTCTTGCGCAATAACTACCGGTAGCGCCTGAGCGAACGTTGGTCGAGCGCTCGACTTGTTTGGAAGCGAAGGTCGCAAAACTACCAGTGGCAGTCTTGAAAGAGGACCAATTGGTGGGTTCTTCTTGATTTGAACCGAGGTTGTCCCAGTTTTCGAATCCTGAATTAGCGATTTGCTGCGCATGGAGCGTTGAAGTCAGTAGAATTACGGATAGGATGTGTGCTTTCATGATATAGATTTAGAACAAATTTAACATTTTAGGTAACTTTACCAAATGATACACAATGCAACTTTGCCCGTCATGGAACACTTCTATACCCTTCAAGGTGAAGGACGTCACAGCGGAAGAGCGGCCTATTTTATACGTTTAGCAGGTTGTGACGTCGGCTGCGTTTGGTGCGACGTCAAAGAAAGCTGGGATATCTCGCCAAGTCAATACCTCAGTATAGAAAAAATCGTAGAAGAAGTAGGCCAAACGCCCACAGATTTTGTGGTCATTACAGGGGGCGAACCCACCATGCACAACCTCACTGCACTCACAAGCGCACTCCAAGAAAAAGGCTACGAAATTGCAATTGAAACCGCTGGCGTTCACCCACTCAAGGGGCATACCGATTGGTATTGCTTCTCGCCAAAAAAATTCAAAGCTCCTATCGAAGAAGCCTATACTTTGGCGCAAGAACTCAAAGTAGTTATTGCACACCCATCTGATTTTGAATGGGCCGAGCAACATGCTGCGAAAGTTTCAAAGTCGTGCGTACTTTATTTGCAAACAGAATGGGAGAAGCAAGACCGCTTTCTACCTCTCATTATCGACTATATCAAACGCAACAAAAAATGGAAAATCTCGTTACAGACGCATAAATACATGCAGATTCCATGAGGTTTAAACATTTTTTGATCTTAATTTTCTTTTTTACGCTTCAAACGGTTTTTGCACAATTCCCCTACTCAAGCAAGAGTAAAAAAGCAATCAAGCTATTTGAAGCAGCTCAAAAAGCACCCACCGAAAAACGCAATCCAGAGACTGGTGCACCCAATTACGAGCAAGGCATTCTTCTTTTAAACGCTGCAATCCTTAAAGACACCAACTTTTGGGAAGCTTATTTACTCAAAGCTGAATTTCTAGAATACCAACGCAAATATGCCGCTGCGGCCGTTTGTTATCAAAAAGCCTTAGCAATTGACCCCACGCATAGTATCAGTGGCAATACCCATTTTTTTCTGGCCATCTGCCAATTGACGATTGGCAATTACAAAGATGCCCTACAAACCATCAATAGCTATCTGAGCAATCCAAATGCCAACGAAAAATTCCAAGCGCAAGCCTATCAAATCAAAGCCAGTGCTGAGTTCTCCATTGCAGCAATCAGTAAGCCCCAACCTTTTGAACCGCGCAATGCAGGTGAAGGCATCAATACGCCGTTTCCAGAATACTACCCTACCCTCACCGTCGACGGACAGCAACTTTTATTTACCAGAAGGCTTCCTATTGTACAAGATGGCCACCCAGATGAACAAGAAGATTTTTATGTTTCGGCTTTCGATTCAAAAACAAATATTTGGACACGCGCCAAACCGATGCCCGCCAGCATCAATACCTCATGGAATGAAGGTGCGCCCACCATCTCGGGCGATGGCAAGACCATCATTTTTGTAGCATGTACAGACCCATCGGGCTTGAATTACGGCGACAACCGCACCGGAAAAGGCTCATGCGATCTCTTCATTACACAAAAAGTCAATGGCCGCTGGACCACCCCAATTAACTTACCCGGCTTGGTCAATACCGCCAACTGGGAAACCCAACCCTCTCTGAGTGCCGATGGGCAGACGCTCTATTTTATTCGTGCGGTGCGTTCTAAAGAAGGCCGAGCAAATAGCGATATCTACGTGGCAAGCTTACTTGAAAACGGTACTTGGTCTGAGGCACAAAGGCTTTCTAATACAATCAATACGTCAGCTAACGAAGAATCCGTTCAAATTCATCCAGATGGTTATACGCTCTACTTTGCCTCGCGCGGACACATCGGGCTCGGGGGTTCTGACTTGTTTATGAGCAGAAAAGATGCCAAAGGAAATTGGAGCAAGCCTCTTAATCTTGGCTACCCTATCAATACCCGCTTTGATGAAAATTCATTGCTAGTTTCTGCCCAAGGAGACATCGCTTTTTTTGCCTCTGACAGGCAAGGTGGTTTTGGCGGCCTAGATATTTACACCTTTGAACTCCCCTCAGAACTACAAGCCGTTCAAACTTTTTACTTTGAAGGCACTTCCTTTGACGCAAGCAACAACAAAAAACTGTCTGCACACATTGAACTGACAGATCTTTCCAGCGGACAAAAAGTTTTTGACGGCCTGGCAGATGCATTTGATGGAAAAATTACGCTGCCACTGCCCATCAACCGCAGCTATGCAGTGCTTGTGAATCATCCGGGTTACCATCCTTTTTCGCTCAATTTTGATTTGACAAACTTAGCCGGCGCAAAAAGTTACTTGCTCGACATGCCCCTCAATCCACTGAGCTCAACGGCAGAAAACATCCTCAACAATGTCTTCTTTGACCTCGGTAAAGCCACCCTCAGACCTGAATCAAAAGTGGAATTAAGCAACCTCAGCAGCTACTTGCACAAAAATCCCCAACTTAAAATTGAAATCCAAGGCCATACCGATAGCCGTGGCGATGCCACTAAAAACCTACAGTTGTCTGAAGCGCGTGCCAAGGCAGTGTACGAATTCTTAATTCTAGAAGGCATTGCAGCAACCCGACTCACTTTTAAAGGATATGGTTCAACGCAACCAATTGTCAGCAATGATGCTATAACTCAATTAAGCGAAGCCACACAGATAGAAGCCGCACATCAGAAGAACCGCAGAACCTGTTATAAAATAGTACCATGATCCCATTTTTAAGATTGATTCGCATCAAAAACTTGTTGGCAATATTAATTGCCATGCTCGGTGTAGCCTATTTTTTACACGAGCAAAATCCTTATAAAGTGATTGACTTTCATCCTTTTCACTACGGGTTATTGATCTGCTCTACCCTCATTATTGCCGCCGCCGGACACATCATAAATGACTACTTTGACCTCAAAGCCGATCGGATCAACAAACCCGATGCGCTCGTACTCACCAAATATATGGCGAAGCGCTGGGCTATTTTGGCTAATTGGATTTTAAATATCCTCGGATTCATGATGGCCGTGATCATTTCTTGGCACTACGACACCTTGATTTTTGTGTTTGTCCACCTCTTAAGTATCAATTTACTTTGGTTTTACAGTGCTTATTGGAAACGTAAATTGGTATTAGGCATTGTAATACTTGCAGCCTTACCCGGATTGGTATTGTTTTTATCAAGCTGGTTTTTTCAGGTACTCAATGAACACCAAAGCAGCTTCTCCTCTTATCACGAAGAAACTTGGTCTACGTTTTTAGATTACCGCTTCATTTATTTTGTAGCTATTTGTGCATTTTTCATCAATCTCAGTAGAGAAATCATCAAAGATATCCACGACATCCCAGGCGACAGCCTCATTGACGCACCTACTATCCCACGCAAAATTGGGATTCAAAAAGCAACACTCTTAGCCTTGATCATTCTTCAGCTCCCTGCTGTGTTTTTTCTGATCCTTCAACTTATTTCTGATTTTTCACTTCCTAGTTTGTATACATCAGTTGTTTTGAGCCTGCTCGAGGTCTTGTTTGTATTGGGTTTTGGAGCTTATTACCTCGCACCAAATATACTGGCCAAATATTTTCGCTTGCTGCCGACAATTGCGCTCATTCTAGGTCTGACTTGTTTATATTTTTAAGATGCAACTCGTACTCGGATCAGCCTCGCCAAGAAGAAAAGCTTTATTAACAGAACTCGGATTTGAATTCCGTATCCTTACGGCCAATGCCGACGAATCTTTTGACCCTACCCTTAGCCCTGAAGAGCTCGTATTGTCTATTTGCCGAAAGAAAATTGCCGCTATTTGGCCACAAGTAGCGCCTGGAGAAAAGCTGATTTGTGCAGACACCATAGTTTACCTGAACGGAGAAGTATTGGGTAAGCCAACGAGTAAGGCCGATGCCATTGAAATGATCCAAAAACTATCCGCAAAAAGCCATGAGGTGTATACAGGAGTTGTCATCAAAGACAGCAGTGGCGAGCACCAACTTGTGGACTGCACCACTGTGCGCTTTCAAGAGCTCAAGCTGGCTGATATCATTCATTATGTAGAGCAGCACCAAGCCATGGACAAAGCGGGTTCTTATGGCATTCAAGACTGGATTGGCCATATCGGTGTGGTGGAAATACGCGGATCTTATACCAACGTGATGGGCCTTCCTACACAACGACTCTATCCTTTCTTGAAGAATTTAGACTGATTTCAATTGTTTTTTTAGAATTTAGACAGATCTCCATTGAATTTGTGAACAAAAAAAACCGCAGGTTCTCCTGCGGTTTTTTTGTATTGTTGCCCTTGAGCTTGCTTACTCAGGAATATCTATAACTTAACTCTGAATTCGACCCTGCGGTTTTTAGCGTCTTTGACTTCTTGGTCGTCGTCTTCGCTGATTTCAGCACTTGGAACGCTATCAGATTTGTAGGACTTCACAATGCGGTCTTCGGTAATTCCGTTGTTGGCCAAGTATTTAACGGCTGCCGCAACGCGTTTGCGGTCCATATCGAGATAGTCTTCGTTTTCGGCGCCAGCTTTGATCTCAAGACCATCATTGTGACCTTCTACTTCAATTTTTAGATCCACATTGGCATTCATTTGTGCGATGATGAAATCGAGGTTTGCACGCGCATTTTCTGTCAAAGAAGTTTTACCTGCGCGGAAATAAATGGTTTGAGCAGCGATTTTCTTATCGGTGGTCATTTTGTCGTTGATTTCTGGTGTTTTGTCAAAAACCAAAGTGCTGAAACCATCTTCGATTTTTGGTGGTTTGGCGTTGAAGCAAGCGCACTCCGTTGGGCTATCTACCAAACGAACGATGATGTTGTCTATGTAGTAGTAAGCGTGCGTTAGCGGATCTGCTTCGGCATCTTTTGGTTTTTTAACGGCTTGAAATTGTGTTTTGTCATTGAGGTCGAAGTTACCGATGGTGATGTATTTTTCATCGCCTTTAGCGGTGTAAGTATTGCAAACCTTTTCCCAACCGAAGAAACCATTGTATACTTTGTTGAGTTGTGCTTTCATGACGTGGTCTCCGGCCATGTAAATAGCGCCTGCTTCGCCGTTGCCTGGTTTATCTTTAGAAAGGTATACGCCTAGGTTGTTGCAAGCAAATTTAGATGATTCACCAAGTGAAACGGCGTATTCGATGCAATAAGTCAAGCCTTTTTTAAGGGTAACTGGCTCTTTACCTTGCACCAATTGAATGGTGATGTAAGAGCGCTCGCCTGCTAGTTTACCTGGTTTGTAGGCTACAATACCAGCATAAACATTGCCTCCGTTTTCTGTGGTGGGTTCTTCTGAACCGTAGATATTGGCTGGTACAGCGATGTCACCAGTTGCAGATTTTGAAAATAAATCAGCTTTGAGTTCTGTTGGGGAGCTGATGCCGGTTCCAGCGGCGTCTATGCCGTTGAGCTCGGTGAGGTCTTCGGAAGCACCTTCAAATGTGATATTGATGATTTCTTTCTCATTGGTTTTTTTGCCTTTTTGAGCAAAAGCACCTTGTGTAAGCATAAGAATTGAACAAGCAACTAAAATGTTACGAATTGGCGTGGTTTGTAATTTCATAGTTTTTGACGGTATTTATAAATACTTTGACCATTTCTGGATCAATATCGGGATATACTCCGTGACCCAAATTTACAATATGTCTTTGACTTTTAAAGGAATTGAGCATTTTTTTGGTTTCTTGCTCTATCAATTGTGCGCTACCATAGAGCACACAAGGATCTAAATTGCCTTGTAAAGTCTTTTGCTCCTGAACCAAACTTCGTGCCACAGGCACAGACATATTCCAGTCGAGGCCGATGGTGGTGCAGGGTAATTGAGCGATTTCTGGCAATGAGACAACGGCTCCCTTAGAAAAAACGGTGAGTGGTACTTCTTGCAGGGCGGCACAAATTTGTTGGATATAACGCAGGCCGAATTCGCGGTATTGGTCTTCACCGAGAATACCAGCCCATGAATCAAACAACTGAAGCGCATCGGCTCCGGCTGCAATTTGCCCTTTCAAATAAGCGATAGTAACGTCGGTAATGCGCTGTAAGAGTTGATGCGCGAGCAAGGGTTGTGTGTAGAGTAATTTTCTTGATTCACTGAACGTTTTGGAGCCGTGGCCCTCTACCATATAACAGAGGATAGTCCAGGGAGCGCCTGCAAAACCGATCAGTGGCACGCGACCACTCAAACCTGCTTTGGTTTGCTTTAATGCTTCAAAAACATACCACAAACGGTCTTGCACATCGATTTGGGCGTCGAGCAGATCGAGCTGCGCTTGCGTGCGAATGGTATTTTCAAACCACGGGCCTTTTTGCTCAATCATTTGATAGGGTAAACCCATGGCCTCTGGAATCACTAAAATATCTGAAAAGATAATAGCTGCATCTACACCCAATAAATCTACGGGCTGAATACTGACTTCGGTTGCAAATTGGGGTGTTTCGACTAATTCTTTAAAACCCGATAATTTGGCTCTAACGGCGCGGTATTCTGGGAGGATTCGGCCTGCCTGACGCATTAGCCATACTGGATAGCGCTCGATGGCCTCGCCACGGTGCGCGCGTAGAAATAAATCGTTTTGAATCATCAGTGCAAAAGTACGGAATTACCATTGAATTTCGCGCGTACCGACACTGCGTAAAAAAGCATTTGTTTTGCTGAAATGCTTGCAGCCAAAAAATCCGCGGTGAGCGGCCAACGGCGAAGGGTGTACCGCTTTTAAAACCAAATGCTTTGAAGCATTGATCTGACTTGCTTTGGCCTGTGCTTTAGCGCCCCAAAGAATAAAAACAATATTATCTTTCTCCATGGCAATTTTCTCAATAACGGCATCTGTGAATTGCTCCCAACCCCAATTTTTATGGCTATCGGCTTGTCCTTCTTGAACGGTTAGAACGGAATTAAGCAAAAGTACGCCTTGCCGCGCCCAGCTTTCAAGATTCCCGTTTGGTAAATCAGGTAATTGAAGGTCTGTTTTTCTTTCTTTGAAAATATTGACCAAACTTTTCGGTAAGGGCCTCACGTCGGAAGCAACGGAGAAACAGAGTCCGTTGGCATGCCCTTTGGTCGGATAGGGGTCTTGTCCGAGAATGACGACTTTTAAATCTGCCCAGTGGCATAGTTCAAAGGCCCTAAAAATTTGCTCTTTTGGCGGAAAAATGGTTTCGGGGTTTTCAATATAAGCTTTTTCAACATGTTGGGTCAACTGTTCAAAATAGGGTTTTTGAAGTTCACTCTTCAATGCTTGATGCCAAGACTTTGGAAGGGCCTTCATCAGCGTTTAATCTAAATCGATGAGCGCTACCCAAAGCGTAATTTTACCGTTGTCCATGCGCGGCCAAATGGGCCTGATGCGTCCGTCATAGGCTGCTATACCTAAGTAATCTCCAAAGAAAACCATCGGGTTTGGCACAAACGGCTGTGTAGAAATGCGTTGTTCTTTGAAAGTCTCGCCTCCGTTGGTGCTTGTTGCCCAAATGACATCTGTGCGGTTATCGCTGAAGCGCCTGCGGTCATAATACACAAAATGAAGGTCGCCGCGCAGTGGATCTACCGCCATGGAGGTCAGGAATTGATGCTTGGCTTCTTTGTCTTGATTCACTTGAATAGGCGCCGACCAAGTGGTGCCTCCGTCGGTAGATTTGAGCAACCATACGTCGGTGTTGTCGGTACCATTGCGTTGATCGCACCAATTGAGGTAAAGCGTTCCGTTGTGAGGCCCGCCACTCAAATCGGACATCAAAAAAGGCAGGCCATTGGCGCGGTAGATGCCGGGGATTTGGATGTCCCAACCGCCGATGTGGTCGGCGAGTTTGCGTTCTTCTGAAAGCCAGGTGAGGCCGCCGTCTGTTGACTTTTGAAACATGATGCCTCGAGGGCCGGTCCAGCAGACGAAAAGTTCACCGTTGGAGCCCAGCGCAGGAACTGCTCCTTCTACAGTGTTGTCTCCATCGAGGCAATCGCCACCATATTTGGATATTCTCAGCGGCTCCGACCAACTTAAGCCTCGGTCTAAACTCTTTGAAAAAACAATAATAGAAGTGTCTTTGGGGTCGGCGGAGTCATAGGCATCGAACTGCGTCCAGGTCATGTAAACTACATTCGTTTTCGGATCGATGACCACCCAATGTTTGTCTTGCACTTTTGTGCCGTTGGGTTTTGGAAAGGAGCCTTTTGAAAACTGACCCGGTTTGTCGGCAAATTGACATACAATGCGGTCGAGGTGACTTCCTTTGCTGTAAGCACTTAAGTGAAAGTAATACAAACGACCGCTGTTGTCGTATTGCAAAACAGGGTCGCCGTAGACACCAAATGGGCTTTTTAAAGCACTCGACTTCCAGGTTTGGCCGCCATCTGCAGAAAAATGATAACCCTGCAAAACGGTTCCGGCCGAAATTTCTTGTGGATTGAGCGGATTAATGGCAATAGAAGGCTCGCATTCGTTGAAGGCATATTTGGCCGCAACTGGCGGAATCTGAATGTTTTTGACCGGTTGAGCGAGCAGCTCAGCAGCAAAAAGGCTAACGAAGCCAATAAAGAAGAAGTGGTGCATTTGCATCCTTGATTTGTAGTGAAAATTGTGGTTTGGCAAAGGTTTTCATGGCACATTTGGTCGCAAAGATCTTGCCATCTCTTGCCAAAAGCAATTCTAATGTTTCTCCAGATTGAAGATTATTGTATTTATTTTCTAAGGCTGTTTTGTCTATTCTGTAGCCATCGCAAGCCAAAATTTCATCCCCAACACAAATTCCCGCATCTTCTGCCGCTGAGCCATTGCGCACAGTGCGCACCTTCAGCACTTCGCCCGCTTCGAGGGCTGCGCCAAAATTGGTGAGTGTACTGGTCTGATCCAGCACCTTAATGCCCATTGGTTCAAAGTACTTTTGGTACGGGATAATTTGCGTGCCATTGACATAATTGGTGAAAAATGAGCGCATATCCTCTGCGCAATAATTAGACAACTCCAATTCAAACTCTTGCTCGGTAAATCCGCGCTTTTGCTCTAGCGCATACTTATTGTAGAGCAATTGCATGAATCCATCCAAGCTTTGTTTGCCTTTTGATCTTTGAATGAGATAAGCATCTAAAACAGCACCAATGACTGCTCCACGCGAGTAATACGTCATGGTGGTGTTGCCAGAGTTCTCGGTTGGTCTGTATGCTTTGATCCAGGCATCGAAACTAGCGTGCGCTACCGGCTGAACGCGTGAACCGGGCGATCCTTCGACGTAATTGATTTGCGATTGTAATTTATTGAGGAATTCAGTTTTGGTATAGAATCCGGAGCGCAAAAGCAGCAACTCATCGTAGTAAGACGTAATGCCTTCCATGACCCAAAGTAAAGAGGTGTAGCATTCTTGATCGTAATTGAAGGGGCCTAATTCAATCGGACGAATGCGCTTGACATTCCAGAGATGGAAATATTCGTGGGCCACTAAATTGATAAAGCCAATGTAATTCGAGCCCGTATAAGACCAACGGCTTACGCTCAAAACACAAGAGTTCATGTGCTCGAGGCCGCCTTGGCCGTCCGAAACGTTGTGCACAATAAAAAGATAATCTTGGTTGGGGTTGCTGCCAAAGACAGCCGTTGCGGCCTCTACTACTTTAGCCATGTCGCGTTGCAATGCACTCACGTCGTAATTTGCCTCACCGTACATCGCGACGCGATGCCTGACGCCTGCAGCAGTAAAACTAAATTCTGTTTGATTTCCAATTTCAATTGGGCAATCGACTAACTGATCATAATCTTTGAAAACAAAAGACTGAACGCCAATTTCGGATTTATCCATCACCCCTGCATCGGCCTTGAAATCAATCGGCGAAAGAGCAGTGCTTACTTTCTTGAAGGATTGATGTGGATACACCTTCACCACCCCTTGTTGGTTGCGGCTATTTTCGGTGTACATAAATACCGCAGCTCCCGGCACAAAGCCATGCGTATTGTCTAAAAACGGCGTGCGCACAGAAAGTTCAAACGCATACACTTCATAGTAAACCGTGTAAGACACTGCTCCTGCACATTCGATTACCCATGCATTTTTAGTTTTTTTCTTGACCGTTAGCGCCTTGCCATTGGCATCAATGGCCTTGACTTGGTTGAGATTTTTGGCAAACTCGCGCACCAAATAAGACCCGGGCGTCCAGACCGGCAATTTGAATTCTTGGGTGGCTTGGTCGTTTTTCTCAACATCGATCTTGACGGCAAAATAATGCGCATTGGGTTGCGGCATCGATAAGTGATAGCGCAGTTCGATAGCACTTGAGCTAAAGGAGAACAAAAAGGAAAAAAGAAGAAGTAAAAAAGATCTCATGTCTAAAAATTTGTTTTGATCGCTTGAAAATCATTCAAAATCATTCAAAATCATTCAAAATCATTGAAAATCATTGAAATTAATCAATTATTTAGTTTCCGTAATCAAGTCGAATATTGGCCGCATGGGTTTTGGCTTTTTCGACCAAATCTTCCACACTTTCGGATCCAAACGTCAAGGCGACAGCCATGCGGCGAAATGGTCGCGTAGTGGGTTTTCCGAAAATCCTCACTTCGGAATTTGGATCTTCTAGCACTTTGTCGAGCCCGAGGTAGTTCGGTGCGGATTCGCTATTTTGAGTGGCCAAAACAACAGCACTGGCGCCGTTCTGCAATTGACAGATTTCAGCGATAGGCAAGCCGAGCACAGCGCGGGCATGGAGCTCAAATTCATTGAGGTTTTGTGTACCGGCGAGCGTGACCATTCCGGTGTCGTGCGGACGCGGAGAAAGTTCTGAAAAATAAGCACCTTCTTGTGTGATGAAAAATTCTACTCCCCAAATGCCCGCGCCTCCTAGTTCGGTAGTAACCCTGGCCGCCATATCTTGTGCTTCGGCAAGGTGTGCAGGGTCCATGGGCATAGGTTGCCAACTTTCTTGGTAATCGCCGCGTTCTTGTCGGTGGCCAATGGGCGCACAAAACAAAGTGGGGCCTTTTTGTTGGGTAACGGTCAAAAGTGTGATTTCGTAATCAAAATTGATGAAGCCCTCAACAATCACCTCTTTCAGGTCGCCTCTAGAACCATCCATCGCATACTGCCAAGCGGTTTCGATGTCGGACTCGGATCTGATCACCGACTGACCTTTTCCCGAACTCGACATCAATGGCTTTACAACGCAAGGGTAGCCGCAAAAGGCAACACCTTCCTGGAGCTCAGCTAAATTGGTGGCATAGCGATACGGCGCGGTGCGCACTCCTACTTCTTTTGCTGCCAAATCCCTTATGGCCTTGCGGTTCATGGTAAAATTAGCAGCCTTAGCGCTCGGTACCACGCGGATTCCTTGCGCTTGGTATTGGTAAAATTGTTCGGTGCGGATGGCTTCTATTTCAGGTACAATGATGTCGGGTTGGTGCTTGGCTACAACTTTATCGAGCGCTGCAGCGTCTAACATATCGATGACTTCAAATTGATCGGCCACTTGCATCGCAGGTGCTCCTGCATAACTATCGACTGCAACAACAGTTTGCCCGTAGCGCTTGGCTGCAATGACGAACTCTTTTCCGAGTTCACCTGAGCCGAGTAGGAGAATTTTGAACTTCATAAAGCAAATGTAAGCAATCAGCTAAGAAATTGTTATTTTTGGAAAACATAGATGAGTAACATTAAGACAGAAATCGAGCAGTTTGACCCCATTGACCTCCGAGAAATGGCCGATGTCAACCTCATGAACCGCATAGACACCAAGTTTGCCTTTCGCCAAGACGACCTACTGCGTTTTCTACCAATTTTGGCGGCCGATTACCGCGCACTCAGAGTAGAAGGCACCATGTTGCCGCACTACGAAAGCCTGTATTTCGACGACGCTTCTTTCTCTTTCTTTCGAGACCACCACAACGGCAAGGCCGATCGCTATAAAGTGCGGATCCGCAAATACGTCGAGTCCAATATCTATTTTTTAGAAATCAAGCACAAAATCAAAGGCCGGACCGACAAGCGCCGGATACTCACCAATAATTTCAATGAGCTTCAGGACGAAAAAGAACGAGATTTTTTGGGTCGCCAGCTCAACGACAACGCAGCGCTAAAACCAACCATGTGGAATGCCTTTCAGCGCATCACCCTTGTTTCTAAAACGAGCAAAGAGCGCCTCACACTTGACTTCAATATCAACTTTCACATGGGCGACGTCAAACGCGATTTCAATCAATTGGTTATAGCCGAACTCAAACAAGAATCCCTAGACCGCAGTGCTCCATTTTATCAACTCATGAAAAAAGAACGCATTCGGCCTTACCGACTTTCTAAGTACTGCATAGGCAGTGTAGAAATCTACGGTGAAGAAGTACTCAAATTCAACCGCTTCAAGAAGAAGCTTCTCTTTCTAAATAAAATCAACCATGCTAACTGACCTATTTTTACTGCTCCCCCTCAAAAAAGCCATCTCACCCAACACCATCACTTGGTTCAGTGAAGATTTCTACGGACTTCTGCTGCGCTTGAGCATGAACCTCTTCTTTTTGACAATCCTGATTCGTGTGCTTTACTATTCCAAAACACGACGCAAAGATTATCTTTTCACTTATTATTTGATTGGTACAATCACCTTTTTCTTGTGCTTTGGCCTCATGCAAATGGATATCGACACCGGAATGGGCTTGGGTCTTTTTGCAATTTTCGGCATCATCCGCTACCGTACAGATGCCATTGAAATCAAAGAAATGACTTACCTGTTTATGGTCATTGGCATTAGTGTTGTCAATGCTTTGGCCTCTAATGAACTGAGTATTTCTGAAGTGGGCGTCATCAACGTCACCGTTGTATTGCTGACTTATTTGCTCGAAAATGTCTGGCTGATGAAGCACGAAACCCGCAAAACCATCAACTACGAGCGCATTGACCTCATCAAGTCAGAAAATCACGACCTACTCAAAGTGGACCTCGAAAAACGTACTGGCTTGACCATCAACCGTGTCGAAGTGGGCAAAATTGACTTTTTGAACGACACGGCTTTAGTGCGCATCTATTATTACGCAGACGAACAAGAATTTTCTGACTACCACGTTCAGTAAAATGCGCAGGCTGGCGCTATATCCATTTGCGCTGATCTATGGCGCAGTCATTTGGTTGCGCAACCGCTGCTTTGACCTGCAAATTTTTCGAACCCAAGCCATTCCCGGAAAATCCATTTGCATTGGAAATATTTCCGCAGGCGGAACCGGAAAATCTCCACATGTCGCCTTTCTGATCGCGCAACTTACCGCGCAATTCCAACTCCAAGTATTGAGCCGTGGCTACGGCAGAAAAACATCCGGATTCATCATGGTTGATGCAGCAAAAACGCCACAAGATGTGGGTGATGAATCTTGTATGTTGTATGCACAATTCAAAAATCAGGCACAATTTGCCGTTTGTGAAAACCGAAATTACGGCATTCAAAGACTCAGAAGCGAAAAACCTACATCCCTGATTCTATTAGACGACGCCTTTCAACACCGCTGGGTAAGGGCTGGATTGAATATCGTTCTCACAACTTTTGACCAACCTATTCACAAAGATGCGCTCTTGCCGGCAGGCCTTTTGCGCGAACCCGCAAGCGGTCTAAGACGAGCAAATGCACTTATCGTTACCAAATGCCCGCCATTTGACACTTTTGACCCAATTGCATTTTATAAACATTACGAAAAGTGGCGCCTTCCTGTGTTTTTTTCTAGATATGTCTACCGACCACTCACTTGTCTTACCCAAGCAGTAGCCGATATTCAGGACGTTTTGATAGTCAGTGCAATTGCCAAACCAAGTTATCTAGACGACGCCTTCAAACAAAATGTGCGCATACAACATATCAGCTATTCAGACCACCACGCCTATACACAAGCAAATGTGAACGAAATACATCAATTTTTTGATACCTTTGCAACAGCAAATTCTGCAATTGTGACAACCGCCAAAGATTGGGTCAAAATTCAATCTTTATTGCGTCCAGAAGACCAACAAAAGTACCCCTGGTACTTATTAACTTTTGAGCTCGAGTGGTTGGATCAACCTGCATTTAATCAATTTATTAGCGCTTATGTTGTCTCAAATTAAAGAAAGTACCGCCTTCATCCAAAGTAAGACTAATATTGTACCCAGTATTGGTATCATTTTAGGCACTGGCTTAGGCGGATTGGTCAAGGAAATTGAAATCATCGACGAAATCAACTACGAAGACATCCCAAACTTCCCGGTTTCTACAGTAGAGAGCCATTCCGGCAAACTCATTTTTGGCCGCATTGGTGGCAAAATGGTTGTGGCCATGCAAGGTCGCTTTCATTACTATGAAGGCTATTCTCTCCAACAAGTGACCTTTCCGGTGCGCGTCATGAAACTACTCGGCATAGAGCGCCTTTTTGTGAGCAACGCATCAGGTGGCGTCAATCCTGATTTTGAAGTAGGTGAAATCATGATCATGAACGATCACATTAATTTGTTTCCGGGCAACCCCTTGATCGGAAAAAACATCGACGAACTTGGGCCTCGTTTTCCAGACATGAGTGACCCCTACGACCAACAAATGATTGACAAAGCCGTCGATATTGCAAAAGATTTAGGCATTCGCGTTGCTGTTGGTTGTTATGCCGGGCTTACCGGCCCGACACTAGAAACACCATCGGAATACAAATACGTGCGCACCATTGGTGCCGATGCCGTCGGGATGTCTACCGTACCAGAAGTTATTGTTGCGCGACACATGAGCATTCCATGTTTTGCAATCTCCATCATCACCGACCTAGGTGTGCCTGGCAAAATCAAAAAAGTAAGCGTCCAAGATGTCATTGAAGTGGCAAGCCGTCAAGAGCCCAAAATGACACAAATCATGAAAGAACTCATTTCCAGCATCTAAAACTACATCCACAGCATGGAACAAACGCTTAGAGATCGTTACGAGGTGGTCATCGGACTTGAAGTCCATGCCCAACTCCTGACAAATACAAAGGCCTATTCTTCAGACCTCAACGCCTACGGATCCGCGCCTAACACCAACATTAGTGCCATCACGCTTGGGCACCCAGGCACCCTTCCCGTCATGAACCGCAAAACCATTGACTTTGCCATCAGACTCGGGCTCGCTTGCGGCTGCAACATAGCTCCCCAACAATATTTTGCGCGCAAAAACTACTTTTATCCTGACCTACCAAAAGGTTATCAAATCACCCAAGATACCACCCCTATTTGTACTGGAGGCCAAATCCTGATCCGCACCGAAGACAGCACTCAAAAAATCATAGGCATTACGCGCATCCATATGGAGGAAGATGCTGGCAAAAGTATCCACGACGTCGATGTCTACGACACACTCGTGGACCTCAACCGCGCAGGCACTCCCCTACTAGAAATCGTTTCTGAACCTGATTTGCGCTCGTCTGCAGAAGCCTATAATTACCTCACAGAAGTACGTAAATTATTGCGTTACCTCGATATCTGCGATGGCAATATGGAAGAAGGTTCTATGCGCTGCGATGCCAATGTTTCTGTACGCCTTGTCGGAGCCATCGATTTCGGAACCAAAGTAGAGGTCAAGAACATGAACTCCATTCGCAATGTGCAACGCGCCATTGAATTTGAAATCACACGCCAAATTGAAGCGCTAGAAAACGGCGAAGCACTGACACAAGAAACCCGTGCCTTCGATGCCCTAAAAGGCATTACTATTTCCATGCGTACCAAAGAGGCGGCCAACGACTACCGCTACTTTCCAGAACCCGACCTCCCTCCTATAACAGTGAGCACTGCCCAAATTGCGGATATCGCCAAAGAAATGCCGGCATTGCCAAACGCACTTTTTGAACGCTATACCAAAATATATGGGCTCAGTGACTACGACGCCTACAATATCACTGATCAAAAAGGTTTGGCCCTTTATTATGAAGAACTCATTAGTGCCACCAAAAATTACAAAGCCGCAGCCAATTGGCTGATGGGCGATATCAAATCTTACCTCAATGAGCAAGGTGTAGATATCTCTGCTTTTCCAATTGCAGCAAAGCGCATCGCCGCCTTGATTGAACTCATTGACCAAGGCAAGATATCCAATTCAATTGCAGCGCAAAGATTGTTTCCAGCCCTATTTGAAAATACTGAAACCCCGCTTGAAATTGCAGAAAGGCTCAACCTCATCCAAAGTTCAGATAGTTCAGTCATTGAAGGCTTCATTGCGCAAGTGATTGCACAAAATACGGCTGAAGTAGAACGCTACAGAAGCGGCGAAAAACAACTGATTGGATTTTTCATGGGGCAACTCATGAAAGTTTCTGGAGGTAAAGCCGACCCGAAAGCAGCAAACGGGCTACTCAGACAACAACTCGAAAGCTAATGTCGTTCTTGAAATCCAATATAAAAATTGTTTGGATTCTTCTCCTTGTGGCTGCTGGAGGCCTCTTCTTGTGGTATATCAATCGCTCTGAACTCGAAAAAAACGGACTCGAAGAAAATCTATTTATCAGCGGGCAAATTCAAGGAGCCGGTGGTTTACAACTTTTTTTAGAAGCACCTAGTGACCGTGGCGTCATTTCCGTTGCACAAACAGAAATAGCCGAAGATGGTTCATTTGAACTTCCGGCCAATATTCCAGGGCTAGGGTTATACAACTTGCGCATTTCAGACTTAAACGGCAGTACCCTCTGGCTACCCTTGCAACCCTCTGACAAAATTTCGCTGCGCTGTGAGCTAACTAATTTCAGTTTCAAACCCGGGCTAAGTGGTGTCAAATGGGCAGCAACTTATGCTGAACTCATGCAGCAAACCAAACGTTTTGAATCCATTCAAAATGAATTGCAACAAAACCCGCTCAAGTTAGACCAAGACGCCGTCGCGGCTGCTTATACAGCTGCTAAATCTAGTTACGAAGCCTTTTGTGTGCAGGCCATCAACAGAGATTTGAGTAGCCCAGTGAATATCATGCTGAGCATGAATTTACTGCCCACCACAGGTTTTGAGGATTGGAATGCGGCACACCTGCAAACACTTGAAAAATTAAGCCAAGCCTTTGCACAGCGCTATGCTAGCCAAGCCGCAAGTCAGAATATGCAAGCGCAATGCGCCCAAATTGAAGATGCCTTTTTTGCCTACACGCAAATGACCAACGGCAGTATGGCTGCACCAGAAATTACACTACCAGACCCCTCGGGCCAAATACGTTCCTTGAGTTCTTTAAAGGGCAAATACGTCTTGATTGATTTCTGGGCTTCTTGGTGCGGCCCCTGCAAAAGCGAAATGCCAAATGTCATTGCCGCCTATAACAAATATAAAAATCAAGGTTTCACTATTTTTAGCGTTTCTTTAGATGAAGACAAAGCCAAATGGCAAGCCGCTATCAAATCTTGGGGCATGACCTGGCCCGATCATAGCAGCGATCTCAATGGTTGGAAATCCAACCTACCTCAACTCTATCAATTTGACGGCATTCCATACACAGTTTTGGTCAATCCAGAAGGTAAAATAATTGGAACCAACCTCAGAGGTCAAAAACTGAAAGATAAACTCGCCACCTTATTTAATTGATATGAAATCCATTTGCTCATTCTTACTGCTTTTTCCGCTCCTTTGCTTTGGTCAAGGACAGCCTTTTCAAATTAGTGGGCAAATTTTTTCGAGCGGCGCAGATTCCGTTTACTTATCGCAGCAATTCGGGACTACATTTAAAGATTATTACGCCAGTCCGATCTCTGCCAAAGGAAATTTCGAGCTCAAAGGCAGCCTTGCGGGGCCAGACTACTATATTTTGCGCGTGGGCCAAAACAACCTCAACCTCGTTATCCGAGACAGCACCCCTATTCAAATCTTTGGCGACGGCCGCAATCTGCTTCAATTTTGCAATTTTGTCAATTCCGAAGAGTCGCGCCAAATGCACGAATATGTTGTGCTCAATGCCAATTGGCGCGCCAAAGCAGATTCTGCCTTGGCTGCCATCAAAACAGACCCAACCAAAGAGGCAGATATCAACAGTTACATGACCCAAGCTTATAGTCAGTTTCAGACTGCACTCCAAAGTTATGTCGCGATGTATGCCAACTCAGCAGCACTCATCTTGCCCCTGAGCAGCATCCAACCCGATCAAGATTTTGCATCTTATGAAAAATTGATTATTCCACTTTATCAGAGCTTTAGTCAAAGTGCTATTTTACAAAACCTTTATAAAAATTTCTTGTCGGAGAAACAAGCAAGAGATGCAGCTAATCCATTTGCAAAAGGAAAAACTGTGCCTGATTTTGAAGAATTGCGCACAGATGGCAAAAAGAAAATGAAACTTTCTGACCTAAAGGGTCAGGTTGTACTACTGGACTTCTGGGCTTCGTGGTGTGGCCCCTGCCGGGCAGAAAACCCAAATGTTGTTCAGAACTACCAAAAATATAAAGACGCTGGTTTTACGGTCATGAGTGTTTCCCTTGACTCCAACAAAGACAAATGGTTAGCCGCCATTGAGGCAGATCAATTAGTTTGGCCAAACCACGTCAGTGACCTCGGTGGTTGGAAAAGTAAAGTTGCCGTCCTATACGGCGTTCAATCTATCCCCTTTACGGTTTTGCTAGACAAAGAAGGCCGTGTAATTGCGACCAACTTGAGAGGTGCTGCGCTCGAACAAACCCTGGAACAAATTTTTGGTTTTTGATGACTGAGCAGCAGAAATACCTCTACTTTGCCTCCGACCTGCATTTAGGCGCTCCTAATGCACAAAAAAGTGCCGTTCGTGAAAAGGCATTCATCAATTGGCTAGATGACATCAAACCCACTGCCAAGGCCATTTATCTTTTGGGCGACGTCTTTGACTTTTGGTTTGAGTACAAAACGGTTGTGCCTAAAGGCTACACAAGACTTCTTGGCAAAATCGCCGAACTTTCAGATGCTGGTATAGAAATTCATTATTTCAAAGGCAACCACGATATGTGGGTGTTTGATTATTTTCAAAAAGAACTAGGACTCACGCTGCATAGCGATGCGCATACCTTTACCTATGCAGGCAAGCAATTTTATTTGCACCACGGCGACGGCCTAGGCCCAGGAGACTACAAATACAAAGTGCTCAAACGCTTCTTTCGAAGTGCCTTGTGCCAATGGCTATTTGCCAGACTACATCCCAACTTTGGCATTGGTTTGGCGAGCTTTTTATCGCGCAGAAGCCGAGCAAATGGCGGTGCTAAAGACGCTACATACAATGGTCCGCAAACAGAATGGCTATTTCAATACGTTCAAGAATTGGCCCAAAAACAAGACCACGACTACTATCTTTTTGGCCATCGCCACCTGCCCCTTCACTTGAAGCACGGAAATGCGCTTTATATCAATACCGGGGACTGGTTGCAGTACCGCACATTTGCCCGTTTTGACACCGAAACATTGGAGCTCTTTACATGGTCAGACAACCAAGCGATACCCTACCATGGCAACTGAAACCATTGGTTTTTGGACTGGGGTGAGACAAGAAAACCTGCCATTACTTGCCAAAAATATATGGAAATTATTAGCTCAACCTTGTTTTGTAGCACTCGAAGCTGAAATGGGCTGCGGTAAAACAACACTCGTTAGCGCCTTACTTGAAGCTGCTGGGGTGGCGCACTTTGAGGGCTCACCTACTTTTGCGCTTGTTCAGGCCTATGACAGTCCTGTAAAGGGTGGAATCTATCACCTCGACTGCTATCGCATTGAGAATGAGCAGGAACTCCGCAACCTCGGTCTAGAAGAACTCTTCGATGAAAACGCTTATTTTTTGGTAGAATGGCCACAAAAAATCGAGACAATATTGCCAAAACCGCACTTTAGGCTGTATATTCGTATAGAACCCGACTTCAGTCGAGAAATCACGCTACGCTATGACCACTGATCCACACTTGCTCAAAACGTTAATTCAACAAGGAGCGCTCCTTCCTAAAGAGGAGCTGCTTGAGGTGCGTCGAAAAAAAGGCAAGCTCCTCATTGGTATTCCAAAAGAAACTTCCTTCCAAGAGAGAAGAGTGGCTTTGGTTCCCGAGGCTGTTGGTTTGCTCATTGCCAATGGTCATCAGGTGCTCATTGAAAGTAAAGCCGGTGAAGGTGCTCACTTCACAGACAACGAATACAGCGAGGCTGGCGCACAAATCATTTACGACCGCAAAGGGGTGTATCAGTCCGATATTATCCTCAAAGTAGCACCGCCTTCTGAAGAAGAAATCGCACTCATGCCGGGCAACCAAACTTTCATTTCTGCTTTGCAACTCGCTACTCAACCCAAAGAAATTTTACAGCAACTCAGCACTAAAAAAATTACCGCTATAGCTTGGGATTATATCCGCGACGAAGAAGGTGTTTTTTCCATCGTACGCACCATGAGTGAAATCGCCGGAACCACCTCTATTTTAGTGGCTGGTGAACTCCTCTCCTCTTTCTCAGAAGGCAAAGGCCTCATGCTCGGAGGTATTTCAGGTGTTCAGCCCACTGAAATTGTGGTGCTTGGCGCAGGTACTGTTGGCGAATTTGCCACCAGGGCCGCATTGGGTTTGGGCGCATCTGTCAAAATATTTGACAATTCGCTCTCCAGATTGCGCCGCCTTCAAAACGATCTTGGGCAACGCGTATATACGTCTATTTTACAACCTAAAGTTTTGGCAAAGGCTGTAAGAAGAGCTGATGTCGTTATTGGTGCCTTGCGCTCAACTATTGGCCGCACACCCTGCGTTGTTTCGGAAGACATGATATCACAAATGAAACCAGGTTCGGTTGTCATTGATGTCAGTATTGACCAAGGTGGGTGCTTTGAGACCTCTCGCATTACCAACCACATTGAATCTACATTTGTCAAACACGACGTGACGCATTATTGCGTGCCAAATATGGCCTCACGGGTGTCTAGAACGGCATCTTTTGCACTTTCCAACACACTTTCTCCACTATTGCTTGAAATGGGTGAGCGCGGCGGCGTGCCCGACCTCATCAGAACGCACGCAGGTTTTAGAAATGGAGTTTATATGTTCCGGGGTATCCTGACCAATGAAGTCTTGGGAAAGGTTTTTGACCTTCAATACAAAGACATCCATCTTATCCTACCAGGTATCTAATGTCTCTTTTGCAAGCACTCAATTTACCGCCTGCACCCTTAAAACTGAGCAGCAAAGCCGGGCGAGTTTTTGTCAATTGTTTGGTGCGTAAAAAGCAAATTATCCTCACACCCGAAGAATGGGTGCGCCAACACCTCATCTCTTATTTGCACCTGCATCAGGGTTATCCCCTTGAAAAGTTTGCGGTGGAAAAACAAATTCAGTACGACGGCTTTACGCGGCGCTGGGATATCGTGGTGTATAATGCAGAATTTGAAGCCGCTATTTTGGTTGAATGCAAGGCACCGCAAGTCAGACTCAACCACGAAGTATTTATGCAAATTTCTACTTATCAAAAGATGCTCGGGGCCAATTGTCTTATTTTGAGCAATGGACAAAATCATTTGGTCTACGAGATTGACCCTGCGCAAAAAAGCTTAACGCAAATGCTTGGCTTCCCTAAAAATCAATTCTGAACGAAGTTGAGTTCACCAGCCTTCATGCGCTGGTAATTTTTGGACAAATAAGCCAATTGGATACGGAATAAATCGAATGCAGATTCTGTTTGCGGACTAATTTCTTGTTTTTTCATTTTGAGTTGCAACTTCATAAACATGGCGTGAAAGAGCACTTCGATGTCGTGTCTGTTGGCCATATTGGACTTCGTTTTAAAGGCTTGAAGGGCGTCGTGGGCGTGTTCACACAAGCCCTTGTACTTGTCGTCGTTGAGGATGGTGAGCAGCGTATTGTGCAAATAAATGAGCTCTATCAAGATTTCCTCTACTTGTTCGAGATGCCCCTCTTTTTGCAAGCCCCGCTGCTGCATTTCGGCAACAATTGCGCGATACCAATTGAGTTGGTCGTCTAGCTGTGAAGGGTCTGTAAATGCTGGTGCCAAAAGCTCGTTTTCCAAGCGGGTTATATCGAGGTCTGTGGTGCGAACAAGTGCTTCTATCTGAAAAATATAAAGCAAGTACTCTGCGACATTTTCGGTTTGGAGGGCTGGATTTGGACGCATGAAATTAGAGTTCTTTTTCGATGGTGCTCTGGTTTTCATTCAAGAAATTGATGAATTCCTTCGTGACATCCATCTTTTTGTTGATGTAATTGATTTGACCCCCTTGACCTTGAATCAAGAGTAAATCGATGTTGTGTTTTTTGCAATATTTTTGACCCCAAAGCTCCACTTTTTTATTGATCGCTTCTAAAGATTTTAGGGTTTGATTTTCGATGCGGGCACCTTCGGTTTGCTGGTATTGCATGAGTTCATTTTGCATTTGTTGTGCTTTTTGCTGTACCATGGCAATTTCGTTCTGTGAAAGCAAACCAGCGCGCGCTTCTTGATCTTTCTTGACGATGTAATTTTCGTAAACTTGATTGCGCTTCTGTAATTCTTTTTCAAAACGCTTTTGATTTTTCTCAGCTACAGCCTCTTCTTTTTTAAAGTAATCGAAGTATTTTTTGATGCTGTCATTGGCGTAATAAGCTATTTTGAGGCCATCTAGACGCGTGACAGGCACCTTGGGTGTTTCGTCTTTTTTAGGTGGTGTTGATGTAGAACAGGCGGCGCTGAGGGCCAAAATCAAAGTGATGTAAAGCAGTTTAGTCATGTTGAAGCGGTTTTAAAAGTTGGAGCCAGCGCTCGCGCATGCGGATAAAATCTTGTAAACATGCGGAGTAAAATGCAGGGCTCAGTTGTTGCTCGAGCTGATCTATGCTTTGAAGATCAGAAACGGGAATTTTGAATTGTTGTTGGTAGTCGTCGAGGGTAATGCTCAATAGGTAATTATTGTTGTACTGATGAAGCGAGACTAAAAAATGCTCGTGAGGAATTTGACGGACCAATCGCATTTTGCAAATATAATTCTTTTCCCACATGCCTCATTAGGTATATTCACAGACATTAATTGAATATTTTTTTTCAAAAAGTAGGCAGTTTTTCAATTTTGTTCTAATTTCGAAGCTTAACGATTAGTATTTACCTAAATCTGTGTTGTTTAAATCACATTATGACAAGTATTTTTGTTGCTAAACTTGATTTTGGCGTAAGTAACCAGGAGTTGCGCCAACTTTTCGAAAACTACGGAACAGTGCTCAAAGCTACTGTTGCCACAGACCGTGAGACGGGAAAACCGCGAGGATTCGCTTTTGTCGAAATGGCCGATAGCCAGGAGGCTTCAAATGCCATTTCAGCACTAGACGGCCACGTCATCAATGGCCGTGCATTGGCGGTAAAAGAAGCTGAACAGCGCACCGACAACCGACCTAGCCCCAGACCATTCACCCCTCGCGACAACAGCGCCCCCACAAACTCCGGTGCTGCGCCTGCACCCCGAGCAGAATTGCGCAGCAATGACAACGACGACGCCAGTCCAGCGACAGGTTTTATTTTACCTAAGGCCGAACCCCGTAAAAAAGCAATTGTAAAAGACCGCAAAATCGAGGACGACAACCGCAACAAAAAACCAAAAATGGATGCCTACAAAAAGAGTGGCAAAAATCCAAGGTTTTTTGACGACGACGACGACGAACTCGACGACGACTTACTCAACTACAAGAAGCCAGACGAAGATTTCTTCGATGACGAAGAAGATGACGACGATTTATAAAGGTTGAACGCTGCAAATTTCGGCGATTCGCTTAACTTTGCAGCACATGGATGTTTCTTACGCTAGTCACCTCAAACACCCCGTATTTAAAGTATTATCTCAGTACGCTACTGCGCAGCAGCTGGACGTCTACGTTATTGGAGGCTGGGTTCGAGACCTCATCATGGACCGCCCTAGCAAAGACATCGATATTTTGGTACTTGGCGATGGCCCCGCATTAGCGCGCGCTACCGCAGAAATTCTTAAAGTAAAAAAGGTCAGTATTTTCAAAAACTTTGGCACAGCGCATTTTAAGTACAAAGACCTCGACATCGAATTTGTTGGCGCGCGCAAAGAGTCTTACAGCCCAGCGTCGCGCAAACCCAATACCGTTGCAGGCACCCTCCAAGACGACCAAAACCGTCGTGACTTCACCATCAACTCCATGGCCATTAGTTTGCGTGCCGAAACACTTGGTCAGCTGATTGACCCATTCAACGGGCAAGCCGACATTGATGCAGGTGTCATTCGCACCCCCCTAGACCCACACATCACCTTTAGCGATGACCCGCTCAGAATGCTCAGGGCAATTCGCTTTGCAACACGCTTTCATTTTCAAATCACGACACCCAGTCTCGAAGCCATGAAAGCGAACGCAGAAAGGCTCCAAATACTTTCTCAAGAGCGCATTACCGATGAGCTCAACAAAATCATCCTTACCACACAACCCTCGCGCGGCTTCAAACTCATGCAAGCCACTGGGCTCCTGGATCAATTCTTTACCGAACTGACCGCGCTTAAAGGTATCGAAACCCGCGATGGCAAGGCGCACAAGGATAACTTTCTGCATACACTCGAAGTATTAGACAACATAGCTTTACACACCGATAATCTTTGGTTGCGTTGGGCAGCCATTTTGCACGACATCGCAAAAGCCCCCACCAAGCGTTTTGATACACAAATTGGCTGGACTTTCCACGGGCACGAAGAGCTTGGTGCCAAAATGGTACCCCGCCTGTTCAAAAGGCTGCGCTTACCGCTCGACCACCAAATGAGATACGTCCAAAAGTTGGTAAGGCTTCATTTAAGGCCCATTGCCTTGGTAAAGGGCTCGGTTACAGACGCCGCCATCCGCAGGCTGCTGCACGAAGCCGGTGACGACATCGAAGACCTCATGCTATTGTGCAACGCCGATATCACCAGCAAAAATGAATTCAAGGTAAAGCGCTACAAGCAAAATTTTGAACTAGTTACCGAAAAGCTTTTGTTGGTAGAAGAAAAAGACCGCGTTCGCAATTTCCAACCTCCTGTTTCAGGCCAACTTATTATGGATACTTTCCAACTAGGCCCATGTTCGGCCATTGGCTCAATCAAAACACATATTAAAGATGCTATTCTAGAAGGACACATCGCTAATGAGTATCACGAAGCATATGCAGAAATGCTGCGTTTTGGCGCAGAACTCGGTTTAAAAGCGGTCGTTGTTCCTCCGAAGCCTGAATAATCCTTACTTTTATCCTAAATCCAACAACATGCCAGGTTTAAAATTTCGCGTATTGCTTGATAGCGACAAAAACGAAGAAGTCTTTAGAGACATCCTCATCGCAAACGATGCTGATTTTGAAACTTTTTACCGTTCAATTATGTCGGCATTTAGCTTTAGCGGTGACCAAATGGCCAGTTTTTACGTCTCCAACGACAGTTGGGACAAAGGCCACGAGCTCTCTTTGTTGGACATGACCTACGACGACGACGCCATTGACGAGCCTGCTTCGGTGATGAAACAAGCCCATATTCAAGATTTTCTTACCGAACCAGATCAACGCTTTATTCTGGTCTACGACTTCATGCGCATGTGGATTTTCTTGATCGAATTGATTGCCTACGAAAAAGAAGCGCCAGAGAGCCCACTTATGGCATTAGCGATAGGTAATGCCCCACAAGAAAGCACCAAGTCTATGTTCGATGAAAATCTATTCGGACCCGAAAATCAAATTGCAGATACCGAAGAAGACGAAGACGAATTTGGCTTCCAAGATTTTGACGACGATTACGCAGACGACGACCTCAACGATTACAGCCAATATGAATACTAAGCCTAAAACAGCAACTGGCGACCCAATTGG
Organism: Chryseobacterium gleum; assembly: GCA_945897565.1. GTDB lineage: Bacteria > Bacteroidota > Bacteroidia > Flavobacteriales_D > Crocinitomicaceae > UBA952. The sequence goes on from CAMDFN010000010.1 coordinate 32,586, forward strand.
TCAAGCCATCCAAGACTACGCCACATTCAAAAAGCCCTTTGACATCATCGTCAGCTCAGATCTCTGCGACGACGACATCATTCCTATAGAAGTGCTTTTCCGCAAGGAAGACGAAATGCCCGAACTCGAACAGCGTGCGCTGGACCAATGCAGGGGTGCTGTTCTCGATATCGGGGCCGGGGCCGGCGTGCATGCAATTGCTTTACAAGACCGCGGTCATCAGGTAAGTGCTATTGACCTCTCTGCCGGAGCAGTTGCCTACATGAAAGAAAATGGCCTAGATGCCAAGCAAATGGATTTTTATGCCCTGCAAAACAAAACCCAGTACAACACCATCTTATCGCTAATGAACGGCTTGGGATTAGCTAAAAATCTTGAAAATCTCCCGGCATTTCTTCAAAAGGTTCACGACCTACTCTTGCCCGGTGGCCGTTTAATTGCCGACTCAACAGATGTGAAATATCTATACGAAGACGAAGAGGGCGGTTATTGGCTCGACCTCAACGCTGCCTATTACGGCAACTTCAAGTTTCAGATGCACTACAACAAAATAAGCGGCCCTGAATTTGAATGGCTATACGTCGATTACGACACCCTGCATCAACACGCCACAGACTGCGGGTTCAAGTGCCGTAGGGCCTACACAGCAGAAGAACATTATTTGGCTGTTTTAGAAAAAATATGAGGCCTTTATTGATCATTATTGGCCTACTTGGTCTGCTGAGTGCATGTGGTTATGGCAAGGCAGAAACCAAAAACTTTGATGCGCAAATTCAAAAGTACATCGCTAAATATCGGCTTGAATTGAAACCTACTGGTAGCGGATTATACCTCAAAATAGACTCCTTAGGCACGGGAAGAGCCGTCCAGTTACAAGATAGCGTTTGGGTGAGTTATACCCTTAAATTGTTGTCCGGAAAAATTATAGAAGTTCAGGATCAGAGAGTTGGCCTACCACTTATCGGCCTCATTAAAGGATGGCAAGAAGCGCTTTACGGCTTGCCTGTTGGCAGCCAATTACAGTGCATCGTCCCACCCCAACTTGCTTATGGCCAAAGCGGAACCGATCGTATCGGAAAAGATAAAATCCTCTATTTTAAAATGAAGGTTATTGATGCCAAATAAATGACTAATTTTGACTCGCAAAAAATAATGATATTATGAGTGTATTGGTACATAAAAACTCCAGAGTAATTGTTCAAGGTTTTACAGGTAGCGAAGGTACCTTTCACGCCACCCAAATGATCGAATTTGGTACAAATGTGGTTGGTGGTGTTACGCCAGGAAAAGGCGGCTCAAGCCATTTGGATCGCCCAGTTTTCAATACCGTTTCCGACGCTGTTGCTCAAACTCAAGCCGATACCTCCATCATTTTTGTGCCCCCTGCCTTTGCGGCAGATGCAATAATGGAAGCTGCAGAAGCTGGCATTAAAGTCATCGTTTGCATCACTGAAGGCATCCCGGTCAACGACATGATCAAAGCCAAAGAATACATCAAAGCTTTCGAAACAAGACTTATCGGGCCCAACTGCCCAGGTGTCATTACCGCTGGCGAAGCCAAAGTGGGTATCATGCCAGGTTTTGTCTTCAAAAAAGGAAAAATTGGTATCGTTTCAAAATCAGGAACCCTAACCTACGAAGCGGCTGACCAAGTTGCCAAAGCGGGTATGGGTATCACCACTGCCATCGGAATCGGCGGAGACCCAATTATCGGTACCACCACCCGTGAAGCCGTAGAACTCCTCATGAACGACCCAGAAACCGAAGGTATAGTCATGATCGGCGAAATCGGTGGTAACCTAGAAGCAATTGCTGCGCGTTGGATCAAAGAAAACGGCACCAAGCCTGTAGTTGGTTTTATCGCTGGCGAAACCGCTCCTAAAGGACGCACGATGGGCCATGCTGGCGCCATTGTAGGTGGCGACGACGACACCGCTGAAGCGAAGAAACGCATCATGCGTGAGTGTGGCATCCATGTCGTAGATTCCCCTGCTCAAATCGGCGCTAAAATGGCCGAAGTACTCGGGCATTAAATCCGCTAAGTACCAGCTCTATTTAATTCCAGAAATCCCAAGTAAGACCCAACCTGATTTGCATGGTTGGGAATGGATATCCTTGCACTGTTGAAATTTGTGCGGCATTCCAATATGTACCTAGATTGGCAACATTCACAAAAAACCTGAACGTCTTCACCTCCAGTGCTAAATTAAATTGCGCATTGAGGTTGGCCCGATTGCTCATTGCCATTTGTGAGGTAGACCAGACCAAACTTTCTATGTACGGAAGATAAATCAAAGCCTTACACGCAGAAACGTAATTGAGCTGACCCTCCATGAGTAAGCTTAAGCGCTTGTCTTTGAAAACGCCCCCTTTCCAAGCGAGTGCAATAGCAGCGCTATTTTTTGGCAAAAATGCAGCTACCTGAGCCAAATAGCGGTAGTTAGATCGGACAGTCCAAAATGCCTTCGCTTGTTTTTCTAGTTGCTTTCCAAAAGTATATTTGAAGTCGGCTTCTACTGTGGCAAATTGCCCAACCGAGGCCGAACTTGTAGTGGTCCATTGCACAAGCTGCGCGTCAAATCGGTAGACGTTTTTGTATTGGCTTACACTCATTTTTAAGTTGGCACTAAATGTTTTGGGGATATTTTGAAAAGTCCCTGCAACGCTCAACTCCTGAAAGAACTGTTTTTGAGGGTTGGTCCAGAAATAATTTGTTAAGTTGCTTTGGTATCCCCGTTGCATCAATACGGGCCATTCGTTGGCGCTGCGATGACTTGCGGATAATTTCCAGCTTGCTTTGTGCCAATTATAGACCGTGTTTGCATGCCAACCCTGCCCAGCGCCGCTTAAATTGATTTCATTTTGATGTTGTAAACGGTGGGCGGAACGCTTTAATACAAGTTGATTTGAAAAATTAAACTCTAGGGTATCGTGCTTGGCAACTGCATCTGACCACATCCGTTGACGCACTCCGACGAGCGCAAACCATTGCATGCCCGGCAAACTCCAATTGAATCCTAGACGGTTATCTAAATCACTTTGATCAAATGCATCGGCAGAAGAATCCGGACTAAAATAAGTTTGAGGGTAATATAAGTCTAAAGGCCCTTGCTCCAAATAAAGCCTTTTTTGCAGTTGAAAGAGATGTTGACTTGCTAAATTAAAAGAGCGCAGCGAATCGCCTAATAAACGATAACGAAAGTCCAGACGAGCGCTGTAACTCGTTTTTTGTGTGCGGGAATTTGCTTTGACAACAGGTAGTAAATCCATTGAAATGCTGCCCAGTGAACTGTAATCCAATAAGCCTCCGGCCCATTGGCGGTCATCGCTTACATTGCTAAAATGCAACAAAGCTTCATGGCGCTTTGCAGCTTGATAAAGGTTGATTTGCAATTGGCTATAGCGCAAATCGTCGGCGCGGATAAAACCGGTACGCTGCCAGCGATCATAACGAAGATTGAGCAAAACATGCCTCGCAAAAGACTGCTCAAAATCAACGCGCATGCGTTGCGCTCCTTGCGCACCAAAACCATAGCCAAAACCCAAGTGCGGAAGTGCAGAAAATGTGAGTGGTTTGAGGAGCATTTGAGGGCTGACAAAAGTCGTCAGACCTGGCTGATACAAATCAGAAGCTGCCAGGAGGGTGTGTTGCGGATTGAAAAAGAAATTGGACCCAAAACCATTCATTTGCTGCGTTAAGGAGTGGAGGTCTCCGAAGGTGCGGTTTTCTAGTTTAAAGGTATCGACCGGGCCTAATTGCTGCGCTGCAATGCGGCTGCAATGCAAGATGAGCAACAAAAAAGACAGAAAGTATTTCATGACGCAAAATTAAGAAAAAAACAAGGGCCACCCCATAGAGGCAGCCCTTCGAAATATATATAAAAGAAAGCTTAGAGCGCGTTGATGCGCACTTGCAAACCTGACTTAAGGTTGGCTGCTTTGTTTTTGTGAATGATATTGCGTTTCGCTAATTTGTCTAGCATAGCAACAACAGTAGGGAATAAACCATCTGCTTCTTTGCGGTCTTTGGTAGCACGCAATGCACGCATAGCGTTACGCGTGGTTTTGTGCTGGTATTTGTTTAACACGCGCTTAGACTCGTTTGAACGAATGCGCTTGATGGATGATTTATGATTTGCCATGGCTATTTATATAATTAATCTCGTTAAAAAATGTAGCCCATAGGAGAATCGAACTCCTGTTACAAGGATGAAAACCTTGCGTCCTAACCACTAGACGAATGGGCCAAAAAATTGGCAGCCCATAGGAGAATCGAACTCCTGTTACAAGGATGAAAACCTTGCGTCCTAACCACTAGACGAATGGGCCAAAATGTCAAAACCCCAGAATTTGGGATTGCAAATATAGTAGGAATTTCTTGAAGCGCAAGGGCGCTAGCGATTTTTTTTAAGAATTTTCAGGGGCATCTGAACTCATTTTAAAGCCAAGCCGCTTACCTGTTTTGAGTTTGAGCTGTTCACCCATCATGAAAATCTGACCCACACTCACATTGTCCATGTACTCAAACGGTGGAATATAGAGGTCAAACTGCAACGCATAAGCAAATGCCATCTGAGCAATGAGCTGCAAGAGTTGTTCGGAAAGCAGCATGTGTTGTGGATCATTGAAAGTAGCACCCAATGAACCTTTACCTTCAATGAAAAAATGCCTTTCATGATTGACAAAAATACGCGCGATCAAATTGCCCATATCATCCAGGCGATTTTGCTGCATGGATTCTGCCAAAAAATTGTAGATATGGATAGTGCCAAAATAGCCATTGTTGGGATCCGACTTGAAATAAGCGGTTCCCCATAACGGATTGGAGTCTGGCAAACGAAAAACGTTGTGGTGTAAATTGAATACGAGTACATCACTGCCGATATATACATGGAATTCGTGGTCACCCCTATCCTTGATCCAAAGGCGCACGCGCTCATCGGTAATGACCTCTTTAAGTGAATTGAGTTCTTTATCAATGAGGGCTCGGAGTTCTGTAAAAACACGCTCACTATCATCGGCAATATCTTGTTTGAGGGCCGATTTATGTAATAAAATATCTATGAGTTGTTGTCTGTTGGCAACAATTTGGTCATTAGCAGGTTTTTTCTTCATGGCATTATATTTGCTGTTAAAAATACCTCAAAAGCGGGAGTTGACGACAAAACATCGATAAATCTTTATGAGCCTTTGACAAAAAATGTTTAACTTTGAGAAAAGCGCATTTCGTGCAGTCTAAAAAAATGAAAAAACGCATTTGGTTTATCATCAATCCCATCTCAGGTGTTCGCCGCAAAGACGACATCCCCGCGCTTATCCGTCGTTTTTTAGACCACAACACCTACACTTTTGAAATCCAATATACCAAACACAAAGGCCACGCTATAGAACTCGCTCAAAACGCAGTTCAATTAGGCGTAGACATCGTTTGTGCTGTTGGTGGCGATGGCTCTGTACACGAAGTGGGCACAGCACTTATCGGTACCAAAACCAGCCTAGCCGTTATCCCCATCGGATCTGGCAACGGCCTTGCACGCCACATGTTCATTCCGCGCAACATCAAAAAAGCGATTCAAACCATCAATCTCAACCAACAAATCATCATGGATACCGTCATGGTCAACGACCAGCCTTTCCTTGGTGTTGGTGGCTATGGGCTAGATGCCATTATTGCCAAAAAGTTCGACGAAGACCATAAACGCGGTTTTTTAACGTACGTCAAGCATGTCTTCAAAGAGTTTTTCCGCTATAACCCCATGAACATCTCCATCGATACCAATGGGCAAATCAAAAAACTTCCAGTAGTTCTTTGCACCATCGCCAATACCTCAGAATTTGGCAATGGTTTTAAAGTATCTCCAAAATCAGATGCCACCGATGGCAAACTCGAGTTATTTCTACTCAAGCCTTTTTCCTTATTTGGCATCCCAAAAATGATTTACCAGTTCTTTACAGGTCGATCTGATCAGTCCATTTACTCAGAGGTCATTTCATTTAAAAAAGCAAAAATCTCACTCCCTAATGGTGTTGCACACCACGACGGCGAACCCTTAATAGTCATGCGCGAAATCAATGTGCGCGTAGTTCCGCACTCACTTCATATCATCGTAGGTCAAAAATAATGTCTGCTTCTTTTCAATTAGATCTCGAGGCCATGTTGGCCCAACTTTCAGCTCTCAAATCAAACACCGCACCCACATGGGGGCAAATGAGCCCGCAGCGCATGGTTGAACACCTCGCAGACGCGCTTTACATGTCTATGGGGCAAGGTGAATTCAAGTTAGAAGTTCCCGAAGACCGCATTGAGCGCATGCAAGCTTGGCTTGCATCTGACAAACCAATGGCCAAAGACATTCAAGTCTCTTTTGCGACGCCAGAAATGCAGCACCGCAACGACGAACTCGAAACCGCTATCGATGAGTTCACAGACGCGTTTTTGTCTTTTTTAGAGCATTACGAAGAAAATGAAAGCGCAACGGCCGTACATCCTTTTTATGGCCAACTCAATTACATTCAGTGGCAACGCTTGCACACCAAGCACTTCGCGCATCACTTTGAGCAGTTTGGTCTGATCTAAGCTCAGCTTTCTTTAAATACTTTCATAAACAAAAGAATTTTCAGATGCGTCATCCGCTATTTCTTGCTTTAGCTATTGGCTTTACACTAGGCACCCTCAATCACTTTTACCTTAAATCCAAGGGACACAAGAGCGCCGCACAATGGTTCATCCAAATTGTGGTGTTTTTTGCTTTAGCTTTTAGTGTATTGAAGTTTATGAAGTAGAAAAACCGCCCCTAACACCTCTTTATTTTCCAAATTTCAGAAACGGAACAAACCTCGGCACGCGTTTTTGGTAATCTTTGTAGGCTGGGTATTTGTTGGCAGAGAGCTCCTCAGAGAAGTCTGAGCTTCCTTTGAAAAGAATCAACAATAAAACACAACCACCAATTGTCCAGTTGACCCATTGCCCTGTCGCATTGACGCTAAATAAATAGAAGATGACCCAAATGCTTTGCTCCATGGCATAATTTGGATGGCGAACGATGCCCCACAAACCCGTTGAAACAAAACCTTTTTCGTAGTCGCCGAGTGCTTCACCTGCTTTGATGCGGCGGTGTTTTTCGGTTTGAAAAACATATTGTTGTTGATCGGCCACAAATTCAATGGCTACGGCAAGCAACATCAGTGCAGCCAAGAGGTAATCTACGGCATTCAGTTGCGGATGAGCTTGATCTGAAAGTGCAGCTAAAATAGGGACTGTAAAAGAGAAGATGAGGATGTTTTGATAAGCAGAGATGAAGAACAAATTGAAAAGACCCCAAATGAATTTGTTATTGAAACCAGGTCGCTTGCGGAGTTCTTCCCAACGGTAGTCTTCTTCACCCGCCCAAAATTGCAAGGTGTAAGCGCCGCGGCGTGCAAAATTAAAGGTCAGGCGTGCACCCCAAATCGTGACAAGTACAGCCATCAAAACCATGCGCTCAGACAATTCGGGTGCCAATAGCGTCATGTGCCAGACATAATAGATCGGGACAATACTCCAGAGTTTATCGACCTGGAAGTTGTTGCGAGAAATTTCTCCAACCACAAAGCAATAGGCAATGACAATTCCGACCGGTAAGTACATTTGGGCTAATATGTCATATTGCAACTCGCTCGGCGTATAGCCAAAGTTGAGACAAATAAGCGGCGCAACAACGACAGTAAAAATCAGAAGTAGGATAGTGAGTAGCATATTTAATTCAGTTTAGCACCACATTCAAAAAATGCGGCAATGGGTTCGGGACCGAAAATAAGAAAAAACTTTAAGACTTTGCAAAAGTGATTTGCGCACTTCTTAGTGCCTCTATGACTGCTTGCTGACCTTCATGGAATACAACTCCAAAGTCTGCATTTTTAACCCAACAGCGCACCTGCATATGCAAACCTGCTTCATTGAGTTGCTGCACCCCAACAACTGGTTCGGGTTTTTGTAAAATGCGCTTGTCTAAAGCCAAGCTCGCTTTGATTATTTCTTGAATTTGACTGATCTGCACCGTTTGGTCAAAGACGAAGGTCCATTCGATTCTTCTGTTTTTCTCTTTCGTGTAATTGATGATAGTGCCATTTGCGAGCGGCCCATTTGGGTACACTAAGGTTTTGTTGTCGGCAGTAACTAAATAGGTATTGAAAATTTGAATTTCTGATACCACACCTTGTTCACCTAATGCTTTGATATCGTCACCCAATTTGAAGGGCTTGAGCACGAGAATCATGATGCCACCCGCAAAGTTCGAAAGCGTACCTGAAAAAGCCATACCGATAGCAATACCCGCGGCGCCAATTAAGGTCAGAAAGGAAGTCATTTCGACACCTAATTGCGTAATGGCGGTGATAGAGACCATAATTTTGAGCGCCATCGATAAAAAACTCGTTAGAAATGAAATGAGCCCAGGGTCGGTTTCACTTTTGCGCAAAATTCTATTGACCAAGCGTGTCAGGACACCCGTTAGCCAAAAACCAACTACGGCAATGACGATGGCCAGCACCAAATTCGTGAGTAAAGCAAAAATAACTTTACTTAAATCTCCGGTTTTGAGATCAAAAAGTGTTTCTATAAAGTGCATGTCGTAATTTTATCACAAAAATAGAAATGTTTAGCGAGTATGAAAATTCGGATCCAATCTGCGTTGTTGCCACCGACGGCACGGCCGAATACTTTGCGAATTTTTTAGATCCTGTTGCTGCCACGCACTTATTTGAGCAGCTGCTTACTCAAAAGTCTTTTCAACAAAACGAAATCATTCTATTCGGAAAAAAAATCAAGGTCCCGAGACTAGAAGCCTACTATGCCCTCAATGGCGAACAATATGGCTATTCTGGTCAGCAACTGAAGCCTGAAAAATTTCCTGTATTCCTAAATGAACTCCGCCTCAGCGTAGAGAAAAGAACGGGTTATGCTTATAACGCGCTGCTGATCAATTACTATCGAGATGGGCAAGATTCAAATGGTTGGCATGCCGACAACGAAAAAGCACTCGGACACAACCCCAGTATTGCCTCGCTCAGTTTAGGTGCAGCGCGCCCTTTTGAACTCAAGCATTTGGCCTCAGGGCACAAAAAAAGTATCTTGTTGGCACACGGCAGTTTACTCCACATGCATGGGGCGCTGCAACATCACTACAAACACCAACTACCTAAAAAACGTGGCATGACAAGTGCTAGAATCAATTTAACCTTTCGTTGGATACAGCCGTCTAGCTGAAATCAGTAACTTTGGGTCAATGAAGCCTCAAGACTACATGCAGCGCTGCCTTGACCTCGCTATTTTAGGGCAGGGATTGGTTGCCCCCAACCCAATGGTGGGCTGTGTAATTGTCAAAAATGGCAAGATCATCGGCGAAGGTTACCATCAAGCATTTGGAGGTCCGCATGCAGAGGTGAACGCTATTGCAGCTGTGACAGATCAGCAAGAACTCAAAGGCGCAACCGTTTATGTCAGTTTAGAACCCTGCGCGCATTTTGGCAAAACACCACCTTGCAGCAATTTACTCATTGATAAAAAAGTAGCAAAAGTTGTAGTGGCTTGTGAAGACCCCAACCCAAAGGTAGCTGGCAAAGGCATCGAGCGCCTCAGTAAAGCAGGTATCCAAGTGGAGGTGGGCGTACTCGAATCTGCTGCCAAACAACTCAATAAACGCTTTTTTTGTTTTCATCAAAAACAAAGACCACATGTCGTGCTCAAATGGGCACAAACCAAAGACGGCTTCCTTGACCGCTTGCGCGCTGCCGAACAAAAAGAGATCAATTGGATATCCTCAGAAGAGTCTAGATCATTGGTGCACCATTGGAGAAGCCAAGAAATGAGTATCCTCGTTGGTAAACACACCGCCCTCAATGACAACCCTTCTTTAACGGTAAGAGAAGTCAGTGGTAAAAACCCAATCAGGATTTTAATTGACAGCCAACTTCAAGTTCAAAACGACATCAGTTTGTTTTCAGAAGATGCCCCAACACTCATCTTCAATCGGCTCAAAAATGAAACAAAAGGCAATATTGAATGGATTAAAATTCAAGAAACTGCCACCAAAAATATCCTCGAAGAACTTTACAAACGCTCCATCCATTCCGTAATGGTAGAGGGCGGTAGCCGAACCCTGCAATATTTCATCATCGATAACGTTTGGGACGAAGCGTATGTGCTGGTAGGAGACTTGAACTACGGTGAAGGGGTCAAAGCACCTGTATTGAATCGGGTGCCAACGAATGTCCACTCTTTCGGTACAGACCAAATTTATTATTATAAACGACGCACGTGAAAAAAATCAGTCTACTCATCAGTTCCCTATTTATTTCATTAGGTATTTTGGCGCAAAGCTATCAGTTGGCCGTACTGAAGTACAACGGCGGTGGCGACTACTACGCCAACCCTACGGCACTGCCCAACTTGATCAAATTCTGCAATACAGAACTCGGCACGAGTATTTCCAAAGAAGTACCTTATGTAGAAGTGGGTAGCGCAGATCTTTTTCAATACCCCTTCTTGCACATGACCGGACACGGCAATGTGGTGTTTTCAAAGTCAGAAGCCTTGAATCTGAGAACTTATTTACTCTCTGGAGGCTTTTTGCATATAGACGACAACTACGGCATGGATGGTTTCATTCGGGCTGAACTCAAAAAAGTATTTCCAGATGCAATCCTGACAGAGGTGCCGTCTAGCCATCCGATATTTGCTGCGCGTTATGCTTTCCCCAATGGCTTGCCCAAAATTCATGAGCACGATGGCAAACGCCCCCAAGCTTTTGGTATTGTAATCGATGGCAGATTGGTGTGCTTGTATACCTATGAAACCGATTTATCTGACGGCTGGGAAGACCCGCAAGTACACAACGACCCACAAGAAAAAAGACGACAAGCACTCCAAATGGGAGCGAATATCGTCTCTTATGCTTTTTCGAATTGATCTAGCTGCAACTTTCTAGTTGCAACTTAATGTTGATGGCCATCGTGTTCTCCGTGAGGCGCCACTTGCGCATCTACAGTAACTTGTAGCAATTCAATTTCAAAAACCAAATCTGAATAGACCGGAATAGACCCCGGACGACCCTGTTTGCCATAAGCGTTGTAGTATGGGATAAACAACAAGATTTTGCCCCCTTCTTTGATCAAGGTGATGCCTTCTTCAAAACCAGGAATCATGCGTTGCACCTTGTATTGAAAAACAAGCGGTGCTCCGCGATCTAGGGAAGAATCGAATTTTTTACCGCCGCGGCGGAGTGTGCCGGTGTAGTGCAAACTCACTTTATTGCCTTCTTTTACTTCAGCACCTTTTCCATTGTCTAAGACCACGTAGACCAATCCAGTTGCGCTCTGTTGAGCAGCTGGATAATTCTTTTTGACTTCGGCAAACATGAAATTTTTGTAGTCCTCTTGAGACATCCCGGAAATTTGAGCGATTTCTGCTTGCTCGAGCGCCTCTGCCGCTTTTTTGGTCAAATAAACTTGATCAAAGGCAGCCTGAGCATCCCATTTTTGGGCTTTTGTACCTACGCGTACAATTTCTACTTTGCGCATGGTATCGTTTTGTGCAATGGCATCTACCACTTCTTGACCAGAAACAACATGACCAAAAACGGTGTGCTTGCCGTCGAGCCAAGACGTTTCTTTGTGCGTGATAAAAAATTGAGAGCCGTTGGTGTTGGGGCCTGAATTGGCCATCGAAAGAATACCAGGGCCAGTATGCTTTAGGCTGGGTTCAATTTCGTCGTAAAATTTATACCCTGGGTCTCCAGCTCCGGTACCTTGTGGGTCTCCACCTTGGATCATGAAATCGGCGATCACGCGGTGAAACACCAAACCATCAAAAAATGGCGTAGAAAAGGATTTGTCACCGACCTTGAATTTACCTTCGGCGAGCCCAACAAAATTCCCGACGGTCATGGGTGTTTTTTGGTATTCTAACTGACAAACGATAATGCCTTTATTGGTGGTGAAGCGCGCATAGATACCATCTTCGATTTCGGTGGCGCGTTGTGCATGAAGTAAGCCTGTAAAAGGCAGCAAAAGAAGTGTAATAAGTAATTTTTTCATGGTGTTATTTTTCGATATCTAGTAATTCAACTTCAAAGATAAGCACAGAATAAGGAGGTATCAATTCTGTGGGTGAGCCAGGGCCATAGGCCATTTCTTGAGGGATATAAAAGCGGTATTTAGCGCCAATGCTCATGAGTTGGACGCCTTCGGTCCAGCCGGGGATCACTGCATTTAGTGGAAAAGAAATGGGTTCTTTGCGCTCTACAGAGCTGTCAAAAATTTCTCCGTTGATGGTGGTGCCCGTGTAGTGAACTTTTACAGTAGAACTCGCGTTTGGTTTGCTCCCTCTGCCCTTTTTAAGCACTTCGTATTGCAGGCCACTTGCCGTTACTTGGATATCTTTTTTCTTGGCGTTTTCTAAGAGAAAGGCCTCCCCTTTTTCGCGGTTGGCACGGCCTGCTTCTTTTTCAGCGGCAAGTGCATCTTGGTTAACCGCTTCTTCTGCTTGTTGGACAGCCTGCATCTTCTCTTGGAAATAAGACATGACGCACTGATTGGCGGGGTCTTGAAGCAAACTTGGGCGCTGCATCATGGCGTCGCTCAGACCTTGCAATAATAAGGAAACGTTGGCCTCTGGAAAATCTTTAAGGACGCTTTGCGCGATATTTTGCCCCGCTAAATAGCTGACAGAATCTATTCTAGATTTGACTTGTGGCGTCTGGGCATTGACTTGTGTTGCAAACACAATAGCCATAATAGGAATAATTGTTTTTTTCATCATTGCTTAAATTTCGTTTCGGGTATCTGAGCCCCAAAACATTTTGTTACGGATAGTATCTAAAAAATTGTTGTCTTCAAACTTGACAACGTTGATCATGAATTCTGCTTTGGTAATGGTGACCTTCTCTCCTTGCTTGATATGCTGAGAATGACCGTCTAAAGAAAGTAAATAAGAGCGGTCTCGGCCTTCTACCTGCAGGGAAATGGGCATGTGGTCTGGAACTACAACCGGGCGCACATTGAGGTTGTGAGGCGCAATTGGTGTCAGGATATGCACCTGACAGCCTGGCGTGATGATAGGGCCGCCACAACTCAGGCTGTAAGCCGTAGAGCCTGTTGGCGTGGCCACGATGAGACCATCGGCCCAATAAGTATTGAGGAATTTATCACCGAGATACGCATGCACTTTGATCATGGAAGACGTATCTTTTTTCTGAAGGGTGAGCTCATTGAGTGCAAAGTTTTCGTCTGAAAAAAGGTCGTTTTCGGTATGTACTCTAAGTAGAGATCTTTTTTGAAACTCGTACTGACCTGCATTGAAACGCTGAAGGGTTTGATCAATCTGATCTTTAGCTAAATTGGATAAAAAACCCAAACGCCCTGTGTTGATGCCGAGAATGGGAACGCCAGAATCTCTGATAAAAGAAACAGCTTTTAAAAAAGTGCCATCACCCCCGAGGCTGATCATGAGGTCAAAGCCTGTTTGAAGGTCGAGGTGGTTTTCGAAGGTTGGATAGGTGCTTGTTGTGTGGAATTTTGTGCGCAGATGCTGGGCGAGTTCTTTTTCGAGTACCGGCAACCAGCCCAAGAGCTCAATACCCTTGAGAAGGTTTTCAAAGACACTGAGGTCTTGCTTGAATATTTTCTTAGCGTATATAGCGATTTGTTTCATTACATGCTCAAATAATGCATGAGTTCTTGGTAGCGATCTTGAAGCTCACTTGGTTGTTGACTGTCTTGATAGCTGGCCAATACTTGGTAATCATAGCGCTCAAAGGTACGAATAATTGCACTTAAGTTTTGTTGATTGATGCGTAAATTGACCTGAATTTTGGTGCTGTCGGGAAGGTAACTCACAAATAGATTCTGAATTTTAGCCTGATTGCTCTCCACAATTTGGGCAATTTGAGCGAGTGTGTAGTCGTTGGCATTCATCTCAAGAACCAAAACAGAACCAGACTCATTGAGCCCGCTCGTTTCAGCTAATAATTGAAGTAATTCTTGAGCGCTGATCATTCCAAGGTAATTTTCTTGGCGATCCAAGACGGGCAATACCGTCAGTTTGAAAAGTGCAAAATGCTGCAATAAGTCAAAAAGATGGGCATCGGCAAAGGCAAAAGGACGTGGTAAGTGCTGAAATAAGTGGTCGAGGGTTTCTTTTAAACTGGTTTGGTCGAGGAGTTCAGATTCTGAAACAAGCCCTACAAAATTTCCGTTTTTAAGCACTGGGAGGTGATTGACTTGGAATTCATCCATCCATAAAAGTGCTTTTTCACCGGTATCTGTATGTAAAAGGGGTGGTATCTGTTCAGAAAGAATATTGGATGCTCTCATAGTGGGTGCAAAATACTAAATTACTTGAATGTTTCGTACTTTTACAGCTCAATTATTGTGCCATGACCAGACTCAGCGTGAATATCAATAAAATCGCAACACTGCGCAATGCACGCGGCGGCCAAACACCCAATGTGTTGCAGTTTGCGCTCGATGCCGAAAGGTTTGGTGCACAGGGAATTACCGTGCACCCCAGACCAGACGAACGCCATATCACCACCCAAGACTGCTACAACCTCCACAAACATGTGCAGACGGAATTCAACATTGAAGGATATCCCGATGCGCGTTACTTACAACTGCTTACCGACCTGCGCCCCGCACAAGCTACTTTAGTACCAGACCCACCGGGCGTACTCACTTCCAATGCGGGTTGGAATTGTATTGAACAAGCCGCCTTTCTCGAGCCCATCATTGCTCAAATTAAAAATTTAGGCGTGCGCGTTTCGCTTTTTATGGAAACAGATTTGGCTCAAATTGACAAGGCCAAAGTACTTGGCGCAGACCGCATCGAGTTCTATACTGGCCCCTATGCTGAAAACTACCCACTCGATCGATCTGTAGCTGTTGAGCCGTATCGGTTGGCTGCACTGCACGCCCACGCATTGGGTTTGGGCATCAATGCCGGACACGACCTCAGTTTGGAGAATTTAGCCTTCATGAAAGCTTCGCTTGTGGCACTAGATGAGGTGTCTATCGGGCATGCTCTTATTGCCGATGCGCTTTATTTGGGCATAGAAAATACCATCCAGCGCTATCTTTACGAATTGCGAGAAGGCGCCTGATGCAGCACGCGTTGCGGATAAGGTATTTCTATGGAGTAGGTTCTGAACAAACGATCAATTTCCAACCTGATTTCCGACTTGTAATTGTTGATATCCCAGCTTTGATCGGCCCAAAATACGAGCTCAAGTTCTAGGCCTGAGTCGCCAAAATCGTAAAGTCGGACGAATACAGGATTGCTCTTTTTAACTTTAGGATGCGCCAGCGCTGCTTGAGTGAGCAAGCGTTCAATGAGTGGCATGTCAGAGCCATAAGCAACAGTGAGCTTGATGGTAAAACGCGTTAATTTAGAGCCATGGCTCCAGTTTTCAATGCGGTCTTGGGTAAGGTGCGTATTGGGAATGATCAGCACGTTGCCCTCACGGGTCTGAATTTGGGTGGTGCGCACATTGATTTTGACAATTTTGGCTACAATTGCATCATTGCTGACCCCATTGATTTTAGACTTTCCAGAAATCTCAACGATGTCACCTACTCTTAAATTACCTTCAAAAAGTAAGACTACACCAGCAATCATATCTCTAAAGACATCTTGCAGCCCCAGGCCTAAACCCACCAACAAACCCACCGAACTGGTGAGTAAAATCAGCAGATCAATACCGAGTAGCTTGAAGCAAAACAAGATGGAGGCTACGTAAATGAAATACTTAGCCAATTGATTGTAGACAAACTCGGTGCCGGCATCGTGGTGTTGCTTGCCTTTCAAACGCCTCGCAAAATAGAGTCTAGTGAGGTTGGTGGCAATTTTTGCCCCAAAGAACACAGAAGTAACGATCAGGATATCGGCAAAATCAATTTTAAAACTCTCAAAAGAAAGCAATTTGAATTGCAAAAAATCATTGAAGGTGACATGCCCATTATTGTAACGCAAACTAAGTACAGCAATATAAATGGCTAATAAATAAACGCTCTGACTCACTAAAACCAAGCGCGCCATCTGCTTGGCTTCTAGTTGTAGATTGACACTTTTAACATAACCCTTCAAAGCTTTGTGCACCAAACGGCGCAAAACCGCTGCGGCCAAAAAGATGAGTAGCAAGAAAATGAGATTCCAAAAACAAATCTTGTAAGGACCTATGTAGAAGAGGGTTTCTGCAAACATATCAACGGATAAGCGTAATGCCGATTTGCTCTGAAAGGAGCATCTTGACTTTTTCTAGACTGACTAATTCGCCAAGTGCCAAAAGGAGGTCTTCGTCTTGTAGGTTTTGATCGCTGAGCTCTTTGCGGATATTTTTTATCTTTTGCTCAACAAAGGCTAGTTTAAAGCGATAGATGACTTGCACAACGGTTTGATAGAGGTCGTCGGCTTCGGACTTGGTTTGAATTTTATAACGCGCCACCCAGTTATGACTTAGTTCTTGCTCTTGAGACTCAATATCGGCAGCAAACTGAACGATTTCTTGTTTTTCATGGCGCAAAAAATAAGTGGCCTCATAAAGCGTATTTTCTTGAAGTACCCCATTTTCAAAAATGCGGTAAATTTCTTCGTAAAGCGCATTTTCAAAATGGAGCGCGTCTTTTTGAAGTTCTTGAACAATCAGTTCAATGACACTAGTTTGGGTTTCTGGCTGGCCGGGCTCTTGCCAGATGAGGGCACGCGTACCGTATTTGATCAGGACCCGAACGAGCTCTGCTTCAAAAAGCGAGAGGTCTTCTTCGTAGACGGTACTGGCATGTAAAGATTGTGTTGCAGGTGTTTTGGGCAACTGAAAGGCCTCAAGGGCTGGATCTTGGTATGCTTTAGCTAAAGCCGACTTGCGCAATTGGAGCAACTCTGACTGAACAATAGACTCGGCGATATCGAATTGCTGCGCCAACTGCTGAACGTAAACCGAACGGGTAATTTGGTCGGGAATAAGCGAAACAGAATGAACGATATCTTTGATAAGGCCTGCACGCAAGATGGGGTCATTGCCACCATCGGCCAGTAAAATACCTGCCTTGAAGGAAATAAAATCTTGCTTGTGAGCAGCAATATAAGCACTCAATTCGGCTGAAGAACGAGATTTAGAAAAGGAGTCGGGATCTTCGCCGTCTGGGAATAGGACCACCTTTACATTAAGGCCCTCTTCTAAAATGAGGTCGATGCCGCGAAAACTGGCTTTGATGCCAGCTGCGTCGCCGTCGTAGAGAATAGTGAGGTTTTTGGTGTAACGGCTCACCAATTTGACTTGTTCTTTGGTGAGGGAGGTTCCGGAAGAGGAGACTACATTTTGGATGCCTGCTTGGTGCATACTGATGACATCAGTATAACCCTCGCAAAGCAGACATTCGTTGTATTTCACGATATCGCCCTTGGCAAAATAGAGCCCGTAAAGGATTTCGCTTTTGTTGTAGATAATGCTCTCGGGCGAATTGAAATACTTGGCCACTTTTTTGTCGGCAAGTAAGGTGCGGCCACCAAAACCAAGCACGCGCCCCGAGACACTGTGAATAGGGAACATGACGCGCCCCTTGAAAAAATCGAAGGTGCGCTCGTCTTTGGATTTAGTGAGGCCGATAGACTCGAGGTACGCTTTGTTGTAGCCTTTTTCGAGCGCTAAATCGGTGAAGGCAGCGCCTGTATTGAGGCAATAACCCAGGTGGAATTTTTCGATGGTGGCCCGACTAAAACCGCGCTCCTCAAAGTAAGAAAGACCAATTGCCTTGCCCTCTTGGGAATTGAGGAGCATGTCGGAGAAGGCGTTCTTGGCAAACTCATTGATGATCAAAAAACTCTCGCGCTCATTGAGTGCGGCGAGTTCTTCGGCTGTGGCCTCGCGTTCTTCGGGTACTTCGATGTTGTAGCGCTTGGCCAACCAGCGCAGGGCTTCTGGGTAGCTAAAATGTTCCTTTTCCATCAAGAAGCTGGCTGCATTGCCGCCCTTTCCAGTAGAAAAACACTTGAAAATTTGCTTAGCTGGCGACACCACAAATGAGGGTGTTTTCTCGTCTGTAAAAGGACTGAGCCCTTTGAGGTTAGATCCTGCACGCTTGAGTTGCACAAATTCTCCGATCACCTCTTCAATGCGAGCGGTCTGGAGAATTTGATCAACAATATGCGGTGGAATCTTGCTCATTGAAGCCTTTACTGATTGAAAGTATTGACGGTTTTATTGCCTTTTTGGTCGTAGGTAACCCATTCACCTATCATTTTGTCGTCTTGGTATTGGCCATAATAACGGATTTTACCATTTGGGTACTTGACAACGGAGTGGCCATTCTTTTTTCCCTCGACATAGAAGGTGAAAGAAAGCAAATTACCTTTTTCGCTGTAGAAACTCCATTTACCTTGGCGGCCACCTTTTTGAGTGAGGTCGCCCTCGTATTTGAGTTGTTTTTTGCCTGGATACCATTCTTTGTAGTGCCCGTCTTTGATTTGGACGAGTTCTTCTTTGACAGCAGGCTTCTCTTCTTTGTTATTTTGCTTGTTTGCACAAGAAAAACCTGTCAAAAGAAAAGTAAGTATAAATAAGAGTTTGATTGATTTCATGGTTTTATTTTTCGCGGTTCATGGTGTAGGCTACCAATCCTATTAACGAAGCTTTTGCAGGGCTGTCGGGGTAACTTGCTAAAATTTCTAAGGCTTCGGCAGCCAAAGCCTCCATGCGCTTTTGGGCGTATTGCACACCGCCAGACTCCCAGACCAATTGAATGGCACGTTGCACACGGGTACTGACGTCGTATTCATTTTTGATGATATAGCGCAATTCTTTTTGAATGGCTTGTGGTGTATTTTGCAGGGCGTAGATGAGGGGCAGCGTTAGTTTTTGCTCGCGGATGTCGATACCTGTTGGTTTGCCAATATGCTCGCCGGTACCGTAATCGAAGATGTCGTCTTTGATCTGAAATGCCAAGCCGATGAGTTCGCCGAACTGACGTAGCTTTCCGCGTTCTGTATGCGCACCTACACTGAGCGCCCCTGCTTCGCAGCAAGTTGCAATGAGAGATGCCGTTTTTTTGCGAATGACATCAAAATAGATTTCTTCGGTGATGTCGAGGTGGCGTGCTTTCTCGATTTGCAGCAACTCGCCTTCAGACATTTCTTGCACGGCTCTTGCGACAATCTCGAGGAGGTCCATGTTGCGCTTTTCTATCGAAAGCAATAAAATGCGTGAGAGCATGTAGTCTCCAACCAAAACGGCAATTTTGTTTTTCCAGAGGGCATTTACAGAGAAAAAGCCGCGGCGTTCAGCGGCGTCGTCTACGACGTCGTCATGAACAAGTGTGGCCGTATGAAGGAGCTCAACTAAAGTAGTGGCATCAAACGTAACCGGATTGATTTGGCCGAGCATTTGAGCACTCAGAAAAACAAACATAGGACGCAATTGCTTGCCTTTGCGCTTGACAATATAACTGGTTACTTTATCGAGCAAAGCGACATCGGCATGCATGGCGTTTTGAAAATGGATTTCAAAATCGACTAATTCTTGCTGAATAGGTGCGGTGATGTCGTCTAGGCGCTGCATCTAACAAATATACGAAAAGCCATGGCCTAATCGCAAAGCACTGTAGTGAAACTTAGCGCGAAAGGTGCATATTTCTTTCAGCATAAATTTTGGTGAAGAATGGATCCTTTAAATCTTTGATGAAACGGATGGCCTCACCGGTAGATTTCATTTCCGGACCCAACTCTTTTTTGATGTCAGGGAATTTCTCATAGGAGAATACCGGTATTTTGATGGCATAGCCTTCTTTGCGCGGCTGAAAATTGAAGTCGGTGACTTTGTTGTGACCGAGCATAACTTTAGTGGCGTAATTGACGTAAGGTTCGTCGTAGGCCTTGGCAATAAATGGAACCGTACGAGACGCGCGCGGATTTGCTTCAATGACGTATACCTTGTCGTCTTTGATGGCGAATTGGATATTGAGCAAACCTACGGTTTTGAGTTCAATTGCAATTTTCTTGGTGATGTCTTCGATTTGCGTCATGACGAAGTCGCCAAGATTGTAAGGAGGCAAAACAGCGTAGGAATCGCCGGAGTGGATACCCGCGGGCTCGATGTGTTGCATGATGCCAATAATGTAGACATTTTCGCCGTCGCAGATGGCATCGGCCTCGGCCTCAATAGCACCACCGATAAAATGGTCTAATAAGATTTGGTTGTTGCCCATTTCATTGAGGATGTCGACAACATGGTGCTCTAGCTCCTCTTTGTTGATGACGATTTTCATTTTTTGCCCACCCAAAACATAAGAAGGGCGTACTAGAAGTGGGAAACCAAGTGTTTCGGAAAGTTCTATGGCTTGTTCGGCGCTTTCTACCACACCATATTGAGGAAATGGCACGTTGTTTTTCTCGAGTAATTTAGAAAAACGACCGCGGTCTTCGGCCAAATCTAGGGCTTCGTAGGAAGTACCGAGAATTGGAATGCCGTAGCGCTGGAGTTTTTCGGCAAGTTTGAGTGCGGTTTGGCCGCCGAGCTGCACAATAACGCCAATTGGCTTTTCGTGTTGGATGATGTCGTAGATGTGTTCCCAGAAGACGGGCTCAAAATAGAGTTTGTCGGCGGTATCGAAGTCGGTGGAAACGGTTTCTGGGTTACAGTTGATCATGATGGTTTCGTAGCCGCATTCTTTGGCTGCCAAAACACCGTGCACGCAAGAGTAATCAAATTCGATACCTTGTCCAATGCGGTTAGGGCCTGAACCGAGTACCACCACTTTAGGGCGCTCACTGACCACACTTTCGTTTTCGTATTCAAAAGTAGAATAGTAATAAGGCGTGAGCGCTTCGAACTCAGCGGCACATGTATCGACAAGTTTGTAGACGCGATTGATGCCTACGTCTTTTCTTTTTTGATAAACCTCAGACTCTAAACAGCGTAGAAGGTGCGCCACCTGGCGATCTGCGTAACCTTTTTGCTTGGCTTCAAAAAGTAGCTCTTGTGGTAAATTTTCAAGGTGGAACTTTTCAATTTTGCGCTCGAGCTTGATGAGGTCTTCAATTTGCTTGAGGAACCAAATATCAATTTTGGTTTTTTCGACGATGGTTTTAAAGGGAATGCCCAATTTGATGGCATCGTAGATATGAAACAAGCGGTTCCAGCTTGCAAATTCTAATGAATGGAGGATTTCGTTTTGGTTGGTGAGTTCTTTGCCGTCGGCACCTAGACCATTGCGGTTGATCTCTAGAGACTGACACGCTTTTTGCAGCGCTTCTTGGAAGCTACGTCCAATACCCATCACTTCGCCAACCGACTTCATTTGAAGCCCTAATTGACGGTTGGTGCCGGGGAATTTATTGAAATTCCAACGCGGAATTTTGACAATAACGTAGTCTAAGGTTGGTTCAAAAAGTGCGGAAGTTGTTTTGGTAATTTGGTTGCTGAGCTCATTGAGGTGATAACCGATAGCAAGTTTTGCTGCAATTTTGGCGATAGGGTAGCCCGTTGCTTTTGAAGCGAGTGCCGAAGAGCGAGACACACGCGGATTGATTTCAATAGCGATGATGTCTTCGTTGTTGTCTGGTGAAACCGCAAACTGCACGTTGCAACCACCTGCAAAATTACCAATGGAGCGCATCATTTTGATGGCCATGTCGCGCATTTTTTGAAAGGTGGTATCTGAGAGGGTCATGGCTGGGGCCACGGTAATGGAGTCTCCGGTGTGGATACCCATTGGGTCAAAATTTTCGATGGAACAGATGATCACGACGTTGTCGTTGTCATCGCGCAAGAGTTCGAGTTCGAATTCTTTCCAGCCCAATAGCGCTTTGTCTATCATGACCTCATGGATGGGAGAAAGTTGCAAGCCGCGCTCGAGGAGGTTGTCAAATTCTTTGGGGTGGTGCAAAATACTGGCGCCCGAACCACCAAGTGTGTACGAAGGGCGTATACAAAGTGGAAAACCAAATTCTTGGGCAATTTCTTTGCCCTCTAAAAATGACTTAGCTGTTTTTTGCGGGGCCATTGGCACGCCAATTTTCAGCATCAGTTCGCGGAAAGCTTCGCGGTTTTCGGTAATTTCTATAGCGTTGATATCTACGCCGATAATGCGCACGCCGTGTTGTTCCCAAATGCCCAATTCATCGCATTGAATGCATAGATTGAGTGCGGTTTGACCACCCATTGTAGGCAATACGGCATCGATTTGGTGATTTTGGAGGATCTTGACAATACTTTCAGGTTCAAGCGGTTGAAGGTAAACGTTGTCTGCTACAACCTTGTCGGTCATGATGGTAGCTGGGTTGGAGTTGATGAGTGTAACTTCAATTCCTTCCTCGCGCAGCGAGCGTGCTGCTTGAGAACCAGCGTAGTCAAATTCACAGGCTTGACCAATTACAATAGGACCACTACCAATAATGAGAACGGATTTGATCGAAAGATCTTTAGGCATAAGGGCTTCAATTTACTAGTTTCTTTGAGCGAAACCTTCGCTGCAAATTGAGTACAAATTTATGTTAAATTCGGTCGATAGCAGCAGTTAAGCAAGATTGTTTTTGAACAAAATGACCACCAAATGTTAATTAAATGATGCTCAGGCGCAATGACGCGAGATAAATTGAAGGGCCAAATGATTGAAAGTCTCGGCTTGTTCGTAATTGACTACATGACCGCATTCGGGAACTACGCGCAGCTCCGATGCTTTGTCTTGACCCACAAGTATCTTGACTGGATTTAAAAACATGTGGTCTTGCTCACCCATTACATATAAGGTAGGAATGGTTTCGGGAGCGGCGTTGATGCGTGTGAGGTAAGCGGTGAGCCGAGCGGTGAGCTTGAACCAACGCTGAAATTCTTTGTCCATCACTTTTTTGGCTTCGTTGATGAATAAGTGACGAGATGCTTTGTGATTGGCACGTGGCATCATGATACTTGCCATTAATTTGTAGAGAGATATTTGAGGTAAAAAACTGTAAAGCATACGGCCCATGCGCAAAATGAGGCGCGAACGCACATTGAGTTTGGTTACAGCTCCTGCAAAAATCATGCTTCTGACGAGGTCCGGACGCTGCGTGCGCAGCGATTTAATGACAATTGAACCCAGAGAAACCCCAACAAAATGAGCCTGCTTGATTTTTTTTTGATCGAGCAGCGCAATGACATCGGAAGCAATGAGTTCGAAAGAATATTTTTGGTTGTAAGCACTCACCTTTTGGCTTTTGCCATGGCCGCGTAAATCTAGGACCAACACGTTGTGGCGTTCACAAAAATCTTTGAGTTGTTTGTGCCATATAGACGAGCTCCCTCCTGCCCCATGGACAAATACAACCCATTGATCAGAGCTGCGGTGCAAGAAAGACTTGGAGTAGAGCATGTGCAAAAATAAAAAAACACCCGTTCAAAACGGGTGTTTCAATGAATTATAAAAATAAAGATGCTTATTTATCTTTTACTTCTTCGAAGTCTACGTCTGTTACTTCGTCTTGAGCAGTACCTGAACCGGCATCAGTGCCTGCATCAGCACCTGCGCCTTGCTCGTTAGAAGCATTGTACATGTCTTGTGAGGCCGCACCAAATACTTCGTTCAAGCGGTCCATTGCCGGCTGAAGATTGGCCATGTTTTTGGCTTCAAACTCAGTTTTGAGCGCTGCCAATGCATCTTCGATTGGTTGCTTTTTGTCAGCAGGAATTTTATCTCCGTATTCTTTCAATTGACGCTCAGTTTGGAAGATAAGAGAGTCGGCTTTATTGACCATCTCAGCTTCGTCACGGCGTTTGTTGTCGGCATCTGCGTTGGCTTCTGCCTCTGCTTTCATGCGTTGGATTTCTTCGTCAGACAAACCGCCAGAAGATTCAATTTTAATGGACTGGAGTTTGCCAGTGCCTTTGTCTTTGGCAGAGATATTCATGATGCCGTTTGCATCGATGTCAAAAGAAACCTCAATTTGTGGCACACCGCGTTGTGCTGGCGGAATGTCGGTGAGTTGGAAACGACCAAGTGTTTTGTTGTCGTTGGCCATTGCGCGCTCTCCTTGCAAGACATGGATTTCTACAGACGGCTGGTTGTCGGCAGCTGTAGAGAATACCTCGGATTTTTTGGTTGGAATGGTTGTGTTGGCATCGATGAGTTTGGTGAAAACACCGCCCATTGTTTCGATTCCTAATGAAAGTGGAATAACGTCTAACAACAATACATCTTTTACTTCACCGGTAAGTACGCCACCTTGAATAGCGGCCCCAACAGCAACAACTTCATCTGGATTGACTCCTTTTGAAGGCGCTTTGCCGAAGAAACGCTCTACTGCCTCCTGAATGATCGGAATGCGGGTAGAACCACCAACAAGGATAACTTCATCGATGTCTGATGGCTGTAGGCCAGCGTTAGAAAGCGCTGAACGGCAAGGCGCAATAGTGCGCTCCACTATGCTTGATATCAGTTGCTCGAATTTAGCGCGTTGCATAGTGCGCACGAGGTGTTTTGGAATGCCGTTTACCGGCATAATGTAAGGCAAGTTGATTTCTGTAGAAGTAGTTGAAGACAACTCAATTTTAGCTTTTTCTGCAGCTTCTTTCAAGCGCTGAAGTGCCATTGGGTCTTGGCGAAGGTCAAGACCTTCTTCTGACTTGAATTCTTCAGCCAACCAAGAAATGATGGCCTCATCGACGTCGTCGCCACCGAGGTGGGTGTCGCCATCTGTAGCCAAAACCTCAAAAACGCCATCGCCCAATTCAAGGACAGAAACGTCGTGGGTTCCTCCACCGAAGTCAAAAACAACGATTTTTTGATCGATGCCTTTTTTGTCCAAACCGTAAGCAAGTGCAGCAGCAGTTGGCTCGTTGATGATGCGCTTGATGGTAAGACCCGCGATTTCGCCAGCTTCTTTAGTTGCTTGGCGCTGCGCATCGTTAAAGTATGCAGGAACGGTTACTACCGCTTCTGTCACTTCCTGACCAAGGTAGTCTTCTGCGGTTTTCTTCATTTTCTGAAGAATCATGGCAGAGATTTCTTGTGGTGAATACAATCTGTCGTCTATTTTGACGCGCGGCGTATTGTTGTCACCTTTTACTACTTTGTATGGCATGCGCGACACTTCTTTTGAAGATTCGTCAAAGCTAGAGCCCATGAAGCGTTTGATAGAAGAGATTGTTTTGGTTGGGTTGGTGATGGCTTGTCTTTTAGCTGGATCACCGACTTTGCGTTCGCCGCCCTCTACAAATGCAACAACTGAAGGCGTGGTGCGCTTTCCTTCTGCGTTGGCAATGACAACTGGTTCATTGCCTTCCATGACCGAAACACAAGAGTTGGTTGTTCCGAGGTCGATTCCGATTATTTTTCCCATTTTATTTTTTAATTTTTGATACTTGGATTTGTCAAGTATTGTGCCAGCGGATAAAAGCTGCGTTTTTATGACATTTTGATCCTCAAAATACGCTTCCAGATGTCTTTTTGTCAGTTTTGCTGACATTGGTAACATAGGTTACGAAAAGAGATTGGTAAAGCGCTTAACTTTGTTATATGATATTTGGAAAAGGAACAAAAATGTATAGCATTGCCAAGATGAAATGTCCGAAATGCCACGAAGGTCAATTCTTAGTCTCACACCCCTATGATTTCAAACATTTGGGCGATGTCAAAACAGAATGTAATGTTTGCCATGTGAAATACGAGCGTGAACCCGGTTTTTACTATGGTGCTATGTACGTCTCATACGGCCTCGGAGTCGCTTTATTTGTCACCATTTGGGCTTCGTGCAATTTGTGGTTTCCATGGTTAGGCGCCTGGAGTCAGATCGGATTGGTGGTATTCTTCACCATTGTGTTGTCTCCATATTTATTTGCACTGTCTAAAATCATTTGGGCCAATTTATTTATAAGCTACCACAAAAATGTTCAGGTCGGAAAGTAAACTTGAAATGCTTCAGGCCCATTTGGGGTATTTGCTAGAAGCTGAACTGCTTGAAGAAATGGCACAGATAGCCAAAATTAGAGAAACCGCTACAGATGAAATTATTGTTAACGTAGGTGACCAACTTCAAATGATTCCAATTGTCATTGAAGGCTCTATTAAAATTTCGAGAGAAAATGAAAACGGCACCGAACTACTGCTCTATTATATGGAGGGTGGCGATACCTGCGCAATGTCTTTGCAGTGTTGCACCAGAAAAGTTGATTCTCAAATTAAGGCCACCTCAATGGAGCCCTCTTTACTTTTGATGTTTCCATCTGAATTGATGGAGCGCTGGCTAGATCACTACAAAACATGGCGTCAATTTATTTTAGATAGCTACCACACACGCATGCTTGAACTTATGGAGTCTATCGATGCAATCGCATTTATGAATTTGGACCAACGCTTGCTCAAATACCTTTCTGATCAGGCTAAAATTTTAGGCAGCGTCGAAATCAACCATACCCATCAGCAAGTCGCCGATGATTTACATTCTTCAAGAGTGGTGATCTCTCGTTTGCTCAAGCAGCTCGAAATCAAAGGTGAAATCAAATTACTGCGCAATAAAATTATCCTCAATAAATTTTAGACTTTTTTGATAATATTTTGTTAACTTGTGCTCCATAAACCACTAAAACAACCTATTATGAAAAAACTAGTACATATACTGTGTAGTATTTTACTACTAACTGTAGGCTTTAAAACACATGCGCAGGGTCTTACTTGTGCTGCGGCCCTACCCGTAACCCCTGGCACATTTACAGCCGGCACCCTGGTTGGTACACCCTCTCAGGCTTCTGCCACAGCAGCTGGTTGGTACGCCTACACACCCACTTCAAATGGAATTTTGAATATCAACTCTTGCAGTGGAGGTTCCGATACCCGCCTTTGGATTTGGTCTGGTGCTTGCGCGGCGCTAGCGCCAATTGCCAACAACGACGACTTTACAGGTTGTATTTCTACCGGAACCAGCGCTTATGCTTCCAAAATCGAAAATGTCATTTTGATGGCAGGCACTACCTATTATTTCGAATGGGACAACGTTTGGGAAGCCACAGGTTTTACCTGGAGCTTTACCTTTGCTGCGCTTCCAGCCAATAATGATGCTGGAATTACGTCGGTCGCCAACCGCAATACGCGCATTGCCATATCTCAAGCTAGTTTTGGCATTCCAATGGGTGCAACCGTCAAGAACTTCAGTGGCTCACCGCTCACTAACGTCGTTTTGACAACTGAAATTTACGAGTTACCAAATACAACAACTCCAGTTCAAACCTATGCCAGCACTGCTCAAACCTTAGGGATTGGTGTACAACAAGCTATAACTGCTGGCACTTGGTCACCTGTGCTTACCTCATCAAAATCTTACCTCATCAAATATATCAAAACCCAAACCGAGGTAGACGGCGTAACCACCAACGACCAAACAACACAAAATCTTACCCTAGATTACAACTACACTGCCCGTGACAACAACGTGTACCAAGTTGCCTACAACTGGTCTTCTACACTCGAATACACACAGGGTGTCATTCATACTGTTTACGGCGCAGACAACATGACCGGCGCGGCCTACTACCTCCAAAGTAGTTCCACTACCCAAGTGTATAACGTACAAGTATTTCAAGTAACAGCAGGCGTGGTGGCCACTACCCCACTTTACACCTCTGCTAACATTACCGCAAATGGTGCGGGTTGGAAATTCCACAACTTCCCGACCGCCATTCCGGTTACCGCAGGTGAATACCTCATTACCATCAAAAAAACAGGAACAACATCTTTCCCTGTTGGTGGTGACCTCAGTTTGTTTACTGCGGGCAAGAACTTAGTTCGTACAGGCGCAGCAGGTGCTTGGAACCCCGTAGAAGCATATGGCGTCAGCCCTGCATTTATGATCCGACCAAAATTTGGCACTGACCCAACAAATGAAATTGCCTTCTTGAACAACGCCAATCCAGGTGGTCAGAGCACTAAATTGCATACGCGTCAGTCGCTAACAGGCAATGATCTTTCATTCTGGGCAAGAGGTGTCAATGCGGGTACTGCAGCAGTTACCGGTGTTACTTTAACGGTCACCGTAAAAAATGCGAGCAATACTGTTTTATACACGGCAACAAGCGCACCTCAAGATTTAGCACCAACACAAATCGACACCTTTACTGTAGCAAACTTTACGGTTACTGCATTGGGCGCATATACCATCGATTATGTGTTCAACAACACAGGTGATCAGATTCCGCAAAACAACGGCAAAACCACCACCTTTACGCGCACCACAGGCGAAATGTCTCGTACGGTAGGTGTTACAGGTTCATTGGGTGTTAGCACAACAAGTGCACCGGGTGCCACCAACATCGAATTTGGAAATAACTATACAATTACCCAAAACGATTTTCTAGACTCTGTTCTGTTTGTACTCAACCCAGGTACGCCAGTGGGCTACGTTGCAAGTGTCAATATTTATGGCACAACTGCAAACGCTACTGGAATCATGGTTCCAAATACGACAGCGCTTGCCTCAACTATTACCTATACAACGACCGCTGCAGACAACCTGAATGGTGCTGTTATCAAGTTGCCAATAGCTACCGGAACACTCAGTATGGTGCCAGGCACTTATTTCTTTGGTGTTTACCAAGCTGCAGTTGCTACAGGAAATATCCGTTTGGCAACCTCTACAGATTACGTTTCTCCGAACACGGTATTTTACCGCTGGACAGGCAGCAATGGCGGAACCTACGCAGCCACTGCTTACTCTTTTGTAGTGAATCCAATCTTTAAATCTTGTGTTGCTTACAACCAAACCATCACCACAACTGCCGCATCTTGTGGTGCCAACGACGGCGCAGCAAGTATCGCTACTACAGGTGGAACAGGAACCGTAAATTTCCTTTGGTCCAATGGTGCTACTACAGCTGCCATCAGCGGCTTAGGTGCGGGTCAGTACCCTTGTGTTTTAACGGATATCAATGGCTGCCCTGCAACAGTTAGCGTCATCGTTCCGAGTTTGTCTAACCTAACGGTTGCGGCCACCACACAAAATATTACATGTGGCGGACAGTCAACGGGCAACATCGCACTCAATGCAAGCCAAGGTGTAACACCATACACTTACACTTGGTCAGGAAACCCAGCTACCACACCTGCCTTGAGCAACCTTCCAGCTGGAACCTACGCTTGCACGGTTGTAGATGCAACTGGTTGTATCGTCATTATTTCGAGTACACTCACTGAATTATCTAACCTAGCAGCTCAGGCTAGTGGCACAGACGTGCTCTGTAATAGCGCACAAACTGGCAACTTGGAAATCAGCGCAGCAAGTGGCGTGGCACCATATACCTACCAATGGACAGGCACAAGCAACACCAGTACGTACGTAACTTCTGTTGGCCCTGGTACTTACACTTGCGTTGTAACTGACGCATTGGGTTGTACAGACACCGTTGTTTCTGTGCTTGCTGTATCAGACTTATCTGCAACTGCTAGTGCTTCCAATCCGCTTTGCTATGGCTCAGGTACTGGAAGTGTTACCGTTACTGCGGCTGGCGGTACGGGCCCTTATTCATACGACTGGGCAGGTGCAATTACTTCCGGAACCGTACTTTCAGGTCTTGGCGAAGGAAGCTACTCTGTTGTAGTAACTGACGCTTATGGTTGTAGCACAACCGCTTCAGCGAGTGTCAACGAGCCCGCAGCATGGTCTGTTAGTGCAGCTGTTACCCCTGCGGTTTTTGGAGCAGATGGCGCAATTGACATGATCGTTAGCGGTGCATCTGGCCCTTACACATACAACTGGGACAACAACGCCACTACTCAAGATCTCAATAACCTAGACGGCGGCACTTACGTGATCATCATCACGGACTCTGTAGGTTGTACCTATACAGATTCAATTGTTGTGAACTCAATTGTTGGACTTGACATCAAGGACCTCAATAACGTTCAAATATTCCCGAACCCAAGCAACGGCCAATTCTTCATTGCAAGCCCTGCCCTCAATTCAGTTTTACTTTACAATTCTTTCGGACAAAAAGTAAATATTGAATTGACTACAATCGGTGATGGTACCTACCAAGTATCAAGCAATGAGCTTGCCAATGGCTCTTATATTTTGGAACTCCAAAGTAAAGATGCAATGGTTCGTAAATCCATTCAGATCATCAAATAAACGGATCTATTTTACTGCTTTGAAAAGCCCGGCATGTGCCGGGCTTTTTTTTTTGTAAATTCGCTTATGAAATTTTTTCAATTTTTAGTCATTTTCTTCTTTTCTTTGGCAGTTAACGGGCAGGTCTTACTCAATGAAGGTTGCAACAAAAATGCTTTTTCCGTACTAGATGAAAACAGCGATGCCCCAGATTGGATAGAATTATACAACAACGGCACAACAAGTGTCAATCTCCAAAACTGGAAATTAGCCGATCAATTGAACGGCGTCAATGCCTGGCTTTTTCCGAATTTAACTATTCCTGCTCAATCATTTGTGCGTGTTTTTTGCAGTGGCAAAGACCGCATTGGTAGCGCGCCGTTTGTTTCGACAGCAAACACAGCTAATTTTCAGCCAATTGTAAGTTGGAATACGCATCCGTTTAGTCAAGCCTTCGTTTGGGACGGCAGCTCTAATATCATCGTCAATGTTTGTTCT
This sequence comes from Chryseobacterium gleum, assembly GCA_945897565.1. Taxonomy (GTDB): domain Bacteria; phylum Bacteroidota; class Bacteroidia; order Flavobacteriales_D; family Crocinitomicaceae; genus UBA952. The sequence goes on from CAMDFN010000010.1 coordinate 63,178, forward strand.
TACAACAATACTGGCTATACCGAGAATTCTATTTTTTATCAAAGCCCTACGTCATTTACATCATGTGTAGCCAATTTTGTTGATGGTTCGCCGGCAGCTTGCAGCAATAACATCGGCCAAACCTATAACCAAAGACCCAATATTAAATTCAATAATGCCATCATTGGCACAGGTACACTAACCAACAGCAACACAGACTACCCAGCTCCATATGGCAACTGGTATTGGGGCGCAAGACACCAAATGCTTTTTTTGGCAACTGAACTCCAAGCAGCAGGGCTCATTGCAGGCCCTATTTCTTCACTTTCTTTTCAAGTGGCAAGTACCAACGGTGAATTTTATGATTACATCGACATCTCCCTTCTTCACACCTCACTCACAGCGCTAGATGCAGAATTCCTCCCCTTGCAAGGACAACAACTCCACACCAACTTTAAACTAGATGGCACCGGTGAGCACGTATATTTGTTCAATGCCAATAACCAACTTCAAGATGATTTAGAGATCGTATGCCCTCAAGCGGACATTTCTTTTGGTCGCTCGCCAAACGGAAGCTCAAATCTCACCTGGATGAATCCAAGCCCTGGTTCAAGTAACAATGGCAACCAAGTATTTTCAGATACGCTAGCTCGCCCACAAATTAGTTTGGCAAGTGGTATTTACAACAGCGCGCAAAGTGTTCAAATTACAACGAGTATTCCAAACACCATTGGCAAACTTGTTTACACCACCAATGGTCTAGACCCTACGTTCAACTCTCCAACTTATGTGGGTCCGATAAATATCAATTCAAATTCAGTGCTGCGCGCAAAAGTTTTTCCTATTTCCAATCCAACTCTTTTACCAAGTGAACAAGCTGTAACCACTTACCTTTTTAATATTTCGCACACCACCCCTATTTTATTGGTCAATACGCCCAATGATAACTTATTTGGTTCGACCGGCATTTTCGACAACTGGTGGTCAGACTGGGTTAAGCCTGCCTATGCTGTTTTACTAGACACCGGGCAAACCCACCCTATTTTGCACCAAAGTAAAACGGCTATTCGCATGGATGGGGGAGCTGGAGGCAGCCGCTCTCAACCGCAGCATTCCTTCCGCTTGAGCTTCACAGATGGCGCCTTTGGGGAAAAACCAATTGCATTTCCACTACTTCCAGACAGGCCAAACAGAGCACTTTATAGCGACATCTATTTAAGAAATGGTTCCAATCAATACCTCAACTTACCTTACAAAGATGCTTGTCAAGTGCGCATGATGAGCGAGGGCTCCGCTAATTATTATTCCAGTTACCGCCCCGTCAGTGTTTACATCAACGGATCTTACTTTGGCCTATACGAACTCAGAGAAAAGTTCAACCAAGAGTATTTTGAGCAGCAAGACAACGCCACGCGCGACTCCATAGAACTACTCTCTCTCAGTTATTGGTACAATCTTGTATTGCGCGCTGTGGAAGGCGATGTAGACCATTTCTGGACAGATTACAGCAACTTTAACGCACTAAACCCTTCATCTCCTACATACTGGCAAGATGCCGACCAATATGTTGACCTCAAGCACTACACTGATTACATCATTGCTGAGTCTTGGATGGGCAATGTAGACTGGCCCGGCAACAACATCAAAATTTACCGCTCAGATGCCAGCCAAAAGCGTTGGCGCTTTGCCGTTATTGACCTCGAACTTTCCATGCAACCCAACGGCTGGACAAATTGTACCGACAACCATATCGCATACATGATGGGCCAATCCGAAGACAACCCATACATCAATATCTGGAAGCAAAGCATTGAAAACTTGGCCTATCGCAATTACTTTATCAATCGCTTCGCCGACCAAATGAATACGAGCTATCGACAAGAACAGCTACTCGCAACAGAAAATGCGTTTTACGCATCAATGCTGCCCGAAATGCCGCAACAATTTGCCCGTTGGGGAGACCCCAATAACATAGCCGCTCAAATGGCGGCTTTTGAAGAGAACCACCAAATTTTTCAGGATCAATTGTTGTGTCGTTCTACATTTGTGTTCAATCAATTGGGTCTGCAATTTGATCTCACCAAAAAAGTCCAAGTGAACTTAGCAGTTGAACCGCCATTAGCCGGCGAAATCCACCTCAATACCATTCAGCCCACAACCTACCCTTGGTCGGGCACCTACTTTGATGGTGTGCCCATCCAAATGCAACCCATTGCCAAGCCTGGCTACCTATTTTCTCATTGGTTGCCAGCTAGCAATATTACCGATAGCCTTTCTGATAGTTTGAATGTTTTTGTGACGCAAAATACACAAACTTTTACGGCTGTTTTTAAGGTTGTACCGCTACCACCAGACCCACCCTATATTGCATTCAGCGTACAACCCAACCCAAGCAATGGCTTATTTTCTATCTTTAGTTCTAATAAAGATTTAGCCAAGGGCTGTCAGTATTTCGTATATGATTTACAGGGAAGAGTGATTCAAGAAGGGCCAATTTCGGACACCTATGAAACCCTACTAGACCTCAACGCAAAAGGCGCGGCTGTTTATTGGCTGAGTATTTACCAAGGGGGCAACAAACTACAAACCTTGGAGCTGCTCAAGTATTAAAGGAAGTGAGAGGGTACTATTGAGGGCTGTTAAATTCTGATATAGCCTCGTAAGCAAGTAACTTGCCTTGACTCAATTCTTGTTGGAGTAATGCATATTTTGCCTTTTTATCTGGATCGGCAAAGAATTGTTGTTGTAGCAAATCTGAGAGTAATTGTTCGAACAACAATAACTCTTGCTCGGTGCGTTTGCTGTGCAGCGCTCCGTTGAATTGCATGTGCACAAAAAATGCCTCTATTTGAGACCAAAGTTCGGTGAGGCCGAAGCCCGTAAGGCCTGAGGCACAAAGTACGCGGGGCTGCCAGTTGTCTGGTCTTTGGCTAAAAACATGCAGTGCGCCTGCATATTCCGAACGTGCGGCCTTAGCTGCTGCTTCGTTGGCGCCATCGGCTTTATTGATCACGATGGTGTCGGCAAGTTCCATGATGCCGCGCTTGATGCCTTGGAGCTCGTCGCCGGCGCCGGCTAACATAAGTAATAAAAAGAAATCGACCATGCCGTGCACAAGCGTTTCGGACTGCCCTACGCCAACGGTTTCGACTAAAATGATGTCGTAACCTGCGGCCTCACAAAGTGCAATGGCTTCGCGGGTGTTCTTTGCGACACCTCCAAGGGTGCGGCCTGCGGCACTCGGCCTGATAAATACGTTGCGTTCTTGAGAGAGGCGTTCCATGCGGGTTTTGTCGCCGAGGATGCTGCCGCCAGTGCGCGAAGATGATGGGTCTATGGCCAATACAGCAACTTTATAACCCTCGGCTACCAATTGAAGCCCGAAGTTTTCAATAAATGTACTTTTTCCCACGCCCGGCACGCCTGTAATGCCAATGCGCTTGGCTACGTGAGCCGGCGCAGGCAGGGCGCGCAAGAGTTGTTGGGCAAGAAGTTGATCGGTAGGTTTAGTGCTCTCAATGAGGGTAATGGCCTGCCCCAAAGCGGCGCGCGAGCCACTGGCTATACCTGCAAGCAAGTGCGTTTCATTGCGCTGAGCGCGTTGGATTTTGCGCGCTTCTAGCCAGCGATCTATATGGTTTTGCTCAGGCTTCAAGGAGTTGTTTGAGGGCAGATAATGCTTGGCGAATATTTTGCTGAAGCGCTGGCAAACTCGCTTCTAACATATAACAAGGGGCGGTAATGAGGCGATTAGGTACATCGATGCAAATTTCTTGGATGTTGCAATCTGTAGTTTGAACGCCTTTGGCTTGCAAGTCCGCTTGAAAATCAGAGATGTTGTAAGGTGAGGCTGCGTTTGGACTGCCAATGGTGAGTTGTTGGCCAATAGGCATGTCTTCAAAAGCGAGTGCAAGTAATACCGGACTCACACACAAGGCAACAATTGGCTTGCCCACATTATACATATTGACGAGCAATAACTTTACATCGGGGCGAATTTGACCCTTTGGCCCTTCAAAAGCCCAGGTAGAAAAGTTTTTGGCACTGCCAAAACCACCAGGTATAACCAGTGCGTCAATATCTGCTGGCACGATTGTTCGAATGTCTTGAATTTTGCCTCTTGCAATACGCGCTGCTTCTTCTAACATGTTGCGCGTTTGGACTTGCTGCTCGCCATTGAGGTGATTCACCACATGGTGCTGAGGCGCATCTATACCAATGCAAATTGCCTCGTAACCTAAATTTTCAATTTCGAGTAAAGTAAGTACGGACTCCTGTATTTCAGCACCGTCGTAGACACCGGCTCCGGACAATAAAACACCTATTTTCATGCGTTTTTTTGAACTAATTTACGGTATAATTCTTCGTATTGTGGCAAGATTTCCAACAAACTAAATTTTTGAGAAGTTTGCAGTGCGCCAGCTTTCATTCTTGGTAAATTGGCAGGTTCTAGAATAGTGAGCACATACGCCGCCATTTGGTCGGTTTGCCCGACATCGGCAAGGAAACCTGAAACCCCATGTTCATTGACCTCAGGAATGCCACCCGTATTGGATGAAACAACAGGCACACCCATGGCCATGGCCTCTAGTGCGGCCAAACCAAAACTTTCCGTTTCGGACGGCAATAAAAAGACATCGACAATTTCCAATACATGCATGGTATCTCGGACCTTTCCTAAGAAGATGACGTCATGACACAATTGCAGTTCACGGCACAAGCGCTCACAGGCATAGCGGTCTGGGCCATCGCCCACTAAGATGAGCTTACAATCTTTTTGTGCGCGCACTTTCGCAAAAATTCGAATGACGTCTTCGGTGCGCTTAACGGGTCTGAAATTGGAAATGTGACACAAGATAGGTTGTTCGTCTTGGGCGTATTTGCTTCTGATGTAAGCGCGCTCGGCCACGTGTGGAGGGCTCGGCGGCACAAAGTTAGGAATCACTTGGATATCGTTTGTCACCTTAAAATGCGCTAAGGTGGCTTGTTTGAGGCTTTCAGAAACTGCCGTAACGGCATTTGAGTGATTGATACAAAAAGTAATAACGGGTTCAAACGAAGGGTCTTTGCCGACGAGCGTAATGTCGGTGCCGTGCAAAGTAGTGACAAACGGAATGTAAATGCCCTCAGCTTTGAGAATTTGCTGGGCCATAAATGCGGCCGAAGCGTGCGGAATAGCATAGTGCACATGCAAAATATCGAGCTGCTCATACTTCACGACATCGACCATTTTACTGGCAAGCTGCGTTTCGTAGGGCTGAAAATCAAAAAGTGGATAGTCGGTGATGGATACTTCGTGGTAATAAATATTTTCTCGAAAAGAACCCAAGCGCACCGGCTGTGAATAGGTAATAAAATGGACTTCGTGGCCTTTAGCGGCCAACGCTTTTCCGAGTTCGGTGGCAACCACACCACTTCCGCCGAAAGTTGGGTAAAGGACTATGCCTATTTTCATTCTTTTGAATCTAAAGGGATAAAAAATGTCAGGCGATAGATAATGGGCAAAATGCGCACGACCTGACCAAATTCGTTTTTGACTTTAAAGGTATAACTGCTTCTAAATGGGCTGTTGTCGGCGTTGATGACATCGTAAAACAAAGCTGCATTGAGCCGAACTTTATCGGTAAGTTTGAGGTAAAAACCGCCGCCTACCATGAGGGTTGGAGACCAAGGCCTTACAACTTGTTGCGGATTCACAAAACTAAACGGGCTTTTGAGTAACTGGAATTCTACACCCCCAAATATGAGTTCTTGGTAGCGGTAGTGCGCAAAAACGCCACCACCCCAAGTGGTCATGTTGCTTTGGATCCCCAAATTATTAGACCAATTGCGCTGCATGCGAAACGAGGGGCCTACCAATAAATTTTCGGAGAGCCGCGCTGCAAATTTGAGTTCGCCGCCAACAGCGCCTCCTAGATTAGAAAATCCGATATAAGGCTCTAAACCTAATTCTGAACCCATGTATTGCAGTTGTGCTGTTGATTTTCCAACCAAAAGCAATCCGATAATTAAGAACCAATTTTTCATTTGAATTGTTTGTACAAAGATAGGGATTTGCTGCCACCGCGCTTCTTTGTATCTTTGCAAAAAATTTAGCATGAAATTACTAGACGGACGAGCCACCGCAGCTCAAATTCAAGCAGAATTAAAAGCTGCAGTGCAGTTGCGCAAGCAAGCTGGCCAAAAAATTCCACATCTTGCCGCCATTTTGGTGGGCAACGACGGAGGTTCGGTGTCTTACGTCACGTCCAAAGTAAAGGCCTGCGAAGCCATCGGGTTTGAAAGCACACTCATTCGTTACGACGAAACCGTACCCGAAGACATCCTACTCGAAAAAGTAGAAAGCCTCAACAAAGACCGCAGTATCGATGGCTTTATTGTGCAATTGCCACTTCCAAAACACATCGACGAACTCAAAATTACGCAAGCCATTGACCCCAAAAAAGATGTAGACGGCTTTCATCCGCGCAACATCGGCAATATGATCCTCAATTTGCCCGGCTTCTTGCCGGCAACTCCTGCGGGTATTTTAGAACTCATGCGCAGAAACGACATCCCGACCGAAGGCAAAAATTGCGTCATCATTGGCCGCAGCAATATCGTAGGCACGCCCCTCTCCATTATGCTTGGCAGAAACAGCAACCCAGGCAACTGTACTGTTACGCTTGCACACTCCAAAACACGCAATCTCAAAGCCCTTTGCCAACAAGCCGACATCATCATTGCTGCAATTGGCAAACCCAACTTTATTACGGCCGACATGGTAAAAGATGGGGTGGTCATCATCGACGTAGGTACCACACGCGTAGACGACGCGACTCGAGAGCGCGGTTGGAGACTCGTGGGCGATGTCAAATTTGACGAGGTAGCGCCAAAAGCAAGCTTCATTACGCCAGTGCCCGGTGGTGTTGGCCCCATGACTATCGCTTCATTGATGATGAACACGCTCAAAGCGATGGAACTCAAAGGCAAATAAGATGCAAGAATTTCAGATCAACGGTCCTTACATTGAGCTCATTGGCTTACTCAAGGCACTCGGCATAGCCGAAACCGGTGGCCACGCCAAAGCCATAGTTGACGAAGGTTGCGTCCTTAGAAATGGAGAAGTAGAGCTGCGCAAGCGCGCCAAACTCATCAGCGGCGACCTCATCGAAATAGACAACATACAAATCAAGTTGCTCTAAAGTCAAGTCCGTATTATTTCAACAATTGCGCTGCATCTATTTCAAGGTTCTGAAATCTTGGCCTGCCTCTAAGCGCAATAATGCGGCGTATATGAGTCGGATGCAATTTTCTACATCTTCTTTTTGAACCATCTCTACGGTAGTGTGCATGTAGCGCAGCGGCAAAGAAATGAGTGCAGAAGTGACACCTTCATTCGAATACGCAAAAGCATCGGTATCGGTACCAGTAGAGCGCGAAACTGCTGCGCGTTGAAAAGGTATTTTTTTAGCGTTGGCCGCGTCAATAATAAAGCGCAGCAAGTTATTTTGAACCGCGGGCCCATAAGTGAGCACCGGGCCTTTGCCGCTTTGTTGGTCTCCATTTTCAATTTTATCGACCATTGGTGTGGCGGTGTCGTGGCATACATCGGTCACAATAGCCACATCTGGCTTGATGCGGTGGGCCATCATTTCGGCACCTCTCAGGCCAATTTCTTCTTGAACCGAATTGACAATATACAAACTGAAAGGGAGTTGCTTTTTTTGCTCAAACAGCAAACGTGCAACCTCTGCAATCATGAAACCACCCACGCGGTTGTCCAAAGCACGCCCCACATATTTGTTTTTATTGAGCACCATGAATTCATCCTCAAAAGTGGCCACACAGCCTACATGAATGCCCAACGCCTCTACTTCATCTTTGGAAGCACAGCCACAATCCAAAAAGATGTTTTTCATGCTTGGTGTTTCTTCTTTTTGTTGACGCATGTGGATGGCGGGCCAACCAAAAACAGCTTTTACGGGCCCCTTATCGGTATGGATATTGACGCGCTTGGAAGGCGCAATCATGTGATCAGAGCCCCCGTTGCGGCGCAAATAAATAAAGCCATCTTTGGTGATGTAATGTACAAACCAAGAAATTTCGTCGGCGTGGGCTTCAATCACTACTTTATAAGCTTGCCCAGGATTGACAACAGCTGCTACTGAGCCATAGGCGTCGGTGAAGTATGCGTCGGTGTATGGTTTGATGTAATCTAGCCACATTTGTTGGCCAGAAGTTTCAAAACCCGTAGGGCTCGCGTTATTGAGGTAAGCTTCTAAAAATTTCTCGGATTTTGGTGTGATGATTTTTTTCATGTTGAATTATCTAATGAGCGTAACGTTTCCTTTGATGATATTCTCTAAACCGCCGACGCAAGTGGCTTGCAAATAATAGTCGTAGACATCGGGGTCGAGGAGTTGGCCTCTAAAAGTACCATCCCAGCCTTCTGAAAGGTTGGTGGTTTCCCAAACGAGCTCTCCCCAGCGGTCATAAACCCTAAATACAAAACTTTCGATGAAAGGGCCACGCACATAAAGTTTGTCATTCTGGCCATCTTTATTTGGTGAAAAAGCATTCGGAATAAAAACAAATGGCGCGCCGCAAATGCTGTCAAACACTTTGATCAGTACTGTATCAGTACCACTACACAAGCCGTCAGAAACGGTAAGTGTATACAAAGTGGTTTGTTCGATAGTGGCTTGAGGGTTGGCAATACTTGGATTGCTAAGGCCAAGTGTTGGAGACCATGCATAAACAAAAGTTCCGGCCGGAAGACCCGTGAGTTGGGAGCTGGCATTTGGCAAAATGATGGTGGGGTTGGCACTGGCCACAACCGCCAACGGATTGAGCGGCGAAACACTCACAAAAATAGAATCTTGAAGCAGGCAATTTTGGGTCGTCAAGACCTCCACATAAAAATACTGACTTGTTGCAATTGCCACGCTTGCGCTAGGCAAATTGCTCGGACCCACAATGGAAGCAACGGGGGTCCATTGAATGGTTTGTGCGTTGGTAGTTCCTGAAAGTTGTAAGTTGAATGGTGCTTGAGCGCAAACTAGATTGGGGCCGTTTAAGGTCAATATATCTGAAGCAATGGTCATTTGAAGACTATCCATTGCACTACAATATGAATTAGAGATTTGGACATAATACCAAGCATTTTGCGGGTCAATTAACGAAAGATTGGCTTGAGCGTTTAGATTGAGGGTATCTTGAAACTGAGCTGAACTCGACCAAATAATGCTTGTTGGTGAGCCCACAACAATGGGAATCAAAAGCGTATCTACAGAACTACACAAAAAGATATCAGCGGGCGCTGTGATTTGTAAAGCCGGCCCCACTACCACCTGCATGGAATATTGATCTGCGCCCTGGCAAATAGAATCAGTTACGGTTAAACTGATGGTGTATGTACCCGGTTGACTATAAAGAATTGTAGGTTCAAAGGTAGTGCTGTCCAATTGACCATTTCCGAAGTTCCAGAGAAATGAACTGGTGAGGGTTGAGGTATTGTTGATCAAGATAGAAAGCGGCGCACAACCAATCGTGTCTGAAGTTGTAAAAGAAGCGTTGAGCGGAATATCAAAAGCGACAAAAACAGAATCAAGCGCCGTGCAAAAACCATTGCTGGCTTGGCAATAATACCAGCCACCTTGCGACACAACAATACTGGAATCTTGTGGAGCATTCAAGGGATTGGATAGATTGCTTTGAACTGACCAAATAAATTGACTGGCGCTACCAAATGTGTTTGCACTAAGCAGATAAGGTAAACTACTGCACAGATTGATGGTATCATTGAGATTGAGAAAGATAGAATCCAAGACCAAAATTTGAATTTGGGCGGTATCGGTAATGAGGCAAACGCTGTCGGTAACGTAGAGAAAGACGTCGTACTGACCTGGGGTGCTGTATAGAACTGTTGGATTGAATACAACACTTGTGGTATCGCCATTGCCGAAATCCCAGAGATAGGAGTCCCATTGGGCAGAGGTGTTTTGAAAATCTACGCTGAGGTCTTCGCAGCCCTGCACGTTGGAACTGGTGAATTCTGCAGTCGGAATCAGCTGAAAATCAAATTTAAACACCAAATTATTGCAATTGCTGCTGTTGTTGGTATTGGACCAAACACCTTGAGAGGTTGGGAAGTCTGAATGGCCACCACAGCCACCACAAACAGATTGATACACCACCCCGTTTTTATCAAAACGTGAAGTGCCGCCATCTACGTGTTCTTGCGCGATGGCGCCCCCTAAATAGGAGCCGTACAGCAGGCCGTTGAAATTATTTTGCAAGACCAACAGGTAGAAATCAAAACCGGTGGTGCTGGACTGAAAAGCGTTGGCAGAAACAGGCATGCCGCTGAGTGGCGTAGACTGCAAAATATTGGCGCCCCAACCCGAGATATACACATTCCCGCAGATATCTACTAAAAATGCCGCCGGTGAAATATTGATTTGAGAATTGCCATTTCCAATGACAGTTGATGCCAAATTAACCGTAAGCGCATTATTGAGCTTGAGTACAAACTGACTGCTGCCGGGGTTGCTATAAGGCGCGTTATTGACCACAAAACCTCCGCCTACTGCCTGGCCCAATAAGAATATTTGGTTGTTGCGGTCCACCTCCACAAAAAATACTTGATCGTAATTGGCCGTTCCGACGTAGCTCGCTTTCTGTATTGAACTACCTGTAGAATTGAGTTTGACGACATAGCCATCTGTTTTTCCACCGTTATAGTTCGCCTGATATGCGCCACTGGTACCTGAAAGGTTATTAGAACCCGTGCCCCCTGCAAAAACAATAGCGCCGAGTGTGTCGGTTTTGACAGAATAAGCTGCATCGTCTTTGTTGCCACCATAAAAGGAGGAGAATTCGAGCGCTGTAAATGCAGGATTCAAACGAAAAACAACGGCGTCTTGGCCAGCAGCTTTAGAGGGCTGAAAAGGTGCTTGGGTTGGGAAATTCACTGATCGCGTACAACTTGCGACCAAAACAGCACCATTTTGATCAATATAAATCTCGCCTCTAAATTGGTCGCCGTAATTTGTTGTCAAAGAGTCATAGGCCAAAACTGAATTATAGGGTAGTCCGAGCGAACGGTAATTGACTCCTTCGTTTGCTGCGCCTCCCAAATACGTACTTGCCATTAAATTTTGACCATTTGCACTCATTTTTGAAATGTATAAATCGGTGCCTTGCGTGCCGAAGTAAACGCCATTAAAATAAAAGTTTGTATTTGGTGTGCCACCGGCATGTGCAGGCTGAAAAGCGCCAATGGTGGTAGGGAAGTCAGTGCTGGAAGTGGCACCAAAAAGATAAATGTTGTTGAGCGAATCGCAAATGAGGCTATGCGCCGTTTCGGTGCCTTGAAGGTTGTCGCCGCCACCTAAAAAACTCGACCAAAGCATGGTGCTCCCATTGGCTGAATAGCGCGTAACAAAAACGTCCGTGACGCCATAAGCCGCAGCAAGCGATGTAAAATTGGAGCTGGTATCAAAACTGGCCAAACTAGGTAATGGAAAATTATTGCCATAAACAATACCTGCTGAATAGGCAGTTGCATCGTTGCCGTAAGTGGCGGTCATGCCAAAATTATCAGAAATAGCACCATTGTAGGTGGCAAAAACCAATACGGGATCGATGATCAAAGGGAGTGCAGTGTTATAAGTACCAACTGCATACGCAAAAACACCTTCAGAAATTTCTGAATAGTGGCAAGAAATAAAAGTGCGCTTGCCGTTTTCTTCTTGATAGGCAAGCGGTTGCTCTTCGAAAATTTCACCAACGGGAGTTTGAAGCCGCAGCGCGCCACTCTTTAAGTGAATGGTTTGCGTTCCTGAGTAATCCCAACTAATTTGGGTGGGGTCTGCACCCGGAGCCACCGTAAAAGCGTATTTGTAGTGCCCGTTGTCGTTTTTCCAGCTCAAATCGATGCCGGGATAATAATTTTGATAGTTTACTTGCTCAAAAGCCGAAACGGCGCTGGCCCATCGCGTGGAGTCTTTGCCTCTAAAAAAATTATAGGTATGTGCACGCGGCACTGAACCACTACTTGTGGTATTGGGGTTCATGCCAATAAAACGCTGCTGAACGAATGCTGTAGGTATGGTGGGGTTGGCGATGAGCGCTTGCTCATGATGCGCTTTTTCAAGCGCAGAATAATCGGTGAGCTGGTATAAAAAGCGGTCTGAGCCCATCCAAATTTTAGCGGCGCCTTCTTTGGCCATGAACTGAACATCTGCAGGCCATTGCCCTTTGTTTTGGACAAATTCTTGCCCCTGAAATTGTGCATGAAGCGGCAAGCCAAAGAATAGGCACATCATGCAAAACCATAAAATCCGATACGAGCTGAACTTCATCCTCGCTAAGTTAAGCATTTCGACTAATTTTGTAGGAAGCATTTATATATGAATTCATCTCCAAACAAAATCTGTTCACTTCTTGGCATCCAATACCCTTTGATCCAAGGGGGCATGATCTGGTGCGCGGGCTGGCAACTCGCAGCGGCGGTATCTAACGCAGGTGGGCTTGGCCTCTTAGGCGCTGGCTCGATGTATCCTGAAGTCTTAGACGAACAAATTATAAAGTGTAAGGCCGCCACCAACCAACCATTTGGTGTCAATTTGCCCCTGCTCTACCCGAATATCGAAGCACATATTGCAACAATCATCAAGCACAAAGTTCCAATTGTTTTTACCAGTGCGGGCAACCCCAAAACCTGGACCGAAACGCTGCACAAAGCAGGCATTAAAGTGGTGCATGTGGTTTCGAGTGTCAAGTTTGCACTCAAAGCAGAGGCCGGCGGTGTCGATGCTGTAGTAGCTGAAGGGTTTGAGGCCGGCGGCCACAACGGTCGCGACGAAACCACCACGCTTTGCTTGATCCCAATGGTGCGCAAAGCAATTGGCATACCGCTCATCGCTGCGGGCGGCATTGGCGATGGCCGTGCCATGCTGGCCGTTATGAATTTAGGCGCCGATGGCGCCCAAGTGGGCAGCCGCTTTGTAGCCTCCTTAGAATCCAGCGCCCACGCCAACTTTAAAAATGCCGTCATCGCGAGTCAAGAAGGCGACACTTTGCTCACGCTCAAAGAACTCACGCCTGTGCGTTTGTTGCGCAATCCGTTTTTTGAAGAGCTTATGGCTGCCTATCAAAACGGGGCGAGCGCTGACGCGCTCGCCACCCTACTCGGCCGAGGCCGCGCCAAAAAAGGCATGTTCGAGGGCGACCTCCATGCCGGAGAACTCGAAATTGGGCAAATTGCCGGCAATTTCGACTCCATTATGCCCGCTGGCGCCATTGTACAAGAATTCATCACCGATTTCAACGCTGCTTTGGCAGCCCAATCTGCTTTTCAACTATGATCCACTTTGAGCGTTTTACCCTAGACAACGGCTTGCGGGTCTTGTTCCACAAAGAACCTGCTACGCCAATGGCGGTAGTCAATTTAGTTTACGACGTCGGTGCGCGCGACGAAAACCCGAAGCAAACGGGTTTTGCCCATCTTTTTGAGCACCTTATGTTCGGCGGTTCTGTGCACATCCCAGACTTCGACGCCCCGCTGCAAGCCGCCGGAGGCCAAAGCAATGCTTTTACCAGCAACGACATCACCAACTATTACGATGTCTTGCCCGCACACAACCTCGATACCGCGCTTTGGCTCGAAAGTGACCGCATGCTTTCCTTGGCTTTTACACCCAAAAGTTTAGAAGTACAGCGCCAAGTTGTCATTGAAGAATTCAAGCAACGCTACCTCAATCAGCCCTACGGCGATTCTTGGCTAGAATTGCGCCCACTCGCTTATCAAAAACATCCGTATCGCTGGGCTACCATCGGCAAAAACATCAAGCACATCGCCGATGCCACCATGGACGACGTCCGCGCGTTTTTCCACAAACACTACCACCCTGGCAACGCTATTTTATGCATTGTTGGCAATTTTGAATTGGCCGAAATCCAACAAAAAGTACAGCATTATTTTGGCGACATCCCTGCTCAAACAAAAATGGTGCGCCAACTGCCACAAGAACCCACTCAAAAACGCCTCAGACAAAAGGTCATTGTTCGCAACGTTCCAGCCGATTCCTTTTACTACGCTTTTCAAATGGGCAAACGCCTAGACAACGACTACTACCTCGCCGACCTCCTCTCAGACCACCTCAGCAACGAGAAAACTGGCTTGCTTTTTACGGAATTGCAGCGCAAAAAGCGCTTGGTTTCTGAAATTACAGCTTACATCACGGGCTCTATAGACAACGGCTTGTTCGTCATTACAGGGAAAATCAATCCGAACCGCTCTTTAATGGATCTTGACGACGCTCTTTGGCCCCTGCTTGAAAAATACAAGGCCAAAAAAATGAGTAAACCCTCGCTGCAACAGCTCATTTTAAAGCTGCAAACGGCCAAAGCTTTTCAAGACCAAGGCCTACTGAGCCGCGCCATGAACCTCAGCTTTTTTGAACTCCTTGGCGACGCAGCGCTCATCAATCAAGAAAGTACCCGCTTTACAACTATCCAGACCACTGATCTTCAAACCTATGCCCAACAACTCTTCGATAAAAATCGCTGTGCGTTGCTGCAAATTCAAGCCCAATTACCATGACGCAACAAACAAGCCCTTCTGTGCTCGATAGAAACATTGCACCCCAGTTGCGACCTATAGACCACATCGCTTTTGTGGCACCAGCCATTTACACCTTGAAAAGTGGCGCCAAACTCTATTGGCGCAATGGCCTTCAAAATGAAACCAGTAAAATTGAGCTGCATTTTGCCGCAGGTTCAGCCACCGGTGATCCGCTTACAGCCTCCTTGTGTGCAGGTCTATTGATCAACGGCACCGCACAAAAAACAGCCAAGCAAATCCAAAACGCACTCGATGCAGTGGGCGCCTATTACGACGTCTCCCTCAGTCAAGAAACAACAGTTGTAACGGTTTATGCGCTCAAAGACCAACTCCTCAATGCGTATCAAATTTTTCATGAAAGCCTTTTTGCAGCTACCTTCCCTCCAAAAGAACTGCAAGAACTTGTGCATGAGCGCAGCCAAAAATTCAAAGTACAGCAACAAAAAGTGAGTTTTATGGCCCAGCGCCATTTTCAACGCAGCCTTTTTGCCGGCTCTGTATACGCGCAGCAAATACAACTCGAGGACTTCCAAAACGCCGACCGCTCCGCTATCCAAGCTTTTCACCAACAACATTACCTCCACGGTCTCAAAAAAGTTTTCCTAATTGGTGATATTTCAGAAGAGGCCCTCCAAGCTTTTCAAGTCTTACTGAATGCCTTTGAAAGTCAAATTGCAGCGCGCAAAGCGTTCGAATGGCAACCCGAGCAAGGCGCTACCCACATTGAGCATGAAGGTGCGGTGCAGAGTGCCGTGCGGATTGGCAGGCCACTCTTTAACAAAACGCATCCAGACTTCTGTGCTTTTAGCGTGCTCAACACCATTCTCGGCGACTACTTTGGCAGCCGCCTCATGAGCAACATCCGCGAAGACAAAGGCTACACCTATGGCATTGGTTCACACCTCGTAGAAAACAACAATTTCGGCTATATGGTGATCGGTACAGAGGTTGGTGTTCAAACCAGAATCGCCACTTTTACAGAAATTCAAAAAGAATTCGAGCGCCTCCAAACCGAACTGGTACCTGCCGAAGAACTCGAACTCGTTAAAAGTTACCTCATGGGTCAGTTGCTCAAAAGTGCCGATGGCCCTTATGCTATGCTCGATCTTTTTGCCAACGTGGAAACAATGGGCCTTGACCTCAGTTATTACGACCGTTATATTGCCGAAATCAAGGCCGTAGACGCACTCAAACTCCAACAATTAGCCAAGCGTTACCTCAATTGGGAAGAAATGCTCATCATTTCAGCTGGATAGCAACCTTTTGTGGGCTGCGCCGTTATACTAAAACAGTAAAAATTACGTTATTCAACGGATGTTCAGAGCACTTATTTTAGGCTTATTTCTTCACTTGGCTATGCTTGGCCACGCCTCTCATGTCATGGGCGGAGAAATCACCTACAAACATCTCGGTGGCGGCAATTATCAATTTGAACTTGTTTTTTACCGCGACTGCAACGGGGCCGACGTCAATGCCGTCTCCGAGAACCTCCGCGTCTGGAACCACCCTACCCTCAGCGTCATTCCTGTATTATTTGTACAACGCCAAGATTTATCGCCCAGCTGCACTCAAGTTCCTGGTGGCGCTGGCCCACTCATTTGCGGCACTGGCAACAACGGCGGAAACGGCATTGGTGCTATTGAAAAAGTCATTTACCGCAGCGCGCCTGTTGCCCTCAGCGGCACACCTCCTGCCCAAGGTTGGGCTTTTACCTATGAAAACTTCTCGCGCAGCGGCGCCCTTACCAATCTCAGCAATCCTTCTACCTACGGCATCACCCTTGTGGCTAAAATTTTCAATCTTTCACAACCCGACGACTCTCCTGTCTTTAATGAAGACCCTAACTTTGTAAGTTGCGCAGGGCTACCATATCAATACAACGCTGCGGTCAATGACCCCAACCTAGACTCCCTGCACTTTGAATTTGGCCTTCCATACGACCACTTCCCAATGGGCGCCTACAACCCGCCAAGCAACCCAGCACCAATTCCTTTCACGAGTGGTTTTAGCTACCTCAGCCCTACTCCTGGGCCTGCAATCAATGCAAGCAATGTAGCTGCGGTGCTCAATCCATTGAATGGCAACCTGACTTTCAATTGCTTCACTATCGGTAATTACGCCCTTAAAATTGTTGTAAAGGCATATCGCGCCGGCATCCTCATTTCCGAGACCGAACGCGAAATGCAACTTGTTTTGCAGCCCTGCAACAGCAGTAATTTTCCGCCGGTCATTGCACCTCCTTTTGCTGGAGGCACCTCCTATGAACTCACTGTCAATGCGGGCGACCTCATCAACTTCGATTTACTGATCACAGACCCCGATACCCAAATCAACGGCAGCGCACAAAACATTACTTTAGAAGGCAATCTACCTTGTGCTGTTGGCCCCTGCCCAAGCTTAAGCGTTGCACTGCCTTACACCGCCGCTGCACAAATACAAACCCAATTTACCTGGCAAACCACCTGTGCACACCTCTTAGATGGCCAAGGCCAAGCGCAGAGCCAAAAAACATATCACTTTGTTTTCAAAGCAAGTGACGACGTTTGCCCGGTACCGCAGGTTCAGTACGCCACAATTACGATCCATGTGCTGAATTCAGGAATCATTGCTGCTCCGGATATTGCTTGCATCCAGACCAACAACGCCAATGAACTCACCATCAATTGGCCTTCCATTAGTTCGGGCAGTACGGCAGGTTTTGCTGGTTTTCAATTGTATTCCCTACAAAATGGCTTATTGTACGATACTTTAAATGTGAATGCCACCAACATGACCATTCCACCCATTTGGAGCAGCCACGACTTCTATATTTCGGTTGCATCGGGGTGTGGCGGTGCTTTCTTGACTTATTCTGATACGGTGAAGAATATCTTTCTGACGCTCAACAACCCCAGCAACGGAACGGCCGTGCTCAACTGGAACAAACCTAAAACCACGCCCTCACCGCTGTACAACAGCCACTATTACATCTACCGCGAATACCCCACCAATTTCTTTAATTTCTTGGACAGCGTTCCGTACAACCAAACTACTTACACAGACACCATAGACCTCTGCAATGAGTTTTTGCGCTATCGCGTGAATTTAAAAACCAGCACCTGCAACTTCAACTCCAACCGACCCGGCGATTCGCTCACCGACATGATGACGCCTTTTATTCCGGTGCTTTCCAGCGTTGGTTTTGATACCAGCACCCAACAAATGCAAGTGCAATGGAATGTAAATGCAGCTCCAGACACCTACGGCTATGTAGTTTATACTTTTGATACCAATGGCTTTTTAATTGAACTCGATACCGTTTACGGGCAAAACAACACCTCGTATTGGCACAGCGTACCGTTCAACGGCGGGCCTTACACCTACACAGTGGCTGCTTTTGACTCCTGCTTTACCACCAACAACCCGCCTTCTTTTCAGACCTCAGCCAAGGCCAACCTCCACACTTCTATACAAGCGAGCTACCTCATCGATATGTGCCCACAGCGCGTAGATCTTACCTGGAGTAAGTACGGCGGAAACGCTGTTTTATCCTATGAAATTTGGAGTAAATACAACAACACCTGGACGCTTCTTCAGACAACTAATGATACTACGGCCAGCGTAAATCTCATCAAAAACGAAAGTTATTGTCTGTATGTCAAAGCCGATTTACAAAATGGTTTTTCGGCGTTTTCGAACCCCTTGTGTTTTGTCATGCCGCAGCCAACCCCACCTAACTTTCATTATTTTAGTGTTGCGAGTGTCTTAGATGGCGACATTGAGCTCAAAGCCTGGGTAGACCAAAGCGTAGGAATTACCAACGTGCTTTTTGAAAGAAAAGACACAAATGGTGTTTTCCAAAGTATCGGTGAAGGGCCTATTTTGAACAACATCGCTTCTTTTCTTGACGAAGACGTAGATACCCAGTGGGGGCCTTGGACCTACCGCAGCATTTATTTAGACAGCTGCGGCAACCCCGGTGCTTATGCCAATGAAAACACCACCATTTTTGTACAAGGCAGCGCCGATCAGTACAACATGATCAACACCCTGAGCTGGACACCCTACACCCAATTTGCCGGAGCCATTGCAAACTATCAAGTATTCAGAAACGCTTATGGGAGCTGGGAAACCATTCCGATACAAGTACTACCCGACGGCAGTTATGACATCACCGACGACGTTTCACAATTGCGCAACAAAGGCCAAGTATGTTACAAAGTAATGGCACTAGAAAACCTAAATCAATTTGGTTTGATAGACAGCAGTTATTCCAATGAATTTTGCCTGGCGTACGACCCACTCATGTTTGTACCCAATGCCTTCACACCAAATGGACTCAACCCTATTTTTTTACCGGTGGTGCAAAACGTAGATCCTGAAAAATACACATTTAGCATCATAGACCGCTGGGGCAAAATTGTTTTTGAAACCAATGACCCTGCTGCGGGCTGGGATGGCATCATCAGCAGCTCTGGCTTACCTGCCACCAACGATGTTTTTCAGTACCGCATTGAACTGATCATCAACAAAACCGACGCGATCGTCAAGCAAGGTTACGTCACCCTTATCCGATAAACTTGCAGCGCATACTCATTATACAAACTGCTTTTTTAGGCGATGTCATTCTCGCTTCGCCGGTTTGGGAGAACTTACACCTACAATTTCCTCTTGCACAAATCGATGTGGTGGTAAAAAAAGGCAATGAAAGCCTGCTTGTAGCACATCCGTTCTTGCACCAAGTTTTTATTTTCGATAAAAGTCAGAAAGTAAAGAACCTATGGAATTTGGGTAAAACCTTGCGTTCTCAACAATACGACCTCGTTATCAATCTGCAAAGATTTGCGAGTTCCGGCATCCTCACCTTTTTAGCTCGTGGTAAAGAAAGTCGAGGTTTTGAAAAAAACCCGTTGTCTTATTTGTTCACCAAGAAGTTCAAGCACGAAATAAAGCCTAATTGGCATGAGGTAGACCGCAATTTAAGTCTGATTTCAGACTTGGTTCCTACGCCTATCCGGCGACCTCAGTTATTTCCAAGTAAAGAAGATTTGAATTCAATTCAAATGTATCAAGAAGTTCCGTATTACTGTTTGGCACCCACAAGTGTTTGGTTTACCAAGCAAGCGCCAAAAGAGGTTTGGATAGCGTTGATTGAAAAATTATCAGCACCAAATACAACTATCTATCTTTTAGGAGCGCCCTCCGACCGCGCTTACCTCGATGAAATTGTACAAAATATAAGCAGCTCACAAATTCTCAATTTAGCTGGTCAGTTATCGCTTTTACAATCGGCCGCACTGATGGCGGGGGCTAAACACAATTATGTCAATGATTCTGGACCCTTGCATTTGGCTTCAGCTACCAATGCACCCGTGAGTGCATTCTTTTGCTCAACAGTTCCCGAGTTTGGTTTTGGGCCGCTTTCGGAAAATGCCACCATTATTGAGGTAAAAGACCTAGACTGCCGCCCCTGTGGTTTGCATGGTCATAAAGTGTGTCCGAAAGGGCATTTTAAGTGTGGGAAAGACCTCAAAATCTAACTTACTTCCACTTGTTGACCGCGAACATCAGTGATGATTCTTCCGTTGTCAAAAACCAATTGCCCATTGACAAAAGTCAATTCGATAGAGGAAGAAAAAGTATGACC